>JAFSRP010000061.1 GCA_017446045.1 Lachnospiraceae bacterium | reverse complement strand
TATACCGCAAGGGTTTTCCCGATGTTTTACCAACACTTTTTGTCCACCCTGTATCTTGTTGCAAAAAAGATAAAACCTCTGATTACCCTTATATACTTGGATAATCAGAGGTTTCTAGCAACACTTTTTGTCCTATAACTCACGATACGGGAATCGAACTTGTCCACCTCAAAAATGATGGCTTAAAACAACGCTTTCATAGGCATGATTCTAAAGTGTCTTTTGAGTGTCTTTTTTCAATTCCCATATAATTTATTTCTAATGGAAAGGAGCGTTTCAGCGGCTCTCATTCTTGAGATTCCAACCTCTTATGCATATTCTGATTGTTCGATTTTATTATTTTTAATTCTGATGTGATAGATCTCCCTTATTTCTGCACGAGAGCAAAGCACTAAGATCGTTAATCGGAAGATTTCATATGTATCCTAGTCCAGAACAACGAAGTCCTTGCCATTATCGCGTGGTTTTCTTATACAAGAAAGCTGGCAATAATTTGGTTGACTGCTGGGTTGTATGTGCTCTCATTCGGTTGGTGTTATCAAATGCTTCTATTGTTGTGACAATAACCGTAATACCAGCATTCGTAAGGGCTTGTGCACTGTTTCCCTGGGGCAATATCTATTTCTTCTGCTTCCTTCTGCATTCTGTTTAGATCCCATATATTGTCGTTGACCCATGTGGCGTATTCTTTTGCTTTCTCAGTATATCAGCAGATCGCTGTATTCGTGACAGACTCCAGCTAAAGCAGAAAAAGAACATGCAAGCATGTTCTTTTTCTGCTTTGTCTCCAGTGAAAGGAGACGTCGCAACAATTCTTCACCTTTGATGCTGATCAGACGATCACACGTCTATTCCTGAAGCCTTGCAGTTCCTCGTCCGTGATACCGATCGCCTTCAGGACTTCATCGGTATCTGCTCCGACTTGAGCCATTTTCGCAAACGGCTTTCTTTCATAACCAGAAAAATGCATCGGAGGAACCGGAATGGAATAGTTGACACCGTCATAATATTCCACATCGTCGAGATATCCGTTTGCTCTTGCCTGCGGATCTTTCGGTATATCGACAAAATGCTGCGCTACCGCATTCGCTACATCATTGTCATCCAGGATTATCTTCCATTCGTCTGAAGTCTTCGTAGCAATGATCTCCTCGACTTTTTTGACAAGCACCGCGCCCTTGCCGGTGGCATTGACCTTGTCCAGGGTCTCCATATCCGGATCCGTCATCAGCTCAGGCAGGTCGAAGATCTTCGCAAACTTCGGCTTATCACTGACATAATGCTTTTCCATTATGGCGATCCACTTCCCGTCGGAGCAGCGGTACTGGAAGGAAAACGGATCCCAGGTATCATAATGGCTGCATGGGACGACGAATGCAGTCGGTCCCTGTGTCTCAATGATATAGGAGGAATTGCTCCACATACCTGTGTTGAACAGCGAAGTCGAAACCAGTGTTCCTTTTCCTGTCTGTTTTCTTCCGATCAACGCCATCAGGATGCCTGCCAGAAGATTGGATGCAGACGTAATATCTCCGAATCCGAAGGATGGAAACACAGGATGCGCATCCGGCTCCACGCTGTCTGTCGCTCCGCCGGTCAGCATCCAGAATGCGGTAATATCAAATCCCGGTGCATTCACTCTTGGGCCCTCAAGACCGTAACCGGAAAGATGCGCCCAGATCAGACCGGGATATTTCTCCTTCAGCGTGTCATAATCCAGCCCGAGGCCTTCGAGTGATTTCATCCGGACATTGGTGATAAATACATCCGCTTCTGAGAGAAGCTTCATGAAAAGCGCATGCCCTTCTTCGTTTTTCAGATTGATTCCTGCCAGCTTTTTTCCCGTATTGATCGTATCAAACACAGGATTTTCTTCTGTCGCGGCCCGTTTCATCTGTCCTGCCGCCATGCCCCGGAGGATGTCACCATGCGGGGGGCCTTCGACTTTGATCACTTCCGCGCCAAAGCTGGCCATGATCCTTGCTGCCATCGGAGCCGCGACGGCAGATGCAAGCTCTACGACTTTAATGCCTTTTAAAGGATAATTATCATTCATGTTCATACCCTATCCCAGTAACTGAAGCAGTTACCTGTTTTGAAAAGTGTCAACCAGGCCGGATGCAGAAATAAGCAGCGGTTCGAGAAGGATTTTGGCATGCTGCTCTGCTTCGAGAGCGGCAAGATGCGAATCCTGCATCAGGATCGCTTCATAAATACGCGTATGTTCCTCATAAACCCTCCGCTTCATCCCCGGTTCCTTTACGCCTGACGCGGAAAGATAACGGCTGCGGATCAGTTCAACGCTCAGCTCGTCATATATTCGAAGTATATAGCTGTTCCGAGCTGCCATATAGATGGTTTTATGGAACTCCAGATCCGCCTCCGTCTTCAGATCAATGTTCTCTTCCAGAACCCGATCAATTGCCTCCTTCATTTTGCGGAGATCTTCATTCGTACGCCTGAGCGCAGCCAGACGGGATGCATATGAATCCAGCATACATCTGATCTCCACGATCTCACGGTAGCTTCTTCTGAGCATCGGTGAGATCTCGACCCGGCCGTTTTTCCTCCGGAGTGCTATACCTTCCAGAACAAGAAGATCGAATGCTTTCCGGACAGTTGAACGGCTCACACCAAGGCTTTCCGCCGTATCAATTTCCTTAAGACGTTCACCCGGATGGAGGTGGTTGCAGGATATCTCATCCCGTATGAAATCTGCAACCACAGAATATACCGAGAGAAACGGATTTTTGTGCAGTTGCGCTTCGATAATACTGTTGGCGTTTCTGTCAAACATATTTCTCCCCTCCAAGCGAGCAACAAAATTTCATTCTGCTGTTACTTACCAGCTGATCTTATCAAGCACTTCTCTGTTGACAATGTTTTCGGGCAATTCTCCGTTCAGGACACGGATAATGTTTGCAACCGTCAGTTCGTTCTGGTTTTCCAAAGATTCGACGGAATAAAATCCGGTATGCCCTGTACAGATGACATTGGGAAGCGCGATCAGCTTGCGGTCCTCTTCCTTTGGTGGCTCATTTTCAAGAACATCGAGTCCGGCTCCCGCGATCTCGCCATTTACAAGGGCATTGTACAGATCCTCCTGCACGACCAGCTGTCCTCTGGCCGTATTGATCAGGAAAGCGGTCTTTTTCATTTTCCGGAACACATCTGCATTGAAAACACCATAGGTGGACGGCATCAGGGGTACCTGGACGACCAGGTAATCTGACTGTTCAGCCAATTCGTCAAAGCTGACCGTTTCCGTCCCCATCGCTTTTGCAACAGCGGGGTCGATATACGGGTCATGTGTGATCAGTCTGCAGCCGAAACCGGACAGTTTCCGGACAGCCTCCTTCGGGATCCTTCCGAATCCGTAAAAACCGACTGTACTGTCAGAAAAACGGAACTGCGGAGCAATCGTGGGGAATCCCCATTTTCCTTCTTTTACGGCATTTCCCATCACAAAGATATGCCGTCCCAGGGAGAGGATCATCGCACAGATATGTTCAGCTACTTCGGAAACACAGTATGCCGGATTGTTGGCAACGACAACACCGTGTTTTGTCGCTTCCTCCACATTCACAAAATTGTATCCTATGCTACATACTATAAAGGCTTTCAGATCTGTCTGGTCATATATTTTTTTCGTCATTTCCTGATAACCTGACATCAGGACGTCATATCCCTGCATCAGCCTTATGGCATCGTCCTCAGAAAGGATCTCCTTCGTCAGAATATCCACCTGAGCCCCGGGGCAACGTGTCTCGACCTTTTCCTTATAAGAATATAAGTTTTCATCGCTGACGCCGATCATGCCGCTGATACATACTTTGTTATACTTCAGCATATCTGCATCTCCTCTTTCTTTATGCCGTCAGACCAGCCTGGAATGCCTTTTTATTAAGATCCTGGAGTTTTTCCGGGACAAATCTGCAGATGATTGCTTCCCAGTCGATCTCTTCCAGGCCCAGAGCCTTTACGAGAACGCCGAGAAGAACAATATTCTGTGCTTTGGAATTGCCCAGATCTGCCGCGATCTTATTTGCGTTGAGAATGATCACATCAGGAACCGCCGCCGTTATCAGATCCTCCAGGTGTTCCGGATATTTCACGGCACCTGTCAGTACCGGAAGAGAATAAATCTCCAGATCATTTACAATCAGTTTTCCTCCCTCTTTGAGATTCGGCAAAAAACGCGCCGCCTCCGCTTTCTCAAAAGCAATCAGTACATCCGCCTCTCCGGTATTGATACAGGTGGAATAAACTTCCTCTCCAAAGACGATCTGTGTCGTAACGCTTCCGCCGCGCTGAGCCATTCCGTGGATCTCGCACATCTTAACGTCATATCCTTCCTGGATGAGACCTTCGGAAAGGACCTTGGAAGTCAGGATCGTTCCCTGACCCCCGACACCGGCCATAAGAATTCTCTTGGTCATTTCTCAAATCCCTCCTTTCTGATCGCATTGAAAGGACACTGCTGCAGGCACAGTGTGCATCCGTTGCACTGCGTTTCATCAATCGAGACCCTATTGTCTTTGCTGATGACCGCCGGACAGCCGATCTTCATGCAGGCTTTGCACTTTTTGCACTTTTCCTGATCTACAAAGCAGCGCATACCCGCGCGCGCCTTCATGTTCGATTTGAGCAGGGCGCAGGGCTGTTTGTTGATGATCACGAAAACGCCTTCCGCTTTGGCAGCATCATCCACCGCCTGCTGAACCTCGGTCATGTCATAGGCATTCACTTCCCGGATATGATCCTCCGGAACACCAAGCCCCAGTACCAGTTTGCGGATATCGATCATAGGCGCTTCTTCACCCATCAGGGTATGTCCGGTACCGGGATTTTCCTGATGGCCGGTCATGGCAGTCGTCCGGTTGTCTAGTATGCAGATCGCCATGTTGCTGCCGTTCCATACTGCATCGAGCAGACCGGTGATACCACTGTGGAAGAAAGTGGAGTCGCCGATAAATCCGAACACTTTCTTATCCTGTCCGGTCCGGCGGAACAGGCGCTCCATACCCAGACCCGCCGTAATTCCGGCACCCATGCAGACGATGGTATCCGTCACATCCAGCGGCGGAACGAATCCAAGCGTATAGCAGCCGATATCGTTTGCTGCTACGGCCTTCTTATGCTTGCTTACAGCATAGAAAATGCTCCGGTGCGGACAGCCGGCGCAGAGCACCGGAGGCCGCGGCGGAAGTGCCGCCTCAACCGTGTAAGCCGGGGCCTTCTTTTCATCCAGAAGGCTTTCTTTCAAAATCTGTGGAGTAAGGTCATAGAGTGGTGTAAGTCTGTCTCTGCCGGTACACTCGAAACCCGCCAGACGGATCTGATCTTCCATCATGGGCTCGTTTTCTTCTATGACATACAGTTTCTCTACCTGCGATGCAAATTCCTTGATCAGCTTCATGGGGAGTTTATTGGAAAGCCCGATCTTCAGATAAGATGCGGAATCCCCGAAAGCCGCTTTTGCATGCTGGTAGGAAGCACCTGCAGTGATGATGCCGATTTTTTTATCTCCCCATTCTATCCTGTTGAGACGGGAGGTATTGGAGTACTCCTCGAGCTCCGGCAGCATCTTTTCCAGCTTGGCGTGGTTTACGCGTGCAGCAGCCGGGCTGCTGCAGTATTTTCTGGTACGGACGTACGGGGTCACTTCTACCTCGGTTCTTTCTCCGAGTTCAACAAGACTCTTGCTGTGGCAGGTTCTCGTCGTCATTCTGACCATAACAGGAACGTCAAACTTTTCGCTGATCTCAAAAGCATCCTTCATGAAATCCTTGCATTCCTGGCTGTCAGAGGGTTCAATCAGCGGTATCTTCGCAAATTTGGCAATCAGACGGTTGTCCTGCTCCGTCTGTGAACTGCTGCATCCGGGATCATCCGCGACCACAAAGACCAGGCCTCCCCTGGTTCCCAGATAACTCATCGTCATCAGCGGATCCATGGCAACATTCAGTCCTACAACCTTCATCGTCACGATGACGCGTCCGCCTGTGGCACTGACTCCGGCAGCGACCTCGGCTGCAACTTTCTCATTGGGTGCCCACTGAGACAGAACTTCTTTATATTTTGCGAGATTTTCAAGGATCTCTGTACTCGGTGTACCGGGATAACCGGTAGCAATGTGGCAACCTGCTTCGTATGCTCCACGCGCCAAAGCCTCGTTGCCGGTCATCAGAACTTTCATATTCTTCACCTCCGGTTAAAACACATACATATATTTCGTTTTTGGTGATTTTTCCTATATGTTTGCACTTAAATTATACTATTTTGGGGAAAATGGTCTTAAATCAGGACATTTTATATTGGTTTACATTGCTGATTGTTTTTTTGTGCAAACAATTAACACTTAGACATCATAATGTAATCAGAAAAACTGGTGATTTTTCTTATGTTTGCGTAAATGTCCTTTTACATTCTGTATTTAAATTTCGAAGAGGTGTTTTATGCCGATACTCAGTTATGAAAAAGAAGTGGCTCTGGCCAAAATACTGTTTCAGGGCTGCGGTGTCCCGGAAGAAGGTGCAAGATATTGCGGTGAGGGAATTGCTCACTCCGATTTTATCGGGAGATACTCGCACGGTTTATCCCGGCTTACTTTCTTTCTGAAATTGTTTGAAGTGGGGTCATTGAATAAGAATCCGGTTTATAAGATCGTGAAGGAAGACAGCAATACGATCAATGTAGACTGTGACGGAGGACCGGGACTGCTGTCAGCAAGATTTTTATATGAAAAAGTCCTGGAAAAAGCAAAAAAAGGCGGAATCGCAATGGGAACCGCTTTCCACGGAGCCAACATCGGATGTGCTTCCTTCTATGGCCTGCAGGCTGTAAAAGAAAACATGATCTGTGTAATGGTCAGTAATTCCTATCTTACGATGGCGCCTTTCGGAGGTGCGGACAGACTGATCGGAACCAACCCGATCATGGTCGCTGTTCCTGCAGGTGAAGAAGATCCGATCTGTCTGGATATTGCAACCAGTGAAGTTGCGATGGGCAAGATCCTTGCATACGCCAGAGAAGGCAAGGAACTTGCACCCGGCTGGGCGAAGGATAAAGACGGTAATCCAACTACAAAAGCCGACGAGGCTTTCACCGTCTCGCCGTTCGGCAGGCATAAGGGATATGGCCTTGCAGTGATCGTAGACATCTTCAGTGCCGTATTGTCCGGAGCAGCTTACTGTCAGGACCTGGGCAATCATGAAAAGCTGGAAGCTGAGCACCTGGGATTCTGCTTCCTGATGGTCGATCCTTCCCGCTTTATGGACTTGGACGTCTTCAAAGCAAGAGTGGATGATTATTCACGGCGGATCAAAAACAGCCGGAAAGCGCCCGGATCAGACGCAATCTATCTGCCGGGCGGTATAGAAGCCATGACACTCAAAAAGACCATGGAAACAGGTTATGAGATTTCGGACGCCCTTGCAGCCGAACTGACGGCGGCCGCAATAAAACTCGGCATCATCCCCGAGGGCTCTGATTTTGACGCGCTCCTTAATGCAGCAGAAGGATAATTTGATGGTTTTTATAAGGGGATTTCCGTGTTACATCCCGAAATGTACACGAAACGGAGCTGATTAAGCAGACCCGGTTACAGAAAGACTTACAAATTAAGTAAAGGAGGAAAGATATATGGCACTCGCGGTAATTATCGTATATCTGTGCGCACTGTTATTTACGTCATGGTATTCAACGAAGAAACAGAAAGAAGCCAGTGTGGAAAGCTTCTTATATGCGGATAAAAGCCTTTCGACCCTGTTGGTCGGCGTCACCGTCGCCGGACTTGCGGTAGGCGGATCCTCCACCACGGGCGTCGCACAGAACGCATTCAAAGCCGGAATGTCGGCAGGCTGGTATGATACCGCCTGGGCGGCAGGCGCGCTCCTGATGGCATTTGCATTTGCAGGAAAACTGAGAGAGTCCGGTCTGAAGACGATCAACGGAATGTGGAACCAGGTGTTCGGCACCGGTTTCCAGAACCTGTCCCTGGTCGTTCAGCTTGCAACTCAGCTGACGATCGTGGCACTGCAGATGGTTGCCGGCGGAACGATCCTCTCTGCTCTTATCCCGGCGATCAGTTTCAAGATGGGTATTCTTCTCTCAGCTATTGTATTTATCATCATTGCATATGTCGGCGGCATGTGGTCGGCAGCCCTGTCGAATGTCGTCAATGTCGTTGTCATCTATGTTGGCCTGATACTCGGTCTGATCGTCGCAATATCTCATTTCGGAGGCCTTGAAACGATCAACGCCAATCTTCCTGCCGGTGTTTCGGGCGACGGATCTCACTGGTATGACCTGATCAGCGGTATGGGAACCGCAGCTATCACGGCATGGTTCCTGACAATGTTGCTGCAGGCTTCCCCCAACTCCGGACTGATCCAGATCGCTCTGAGCTCAAAAGACGCGAAGACAGCCCGCAACGGCTTCATTCTTGCTGCCATCCTGATGATCCCCGCTGGCTTCATTTCCGCAATGTACGGAATCATCGCCGCAGCATTCTTCCCTGATCTGCAGAACTCCGCCATGGCAATGGCGACGGTAACCGCACAGATCAATCCGCTGATCGCAGGTATCCTGCTGGCAGGTCTCTGGGCTGCTGACGTTTCCACCGCCACCGGCCTGATGGTCTCTCTCGGAACCATGATCACCAACGACCTGATCATCAAATTTATCAAACCGGATATGGATAACAGCACACAGCTGAAGACCTCCAAGATCATGATTCTGGTTTGCGCGATTGCAGCTTTTATAGCCGCAAACACGGTACGTTCCGTCCTGGGAACCCTGATGACGGTTCTGACTCTGTGGGCACCGTATACGATCCTGATGCTGGGTATTTTCTATTTCCCGCAGACGATCAAAAAGTCGAGCGGCTGGCTCGTCTTTGCCTCCGGTATTGTTGTGTTCCTGCTTTCTCAGTTCTTTATGCCGTCACTGGCGATCATGGGACAGCCAATTTATACAACTACTCTCGTATGTCTGATCGTTTATGCAATCGTGGCAGTCTGCGACAAAAATCGTGCATTTGAAGGCGATTTCGTCTACAATGAGGCACTTGCCAAAAAATGATGATACCTATCCCGAAACTTAAAATCTAAAGTCCATTTCAAGTTGCTTAAAAAAGTCCTTACCCAAAGCTTTACGGTTTGGGATAAGGACTTTTTTAAGCTTAGTATGGTCAATTCAGGGGCAGATTGCTCCTCGTTCCTCTGAACCAGTCAGCGGACAGCTCTCGCATTCGCATTTCGGCTTCGCCTTCATGCTCATGCACCAGCTGTCTGCCAATCGCAGACTGCGTTCAAACCAAAACGAGAACATGCTTGCATGTTCTCGTTCCGCTTTTCACTCAGTCCGCTGACTGGTTACATCTTCAGCACGATACGGGAATCGAACGTTACCCTAATAAAAACAGTGGCTCAGAATAAGGCTTTACGCGTTCTTCAGAACCACTGTCGTCAAAGGTGTCGTCAAATTATTTACGCCGGAATCACCAAGCACTACATTATGAAAGGAGACTGACTGCAGCAATTCTTCCCTTTGATAACACAGTTTTTGTATACATTACTGCTGACATGCGGAAGGTCGCGGGTTCGAGCCCCGCCAGACCCCGAAAAAAAAAGAAAAGTCTTATGTGCACCGATTACAGCTGTACATAAGGCTTTTCTTAATTTCAAACATAAGTTGTTCAAATAATTTTATGAAGCAGTTTTCGTATTCGTTCTTCTGACATCTGTGTGTACAGCTCGTCATTGACCATAAGCACAGGGTATCTGTGACAGGCGCCAATGCATCCGGTCAACTCGACCCGGAATCTCCCGTCCGCGCTCGTATAGGAGTCACAACTTTTGCCGTCCTCCCTGACAGGGATCGACAGTTCCTCGAGGCAGGCCTTCAGCAGTGCATCGTTGTCTGTCCGTCCACAGATCGAACCGCTGCAGATGCTGATGATATAAGACGGTACTGCCTTCATAGCTCCTTCAGATGGTACAGATGATGCCTTCATAGCGGCTTCATCAGATCCTCTCAAACAATGCCGCGATGGCCTGACCGCCGCCGATGCAAAGGCTGACGATGCCGTACTTCGCCTGACGCCGCTCCATCTCGTTCATGATGTTGATGGAAAGCCTGCAGCCGGTAGCGCCTACCGGATGGCCCAGTGCGATCGCGCCGCCGTTCACGTTGGTCCGCTCCATCGGGAGGCCAAGGTCCTTGATGCAGCCAAGGGACTGTGCCGCGAATGCCTCATTCAGCTCGAAGAGGTCGATGTCGTCGATCGTAAGCCCGGTCTTCTTTAAGACCTTCTGAATCGCCGGTACCGGCGCGTAGCCCATGATCGAGGGATGTACGCCTGCGGAGGCGAATGCTCTCAGCGCGCCCATCGGCTTAAGTCCCAGTTCCTGTGCCTTGTCCAGGCTCATCATCACGACTGCCGCGCCTTCGTCGTTGCAGGGTGAGGAGTTGCCTGCCGTCACCATGCCGGTGCCGTCGGTGATGAAGATCGGCTTCAGCTTCTGGAAGTCCTCGAGCTTTGTGCCGTGGCGGATGGTCTCGTCCTTGTCATAGATCCAGGTCTTCTTTCTCTCCTTGATCTCAACCGGTACGATCTCCTTCACGAACTTGCCTTCGGCTTCTGCCTTCTCCGCCTTAAGATGTGAATTCCAAGCAAACTCGTCCATCATCTCACGGGTGATGCCGCACTTCTTCGCGACGTTCTCCGCGGTCACGCCCATGTGGTAGTGCATGAAGGGGTCGACCAGGCCGTCATAGAGCATGCCGTCCTGCAGGGTGTCCGGACCCATCCTGTGTCCTGCCCTGTGGTCGATCGCAAGGTAGGGGATGCGGCTCATGGTATCGCAGCCGCCGGAAAGGTAAATGTCTCCCTCGCCCAGCATGATCTGCTGTGCGGTCACACACATTGCCTTGAGGCCAGTGCCGCAGTTCTTGTTGACGGTCCATGCCGGGACGGTATCCGGGCAGCCGGAGCCTAAGGCCACCTGGCGGGCGGAGTTTGCGCCGATGCCTGCCTGGAAGTGGGTGCCAAAGATGACCTCATCGATCATGTCGCCGGTGATACCGGCCTCGTCCATTGCGGCCTTGGCAGCGATCGCGCCCAGCTCGGGGGCATTGAATTTGCTTAAAGATCCCATGAAGTTACCGGTGGCAGTACGCTTGCCGCTAACGATGACCGGTACTTTGCAGTTCGGGTAGATATTCATAGTCGTCTTTCTTCCTTTCTTATCAATTCAATCTAAAACGATTCTTCCAATATCATTTCACGCTATCAGAACATCGGCTTCGGGCCGCCCTCCGGAATGATCAGCTGTGCTTCTGTCTGCGCCTGGACCTCTTCCACCGTGACATTCGGGTTGATTTCCTCGAAGACTATGCCTTCCGCCGTCACCTTGAAGTATCCGAGTTCGGTCACGATCGTGTCCACACATCCTACCGCGGTCAGCGGGAGACGGCACTTCTTCAGGATCTTCGGAGCGCCCTTGGCGGTATGCTCCATGCTGATGATGACCCGCTTCGCGCCTACGACCAGGTCCATGGCACCGCCCATGCCGGGCATCCTGACGCCGGGGACCCACCAGTTTGCGAGGTTGCCCAGTTCATCCACTTCCAGAGCGCCCAGGACCGTGCAGTTCAGATGACCGCCGCGCGCCATGGCGAACGCCGTGCAGGAATCAAAGTAAGCCGCACCGGGCACTGCCTTTACCGGCGCACCGCCCGCATCCACGCTGTTGAACTGCTCATCCGCGGTTATCTCGGTATGCTCTCCCATGCCGAGCATGCCGTTCTCTCCATGCAGCATGATATTCACACCCTCCGGCAGGTAGTTTGCGACCAGCGAAGGCATCCCGACACCGAGATTTACATAAAATCCGTCTTCGAACTCCTTCGCAATCCTCTTGACAATGATCTCTCTCCGGGTTTTCTTATCCATCTCTACCATGTCAGATCTCCTCTCCGGCATACACCACCGCGTCCACGAAGATTCCCGCTACCGTTACGTCATCTGGGTCGATTTCCCCAATCTTCACGATTTTGTTCGCCTGCGCCACCACATACTTCGCGGCCATTGCCATCACGGTATTCGTGTTTCTTGCGTTTCCGACCATCACAAGGTTTCCGCTCTCGTCGGCCACCTCTGCACGGATCAGTGCCACATCTGCGCTGAGTGCCGTCTCCAGGAGGTACTCCTTGCCATCTATGGTGATCTTCTGTTTGCCGTTCTCAACGACCGTGCCCACACCGGTCGGGGTCAGGATTCCTCCAAGGCCCGCGCCTGCCGCGCGGATCCTCTCTGCGAAGGTTCCCTGCGGGCAGAGTTCATACTCCACAAGTCCGCCATCCGCCTGCTTCTGGATCTCCTTGTTCGCACCAAAGAACGAGCCTATTACCTTTTTGAACCTGCGCTCCTCGAGCATGGTTGTAAGCGGGGAACCTTCCACGCCTGCATCGATATTGATCAGCGTCAGGCCCTTTACGTCTGTCTTTGTGCGAAGCGCCTCAACCAGTTCGTTGGGATCTCCGCCTGTATTGAAGCCGCCCACCATGAGGCTCATTCCGTCTTTTACTTTTGCAATTGCTTCTCTTTTACTGATTACTTTGTTCATCGTCTTTCTCTCCGAAAAAAGGCAAATTTAACAGCGGCATGCAGTGACGCAATGCTGATTCGTTCCTGCAGCCGCTGTCCGGACTGCCCATGTTATGGGAATATTTCTTATTTTGCTGCTTCGAGAGTCTTCAGAAACTCGTCGTACTCAGTGACGTATTCCGGTCTTGTCGGGAAGAAAATGTCCAGGTTCATGCAGGGAACCGGGCTGTCATGCACATCGATGTAATGCTCTACATTCTCCGGAACGAAGACCCAGGAACCAGGCTCCATGTGATAGGCAGTGCCGTCCACATAGTAGTCGCAGGTGCCTTCCAGCACGATCGCGAACTGTGCGTGCGGATGGGTGTGGGGTCTCTTCAGGTTGCCGTTCTCGCACTTTGCGAGGGACAGAGTGCAGCCCTTATCTTCGGTCACATGTCCGCCGACGATGCATCTGGTGATGCCGGCTCTGACGGGCTGATGCGGATCCTTATAGAAATTGCCGTGTGCTGTTGTCATTGTGTGTTCCTCCTGTTGTTTCGCTATATGTGCTATTAATGCGTTCAGTAATTTATTTCTCGATCTTGTCGGTCAGTCCCATCATCCATGCCGGGATCTTCTTGCCCCAGAGGTCGATCTCTTCTTCGGTCACGCCGAACTCGTCGACCAGCTTGTTTATGAACAGGAACATGCCTTCCACGGGATCGATATTGGCCGCCTGGCCAAGGTCGGAATCCAGGACGATCTTGTCGTGCGGGACATGGGAAAGGATCTCGGGGATCATCTCATCGCCGCACTCGCCGGTCTTGGCGATGGAACTGAAGACTGCTGCGTTCAGTTCAATATAGGCGCCGAGACGTGCCCACTCGCCCATCTGGTCATAAGTCGCATTGACCAGGAAATGCGGATGGTTGACGCAGATCTTCTCTACGCCGAGTTCGGCTGCCTTCTTTACGACCGCGTCGACTTCCGCTGCGGAACCGTGTCCGGTGCAAAGGACCAGCTCGGGATGCGCCGCGATGTATTTGATCACTTCGACCGCCTCGGGGATGAGCTCGCCCTTCTCGTCGATATAGGTCATACCCTCATCGACCACTGCGGAAGCGCCGGAACCGACAAAGCCGTGACCGGCCTTGGCATGGCCTTCAATATGGTTCAGGGTGGAGACCGTCGGGAAGTAGATGGTCTTTGCGCCGAGGTTACGTGCAGCATCCACTGCATGGACATTGAACAGTCCTACGGAGCGGTTCAGTGCCAGGCCGCCGAATACCAGGCAGCCGTTCTTGGAATCATGCTCGGAGCACATCTTCGCGCCCATCATGGTCGGGAAATAGTGATCCTTGACCAGGAATCCCCTGTAACCGGCAGCATCTGCCTCCTGCAGCATCTCCCATGCGTCGACCTTACGCTTTGCTGCGGAAGGACCGGCATGGACATGAATATCGACAAATCCCTTTAAAATATCTCTTGAAACAGGCATTGTATTCTCCTTTTGTGTGTGATTATTTTTTTACATAAGTGCGGATCGCTCCGCACTTCGTGCCCCTTGCTTACATCCCTAACAAGTCAGGTATGAACGTTACCAGTGCCGGGCAGTAAGCCAGCAGGATGACGACCAGAATCGCGGCCAGCGCGAAGGGCGCCACGGATTTGCTCAGCTTGCTTAATGGAATCTTCGCCATATTACTGGTGACGAAGAGCAGCATGCCGACCGGCGGGGTCATCAGGCCGATGGTGAACATCAGGCAGAGGACGATGCCGAAGTGTACGGGGTCCATACCGATCGCGGTAGCCAGCGGCACGAAGACCGGGACGAAGATATACATGGCTGCGAATGCTTCCATCAGGCAGCCGATGATCGTCAGGGCGATCAGGATCAGCAGGATGATCAGGTATCTGTTGGTCGTAATGGCAAGGATACCGTTGGTGATCTTCTCCGGAATGCCGTCCATCGCGAAAGTCCAGCCCATGATGTTGCCGAATGCCACGATGTACATAATGGCTGCGGTGGAGATGCCGGTCTTCAGCAGCACGGAAGGCAGCTTTTTAAACTCAAAGGACCTGTAGATCAGGGAAGCGATGATCGCTGCCACGACCGCGATCGCGCCGGACTCCGTGGGAGTGAAGATGCCGCCGATGATACCGCCGATGATGATGACCGGGACGATCAGTGCCGGAATGGATCTGACAAAGGATTTTGCAAAGGTCTTGGGATCGAAATGCTCCTTGGCCTTCTTATAGCCTCTCTTCTTGGTGAAGTAGAGGATGACCAGCACGTATCCGGTAGCCAGCAGGATGCCGGGGACGATACCTGCCATGAACATGCGTTGCACGGAAACACCGGTCAGGACGCCGTAGATGATGAAGGTGACGCTGGGAGGAATGATCGGTCCCAGGACACCGGACGCGCAGATCAGGGAGCCTGTGAAGTCCTCGTCATAGCCGTCCTTCTTCATCTCCGTGACCAGCACTGCACAGAGGATGGCGCAGACCGCGTTTGCGGAGCCGAGGATCGCGGAAAGGACCATGGCCAGCGCGACGCAGCAGTATGCCATGCCGCCCCTGATCCAGCCGATCGTCTCTCTGGCAAAGTCCAGGAGCCTTTCGGTGATGCCGCCCATGTTCATGATCTCACCGGCAAGGATGAAGAACGGGATGCACATCAGGGAGTAAGAGTTGACGCCGGTGAACATTCTCTGTGTGACGACCGAGAAGAAGGACTCCTGGTTCATCGCGATCAGGTGCGCCAGTCCGCCGTAACCGAGGACGAAGGCCATCGGGAAGCCGAGCAGCAGCGCCGCAACAAATACGATAGCTACTAAGATCATGCTGCCACCTCCTTCGGCTCAACACCCAGAACGATCATCCAGATCTGCTCGATGGCGAAAATGATCATCATGCAGAAACCGATCGGAATGGTGAGGTAAATATAGGTCATCTTCAACTTCAGTCCCGTGGAATACATCTTTGCGACCATCGGAGAGAAGGAATACTCAAAGCCGAGCTTGGCCAGCCAGATGCAGCTGATGATGATCACAACATTGATGAAGATACTGATGATCTTTCTTCCCCTGTCGCTCACATGGGAGACGACCAGATCCAGGAATGCGAGTCCGCCGGAGCGGTAGGCTGCCGGACCTCCGAGGAAGGTCACGGCAACCAGCATGAACTTGACGAGTTCTTCCGCCCAAAGGAATGAAAGACCGAAAATATATCTTCTGACGACTTCCATCGTGGTAATGATGACCATGACGGTGATCATGATCGCCATCAGGACTTTGATGATGGTGAAAATGACATCTGCGAATTTCTGATATACTTTGAATGCGTTCATCGGTTCACCCTTTTTAAACTAGATGTACGTATGTGTTTCTGACGGGATAAATGTATCTTTCTCTGATAAGATCTGTGAAAGTTCCTACTCAGGATCAAAGTCCGTTAGCCATCTCGATGAAAGCCTTGATCGTGGGATCCTTCTCCTTATACTCCTCGACGCAGGAGGCAACAGCTTCCTGGAACGGAGCCTTGTCCTCGATCACATCGACCTGGATGCCGGCTTCTTCCATTGCCTTGTAGCCTGCTTCCTCAGCCTCTGCGATGTACTTGTCGAAGTTGTAATCGTAGCCCTTGACGAACGCGTCCTTGATGGTAGCCTGCACATCTGCCGGAAGGCCGTTGAACCATGCGGCGTTGCAGAAAATGATGGTGGAGAACGGATAGATACCGATCTCGCTGAAGTACTTCAGGACTTCGTAGTGCTTCTCGGAGTTGATGGAGGTAACGTTGATCTCTTCGCCATCGATGACCTTGTTCTGCAGGGAGGTGTAGATGTCGCCGTAAGGAACGTTTGCCGGGTTGCAGCCCATAGCGTTGAAGCTGTTGACCAAGAGATCGGACGGAACGACTCTCTGCTTGAGGCCCTTCATGTCGTCGATGGTCTTGATCGGTCTTACGTTGTTTGCCAGATGACGCATACCGGAGTCATAAGAAGCCAGGACCTTGACGCCGAGCTCAGCCTCGACCTTGTCGAACAGAGCCTGTGCTTCAGGAGTCTGCAGCGCTGCCTTCTCCTTTGCGTAGTCGTTCAGGACGAAGGGAAGGGTGATCGCCTCAAGATAGGGAAGGTAGGTGCTGAAAACGCTGTAGCCTACGCCGCCGATCTGGATGGTGCCGCCCATGACCTGCTGGAGGATCTCCGCGTCGTCACCGAGCTGACGTGCGCCCTTGTAGTCGATCTTGATCGCGGAATCGGCTGCCTGGATATCGGAAACGACATCGATCGCTGCCGCATAGGAAGGAAGGGTGTCTGCGCCGCCGGTCGCGAAGGTGATGTTGACCTGATCGTGGGAAGCTGCGCCGCCGCTCTGCGCTGCCTCGGTCGCTGCGGGAGCTGCTGTGGTTGCTGCGGGTGCGGAAGAGGAACCGCCGCAGGCTGCCAGGGATGCTGCAAGTGCTGATGCAAGGATCATGCTGATAAGTCTCTTTTTCATTGTCTTTCTCCTTTAATTGACTTTCGATTCGTTTTTTGGGAACGTTCCCATTTTGCCTCTTTGAAAAAGGCGCTGTCCGCCTTACAATGAGATACTACCATGTATCATTTGATTTTGCAAGCATATTCTTGATTTATTCTGCCGTCTGAATTTACAATTTTCTTTGTGGAAATCTATGCAAATCTCACAAAAATGTGAAAACGTTCCCATTTCTATTGACGTGATACCGATCCTGTGGTACTTTATTGAATAATGTGTTGGGAACGTTCCCATTATTGCTTGCATCGGTTTATAATCCGACAGCATTACAAAAAACTACATTTTATATATCAATATATATCAAAAGACCCGATAAAAACTACGCTAGGAGGCAGCAGATCATGAAGATGCATAATTTATTAAAGGAAAAGCTGGAAGAGAAAAAATACCTGGTAGGTGCCTTTGTGGCATCCTGCGCACCGCAGAACGTGGAGATCCTGGCCATGAACGGCATGGATTTCGCGATCCTGGATATGGAACATTCCCCGCTGGGCCTCGAGACTATGGTCGACATGATCCGGGCTGCCGAATGCTACGGCATGGTCGCCTTCCCGCGCGTATATACTATTGAAACAAAACTCATGCGCCGCGTTCTCGATGTCGGTGCCCATGGCATCATGCTTCCCATGGTCAACACCCCGGAAGAGGCAAAGTACATCATCGATGCCGTCAAGTTCCCGCCCATCGGTGTCCGCGGCATGAATTCAGGACGCGGGCCGCGCTGGGGCGCTTATCCTGATTATCTCAGGGAAGCCAATGACGCACTCTTCACGATCTTCCAGATCGAGACGAAACAGTCCGTGGACAATCTCGAAGAGATCGCAAAGCTGGAAGGCTCCGATGTACTCTTTATCGGCACCGGCGACCTTTCCCTGGACATGGGCCATCCCGGTGACCTAAAGCATCCCGAGGTCGCGGTTGCGATCGACAGGGTCCTGGAAATGTGCGCGAAGTACAACAAGATCCCCGGCATCGTCACCTCCTCTCCGGAAGCTGCCGCAGAGCGTGTGGCACAGGGCTTCCGTATCGTCACCATCATGAACGACCTTGGCATTTTCCGCAGCGTCACGCTCGACCGGATCAACCGCACCCATGAGCTGGTCTCCAAACTCTCGCTGTAATTTCGCCTATCTCTTTGTTTTCTACCCCTTCTCATAAAAGAAGCTGTTCCGTGCATCGGTGTGCTTGGAACAGCTTCTTTATTCTACCTCCTTTCTCTTTTATTCCGTTTCTATTTACGATATGGCCCCGAGCAGCACACTTTCTCTGTAGAGTGTTCCGCCGCTCTCCGGCTGCCGGGCTTTATTTCTGTACCGCCTGCGCCTTTCCGGGATTATAGACCTTCGTCGCTGAGAAAGAGATACGTTGGGGCGGCTCGTGCGATCCATTCATGCGTTGCAGCAAAAGCTCTGCTGCCCGCTCACCGATCACTTCGAGATCCGCACCCGCATAGATGATATCTTTACTGTAGACCTCCGGCACCGTCTCACAGCAGGCAATTTCATAGTCGACTCGCGGGTGCAGTCCTATCTCCTCGCCGTAGCGGATCACGCCCGCCGCCGTGAGGTAGTTATTGCAGCAAATGGCACGCACTTTCAGCTTTTCAAGGATCTTCGGCGCCAGCTGGTATCCGGTATCCATGTCTAGTTTTCCCTGGATGATCAGCGACTCATCCACTGGGATACCATGCTCCTCGAGCGCTTCCCGGTACCCGTTCTCTCTTTCCCGGCTGATCCTCGAATGCTTTGAATCATAACTGATGTGCGCGATCCTCGTGTGTCCGTTTTTGATTAGCTCCGCCGTTGCCAGGTATCCAGCTTCCTGCTCTTCACCGATCACACAGTCAAAGCGCGTCTTGCGCGGCCTTTTATTGATCAGAACCACCGGGCAGTCAGCGTTCTCGATACATTCCGCCAGTTCCTCCGCACCGATGCCTGTCATGGGGATAATGCCGGAAAAGCGAAACTGCCCGGCCATCTCCATCAGACGTTTTTCCTTCTTCTCGTCGTACATACTATTGTAGATGACGGGAAGGTAGGCAGAGCTGGAAAGCCTTTTTTCAATTCCCACGATGGTGTTGTTGAAATAGTGGTTCTGGATATCGCCCACGATGATCAGCACCATGGGAAGTTTGCCGGTGACCATGCCCCTGGCCATGATATTGGGTGTATAATTCAGCTCACGGATCGCGTTCATCACGATCTCCCGTGTCTTTTCGCTGACGTTGGGCTCGTTATTTATAACTCTTGAAATAGTAGATTTGGAGATACCGGTCCTGGCGGCAAGGTCTTTAATAGTTGACATGGTTTTCCTTTCTGATAATCAAAGCCTTCTGGGAACGTTCCCTTTTTCTCTAATATCATACCATGATGCCGTCAAATATGATAGTTTTATCTGATCTAATTTTTAAAGAATTTGTCAGTTTCATTACCACTTTAGAATCAATCTATTTGTTGCATGGGTCGTGTTTTCTATAATTTGGGCATCCATGTCCTTTTACCCGAGAAGCAATAACAGCGGACCACTCATTTCCGCATACAGGGCATTTCCAGAAAGCTTTCTTTCCATTGCCAACAGATACCTGTTCAGGAAACAAACCTATTTGGGCGTTCTTTTCATAATCCCATTCCTTAAGTAATTCTGGTTTAAGTGTGCCTATATCATTTTTCCCAGGAATAACTACTCTATGGGAGCAGTATGGACAGCCTCTTCCTCTTGCCCTATGATCAATAGCAGCCTCCCATTGGTAATCACATTTTTGACATTTCCACCATACTTTTTTTCCACTACCCGTAGAAAGGGATTCCGGAGAAACTCCTATATTTCTCTCATAATCCCATTCCTGTAATAATTCAGGATATAAAGCCGCGAAACTACCATATTTTTCAATTCTGCTCCGTATCCTTATTTTTGCGGCCCTTTTCTTTGCACATTCGGGGCATCCTGTACTATCAGGACGGGTCCGGTCACCGATAGCTGCTTCCCATATACACCCGCATTCACGACATTTCCATGACACTTTTTCATTTGAATGGGGTGGAAAGTTTTCTGGAACAAGCGGATAATTCGCTTCATAATCCCACTCGCTTGCAATGAGAGGGTACTCCGAAGCTAAAGAGGTATTACGAGAGTTAAGATATGCAAGTATCTCCTTTCGGTCTCTGCGTACATCAGGCATAACAATTTTACCCAAATGGTAGCAAAGATTATTGATCGCCCAGTTTAAATACTTATCGCTAGCTTTTGGTATCTCAATCTTCCGGTCACATAAAAGGATCGGTGCATAGTTGGACATCTCCCTTATACGAATCAGCAAAATTCCATGCTCTTTACAGATTTTATATTTTTGTGAGTCTCGAACTTGATTCTTGGAATCAGTATGATAAACTCGACCGTCATACTCAATTCCGACATTAAGTGAAGGAATAAAAATATCAAGTTCCATAGAAGAAGAGAATATTTCCTTGTATCCATTTACAGCATCTGGAAACACTTGTTTTATGTAATAGAAAATAGCTTGTTCCGGAAAAGAAGTACGGAGCATATCAGAACACTTTGGGCAACCTCTTCCACCAGCCCTATTACATACAGTTGACTGCCATTCGTGCCCTTTCGTGCATTTCCACCATACCTTTTTTCCACTGCTTTGTGTGACATCAGTCGGCTTAAGCTGTCCGTTTTTTGTTGGATGCCATTCTTTTGCCAATTCAGGATTCACTGTCGCAAGATCATTGTATCCTGTTATTACTCTTTTATTTGCACAATAAGGACAACTCACCCCAGCAACACGGGACTTGACTTCCGCATTCCATTCATGACCACTGGAACACTTCCACCATACTTTTTTGTGTGTCCCAGGCATGACCTCTGATGGTTTTATACTATTCTTCGTTGGATGCCACTCTTTTGCTAGTTCAGGATATAATGTGGCAAAATCCGTTTCTCCGGGAATTGGGAGTTGATGGGCACAATATGGACAGCCTCGATCGTGTTCGCTTCTGTTGCTGATCATAGCTTCCCAAGAATGCCCGTTAGAACATTTCCACCATACTTTCTTATGACTCTTCAATCCAATAGCAGACGGATCAAGCAGCAAGGGATTATTCTTTTCGTAATCCCATTCCTGCATAAGGGTATCATTTTCAATTATGTAGTGTTTTGGTTTCATTGTTACATTTCTTTATAATAGATATCTTTTGGTTCTTCGTTATTAGCTTATTTGAAATTCGTATGGTATCAAAACTATTATAACGAGAAAGTACAAATCATTCCATCACTACTGTGCAAGCAATGTATAGATGGATGTTTTTCCATCTATACGCCCTTGTTGGGAAATCCCAAACCCTTTAAGATCACACTTCGTGTGGCTGCGCGTTTTTATAAAAACGCTGATCTGACCTTTCCGGTTTAGTTTCATTTTTCAAAAAACAGTGATCCATTTCGGTTCAGAGAACAGACTATGCACCGATTCCTTATGCCGGTCTTTTGCACAGCCTGTTTTCTTTTCTGTTTTTCATTTTCAGATTTCTGTAATGCTTCCTCTTCTCCAAAAAGACCTTCCGGACACGGTTGAGTGCCCTGCTTTCCGTGTTTTTCGCACGGCTGTCACTTAGATGAAAGTGTTCCGCAGTCTCTTTCCGGTCATGTGGGATATCATCAATGAAGCCGTATCGGTAATGAAGGTATTTCCGATCCCGCGGCCTTACCTTCTGCAGCGCATCCCTTACTTCCAGTATCGCTTCTTTCCTGATATAGATCTGCTCCGGGGCCTTGGAGTATCCATCCGGGATGATATCCGCGTAGGTCACCCTGCTTTCCGGATCGAAGCCGGGAGGTGTTTCATCCAGGCTGATCATTTTCCCGGTCTCCGGAATAGCCGCGATACATTTCCGGACATAGTCCATCATCGCGTTTTCTGAGATCTTCGATATATATGTCCAGAAGAGGTTCCCTTTTTCGGGATCATAGGTATCGACCGCTTTCAAGGATCCGAGCAGCGCTTCCTGTATCAGGTCATCCTTTTCAACGAAGATCCCCGTATAACGTTTCCTGATCTTTCCGGCAATGATCCCGATGGAAGGCAGGATATTTTCGATAAGCGTCTCCCTTGCCTCGCGGTCCCCGTCCCTTGCAAGATGCACCAGCTCCTCATTCGTCATCGATCTTCATCCTCATCTTATCGAGAAGTTTCTGATATTCATCCCCTAACCCCTGTAAGTCTGCTTCCTCGATACCTGCCGAGGCGATGGTCCGCATCACGGCGGCTGTGATATCTCCGGCTGTCAGGTTTTTCAGATCGGCAGAATCTTTCCCTTTCGTTAATTCACTTCTGAGTTTCTCCATCACTTCCGCAGTTACTATCGCGTGATCCGTGACCGCCGCTTTTCCCTGGTCTTTGATATCCTTTACGATCTGCATGAAGCACTCCTGTATGGCAGCCGTATCCGCGCTGATCGCCGGCATCCGGACTGCCCGGATATCATCCGCAGCCTCCCTGGCATCCTCCGCCCCTTTCGGATCTTTTTCGATCTTCTCCTGGCCTGATATGACCGAACCGATCTGGTCAAGGAATATATTCATCGTCGCGATCCCGGACCTTACGGTCTCCTTCTGGTAGCGTGAGAGCATTGCGGTCAGCCACGGGAAGCGCACATTCTCCAAAAGCAGGTTCAGGATGTGTGCGTCTATCCTCCCGGTGTAAAGGAGCCTCGCCGACTTTGCCGATAATCCCAGCTCTTCGATATCATAATTCTTCCTGTCCGGGATATCCGTCTCCCCCAAAAGGAAATCTGTGGAGACATCGAAGTATTTCGCGATCCGTATGATATATCCGTCGCCGAGCATCTCCGTCTTCCCTGCAAGATACCGGCTGAGGGCACTTTCAGAAAGGCCGATGGACTCCGCAAGGACGGCCTGCGTCATGTTTCTGCTTTTGATAAGGTCCTGGATACGGTCCCTCGTATCCCCGGGAAGCCAGGTTCCTGCCATCTTTTCTCCTCCTGTTGAAAGTCTTATATCTGTCACCACCCTTATTAGACCTCAGCAGCTGTCCTGAAAAACTCCCTTCTTGCATTTTTGCAATTATTCCTTTCTTCAGCACCCATTTCTGCGAATTTCGCCCATTTTTTCACTTATCTACGTTTTCTTCCGTATAAGACAGCAGGATCAAAGATCCAGAACAAACCAGTAAGGAGGAAAACGACTATGAACCTTTTTGAAACTGTAAAGGCGAGCGTATCCGTGCCAGATGCCGCAAAGCGGTATGGGATCCAGACGGACCATCACGGGATGGCCATTTGCCCCTTCCATGACGACCGGCATCCGAGCCTGAAGCTCAACCCGGACTATTACTACTGCTATGGATGCGGGGCGACCGGCGACGTGACCGACTTCGTATCGCGGCTCTTCAGCCTGAGGCCGTATGATGCGGCGAAGATGCTCGCAGAGGACTTCGGGATCGACCCGGACCGGCAGCCATCAGGATCGACACCTGTACAGCATAAGCACCCGTTTACAGCAATGCTCCGTGAAGACGAACGTTACTGCCAGCGGGTGCTCTGTGATTACCTGCACCTTCTGGAGGACTGGAAGGAAAGGTATGCGCCGGGATCTATGGAAGAAGGACCGGATGAACGTTTCGTGGAGGCATGTCAGATGAAGGACACCATCGAATACCTGGCGGATGTCCTGACAGTCGGCAGCTTGGAGATAAGGGTCGCCGCCGTGAAGGACCTGATGGCAGACGGCAGGATCGGGGCACTGGAAGAACGGATCAGAAAAATAAAAAATGATGAAAGGGGGTCTGGTATCAATGTCAAAAAAGGATATGAAGCCGGCTGAAAGACCTGTATGGCTCACCAGAGACGGAAGGATCAAAGAAGTGGCCTACTGCTGTGACTTCCTTTCACGGTATCCCATGAAGTGTATCCACGGGAAGCTGTATACGGTCGACGGCCTCATTCCGGACGAAGGTGCCCTCAAACAGCAGATCTTCGATGAGATCAGTGAATGGAAGGAGACCGGGACAGCGAAAAAGGTAGAGGACCTTTTAAAATCCATCAGGCTGAGGGCCTATGCGGAAGATCTCCCGCTCCGGGATGACCGCATCCATGTGGCAAACGGCACCTGGTTTCTGGACGGCCATTTCAGCAGGGAGAAGGAGTACTGCCGCAACCGGCTCTGTGTCGACTATAACGCATCGGCAAACGCGCCGGAAACGTGGCTCTCTTTTATAAACGACCTCCTGGAACCGGAGGACATCCCGACCTTACAGGAGTACCTCGGCTACTGTCTCATCCCAACCACCAAAGCGCAGAAGATGCTGATGCTCATCGGAAAGGGCGGCGAAGGGAAATCCCGTATCGGGCTTGTGATGCGCTCCCTTATGGGTCACAGCATGAACATCTCCAGCATCCAGAAGGTCGAGACCAACCGCTTCAGCCGGGCGGACCTCGAGGACAAGCTCTTGATGGTAGACGACGACATGGATATGAACGCCCTTCCGAAGACCAACTATATCAAGTCGATCGTCACTTCTGAAGCGCAGATGGATGTGGAAAGGAAAGGGGTACAGAGCTACCAGGCGCAGCTCTATGTCCGTTTCTTATGTTTCGGGAACGGGGCTCTCACCGCTCTTCATGACAGGTCTGACGGCTTCTTCCGGAGGCAGATCGTACTGACCACGAAGGACAGGCCTTCTGGCCGTACCGATGACCCCTTCCTTATCGAAAAGCTGAAAGCGGAAAAGGAAGGGATCCTTCTCTGGTGCCTTGAGGGCCTCAACCGGCTCATAGCGAACAGCTACCGGTTCACGATCAGCCCGAAGTCAAGAGACAACATCCAAAACGCTGTAAGGAGCGCCAACAACATCATCGACTTCCTTGGATCCGAAGGGTATTTCACATTCAACCAGGAATGCGAATCCAGTACGAAGGCCCTGTATGAATCGTACAGAGGATGGTGCGAGGATAACGCTGAGATCACACTTTCTGCGAAGAGCTTCGCGAACCACCTGGCACAGAACGCGGCAGCCTTCAGCCTCATCCCCGATAACAACATCCACATCGGAAGGGGCAAGCGGTGCCGCGGTTACCACGGGATCGGCGTCATCGATCCCGATAATCCCTTTTTATAAGAAAACATTCCAAAACCTGCGTACGTGCGTACATGCGTACGGGAAGGCCTCCCCGGTCCGGGTCCCATCCGGCAAAAGGGGAGGCCTTCTTAACGTGGTACGCATGTACGTACGTACGGATAAAAACACGACTTTTTTATAAAACGTCTTTTCGGGGGAAAACCATTATGAAAACACAATGCGCGATAACGCGTTTTACAGAGAACAGGACACCGGTAACCATCAGCATCACCGTCACAACTGAGACCATCAGGATGTGGGGAGGTGGTCGCCACGGTTGATTCCAAAACTTTACAGGAGGCCATTGACTGCGGTATATTAAACATCGATGAGAGCCAGCTGAAACAACAATTGGATATGACAAAACGTGAAGCTATTGTCAGAAATCATCCCTTTGCCATCACCCAGCTTCCAAATGGGAGGTGGCAGACCTACTACCTTGATCCTCTGAATAAGAAAAAGATCGAGATCAAGCTTTCCTCAAGGGAAAAGGTGATCGACCGTCTTGCCACTCTTTACAAAGAGGAGAAGCACCATGAAAACATCACACTGAACAGACTCTTTGAAGAATGGATTGCTTATAAGGAAACCATCACAGAGAGCAGAAATACGATCGTACGGCACAGACAACACTATAAGAAGTACTTCCAAGACACGGATTTCTTTAAACAACCATTAAAGAGTATTGATCGCCTTTCTCTCCAGTCTTTCGCCAATGGAATCGTGAAAGATAACAATCTTTCCAGCAAGGAATGGGCTAATGCCAAAACAATCTTGAATGGTATGTTTGAATATGCTTATGAAAAAGAGATGATCCCGTTCAATCCCATAGACCGGCTAAAAATCACGGTCAAATTCCGGCAGGTGCAGAGACGGACCGGTTTAGAAGAGACATTCAATAGCGATGAAAAGAACAGACTTAAGAATTATCTTAACTCAAGGTATGCAGAGACCCATGATCAGGCGATCCTGGCGATTCTTCTGAACTTTTACCTCGGTCTTCGGGTTGGAGAGCTTGTAGCATTAAAACCCTCAGATTTCATTGACGGAAAATATCTTCATGTTGTCAGGGAAGAATATCGCGATCGGGAGAACTTCAGCTACTCTGTGGTTAATCACACGAAGACACATCAGGACAGATATGTTCCTCTAGTTCCCAAGGCAGTGGAATTAATGAAGAAGATCCTTGCTCTTGCAGGCAAACAGGAATACCTGTTTGAGAGAGATGGTTCAAGAGTGACCTCCAGACAGATCAATTATATCCTAGAGAAATATGCAGAAAGGGCAAAGATCGACCCAAAGCGCAGCCACAAGATACGTAAAACTGTAGCAAGCAATCTTAATGCTAATGGCATCCCTATGGATATGATCCGCGACCTGTTAGGCCACTCCAACCTGCAGACCACCATGGCATATCTTTATAATCCTCTGACAAGTGATGAGGCTTATAATAAGCTCGCTAAGGCCTTATGATAAATCCCTGGGGTTTTTGAACATCTGTAAAAGTGTCTTTTGATGTCTTTTAAGGATTCGAATTCAGGAAAAAAGCGGAAATGCCCATCATTTGGGTATTTCCGCTCTATAGAACTAAGCACGATACGGGAATCGAACCCGCCTCTCAAGCTTGGGAAGCTCGCATACTACCGATGTACTAATCGTGCGCGTAGTTATATATTATCACGTTTCTCAGATTCTGCAAGTGATTTGTTCTTCTGTTTCTCCTGTTTTGGAGTATAATGTTGCTGTACTGCTGCAATGTTTTTGGTGCAGCCGTTGTTTTGCCGCGGTAATTCGCTATGTGTTTTTCGAGGTTTAGGGTATGCTGTTTTTTGATATTAAGGAAACTTTGATGGAAAGGTCCGTGGCTGAAGGGGATTTTTCTGCGATCAAAGAGATCACGGAGGATCCCGCCCCGTTTGCGGCAGTCCTATCGACAGAGGAGTGGAGACAAGCGAAAGCCCGCTTTGACATGGGGATCGAACTGGATCCAATTTCGAATCTGCGTATGACCAAGGCTGAAGTCAATTATGACTCCCTGACCGGTTCTTTCCATATCCCGGATCAGAAGGATCCTTCCGCGTCCGGCACCAGCTTTGCTTTCGCATTGGATGAGAAAGGCGTCGTCTTTATCGACGATCACGGTATGGCCGAACAGATCATCCGCAACATCCAGCGGACGAAGCGCTTCCGTATTCCCAGCCTCGGACGCTTTTTATACGACTTTCTGGATCAGATCGTAAAGAATGACCTGCGCCTCCTGGAAAAGTATGAAGATATGCTGGAGGATATCGAACAGGCGATCGACAGTGGACACACGGAAAACCCGACCTCGCAGACCAATGCGATCCGCAGTGACCTGCGGAAACTGCTGATCCACTATGACCAGCTGATCGACCTCGCACAGGAGCTTGAAGAAAACGAGAACGGCTTTTTCGACCAGGAAAATCTCAGGTATTTCAAGCTGTTCATGAACCGTACGGAACGGCTGTATGCCAGCGCCTCCTCTCTCCGGGACTACACGATGCAGATCGGAGATCTCTATAAGGCGCATTTGGAACTGCGGCAGAACCATATCATGACGATCCTTACAGTCGTCACGACCATCTTCATGCCGCTGACCCTGATCACGGGCTGGTACGGAATGAACTTCCGGTATATGCCGGAGCTTGAGTCCGAGCTGGCTTACCCGGCTGTATTTGCAACCTGCATCGTCATCATCATTGGCTGCCTGATCTTCTTCAAAAAGAAACGCTGGCTGTGATTTGTCCGACGGGGGTCGAAGCGTCTGCACTATCCGTATATGGAAAGATCCGCCGCTCCGTAACGGAACGGCGGCATTTTTACTTTATACAGGCTTGATGCCTTCCCCCGGATCAGTCAACGACTGCGATGACCTCGACCTCACAGAGCAGCTTCTTCGGAAGCTCCTTGACCGCGACACAGGAACGTGCCGGCTTCTCAGTGAAATACTTGCCATAGATCGCATTGAATGCAGCGAAGTCGCCCATATCTGCCAGGAAGCAGGTGGTCTTGACGACCTTTGTGAAATCGGTGCCGGCAGCTTCAAGGATAGCGCCGACGCTCTTCATAACGCGCTCTGCCTGCTCTTCGATAGTGGTGCCTACGATCTCACCGGTCTGGGGATCAAGTGCGACCTGACCTGAAGCGAAAAGGAAACCATTAACTACCTTGCCCTGGGTGTAGGGGCCGATTGCTGCCGGAGCGTTGGGGGTTGCGATTGTCTTGATCATTGGATTGTCCTCCTATGAAATCTGGATATTCTATGGTCTTCCGACCTGTCATTTATGTAATAAATATACCCCCTTGCCTCTGTTTTTTCAAGTCTCCCTCCTTCCAGTATATGGTTTTTTTGGCATAAAATTGCTGTAATGGATTATCGGTTTTACTGATAGGCAGTCCGGCTTGCACCCGCTTCTTTTCAAAGTTATAATGGAGAAGCTCTGCAATTTTCCGGATACCGGTTTGAAAGGAAAGGAACCCCGGCTATGACGATCAAAGAGATCCGTGAGATCAAGAAACTATTTACGAAGGAACGCTGCTCTGTTTCCCGCCTCTGCGGCTGCTATGTCAATGCGGAAAAAGAAAAGGTAGCTTCATTTTCCGGCAGCCTTCTCGGCATGGATGACAGCGAACAGTTCAAATATCTGGAGATCCTGAAAAAATGCCTTTCCGGTTCTCCTGATAAAAATCTGTTCAATATCGACATTCCGCTTGCTTTTGAGAAAGACAGCGAAGGATACCGTCTGCTCTCTGCCATGCGTCTTTCCAAACTGAGTGATGAATCTGTTATGAACGAATTTTATGATATGATTATTCAAACATTTCATCACAGTGGCAATTATATGATCATAATTGCTGCTGACACCTACGATATCCCGGGGCGTTCCGCTCTCGGAGATCTGATGGATGACGCTTCCGAGGAATCCTTCTCTTATTTTCTTTGTGCTGTCTGCCCTGTAGAGCTCGGTAAACCCGGTCTCAAGTTCAGCAGCGACGAGGGCTGGTTTACCGCCATCGACAGGGACTGGATCGCGGAGGCACCGATGACCGGCTTTATGTTCCCGGCTTTCAATGAACGCAGCACCGACCTGCATGCCGCCCTCCTCTATGCCGGGTCTTCCGACGGCCTGCAGTTCGATCTCGTATATAAGCTCTTCGGGAGTGAACTCCCCCTCACCGCCGCCGATAAAAAGGCTGCGTTCGGCACATTGCTCAGTGACGTCTACGGGGAGGACTGCTCACCGGAAGATGTGAAGGCTGTGCATGAAACGCTGGCTGCCGAGGCCGAGATCATCAAAAACGAGCCCTCAATGGACAGCTCTCTTTCCCGCTCGCATATCCGCTCGATCCTTGAAAAGAGCGGCGCGACCGATGCACAGATGGAGCGTTTTGAAGACTCGTTCGATGCTGTGTTCCGGGAGGATGATGAACTCAGTATCGAGACCATTTACAACCCCCGTCAGTTTATGGTAAAAAGTGATTCCGTGGATTTAAAGGTCGCTGCGGACCGCACGGATCTCGTTCGTTTCGAAAAGATCGACGGTATATTGTGTGCCGTGATCGAACTTGAAGGTGCGGTAGAAGTCAACGGTGTAAACCTGTAGTCCAAACGATCACACGTCTTTGGCAGCGATGACCTTCTCCAGCATTGCATTGCGCTTTGCCAGCCGGGCAGGCACTTCCTCCGGCGGATATTCATAGAAGCCGTGTCCGTTCTGGATACCGTTTGCCCCTTCCGCAGCCAGTTTTTTCAGCAGCTCCGGAACCTCATGGGAATCGCAGATCGCGGGCATCATATACTCCGCGATCTTCGCCTGTGTCTGCAGGCCGCCGAAATCGATGGATTCGATGGGACCCTGGCAGGCCCAGCGGATGCCGATGCCGTATTTAACGACATTGTCCATATCCTCAACGGATACGACGCCGTCCGCCACCTGGGCGAGTGCTTCCCGGATGACAGCGAACTGGATGCGGTTCATGGAGAAGCCGGCAACATCCTTTTTGACGATCACAGGCTTCTTGCCGATCGTCAGGGATACGTCGTAGATGGTCTGCGCTACATCATCCCTGGTATCCTTGCACTTGATGATCTCCACCAACGGCATAAGATGCGGCGGGTTGACCCAGTGATAACCCACGAAACGCTCCGGCAGACGCATGGTCTCGGACAGCATATTGATGGACATTCCGGAGGTGTTGGTCGCAACGATCGTCTCATCCCTTACCAGCGGGGAAATGTCAGCATAAAAACCATGCTTGATATCCGCGGACTCGGGCAGGTTCTCAAGGATAAGCTCGTTGTCCGCGAGTACCGCGAGATCGGTCGTGAAAACGATCCGTTCCGCCAGACTCCCGAGGCTCTCCTTTACCCTGTCCAGCCGTGGCTGCTGATGATTGTATAAGGTCACGTCATAGTCATGCTCCGCAAAGATGCGGGCCATGGACGATCCCATAATGCCGCTGCCGGCAATGCCGATTCTCCTGATGTTCATCCTGTGCCTCCTTTATCCTGTTATACTATTTTCTTTGTCCTGATCCGAAAGCTCAGACGGGTGACAGTATCGTCTCCTTTGGAGGTGCCGCAGGCTTTACGCCCAGCGGTCGAAGTTTCAATACAGAGCGTCCGTACTCTGCTGTTCCCGCAAAAGCCAGCGCTTCGAGTCCGATCCATCCTCCGTCGGGAACCATGGCATCTCCCTCCTCCAGATCAAACCCCATAAACTGAAGATCTGCCATGCAGCAGGTCATAACGACCCTTCCGGCTGAAAGAACGTCGCGGCCCGGAAGACGCCGAAGCTCCAGCGGGTCCGTGAAATGAAGTGTCTTTCCGATGTAGTGTTCCGGATGTTCTGACGCGTCCAGCCAGAGCGGAAGGTACTCCTTCACTGTGATCGTGAGCTCTGTCTCCTCCAGCGAATACGGAAGAAACAGATCAAATGCCTTCTCATGATAGCCCAGCGGATCCTGCCGGAGATACACTGCTTTTTGGTTCATCAAGCGAAAAGCCTGGCTGTACGGTGCCAGCAGTTCCTTTGACGGGCATCCCCGGAATGTCACCTGATGAGACCCGGATACCATCTCACTGATCATGGTCCGGAAGTTGGCAAAATACAGTTCCAGTGTCGTCCAATCGATCCATGTGGTGACAAAGGATACCTGCATACAGTCCGGAAACTGCTGCCGGAGTCCCTGCATCATGGTGTTCATCTCCACATAGATACGGCCCGGCTGGCACTCATCGATCGCGCGGCTGCAAAAGTCAGTCACATTTTCACTGCCGTCATAAAAGAAAACACAGGCCCTCCTTTGCCGGAGGGCCTCCGTGTCATATTCCTGTTCCCCTTCCTCAAAGCAAAGGATCAGGGTATTGCCGTACTTATGATAATAATCATTCAGGATACAATCCTGAATATACGTCGTCTTTCCGGCATCCAGAAATCCGCAGACAAGTCTTGTCTCGATCATTTGCCGATCCATGGCAGGATCAGTCATACAGGCAGACGAGACGTCCGTTGATCTCTCCGCGGCGCAGCCTCTCGATGCCCTCTCCGATCTCTTCGAACTTACAGGTATGGATCTCCGGATCCAACTCGCCGCTGGCAAGCAGCTCCAGGCAGTCGCGCAGATCATCGGTAGTGCTGCCCTGAGAACCGACAAAGGTCAGCTCCTTGAAGATCATGGAGTAGGTGTAGATCGTGGATTTGTCGCTTGCCATACCGACCAGAACGACTCTGCCGTACTGCTTTACGGTATTCAGCGCATCTGCGGTGGTATTGCCGCTGCCGGCAAAGTCAACGATGACATCCAGGTTCTTGTCGGCGAACTCCGTGATGCTGGCTTTGACTTCCTTAGCGCCAAGGCTGAGGGCGAGCTGCTGGGCAGCCGGCTTTCTGGTAGCGACATAGACTTCGCAGCCCTTTACGACTGCAATACGTACCGCAAACTGTCCGAGGCCGCCGACACCGATGATGCCGACCTTCATGCCCGGTTTGACGCCGCCGACACTGCAGACAGCATGGTAGGAAGTAGCGCCTGCATCCGTTGCCGCGGCAGCCTTTGCCGGTGCAAGTCCTGTCGGAACCTTTACGAGCTGCTCCACGGGAGCGGTCGTCATAGTGCCGTAACCACCGTCTCTGGTATATCCGGGAGTGGTGCCGTCCTTAGCATACAGCGGGCAGACAGCCACGATGTCACCGATCTCATAACCTTCCACACCCTCGCCGATCTCGACGATCTCACCGCAGACCTCGTGGCCCATGATCACGGGCACCTTGAAGCTGCCCATCCAGGACTCGATGTCCAGAGCGGAAACGTCGGAATGGCAGAGACCGCCTGCCAGTGTCTTCAATACGACATATCCGGGCTTTGCCTTCGGATCGGGCTTCTCGACGATCTTCAGGGGCTGATGTGTACCGGTAAATTCCCAACCTTTCATGATGAATGTTCCTCCTTTTGCTATTTCTCATATCATATTATATCATTACTCTATCATATCCTGTTACAAGATACAATTCCTCTTATTTCCCCTTATACCCTATGCAGAGCATCGTTACATCGTCGAACCGTACAGCGTCCTTTGTAAAGTCTTTCAGAGCCTCGCGGACATTCTGCAGGCACTGCTCGGAGCCTGCTCCCGGATCCCGGTTGAGAGCTTCAAGCATGCGCCCGGTACCGAACATACCGCCGGGAGACCCGTCTCTCATAGCCTCAGGAACACCATCCGTATACAGAAACAGCGCGGATCCCGGCTTTATGTTCAGCTCGTATTCCGTATATTTGCTGTCGCTGAAACTGCCCATCACGAAACCGTGTTTGTCCTTCAGCAGCTCGAAACTGCCGCCGGGTTCCTTGACGGCAGGATATTCATGACCCGCGTTTGCCGCGACCAGCCTGCCGGTAGACAGGTCCAGGATCCCCACCCATGCCGTCACGAACATTTCTTCGGTATTATTGCTGCAAAGGGCTTCGTTCGTCTTGGTAAGGATCTCGGCAGGCGTTTTTCCAAGCATCGCGCAGCTCTGCAGAATGATCTTGGAAACCATCATAAAGAGCGCAGCCGGAATGCCCTTGCCGGAAACATCCGCCATAACCATACACAGATGGTTTTCGTCCGTCAGGAAGAAATCGTAGAAATCGCCTCCCACTTCCCTCGCGGGCTCCATGATCGCGTAAATGTCAAACTCCGAACGGTGCGGGAAAGGCGGGAATATGCTCGGCAGCATTGCGGACTGGATACGGGTCGCAAGCGACAATTCGGTACTGATGCGCTCCCTTTCAGCGGTAATGGTCTCGATATCGCTGATATACTGCTTCATGCGCTGTGTCAGCGACGCAAAGGAGTCTGCCAGCAGCTGGGTCTCATCATCGGTACTGAGGTCCCAGTGGAAGTCCAGGTTGTCGCCCTTCATGGCTCCGACTTCCTTCGTGAGCAGGCGGATCGGCTTGACGATATGACGCGACAGTGCCATGGATATCAGGATCGCCACTGCAACTGCCGCAGGGAACAGACACGCCAGCAGGATATTCGCCCGCCTGATGTAACCTGCCGTATCCCGGTAAGCCCTGTCCGTCATCTGCCCAAGGTTCGCAAGCATCCGGTTTGTCGGACTCTCTACGGCTTCCTTTGACAGGATCACCACCATCGACCATCCGACAGTCTTCATCGGGGCATATGCCGCATAGCCCGGAACGCCATCCACTGACAGCGGAATCACGCCCGATCCTCCGCCGACCGCGCTGGCTGCCATCCCGGCAAGATCCTTATTCTCAGACAGCCGGAGGTCCTCCCCGTCCGCTACCGCAGCAAGTGTTCCTTCGCCGTAGGTCGAAAAAAGGACCTGCCCGCTCCTGTTGAGGATACAGGCGTTTCCGCTTTCCCCGAGGTCAATGCTCTGGATCAGCTTTTCCATATCATCCAGGTACATTCCTGCACCTGCCACAGCCTTAAGCCTGCCCCCCGACATGACCGGCACGCCGCACATGATGCCGAGCCGCGGCGTATGCGCGTCCTTGGTGACGGGAGTGAAATACGGCATGCCGGTCTCGGATGCACCCTTGTACCACGGACGCTCCTTTGCCTCAAGCGGCATGAGTTTTCCTTCTTCATCGAACTTTTTGGCTGAAATATAATCCGCCTGCACCAGAAAGCCGGTCTCGGTAGCTACATAAATGGAAGCCATGTTTTCCTGGCTGTCATTTACCGCCATAAGCAGGTCCTGGATATTGCCGATCAGTCCCAGTTCCTTTATGATCTTCGGATCATTCGGATCCGTTTGTGCAGAATAGAGGACTTGCAGGGAGAGCTTCCCGTCATTGTCCGGGTCAGGCAGCGGCACAGGCTTCGCTGTATAATTCTGCGGCTCATCATAGATCTGCTCCGAAACAGCCGCCACGACGCGCACTGCCCGCTCAAAATCGGAAAAGATCCCGTCTGCGACGTCTGCCTTCTCTCCGGCAAGCTCCCGGAGACGGATCTGGGACTGCTCAGCCAGATACGCGGAGGACTGCTCCCCGATCGCCTCGCTCACATTCTGGTTGGATACGACCAGCGTCTCTGAAATATTATTCATCGAAAACGCAAAGATCATGCCGGCAGCCATCAGCATGCCGATCACGAGCAGTATCATCGCGTACAGTATTTTTCTTCCCAGGGTCATGTTGTTCAGCATCTATGATCACCCTCGTTACCAAAGGTCTGTTTCAGCCTGTCCGTTCTGCCGATGTTCCCGCACACAGGCACAGACTCATTATATAATATCACAGGAACCTGTTTTCAGCTTTCTTATCTCCCTACTTTGTACAAAAAAAGACCCGGCTCCATATGGAACCGGGATTTCTTTTAATGTATACACTGAAGCGGACTCAACGCTTAGAGAACTGCGGAGCCTTACGGGCCTTTTTCAGACCGTACTTCTTACGCTCCTTCATACGGGAATCTCTGGTCAGGAATCCTTCCTTCTTCAGCGGTCCTCTGTTCTCTGCATCTTCCTGCAGAAGCGCACGTGCAATGCCGTGGCGGATCGCGCCTGCCTGGCCTGCAATGCCGCCGCCGTGGACATTGGCCAGAACATCGAACTTACCTTCGCCGTTGATCGCTGCGAAAGGCTGACGAATGATGACCTTCAGGGTCTCAAGACCGAAGTACTCATCGATATCCTTACCGTTGACGGTGATCTTGCCGGTGCCGGGAGTCACATAAACTCTCGCGATAGACTTCTTTCTGCGGCCTGTGCCGTAATATCTTGCTGATGCCATGATCCTTCCTCCTTCCGATTAAAAGTTAAGCTCGACGGGCTGTTGTGCCTTGTGCGGATGCTCCGGGCCGGCATATACAAACAGCTTCTTGTACATCTGGTTGCCGAGTGCGCCCTTGGGAAGCATACCCTTCACCGCATGCTCGACCACGCGCTCCGGATGCTTCTCAAGCATCTCCTGAAGGTTGATGATCTTGGTGCCGCCGATGTACTCGGAATGGCTGAAGTAGGTCTTCTGGCTCATCTTCTTGCCCGTGACCTTAAACTTCTCAGCGTTTACGATGATCACATAATCGCCGGTGTCAAGGAACGGGGTGTAGGTCGGTTTGTTCTTTCCTCTTAATACCTTAGCCACTTCTGAAGCAAGGCGTCCAAGAGTTTTATCTGTTGCGTCAACAACGTACCATTTTCTCTCAATGGTAGCCGGTGTAGCCACATAGCTTTTCATGGTAACCCTCCTGTTGAGTTTGCATGCTTTCTGAAAAAAGCATTAACGGATATAGGCGTAATGCTTCTACCGGGGCTAATGGTTTCTGCATTAACATAAGACCGTCCCCAAAGGGACAGCTTTTATATTATACGTTCAGGTTCTGCAGGTGTCAACAGGTTTTCACAGCCCCTGCCTGCACTCTCTTTGCATTTTTGGAGAAACAGTTAAAGATACTCGATCCCGACGAGCGTCAGGCCTCTTGCTTCCGCAGTCGGTCCCGCTTTTGTACGGTCCCGTGCCTCCAATGCCTCCTTCACGCGTTCCGGAGACCACAGGCCTGTCCCTGCCTGCAGCAGAGTCCCCGCTATAATGCGGACCATATTATAGAGAAAACCGCTTCCGGTAATGCGGATCCGTATCGTGCAGCTGCCCGGCGCAAGCCGGTGCGCAGGGTCTTCTTTCATGACCGTGACAGCATACACCGTACGGACAGCGCTTCCGCCCTGCATAAGTACCTGGGAGGAAGGATTCGCAAAAGATGTAAAATCATGCTCTCCCACCAGGTAGGCGGCTGCCTTCCGCATAGCCTCAATATCCGGCACACGCCGGATATAGCTTCCGAAACGCCGCATCAGGGGGTCCTCGACAGGGCCGCACTGAAAAACATACTCATAGGTCTTCCTGCTGGCGCAGTGCCGCGGATGCCATTCCGCTTCCACTTCTTCCGAAGCGGTGACGCGAATGTCCTGCGGCAGATACGGAACCAGTGCCGGCACGTAGCGTTCTGCAGGGATCGGGCTTTCCGTGTCAAAAACAGCAACGTTGCCCAGCGCATGGACACCGCTGTCAGTACGGCTCGCACCGATGACCGTGATTTCTTCTCCCGTAAGTTCGCTGAGCGCGCGGTCAAGCTCTCCTTCAATGGTCCTCGATCCGGGCTGGATCTGGAAGCCCGCATAATCAGTGCCGTCATATGCGATTGTAAGCCGGATCCTTTTCATCACGCTGCCATCAGGATCCCATGATACGGAGGATCTCTGCCTTCGCTTCTTCGACTGTAGAAATGTCCCTGTCAATATCAAACCCGGCATCGGCAAGCTCCGCCGCCAGATAGGTGATCTCCGGCGCGGAAAGACCGAAGGTCTCCAGTTCCTTATGATGACGGAACACTTCCCTCGGTGTGTCAAAATAAGCCAGTTCACCGTGGTTTAAGACCATGATCCGGTCGGCATACTCCGCAACATCATCCATACTGTGGGACACAAGAATGACCGTCATCTGCCGTTCCCGGTGAAGACGGCTCACCATGCCAAGGATCTCCCTGCGTCCCTCGGGATCAAGACCGGCGGTCGGTTCATCCAGGATCAGCACAGCCGGTTCCATGGCGATCACGCCTGCCACCGCGACGCGGCGTTTCTGACCGCCGGAAAGCTCGAACGGGCTGCGCACGAAGACCTCGTCTTCGATGCCTACCTGATGCAGGGCTTCCACAGCCCTTTTCCTGGCTTCTTCCTCGCTGAGGCCCATGTTTTTGGGACCGAACATCACATCCGTCAGCACATCTTCTTCAAAGAGCTGGTACTCCGGGTACTGAAACACCAGACCCACATGGCCGCGCAGTCGCTTCAGGTCATATCCTTCGGCAAAAATGTCCTCATCGTTGTAATACACAGTCCCGCGACTCGGCTTCATCAGGCCATTGAGATGCTGGATCAGCGTTGATTTACCGGAACCGGTATGCCCGATCAGGCCTACAAAGCTGCCGTCCGCGATCTCGAAACTGATATCACGCACGGCATAGGTCTCCATAACGGTGCCTTCGTTATAAATATAAGACAGGTGTTCTGCTCTGATACTCATTTTCTTCACTCAGCCATTAACAGGACAGATCCCGCTCTCGCTGTTTACTCTCTTTTCTGTCTTACAATACCGGGATCCTGATAAAGCGGGTCGCGATCATGACCAGTAAGTATACCAGCATCAGGATGTAAGCGACGCGGTCACGATGTTCATACTGCAGCGGATGCATTTTGGTACGTCCCTCTCCGCCGTGGTAACACCTTGCTTCCATGGCTAGTGCCAGGTCCGAAGCCCGGCGGAATGCCGAAACGAAAAGCGGTACCAGAAGCGGGATCATTGCCTTTGCGCGCTGGATCAGGTTGCCGCTGTCAAAATCCGCGCCGCGTGCCGTCTGCGCTTTCATGATCTTGTCCGTCTCCTCTACCAGGATCGGGATGAATCGGAGCGCTATGGACATCATCATGGCGATATCGTGGACGGGTACGCCGAATCGGTTCAGGAAACGGAGACTCCGCTCGAGGCCGTCTGTCAGCTGGGTCGGCGTCGTGGTCAGGGTCATCAGTGATGATCCGATGACCAGGTATACCAGACGAAGTGCCATGAAGCCTGCCAGCAGCAGGCCTTCCTTCGTGACCTTCAGGAAGCCCAGCCGGAAGATCGGCTCGCCCGGCGTCAGGAAAATGTTGAAAGAGACCGAAAGCAGCAGGATCACCAGGATCGCCCGAAGGCCGCGGGTAATAAACTTAAAGGGGACCCGGCTCAGGCGGATACAGCCTGCCAGGACCAGCGTGGCAAGAATATAGCCCACCGGGCTCGAGGTCACAAAAAGCGACATCAGAAAGACCATCGTTCCTGCCAGCTTGGTGCGCGGGTCCAGACGATGGATCACGGAGTCAACGGGATAGTATTGTCCTATAGTGATGTCTCTGATCATATGATAATTATTTCCGGAGTTTCTTCAGTTCCTGCACGAACTCGTCCCTCGTGAGGATGCCGTCCGGAAGGGGAATGCCTGCCTGCTTCAGTTCATGACCCAGCTCTGTGATCACAGGAACCGTCAGCTGCAGACGCTTAAGGTCCTCCACGCGGGAGAAGATCTCACGCGGTGTGTCATCCATCAGACGGCCGGAACTGTCTTTGGCGATCTTTCCATGCTCCATGACCACGATCCGGTCAGCATCCACCGCTTCTTCCATATAGTGCGTAATAAGGATGATGGTGATGCCCTCTTTTTTATTCAGCTCATGGACAGCCTCCAGTACATCCCTGCGTCCTGTGGGGTCCAGCATGGCGGTCGGCTCATCCAGAATGATGCATTCCGGACGCATGGCTACGATGCCCGCGATGGCAACGCGCTGCTTCTGTCCGCCGGAAAGCTGATTGGGAGATTTGAGGCGATAAGCATTCATGCCGACCTTGTGCAGCGCCTCGTCTACGCGGCGGAGTATCTCATCCGTGGGAATGCCGATGTTTTCGGGGCCGAAGGCCACATCCTCTTCCACAACATTAGATATGATCTGATTGTCGGGATTCTGAAATACCATGCCGGCTTTCATACGGATGTCCAGAAGGCTGTCTTCATTCCGCGTATCCATGCCTGCCACCAGAACGGTTCCTTCCTTCGGCAGGTTCATCGCATTGATGAGTTTTGCGAAGGTGGACTTTCCGGATCCGTTGTGTCCGAGCAGACACACAAAAGAGCCCTGTTCGATCTCCAGAGAGAAATCGGAAAGGGCCGGCTCCGTCGCCATGACGTTATCATTTTCATCACGGATCAGGTAATCGTAAAAAAGGTGTGCAGCCTGGATAAGCTTGCTCATTGTTTTCTATATTTCTCGATCAGTTCGATGATAGTGTCCACACCGTTATGCAGCGGTGATGCAGCCATCGTCTCCGTAAATGTCTGCCTGCTGTTCCACAGCTCTTCCACTGCATTGTACAGGGACTCGTCGCTGAGGCTTTCCTCGGGAAGCACCATGGAAAATCCCTGTTTCTTGAAGGACTCCGCGTTAAGGATCTGGTCACCGCGGCTGGCATTTGCCGAAAGCGGGATCAGAAGGTTGGGCTTTTTCAGGGCAAGCAGTTCGCAGATCGCATTGGCGCCTGCGCGGGAGATCACGATATCCGCGGCAGCAAAAAGATCTTTCAGCTCAGTACTGACATACTCGAACTGCCGGTAGCCCGGAAGGTCTTTCCTGCTCTCATCAAGGTTGCCCTTTCCGCAGATATGTATGACGTCAAAACGTTCCATAAGCGCGGGAAGGATGCTGCGGACAGCTTCATTGACATGGACGGAACCCAGAGAACCGCCGATGATCATAAGCCGGGGTTTTACCCCGTCAAACCCCAGAAACTCCAGTCCCCTGGCGGCGTCTCCGGTCAGGATCTCCTCCCGGATGGGCGACCCGGAAAGCACTGCCTTGCCCTTAGGGAGAAGCCGGAGCGTCTCCGGGAAATTGCAGCAGATCTTGGTCGCAAACGGTCCCGCGATGCGGTTGGCCAGTCCGGGCGTCATATCAGACTCGTGGGAAATGACCGGTACCTTCAGAGTGCGGGCTGCCACAGTTACAGGAACTGCGACAAATCCCCCCTTGGAAAACACGATGTCAGGCTTGTAAAGCCGGATGATGCGGTGCGCCTGCAGGAATCCCTTATTTACACGGATCGGATCCGTAAAGTTCTTGAGATCAAAATAACGGCGCAGCTTGCCGGAAGCGATCCCCTCATAGGCCAGTCCCGCCTGTTGTGCCAGCTCTTTTTCTATGCCATTCAGACTGCCGATGTACAGGATATCATATCCCAGTTCCCGCAGTTTCGGGACCAGGGCCAGATTGGGCGTCACATGCCCTGCTGTACCGCCGCCTGTCAAAACGATCTTTTTCATGCTCTAACCGCCCTCACGGCTGATAACTGCATAATTGCTACCTTACGCATTGTACAGACAACCGCGCCATTTTTCAACACAATTCTTATGAATGAAGAGCGTTTTTCCGTTTCAGCCGTTTTCCCCTGCATCTTTTCTGCCCCTCTTCCGTTCCGTGCGCAGAAGAAAGCGGCGCCCCGGCGTGATGCTGAGGATGGAAATGACCAGCAGTCCGAAGGCAAATGCCAGCTGGGACGCAACGCTGATCAGGACGATATGATCCAGGTAGGCACGGTCAGCCGAAAGCCCCAGCATCGACAAAACGCGGCCGGCGGCTCCTGCTTCACCGACCTGGTCCATTACCACAGAAACGACCGGAAGCAGCGGATTCAGTGTCAGCAGGTAGCCTGCGCGGTTCCCGCCTTCGATCCAGAAAGGCTTGATCAGCAATGCCAGAAGGATGGTCCCGGCACTTAAAGCAAAAACGATCCCGTACGCCAGTACGGTGCTGCGCACCACGGAATAACTGACCGAGCTTGCAAACATCCCCACTGCCAGCATGACAAACGCCTCGGGGATGAACAGGAGAAGCAGTCCGATGGCGCTCTGCACGCCGACACCACCGTAGAGCAGCGGCACGAGCATGGCGGGCAGACACGAAATAATGATCACCGATACGCTCACGAACGCCGAGACCAGTTTCTCTGCCACGATATCCGGAGGTGTCAGCCGCGTCGTGATCAGGAGGTCAAAGGTCCCTGTCTCCCGCTCGCCCGAGATCGAAGACAGCGTATACAGCGGCGCGATCAGCATGATCAGTGCATACTCGGTCAGCACGGTGATCATGTAGATACTGAGAAAAGCGTGATAGTCGGCGGAATAGCTCTGGCGCATACCGGAGACGACACCGAAGGTGCCAAGGAGGCACACGAGAAACAGGACCGCGTTGACAGCGGTCATCAGGACCGGAAGCAGAAAGCCCCGGCTCCGTATTTCCATATCCCGTTTAATAATCGGCTTCAGCTGCATAACTTGCTACTGTGTGCTCCTCACCGTGTCCGGTCAGCTGCATGAAAATGGATTCCAGGGAACCTTTCTCCCGTGAAAATCCGTGTACCGGCAGGCCCGCTTCGATCAGCCGCTTCAGAAGCTCCGCTTCCTCAGCCGTCCCGCCGTCAAAATTGATCATGATGTCATTGCCCTTGATCGCCATGGAACGGACCCTGCTCTCGTCCCTCAGGAAACGGATCGCCTGGGTCGTCCGCTTTGCCATCGAAATGATAATGGGGTTCTCCGCCGTGACGATCTTCATAACATCCATCAGGCGTCCGGACATGACGATGCTGCCCTGGTCGATAATGCCGATATCCGTGCAAAGCTCGGATATATCACTCAGGATGTGGGAACTGATCACGATGGTCTTACCGCGGTCGGACAGCTCACCCACGATCTGCTTGAACTCATACCGTGTCCTCGGATCCAGACCGGAGGTCGGCTCGTCCATGATCAGAAGCGGAGGGTCATTGATGAGTGCCCGGGCCAGCGCGAGTTTCTGCTTCATGCCCCGGGAGAGCGACTCCACATAGAAATCCGCCTTGTCAGACAGTTCCACATATTTCAGCAGGCTCTCCGCTTTTTTTCGGGATTCCATCCCGTCATAACCGTAACATGCCGCAAAGAACTCCATGTACTCGCTGACTTTCAGGTTGTTGTAGATCCCAAACGCGTCCGGGATATACCCGATCATGCTCCTGGCTTCCGCATTCTCATACCCTGCCGGAAGACCGGCGATGCTGACGGTCCCTTGATCCGGGGCAATAATGCCGGTCATGATGCGGATCGCTGTCGTCTTGCCGGCACCGTTGGGTCCGACAAAGCCGAACAGGGAGCCCTCGCCGATCTCCATACTGAGATCGTCCAGAGCACAGAAATGTCCGTAAAATTTTTTTACATGTTCTACTTTCAGCATGTTCGTTACCGGGAACTCAACTTTTATCGTCCTACACCCGTTACGTCCGGTACCGGAAGATACATCGGGACAGAGGCGGCAGCGCCTTCATCCGGTACATAGCGTACGGTCATCGTATTATCCGGGGACAGGTACGGACGGATCTCAGATGCGGAAAAACGCAGCTTGTCCCTGCGGATCAGGTCATAGCTGCCGCTCTCATAGTTATACACTGCGATCGTCCCGGTGAACGGGACAAGTTTCTCTCCCGAGAATACTTCCGAAAGCTCGCAGAATGTAAGGGAGCGGATACTGATATCATTGCCCAGACTGTATTCCAGGACGACACTGCCGCGGGTCGTGTTTGCCGCGGCATCGTAGTCTCCGGAGATCAGCTTCGGCTCGGTGCTGAGAGAAGTGCGCCATACGGTATTGCCCCGGTTAAACTCCGCATCCGTAAATCCGATACACAGCGTCGTGCCGCTTCCCGGTACGGCGCTTTTGTCCTCGTGCAGGATCGGACAGGTTCCGTGGTCCGTGAACGCGATCAGGCGGACACCTTCATAATACGACTGCAGGTTGTTCTCTATATACCAGCTCAGCAGCCTCGCCCGGCGCAGTGCGCGGATATGTTCCCCGGTGCCCGGGTTAAGGTCCCGTATTCCGGTCATGTACTCTGCCAACAGCCCGGGCGATCCCGAAGGCGTGCTCAAAAGACCGGTCTCATCCAGAGATACTTCTTCGCCGTCTTCCAGCGTTCCGATCTTCGCGAGCCTTCCGTACATCAAAAGATAAACGTCTTCCAGACGGGTTCCGGTCCCGTTGCGGATAATGCCGTCCAGACTCTCGTCGAATACCGTGATCTTCGTCTCCAGACCGCTGCCTTCGATCTGGCTGCTTCCTCTGTACTCCAGGAGGCTGGCAGAAAAAGGTTTCATCTGATAGGTCCGGATCCCGCAGCTTTCCTCTTCGTCCCGGATCTCCAGGACTGAGTGCGGCTCCTGTTTTGTCCCTGCACTTCCGGACAGAAGACTTTCATCCTCCGCCTCACGGACTACCGGGATCACGACAGTGTTGTCAGATGCCCTCAGACTGAAATCATCTCCCGAAGAAGATGTCAGGCGCACAAATCCTTCTTCCGTAACGTCGGTGCCGCTGATCTCCCTGACCATGGCATACTCTGCCGACGGGTCTCCCGATTTCAGCCCCAGACTCATCACGGCAACGACAAGGGCGCCGGCACAGGCTGCGATCGGCACGAAAGCATGATAATAGATCCCCAGTCCTCTCGTCCTTAAATATCCGTACAGACCGAAACCGATCAGGCCGAGATACCCCAAAGCAAACATCACATAAAGCGCTGCGGACGGCAGCCGGTCCGGATCGGTCAGGCCGACGAGCGGACGCACGGATGCATAGAATCCGGATCCTTCTTCTTCACCGGACAGTCTCCCGATCCTGACAGTCCCAAGCAGCCCCTGGAGCAGATCGTCCACATAGCCGATCTCTTCACGGCAAAAATCAGAAATATCGCACAGGTCATATGCAGTTACGCCGACAACGCCATTGCCGCGGGGGATCGTCGTAAGAATGACCGTGTCGCCCGACTGCATCACCTGTGTCCCTGATGCCGCGTTCACGTCACGTACGAGCAGACGGATCACCGCACCGTCAGGTCCGGTCTTGGAGTATTTCATCCCCATATCGATATCCCGTTCATCCGCATCATCCAGCGTAAAGCCCCGGATGTTGCCCAAAAGCTGGACGGCCGTAGAAGGCCGCGCGCCGGTACCGACAAGCAGAGCTCCGCCGTCGCTGACCCACTCACGTATGGTACTGATCCCATCCTCGGGGAGCTTGCGGCTGTCCAGATCGGAGATCACAATGACATCGATCTGTGACAGGCCGGCAGGTGTATCGGGCAGATCCTGCGGGTCAAGCTCGACGATCCTTGTCCTGAGGGCTGTCCCGGCTACACTGATCCCGCGAAAGTAACCCAGCTTTTCCGGATCGTCCGAGAGGACACCGATCAGAAGCTCGGGGCCGATACTTTGTATGTTGATGGTCTCCTGCTGTTCACGAAGGAGCTCGCCGCTGTTATCATACAGGCGGATCCGTATCGTTCCGCCATTCTCTCCCGCGGAAATGATATCCTGGATCGTCACAGTCTCCCCCGCCGGTACAAATGCGCCGTATACATAACGGATCTCCGCCGCTTCACTCCGGTCGCGGCCTGTTTCCACACTGCCGGGCAGAGAGATCTCCAGTCTGCCGGAGAGATCGCTGTCCTCATGGTTCCTCAGCTCCACTTCGAAGGGAAGTCTGCGTGTAGATTTGACGATATTGCGGAAACCGTAACTGAAAGAAAGGCTCACACCGCCAACGGCTTCCTCTTCCGCCGGCCCCGGTCCTGCGCCCGTGTCTATCATAAAGCTGACAGAGGTGTCATCCGTCCCCACAGTACCGCCGACTTGCGGAGACGGGCCCGCGCCTCCGGGAGAAGGGCCGGGCACAGCAGCGCCCGTCTGCCCGCTGTCTGTCGCCAAATCGGGGGAAAGGTCTCCTTCCTGCACGAATCCCTCCTGCGGTTCTGCCTTGGCGCAAAGCGAAAAGGCTGTCATAAGGACAGCCGGCAAAAGCACAGAGAGGATACATTTACAAAGAAAACCTTTTTTCATGCACGTTTGATATGTTCCCTGTTTTTGTCGAAATGGATCTTCAGACGAACAGTAAAGACAGTACCGTTCAGATCCGAGGCGGCTGTAATGGTGCCGCCGTGCATATTGACGATATCCCGCGCGATCGCCAGTCCCAGTCCGGTGCCGCCGGTCTGGGTGGATCTGGCGCGGTCCGCACGATAAAACTTGTCAAAGATCAGGGGAAGGTCCTTTTCATCTATGACGAAGCCATAATTGATTACCTTGACTTCCACCACATCATTGGGGATCTCGGCATTGACCCGGACGATGACCTTCTTCCCTTCGGCTCCGTATTTGATCGCGTTGCCGATGAGATTATCAAAAAGACGCGCGATCAGTCCGCCGTCCGCTGTGATCTCAAGAGAAGGCACATTGGTCTTCAGCTCGTAGCTGAGGCCTTTTTCTCGGAAACTGGGATAAGCCTCTTCCAGCAGCTGCTCAAGAAGCTTCACGATATCGACATAGCTGACCTTCATGGTGATCTTGCCATAACTCAGCTTCGTAAAGTCAAAAAGATCATTGATCAGCTGTTCCAGACGGCGGGACTTATTGAATGCGATCCGAAGGTACTTCTGACGCTGATCATCGCTCAGGTAAGCACTGTTCTTGCCTGAAAGCAGATCCAGGTAACCGATGATGGAGGTCAGCGGAGTACGGAGATCATGGGCAATATTGGTGATCAGGTCCGTCTTCGATTTCTCTGCCTCCCGCTCCACCTCCAGGAGCTTCTCGAGGTCCGCGCCGAGATTATTGAGATTCTCAGCCATCTGAGAAAACTCATCGTCACCCTCCACCCGTACCTTCGTGTCCAGCTTTCCGTCCGCAATGTCTTCCATCGCCCGGCTCAGGTCGGCGATATAGTTGATGGAACGCAGCTGCAGCAGATAAAAGACGATACCGAAGATCAGCACCGCGCTGAACACAAAAAGGAGCATGGTAATGTTTGAAATGCTCCCCGCATCCGAATTCTCTCCGAACGCCAAGATAAGCCTGCCGATATTAAATATAAGCAGGCTTTCAATAACGCACGTGATAAATGCGGCAATGATTAAATTGATGATAAAACGCGTCCGGTATCGTTTGGCAATATCGTTTTTCATCCTGGACTTGTTCCGATACGGTTACACTTATTTCTCGATCTTGTAACCCACGCCCCAGACAGTGGAAATGATCTTGTCCTGACGCTGGTCCTCCTTCATCTTGCCGCGCAGGCGGCGGATGTGCACCATTACGGTATTGTTGGCCTCATAGACCTTCTCGTTCCAGACCTTCTCGAAGATCTCATCCGTGGAAAAGACCTTGCCCGGGTTGGAGCTCAGAAGATAGAGGATATCGAACTCGATCGGCGTCAGCTTGATCTCTTCGCCGTCGATGGTCACCTTATGGTTGTCCCTGTTGATCGTGAGTCCGCGAATATGGATCTCACTGTTCTCAGCTGCCGCCGCCTGGTTGTTGGGATTCAGCTGGGTGTAACGGCGAAGCTGTGACTTCACCCTGGCGGTCAGCTCAAGCGGATTGAACGGCTTCGTGACATAGTCATCGGCACCGACGCCTAATCCCATGATCTTATCAAGGTCCGCTCCCTTCGCGGACAGCATGATGATCGGGACATTGGATGTCTCACGGATCTTCTTGCACATCTGGATGCCGTCCATCCCAGGCATCATGATGTCAAGGAGCACCAGATGGATCTCCTCTTCCTCGATGATCCGCAGGCCTTCCTCAGCATTGGACGCCTTGTGTACAGTATAACCGTCAGAAACCAGGTAGATCTCTACCAGATCGGCAATTTCATTTTCATCATCTACGACAAGGATGTTGATGTCCGGCATGTGCATTCTCCTTTCACGGGATATCGTATGGGGACCGGAAATGTGTCGGCGGGAAAACCTCCCGCGACGTCATTTCAACTTATGTTCATTATATCGTAAAACCCGGGGAATATATTGAAAATTCTTGAAGTTTCACGAAATTTTCATCAACGGATTTCTGACGACTTTTCTCCGCGAAGCTCCTGCATGATGAGTTTTCGTGTATAGGCTGCCGGCTTCTTGCGGTCATCCCCTTCGAGGTCTTTAATGTAAAACGGCGGCAGAAAATGAACAGTTACTTCAGCCGGCCGCACAAAAGGCTTGTGGTTTTCAAAAATATCCGCCGTCCCGCTGATGGCTGTCGGGACGACCGGGCAGTTCGTCCTCTGGGCGATCTTGAGGCTTCCTTCCTTGAAGTCTCCCAGTTCCGTCTTATCTTCTCCCTTGTTGCGGGTGCCCTCCGGATAGATGAATATGGAGCTTCCCTCCTTTACGTACTCGATCGCCGTCAGTATGGTCTGCAGGCCCTGCTTGACATTGTCCCTGTCAAGGAACAGGCAGTTCATCAGGATCATCCACCACCCCATGACCGGAACTTTCGCAATCGATTTTTTGGCAATAAAGCCTGTGGGCCGCTTCATCCAGACATAGGTGCAGAGAACATCATAGAGGGACTGATGGTTGCCGACAAAGAGGCAGGGCTCGTCGTCCGGGATGTTGTCCAGCCCGTCTACATGCACCTTTGTGCCGGAGACCCAAAGCTCAAAGCGGAGAAAAGCCTGAATGATCTTCAGGGTCGCATTCAGCTCCGCCTGTTTGTTAAAATGCCGGATAATGAATAATACGGCAACGACCGGAATGCCAAAGAAAAAAAAGCAAAAAAAGAAAAATACAACTAAGATCGCACGGATCATGTTTTCTCCTTACAGTACATCTGAAAAATGCGGACGCAGTTTTGTAAAGATCTTCAGTCCGATATAGAAGATCGCTGCGGTCACCGCCCAAAAATAGAGGGTATTCAGGGGACGCTCCCAGAACCAGTTGCCGGTGAGCATGGAATCCCTGTAGCCGGTCACGATATAGTAGACCGGGTTGATCTTGAAAAGCGGCGCCATCCAGGGACGTTCCGCGGTAAACATGCCATCCCAGTACATGATAGGCGCAAGCCACATGCCAAACTGCAGGCAGATCGCTACGATCTGCGTCATGTCTTTGAAAAAGACATTGACCGAAGAAGTCAGGAAGCCGATCCCGAGCGCCAGGATCAATGTCGCCAGGCTGTAATACAGGACCTGGATCCATGTGACGAGCGGCATGTTTCCGCCGATCAGAAAGACCACAAACATGATGACCAGGAAGCAGGCATGCACCAGGGCACAGGAGCAGACCTTGATGACCGGCAGCAGTTCCACCGGAAATACTACTTTTTTCACAAGGTAATGGTACTCATGCAGGGAGTTTGTGATGCCGGAGACCGACTCATTGAAGAAAAACCAGGGTACAAGTCCCGGGATAAGCCAGATCACATAAGGGGTATCCGGGACCGGGGGGACCGATTTCATTCCAAGCTGGAAAATAAAGAAAAAGATCAGCACGGTCACGACCGGATTGACGAACATCCAAACCACACCAAAATAAGACCCGGCGAAACGTTTCCTGAAATCGGACCCCGCCAGGTCTGCGATCATTTTCCGCTTATCTTTCAGTTCATGTACAAACTGTCTTAAAAGATGCATAGAAACAGTTACTGAAATTTAAACGTCCCGGAAAGGCCGTCCCATTTCGTATCCTTTTCTGAAAGAAGCAGCTCCATACCTTCTTCAACCGGCCACTCCACTCCGATCTCGGGATCGTTCCATATGAGACCGCCTTCGTCACCGGGATGGTAGAAATCCGTACATTTGTATGCGAATTCGGCAATATCGCTCAGGACCAGGAATCCGTGAGCGAAGCCTTCGGAGATGTAAAACTGCTTTTTGTTGTCCTCGGTCAGCTCTACGCCAAACCACATGCCGTAGGTCTCGGAGTGCGTGCGGAGATCGACCGCTACGTCAAACACGCGTCCCTTCAGTGCCCGGACCAGCTTGCCCTGCGGGAACTGCTTCTGGTAATGCAGCCCGCGCAGAACACCGCGAACGGAACAGGACTGATTGTCCTGGACGAACTCCATGGTGAGTCCGGCTTCCTCAAAATCCCGTTTATTATAAGTTTCCACAAAATACCCCCGGGCATCGGTATGCACGGTGGGCTCTATAATATACAGCCCCTCAATCACGCGGCCGTTCTTTTCACACTTTGTCACTTTGATCTGACCCATTCGTCAAACTCCTGATCGATATCGATATATTGTCAGAGCCGGCAGCTGCCCGCGTCACAGGCAGAAACGGCTGATGACCGTCGTCCAGACGGTCAGGGACAGGACTATAAGTCCCGCCAATTCCAGTAGATAATACCACAACCGCGGTCTTGTTTCAAGTGAAGCATCCCGGCTGGGCACGGGTCCGCTGAGGACCATATACAGAGGGAACATCAGCGGCAGGAAATACCGCCCCTGCACGCCCGCGATCTCCGATGCTCCCGGCTCGGTAAACGCAACATACATAGAAGTCCAGATCAGGACGGATGCCGCTCCCACCATCATGAAAGTCCATATCCTGGCAGGGAGGTGCAGTGCATCCACATTGATCGTGATCTCATCTTTGCGGGCTGCCGGTCCTGTATTTTTTACAAGGATCCTGCGTCCGCCGCGCCAGCTTGCGATCACGGTTCCCGCAAGCAGGAACAGATAAACAGGATAATACCCCTTGAACCTTGTATATCCGTTGACGATATGTCCCATGTGCGTCGTACAGTCGGCACCGAACCAGCATTGCGGGACCCACAGGATGATCTGCCTGAGCAGAATGGCTGCATAGCGCAGAGGATTTCCCAGGATAAAGCCGACCTGGGATACTTCCGAGGTCGCGCCGCCCCTGACATCTCCCGCTTCTGCCGGAGAAACGAGCGTCGGCAAGATAAAGGTCCCTGCCAGCAGGACAAAGCAAAGGCCGCAGCCAAACAGGAGGAGCCAGTCGGCCGTACCCGGATGAAGAAAGTCCGCGAGTGCGCCCTTATCAGGGCCCTGACCTGCAGCTTTGCCGTCCCGTGCGGCAGCGGACGGAGCCGTAACATGCTTTTGATTCAGCCAGATCAGCGGCAGCAGCGCCACGGGGGCATATACAGCCTTGGGAAGGCATCCCAGGAAGAAACAGGCAAGCGCGGCTGCGCTCCAGCGTCTTCCGCGCATCAGGCAGGCATAGCCCAGGAACAGAAATGCTGTGACGAACGGATCATAGCTCACCGTACAGGCAAGAAAGAGACTGACAGGAAAAAGGCCGATCAGCATCATCAGCCACTGCCCCGCCGGAGCCAGCCAGACCGCCAGCGTCATGACTGCCGTGTACATCAGCAGATTTGCCGCCCGTGTGACCGTCAGCAGTTCCGGCCATGACAGATGGAGTCCCTTGCCCAGCTTCATGGCAGCCGCCATCGGGAGATAAGCCGGAACGCGGTTGGGCAGGGTATAAAAATCCGGGGTATGCTCTCCCAGCCGGTAATCCGCCAATGCTCCAAGCCGGGCGTCCCATTCGGCCATTTCCGGATAATTGCCCGGCTGCGCGTCCGGATGGTTGTATTCCGTGATCAGCAGCTGATTCAGCAGGGCATCCGACACATGCAGTTCCCCGGATGGAAAACTTGCGAGATCCATGACTGCCTGCAGGTGTGTTTCTTCATCATAACCGATCTTGTTGCGCGGAAGTCCTGTCACCATGGAAAAGCCCATCGTCAGCGCGATCAGACAGAAAGCTGCCGCCGGACGCTTTTGAAAATAAGCACGGTGATCGATCAGCAAAAGCAGAGCAAATGCGCTCAGAAAGCCGAAAAGAAGCACATACGGATCCCATTGGAAACGATTGTCGATGCGGATCTCCCCGATCCGGAAGACAGGATCAGAAACAACTCCCCTGTCCGGAGAGCCTTTATCATCCATCCCGGCAGTCTCTTTCCCTTCTTCCGCTGCTTCTTCCTCCTGCACGGGATAAATATCAACCGCCACTACATGTTCCCGGTCTACCGTAAGGACTTCATTTCCCAGATACAACGGCTGAAAATCTGTATACTCATACTCTGTAAGATGGCTCGCATTGCGAAGGGAACTTACACGGATGCCCAGGCTCAGAGGTTTTTCTGTGAAGTTTTCGAGTTCGAATGACAGTCGTCCGGTGTATGTGCCGGTCTCGAACGCATCCAGACTCAGATGGACAGACCCGTCGTGACTGACGACTGTCGTAGAATTGCCGGAGTCAGCTATCCACAGGCTCCTGCCGATCCCGTCATTGGCATGCATCAGCACGCCCCGGTTAACAAACAGCACCAAAAGGAGCCCCGCGAGGATCGCCCCCGCGAGGTCCCGGATCAGTCTGATGATCTTATTTCGGCTTGTGTCTGCCTGCATTTACCTTAGTTATAGTTCCAAAGTTTAGTCTTTCCCGAAATGATGTTCTGGAAATCCTCATAGTTTTTCCGAAGCAGAGTCGGGATCGGCAGCTCATACGGACAGCGGGTCATGCAGATACCGCAGTCTATACAGTCTTCGATCTTCCGCATCTTTGCCTGGTTAGCCTCATTGAGCCATACATCCGATGGCGCGCGGCGGACCATCAGGGACCAGCGTGCGCAGTCATTGATGGAGATATCAACAGTACAGGGCTTGCAGTATCCGCAGCCCCGGCAGAACTCACCGGAAAGCTCTTCTCTTTCCTTCGCAATGAATGCCTCGATCTCCGCATCCATAGCAGGTGTCTCATCAAAGAGGGCAAGCCATTCATCCAGCTCTTCCTCCTTCTGGATGCCCCAGATCGGAAGTGCGTTGTCAAACTGATAGATATAGGCAGCTGCTGCCTTAGCATTGGTGATCAGGCCGCCCGCAATGGCCTTCATGCAGATGAAGCCCATATTTGCATCCTTACAAGCCTTTACCAGCGCCACTTCACGATCGCCGGAAAGGTAGCTGAAGGGGAACTGCAGTGTCTCATACAGACCGGACGCCACGATCTCCTCCGCCACGCCGATCTTGTGTGCGGTAATGCCGATATGACGCACCTTGCCCTGTGCTTTCGCTTCCAGCATAGCCTCATACATCCCGGTACCGTCTCCCGGCTTATAGCACTGATCCACACAATGGAACTGATGAATGTCCAGATGATCGGTCTTCAGAAGACGCAGGCTCTCCTCCAGGTCGCTCCAGAACTTTTCCGGAGTCCTCGCCATGGTCTTGGAAGAAATGAAGACCTTGTCGCGCATGCCTTCAAAGGCTTCGCCGACCTTTTCCTCACTGTCCGAATAGGCGCGTGCAGTATCAAAGAAACGCATTCCGCCTTCGTATGCCCTGCGAAGGAGCGCAACTGCCGCCTCCTTGCTGACTCTCTGGATCGGCAGCGCGCCGAACGCGTTCTGCGGTACGGTAATGCCGGTACTGCCAAGTGTGATCTGTCTCATTTTGTTCCTCCTTATATGCTGCTGATATAATAGCCAGCCTCATGCCGGCATGATGTACTGATCAAAAGTGTCCCTGCAGCGTATCCAGAATGATACCGCAGATCCGGTCCACATCCTCCGGGGACAGATCCGCATAGACGGGAAGCGTCAGGACTCTGCCTGCGATATCCCGCGCCGTCGGCGTATCGCTGCCGCCGTCCGCGTCTTTACGCAGGTATGCATAACACTGCAGGTCCGAGGTCAGCGGCCAGAAATACTTGCGTGCCGTAATGCCTTCTGCCTTCAGCGCTTCCCACACACGGTCACGAACCCTGCCTTTATTGTCACTTTCTGCTGCGGTTATGTCCATCCCACTTCCTGTATTATTTTCGAATATAACAGGAAGATACGCGTAGTTTGGCATAACATCCGTCTGCGGTCTCCATAAGTGCAGCATTCCTGCCGCATCCGCTTCCTTCAGCCTTTCCGCGTAATGCTCATAGACTGCCTTACGCTTTGCGATCTCTGCATCGATATGCCGGAGATTGCAGATGCCCATGGCCGCCTGGAACTCGGACATCTTGGCATTGCCCCCGATCCAGGCACAGGTCTCCGGATCGCGTATGCCGAAGTTCTTGAGATCGTCCAGGACTTCCCGGCGGCGGCTGTCATGACTCACAGCCGCGCCGCCTTCAATGGTGTTGAATACCTTGGTCGCATGGAAGCTCAGGATCGCCGCATCCCCGTAGTCACAGGCAGAACGCCAGAGCGTCTCCTCCTCGGCAGACATCTCCCTGCGCCGCACTCCGAAGGTATGCGCCGCGTCATAGATCACCCGGATATCCCCGTCATAAACCTCCTTCGGAACACCGGCTGCTTTTGAGAATGCTGCGGCATTGCCGGGATGGCGGGCTGCGATCCCGGCGATCTCCTCTATGTGGCAAAGATTGCCGTAGACATGGACCGGCAGGATCGCTACGGTCCGGTCCGTAATCAGGGCTTCGATCTTCGTATCGTCGATCGTAAAATCACAGGGATCTATATCACAGAATACGGGCGTGAGGCCGTTCCGCACGATCGCATGTGTCGTCGATACAAAGGTAAACGGTGTGGTGATGACCTCGCCGCCTTTCGGAAATCCGAAAGAGGCGATCACTTCTTCCAGCGCAAGATGCCCGTTGGTAAACAGGTTCAGGAAATCGACCCCGAGATATTTCCGGAGTTCAGCTTCAAACTCGATATGCTTTTCACCCATGTTGGTAAGCCAGTGGCTGTCCCAAAGTCCCCGGATCTCACGACAGTACTCGTCGAAATCCGGCATGGAAGAACGGGTCACATTTATACTCATGCCAGTTCCTTTTCACTCATATCCAGTGCCGCGGCGATCACCTGATCCATATCATAGTATTTATAGGAACCAAGGCGTCCGCCGAATATGACATGTTTCTCCTCATCCGCGAGCGCGCGATATTGCGTGTACAACGCACCGTTTTTCTCATCATTGACAGGATAGTAAGGCTCGTCGCCCGGCTTCCATTCAGAGCTGTACTCACGGCTGATGACGGTTTTCGGAAGATCCCGGCCTGTCTCATCCTTTCCGAACTCGAACCACTTATGCTCGATGATACGGGTCCAGGGTGTCTCACGGTCCGTATAGTTGACCGCGGCATTGCCCTGGAAATTGGGCATGTCAAGAAGCTCTGTCTCAAAGCGTACCGAACGGTACTCGAGACAGCCGAGCCGGTAGCCGAAGTATGCATCGATCGGACCTGTGTAGACCACACGGTCCGCCGCGCCGTCCCAGTCACGGCGCGCATTCAGATAGTCCACCCCGAGCTTTACTTCAATGCCATCCAGCATCCGTTCCACCAGACGTGTATATCCGCCGACCGGGATGCCCTGGAACAGAGCATTGAAGTAATTATTATCGAAGGTCAGCCGTACCGGCAGACGTTTGATGATGAACGCCGGCAGCTCTGTGCAGGGTCTCCCCCACTGCTTCTCCGTATAACCCTTTATCAGCTTTTCATAAATATCCGTACCGACCAGACTGATCGCCTGTTCCTCAAGATTCCGCGGCTCGGTAATACCGGCTTCCCTGCGCTGCTCTTCGATCTTTGCGGCAGCCTCCTCCGGTGTTACCACACCCCACATGCGGTTGAAGGTATACATATTAAAGGGCAGGGAATAGAGCTCTCCATGATAGTTCGCTACAGGAGAATTCGTAAAACGGTTGAACTCCGCAAATTGGTTGACATAATCCCAGACTCTGCGGTCGTTGGTATGAAATATATGGGCTCCGTACCGATGGACATGGATCCCCTCCACATCTTCGGTATAAACATTGCCCGCAATATGATCCCGGCGGTCGATCACCAGGACGGACCGGCCCGCTGCTTTTGCCTGCTGCGCAAAGACGCCGCCGTAAAGTCCCGCGCCAACGACGAGATAATCATAATGACGATCCATTGATTACTGCTCCTTACTGTATCTGATTTACCTTATCTTCAACTCCTGTCCGGGATAGATCAGGTCCGCGTCCTTTATGGTATCTTCGTTAAGCTCATAGATGGAACGCCATAAAGCACCGTCTCCGTACACCATCACCGCGATCTTCCACAGGCTGTCACCGCTCTGCACCGTATAGGTCTCCGAGGCGGGATCCTCCACGGGCCCGACGGGACCGGATGCCGGCAGGATATACGTATCATAATACTTATCATAAAGGCCAAGGCAGGCGTCTGCCCCGGCGTTGGCAGAAAGGCTCTTTTCGAGTACGGTCTCCCATGAACCGTATTTCTCATAGAAAAACTCCGGTGTGCCTCCGTTCTCGTTGCCATAGGTATCCAGGTTGCTCTGCTTTACCTTCTCCAGGCCTTCCGGATCATCTTTATACGCTTCGAGACGGATCTCATTGCGTTTCGTGCTGACTGCGCGGGCGATCTCTTCCGTTGTATCTCCGGCTGCCCTCATGGAAGCGATCAGATCGTACAGTTCCTGTATGCTTGCATGATACGCTTCCCGCTGCACTCTCATCTGATCAACTGCTGCTTCATCTGTCCAGTCAAGATCCACATAGTCCCTTAGCCTGACAGAATCCGGACTGGGCGAATATCCATAGACCGCATCCGGATTTTCCACGATGTCCTGTGCAGCCTTCGGGTTGTCCATAGGGTCATGGACATAACTGCCCGCACCTGCATAGGCCGGCGTCAGGAGTGACAGTATAATGATGATAACTGCCGTCAGGAAAGTGACCGTACGTCTTTTTACTGACCCTGACATTGTATGATCTCCCCCTTCATCACACCGCTTACTCTCCGAGTTCCTCAAAGCGGTAGGGAAGTCCCAGCCTGTCACGGATCTCCAATATCTCTTTCTGTACAGCCGGGCTCACCGGAACGCCCTTATTCCTGCGATACTCCCAGATCAGGTTTGCGCGTTCGCCTGCAGTATAGATACGCGGCTGGCCCGGCGCTTTCTTTGAAGCGCGAAGCTCGCGGCAGATGTCGCCGGCGACTTTGCGGAAAGTGTCCCGCCCCATGAAGGCATCAGGATCGATCACAAAGAAGAAGTGTCCCAAATGATACATCTGCGGTTTTCCGTCCGGACTGACGCCGGTCAGGGCTTTCATGAACTGACCGCCCGCAAGAGCTGCAGACAGGATCTCAACTACTGCCGCATATCCGTAACCCTTATAACCTGCCATTTCATCGCCGATGCCGCCGAGCGGCGCAAGTGCCGCAGTCCCGTCGACAAGTGCCTTCAGGATCGCCTGGCTGTCCGTGAGGGTCCCACCCTCTTCGGTCACGACCATTCCTGCCGGTGTTTCCTTGCCCTCCCGGGCATAGTACTCGATCTTGCCGCGCTGTACGATAGAAGTGGCACAGTCGATACAGAATGGAAAATCCTCGTCGGTCGGCAGCGCAAAGGTCAGGGGATTGGTCCCCATCATATTTTCCACACCGAAGGTCGGGGCGATCGAGGGCCGCGCATTGGTACCGGTCAGGCCGATCAGACCTTCCTTGCTGGCCATGGTGGCCCAGTATCCGGCGATCCCGTAATGGGTCGAATTGCGGATCGCGCCGCCCGCCATGCCATTCGCTTTCGCTTTCTCTATCAGGCGCTCCATCATATGATAGCTTGCCACCATGCCCATCCCGTCATGCGCATCCATGACAAGTGTGGTCGGGGTCTCCTTCAGGATCTCGAGCTCAGTGACCGGAAGCAAAGTGCCCTTCACGATGCGGTCGATATATATAGGCTTGAAGCGGTTGCAGCCGTGGCTCTCGATACCGCGGCGGTCCGACTCGAGCAGAACATCCGCACAGATCGCGGCATCCTCTGCCGGCACGCCGTAGCCCTTGAAAGCATCGATCAGAAACCGGTTCATCTTATCCCAGGGAATATAAGGTCTGCTTTCTTTTTTCAGCTCCTCCAAAAGGTCTGCCATGATCAGCCTCCTCATTCATCAGGTAGTCAGAGTTGTCCTCTTTGGACAGTATATCAAAAATAAACGCTTTTGGCACCTCTCTAAAAAATCTCTTGAAATTCTTCTGAAAATAGTGTAAGGTACTTTTTGTAATTGTGAATGGGGTTATGGCGCAGTTGGGAGCGCGCCTGCATGGCATGCAGGAGGTCGCGAGTTCAAGTCTCGTTAACTCCACGAAACGAAAGACACCTGTTACATGCTGGATATCAGGTGTCTTTTTCATTTCTGATCAAGGCTTGGCCGAGCCATTCTTTTAACACTGAATACTGACAGAAACAGATCACATATGGAGGCGACCATGCAGTCACCCTTTACAGGATTTCATGATCCTGATACAGCAGAAGAACTGGTACAGCGGGTAATATCTGACCCGGAAGAAGCCAGATGGCGTTCCGGAAGGGCACTTTCCCGTTCGACACACCCTGACGTCAGGGGACACGCGGTGAGATTGCTGAATTCGTATCTGAAAGACCCCGAATCAGACATTGAAATCCGGACTGCCTATAGGATCACGCTGGCGCTTCGTCTCCTGCAGCGTCCTTTGCCTCCGGATGACGTGGAGATCACGCGGGGGTATGGTGCAAGATTCCGCCCCGAAAGCACAGAGGCTTTCTCTTACGCCAATGAAGAGGAATTCCCTGTCATTGACGTCCATGTGCATCCGAAAGAACCTGACGGAACCTTGCTGACCGAATTACTGTATGCCGGTATCCGCCATGCTGTGATCCTTGCGACTGACACGGATCCCGTCGATCTGGAGAGGGAAGAGATCCGGGACATGATCTATGCAAACTATACCCGTTCCGACGTCGCTGATTACATGAATTTTGACGAAGTGCTGCAGCAGATCGGCGACAGTCTTTATTCACCGGGTCATGTGACCAATCAGGATATTGCGGACTGGATCGATGATTATCCCGGACAGCTGACCGGTTTCGGCTCCGTAGATCTCTGCCGGGATCCGGCATATGTGGAGAAAACACTAACATGGCTTTCACAGCGTCCGTTCCGGGGCATTAAGCTTCTTCCCTTCTCCCAGTTTTTTAACCCGGAAACCAATGAAAACATGGATCTGCTTATGAGCTGGTGCCGCAGACAGCACTGGACAATACTGACGCACAGCGGGTGTGCGCCGGGCGTATTTGAAGATCCGTTGATGAACCCGGATTCAAAGCCCTCTCTGTGGGCCGGTGCCGCATCACGTTATCCCGATGTTCCGATCATCCTCGCACATTTCGGGGCCTACGGCAGGAAACATCGCGGTTATTGGTTCGAAGACGCGCTGGATACAATGCGAAAGCATGAAAACATCTGGGCCGACACAGCTGCGGTATGGGGAATGATGAGCGAAGAAGACGTGATCAAAAAAATCAGAACCTCCGTAGGGTTCGACCGGGTCCTTTTCGGCAGTGACTATCCCGTTTCCCGCGTGATGCCGGGGAAAACGGCAGGTGTGGTCCGATATTATCTTGCAAACGTTCTCCTCACAGACGACGAAAAAAGAAAGATCCTGTACGATAATGCGGCAGCATTGCTGAACCTCAAGTGACTGCCGCCATAAACCGCCTGGCTGTCTGAGATAAGTATATTATCTTCGGAACGCATCGTGTTATGTCAACCTGAATCTGTAAACCCGATCAAAAGATAAACGGAGGGCAGTGGAATCGACCGCTGCCCTCCGTTATCTTATAATTTTGAATTCTGTTTTTTCAGAGATCAGAAGCTCCGCGCCTCTTCCTCTTCTCCGTCCTCATCTCCGCGCTTCTTTCGGCAGAGGATCGCAAGGATCAGCTGTACTGCCAGGAAGAAGATCATGAGTATTGTCCAGCCGTCGACGAGGCGCATGCTGTTGCTGAGATCCTCGGTGCGGATGAAAATGATGACGGATGCGATCGCCGGAATCGGACTGAAGGCCCGGAACAGGCGCTTTTGCTGTTCTTCCTTCCGTTCTTCGTCCGTTTTCTGATCATCAGTCTCTCCCGCAGCTTTGCTCTCCTTTCCGGTGCTGTCTTCAGGTACCGTCCTGCTGCTATTTTCTTCCTCATCATCTTCATCCCTGCGGCGGAAGATGCCTGCAAGCAGAAGGAGTGCAGCAAATACGGTCGAGATCGCGGCAAGAAGGTTGATCAATGCCCAGTAGCCATAGGAACGCGGAAGCTCCGCAAGCGGTACCTCGGTTTCTTCGATCCGTTTCAGGACCGGTTCTTCATCTTCCGCGAATGCAAGGATCGCGCCCTGCAAATAAGCCGGATCCGGCTCTTCATCGGATACAACGAGCGTGCTTTCCTCCTCTCCGCTGTCCGGAACGACCGTTCCGGGTACTGCCGTCTGGCTGCTGGTGCCCGCTCCGGTGCCGGGAGCTCCGTCTGAAGGAACGGTGATGTCAGCTCCCACGGACGGTCCGCTGACAGGTTCACCGGCAGCTTCTGAAGGTTCTGCCGCTTCTCCGCCGGGTTCCTCTGTGAGCCCGTCCGGATGATCATCCGGTTCCGGACGTTTTGTATCTGTGGTTTCCGATCCGCCCTTCCGGCGTTCCGCCTCATAGACGACATCTATCTCCACATCTTTTGCAGGCATGCCTTCCGCACCGCTTCTGACAGAAGCCGTCTCGGTCCTGTATCCCCTGATCTGCGGAGATACGACCGGTCCGAATGCCGCGCCTGCTTCGTAGTTTCCTACAAAGGATCCTGCGATCTTTTCTCCCTTCTGATCGACATAGTTTATCGTGAGACGGTACAATGCCCGGATCGTGAGGGTATTGCCTTCAACGCTCACTGCAAACTGCTCCGTAACGTCATTTCCGGCTGCGTCAAGGACAACGGCCGCGCCGCTGATCCTGACCGGATAGGTGCCTGCTTCGGTGCCGTGCGCTTCCGCTTCAAGACCTTCCACAGTATAGGCATTGCCTTCTACCGTAAACGCCGTCTCCCGGAATCCGCTGACCTTATGCTCCTCACCGTCATAAAGAACGTTGTCCCCGAGTGCCCGAAGCGTGACCTCATAACGTGCGTCGCGGTTTGTCACCGTGATCAGGCCTTCCTCAGTCCGGATCTCGTAGTTCGAAGCCTTCGTACCCGCGAGAAGTGCGTAAGTAAAGCTGTTGGGGCTGACGCCCACAAGGATGCGGCTGCCGGTAAGTTCCGCGGCAAAGCCCTCGCCTTCCGCGAAGCTTCCTTCTGTGACCGTAACCTCGCCTCCGCTGACTGCCGATCCCGTATACGGACGGCTGAGGTCGGACGACTTCAGCGTTACAGCGCGCGGATCGATCTTCAGGCTGCCGTTCACGGTCTCCACCATGAACTGGTCGGAAACGTCATTCCCTTCTTCATCCGTAACGACTGCCGTTCCGGTCACAGGCACTTCGTAAATGCCGGCATCCGTTGCGGCTGCAGAAGTACGCAGGCCTCCGACATGGTAACGTACGCCCTCCAGTGTGAAGCTGTCCGCGATCAGTCCGCTGACTTCCTTTTCCGTTCCGTCATAGACCGATTCAAGGCTTGCAGCGGTCACTGTCAGGCGGTAACGCGCGTCACGGTTCGTGACGGACAGCTTGCCGTATACGGTCCGGATCTCGTAGTTTGCCGCCTTTGTGCCGCTGTTCAGTTCGTAAGTGAAGGCATTCTCGCTCTCGCCGACGATCATCCGGCTGCCGGTGACCTCATACGAAGCACCTTCACCTTCGGCAAAACCGTCGCCGGAGACCGTGACAGAATCGCTGGTCAGCGCACGGCCGTTATAGGCGTGACTTGCGGAGCCGGATGTCAGAATGACGGTCCTCGGCTTGATGGTGAGCTGTGCGCTGTGCGCCCGGACCAGGAACTGGGCGCTCACATCATTGCCCGCAGAGTCCTTCACGACAGGTGTACCGGTCACACTGACCGTATAAGTGCCTGCGTCAGTCTCGGCGCGTGATGCGCTGAGACCGCTGATGGTATAGGTCTCGCCGTTCAGCTCGACACGCACCGTGCTGTCTCCCGCCGGACTATCCGCACCGCGCTTGGCTCCGTAGAGCGTCATGCCGCCTTCAAGGCCGGAGACCTCATGCGGTGTTCCGTCATAGAGGAACTCTCCTCCGGGTGCAGCTACGTCGACTTCGAGTAGCGCGTCTTCCGGACGGTTCAGGACCGTCAGGCTTCCGCAGACTTTGCTGACAATGTAGTTCTCCGGGTTCGTTCCTTCATTGAAAGTAAATTCGAAGGTATTCTCGCCGATACCGGTCACCGTACGGCTGCCGGTCATGCGGCAGGAAACGCCTTCTCCCGTCGCGAATCCGTCGCCGCTGATCTCTGTGCCGGAAACAGTGAGCGGAATACCGTCATAGAGTTTCTCACCGCTGGCGGAACGTATCGTAACGCTTCTCTTCGTGATCTTCAGTTCCCCGTTTCTGGTATTGACCAGGAACTGCGCGCTTACATCATTGCCTGCGGCATCCCTTATGACAGGTGTGCCGGTCACGGTCACCGAATAGGTGCCCGCATCCCTTCCTGTCGCCTCCGCTTCCAGTCCGGAGACGGTATAGACACCGCCGCCCACCGTGAAGCGCTGTGACTTCAGTCCGCTGACCGTATGGGTACCGCCGTCATACATCGTCTCGTAGTCTGTGCCTTCCACAGTGATCGCATAGCGGGCACTGCGGTTCAATACGGTAAGCGTACCCTCTTCGGTCCGGATCCGGTAGTTCAACGCCTTTGTTCCGGGATCGAGCGTATAGGTGAAACTGTTGCGGCTGCTGCCTACGATGGTCAGACTGCCGGTCACGTCATAGCTTGCGCCTTCTCCGTCCGCAAAACCGTCTCCCTCCACTTCAACGCCGCCTGCCGAAAGCGCTGTTCCGCCATATTCCCGCTCCGCGCTTGCCGAGCGCAAAACGATGCTTCGCGGTTCAATAACGAGACTGCTGTTGATCAGGCTGACCACGAACTGGTCCGAAACATCGTGGCCTTCTCCGTCGAAGACCGCCGGGTCGCCGGTGATCCTGACCGGATAAGTGCCGGCGTCTGATGCCGAAGCGGTCGCCGTGATGCCGCGTACCTCGTAGCTGTGGCCGTCAAAGTCAAAGTTAAGTTTCTTGAGCCCCTCTGCGGTATGTACACTGCCGTCATACAGTGCCTCAAGGCCGTTTGCCTCCACGGTGATCTCATAGCGCGCGCTTCTGTCCACAACAGAGAGCAGGCCTTCGGCCGTACTGATCTGGTAGTTCGCCGCATCGGTGCCGCTGTTTAAAGTATAGGTAAATACATTCGCGCTCGAACCCTTGACGAGCTGCGTGCCTGTTACGTTGTAAGAAGCTCCCTCTCCGTCGGCAAAGCCGTCTCCTTCGACAGTGACGTCTCCTGCCGTGAGTGCGGATCCGTCATATTCCTTCGAAGCCGAAGCGGAACGAAGAGTGATGCTGCGCTTTGCGATCGAAAGGCTTCCCGGTATCACGTCGACCGTGAACTGGTCCGTTACATCTTCGCCGGAAGCGTCCTGTACGACAGCACTTCCCCTGACCTCCGCCGTATATGTTCCCGCATCCTTCGCGGTAATACCGGCTGAAAGTCCGCTGACGGTGTAGCGTTCATCATTGACGGTGAAGCTTTCCTGTTCAAATCCGGAAACGCTCTTTTCGCTGCCGTCGTACAGAGTCTCCAGCGAATTGCCCTTCAGGCTCAGAGCGAACTTTTCGCCGCGGTCTCCGACCACGAGTCTTCCGTACACACATTCGATGTCATAGTTGCCGGCATCGGTGCCCTGCGAAAGCGTATAGCTGAAGCTGTTTTCGCTCTCTCCCGGAACGACCCTGCTGCCGGTGACGCTGTAGGAAGCACCCTCGCCTTCGGCGAATCCGTCGCCGCCCGCAAAGACTTCCTCCGCTCTCAGTTCCTTTCCGTCGTACTCGCGGAAAGCATCGGCGCTCGTAAGCGTCACGCTGCGCTTCCGGATGGTAAGCGTACCGGGCACAGCCGTCACAAGGAACTCGGCGCTGACGTCATTGCCCTCCCGGTCCCTTACGACCGGCGTACCGGTGACGTTGACCTCATAGGTGCCTGCCGAAGTCTCTTCTCTTTCTGCTGTCATGCCTTCGACAGTATAAGTGCTGCCGTCCAGATCAAAGGTGTCCCTGATCAGGCCTTCCGCCCTGAGCGGCTCCCCGTCATAGACTTTCTCCGCGCTCGCCGCGGTAACAGTCAGCGCGTACTTCATCTCGCGCGGAAGGACCGTCAGCGTGCCTTCATTGACCGTGATCTCATAGTTGCGTGCTTCGGTTCCCTCGTTCAGGGTGTAGGTGAAGCTGTTGGGTGAAATGCCGACCAGTGTACGGCTGCCGCTCACGCGGTAGGATGCCCCCTCACCCGCTGCGAAGCCGTCGCCGGAGACTGTGATCCCATGATCAGCACCGTCCGCTGCCGTAAGCGGTGTGCCGTTATACTGTTTTTCCGCGGACGCCGAGGTCATGACGAGCTGGCGTTTCCTGATAAGGAGCTGTCCCTTTTCCGTATGTACGGCAAACTCATCCGTTACGTCGTTCTGCTCTGCGTCCCGTACGCGCGCCGTTCCGGTGACATTGACATCGTAAGTACCCGCGGCACTCTCTGTCCGGGATGCCGCAAGACCTTCCACAGTATAAGTCTCGCCGTCGATGACAAAGGGCGTTTCCTTCAGTCCGTCTGCCGTATGCCCGCTTCCGTCATAAAGCGCTGTCAGGCTCTCGGCCCTGACCGTGATCTCGAAGCGCTCGTCTGCCGGCCGGTTCAGGACCGTCAGCGTGCCGTAATTGGTAATGATATCATAGTTCGCCGCATCCGTGCCCGGATTGAGCATATAGCTGAATGTATTATCCGAGATGCCCGTAAGGATCCGCATGCCGGTCACGGTGTAAGAAGCGCCTTCGCCTTCCGCGAAGCCGTCTCCTAAGGCCGTGACACCGGAGACCGTAAGGGCTTTGCCGGTATATACGCTCTCTGCCGACGCGCTGACAAGTTCCACCTGGCGTCTGTTGATCTTCAGGGTTCCGGATACTGTCCGGATCCTGAACTGATCGGTGACATCGTTGCCGTCCGCATCCGTCACGGTGAAGTCTCCGGTGACCGGGACCTCATAGCTTCCCGCCTTTACGGCTGTTTCGGATGCCCCGGCTCCGGAGACCGTGTACCGGTTTCCTTCGACCTCAAAGCTGAGCTCCTTCAGTCCGCTGACCGTATGCTCCCGTCCGTCGTAGAGGAACTCTCCGCTTTCCGCTGTCAGCAGGATCTCGTAAAGTGCATCCGCCGCTCTGCCGGTAACCTCCAGGCTGCCGGGTTCCGTCCGGATCTCATAGTTATCGGCATCGGTACCGCTGTTCAGCGTATAAGTGAAGCTGTTGGAAGAAATACCGACCAGCGTCCGGCTGCCGGTGACCTCATACGAAGCGCCTTCGCCTTCGGCAAAGCCGTCGCCGCCTGCTTCCACCTCCGTATTCGTAAGCGCATTGCCGTTATATTCCGCAGATGCGCTGCCGGAACGGAGCACGATCCGGCGTTTTGTGATCTCCAGCGTTCCGTCCGCCTGGTGAATGACGAATTCGCCTGTAACATCGTTGCCCGCGGCATCCGTCACCCTGGGCGTTCCGCTGATCTCTACCGGATAGCTGCCCGCATTTACAGCGGCTGCAGAAGCCGTAATGCCGCTGACCTCATACGTATTGCCTTCGATCTCAAAGGAGACCGCTTTCAGGCCTTCCGTTTTGTGTTCACTTCCGTCGTACATGGCGGAACCGCTCAAAGCCTCAAGCCTGATCTCATACTTCGCCTCGCGGCTCGTGACGCTGAGCGTGCCGGGTCTCATCGTAATGTTGTAGTCATCCGCCAGCGTGCCTTCATTCAGCTCATAGCTGAAACTGTTGCTGCTCGAACCGGAAACGGTCTGCGAGCCGGTGACATGCCAGACCGCGCCTTCGCCTTCCGCAAAGCCGTCACCCGTGGCCGTGACCAGTTCGCTCGTCAGCGGGCTTCCGTTGTAAATCCTGGAAGCGGACGCGCTCTCAAGAGTCACATTTCTCCTTGTGACCTCAATGGTGCCGGCCTTTACAAGGACTTCAAACTGATCGGAGACATCGTTGCCGTCCGCATCATATACCACCGGACTTCCCGACACTTCGACCGGAAGGGTGCCTGCATGGGTGAGCGAAGCATGGGCTTCGATCCCGCCGATGCTGTAGTTCTGGCCGTTTACGGTAAATTCCGTCTTTTCAAAGCCGCTGACCCCGTGTTCTGTGCCGTCATAGAGGAAAGTGCCTCCTGCGGCCTTCACCGTGAGCACGTACTTTTCATCGCGCGCACGTACTGTCAGCGTGCCGGGGACTGTGCTGATGATATAATCGCCCGCGTTCGTCCCTTCCGCAAGTTCATAGGTGAAGCTGTTTTCACTGCTGCCGGTAAGGGTCTGGCTGCCGGTGACGGTAAAGGATGCGCCGTCTCCTTCCGCAAATCCGTCGCCCGTAACGGTGACCTCGTCCGCCGTAAGCGGAGTGCCGTCATATTCTTTCCAGGCATCCGCGGAGCTGAGCGTGACCCTGCGCGGCTGTACCGTAAGGGTACCGTCCTCGGTCGTGACAGAGAACTGGTTCGTCAGGTCGTTTCCATCCGGATCCGTAACGGCTGCCGTACCGGAAACATGCACCGGATAGCTGCCGGCACGGGTACCTGTACCATTCGCCGTTAGACCGCTTACCTTATAGCTCACACCGTCCATGACGAACGTATCCGTAACGAGCCCGCCGGCGCTGATCTCCGTGCCGTCATAGACCGCCGTGCTGTCGAGCGCCCTTACCGTGATCTCATAAAGCGTGCCGCGGTTCAGGACTGTCAATGTCCCGGGAACGACAGTGATGATGTAATTTTCGGTCTTTGTGCCGTCATGAAGCGTATAGCCGAAAGTATTATCGGAGCTTCCGACCAGCGTCCTCGTACCGGTCACCGCATAGTCTGCGCCCTCGCCTTCCGCAAATCCGTCGCCCGTGACGGTGATCTCATCCGCCGTAAGGGCGCTTCCGTCATAATCCTTTTCCGCGGAAGCGCTCGCAAGTACGACACTGCGCGGACGAATGACCAGCTCCGCGCCGCCGAAGCTTACTTCAAACTGATCCGTGACGTCATTGCCGGCTTCGTCCGTAATCACTGCGCTGCCTGTCGTCTCAACGGGATAGGTGCCCGCGTCGGTGCCCGAAGCATACGGAGTGATGCCGCTTACGGTAAAGCGCTGCCCGTTGAATTCAAATTCTGTTTCGCTGAAGCTGTCGACAGTATGTTCCGTTCCGTCATAAAGAGCGTCGGCAGGCGCATCTGTCTGAAGCGTGATCTTAAAGCGGTCCTCACCGCTTCTCGGAATAACGGTCAGAACGCCTTCTGCCGTCTCGATCTCGTAGTTGTTCGCACCGGTCCCCTCATCCAGACGGTAACTGAAAGTATTGGGGCTCTCGCCCGGGATGACGCGCATACCGGTGACGTCAAAGGAAGCGCCGTCACCCTCGGCAAAACCATCACCTCCGATGGTGATGCCGCTGTTGTTTCCGTCTGCCGCGGTAAGCGCTCTGCCGTCATAGACCTTTTCCGCAGATGCCGAGGTGAGTGTGACAAAGCGTTTGGTGATCTCAAGGCTTCCATCCTCCGCCGTGACCGCAAACTGCCCGCTCACATCGTTTCCGAAGCTGTCCCTGACGATGGGGGTACCGGTCACACTGACCGTGTAGACCCCGGCGTCCGCAGCTGACGCTTCTGCACTCAGGCCTTCGACCTTATAGCTGTGTCCTTCTGCCTCAAAGGTATCTTTTTCGAGACCGCTTACGGTCTTCGTCCTTCCGTCGTACTTTTCACTGCCGCTGATGGCCTTTACCGTGACCGGATACCGTTCCGCACGGTCATGGACGGTCAGGAGGCCTTCTGCCTCTTCGACCGTGTAGTTGGAAGCAAGTGTTCCCTCATGGAGCCGGTAACTGAATGTATTGCCGCTGCTGCCCGGAAGGAGCTGGCTGCCGGTGACGGTATAATCCGCACCTTCGTTTCCTGCGAATCCGTCGCCCGTGACGGTGATGCCGTTGTTTTCGCCCTCCGCCGCAGTAAGCGGACTGCCATCATATTCCTTTTCGCCGGACGCACTGGTAAGGGTGATCTTTCTCCTTGTGATCGTCAGGCTTCCTTCTTCCACGCTGACCGCAAACTGGTCCGAAACGTCATTGCCCATGTCGTCCAGCACGACCGGCGTACCGCTGACCGTGACCGCATATTCGCCCGCATTCACGCCGCGGCCTTCGGCGGTGAGGCCTTCCACGTGGTAAGTGCCGCCGTTGACGGTAAAGACATCGCTTTCGATGCCCGTGACCATCTGTTCCGCGCCGTCATAAACAGCCGTGCCGCTCACTGCTTTGGCAGTGACCGCAAACTTCGCGCCGCGGCTTACGACAGTGAGGGTGCCCTCCGTCGTAACGATCTCGTAGTTTGCCGCCTTGGTGCCTTCCGAAAGTTCATAGCTGAAGCTGTTCGGCGAGCTTCCGACGACGGTCCTTGCGCCGGTGACACTGAAGACCGCGCCCTCGCCGTCCGCAAACCCGTCGCCAGTGACGGTGACGCCATTGTTATCGCCTTCCGCCGCGGTAAGCGGGGTACCGTCATATTCCTTTTCACCGGACGCGCTCGTCAGGGTGATATTTCTCCTGTTGATGACGAGGCTTCCTTCTGCCGTATTGATCGAAAACTGACTGGTAACATCATTCCCGTGGGCATCTGTAACTACTGCCGTGCCGGTCACAATGACAGGGTAGGTTCCCGCGTCGGTACCTTCCGCCTTTGCGCTGATACCGCTCACAGTATAGGTTTCCCCATTGATGGTAAATGTTGTTTCCTTAAAACCTTCGGCCGTATGCGGCGTACCGTCATAAAGGACGGCGCCGGTGTCAGTCTCGGGCTCCAGAGTGATCTCATAACGGTCGGTCCTGTCAACGACCGTGAGCAGGCCTTCGGTCTTTTCGATCTCGTAGTTGTCTTCCTTTGCGCCGCCGGTAAGTACCCAGCTGAACGTATTGGGGGAGGATCCCGGAAGGAGCTGCGAACCTGTGACATCGAAGTCCGCATCCTCTCCGACGGCAAAGCCGTCGCCGCCGATCAGCACGCCTTTATGCGCGCCGTCGGATGCGGTCAGTGCAGTCCCGTTATATTCACGTTCCGCGGAAGCGCTTTCAAAGGAAATGCTCCGCTTCGTGATCACGAGGCTTCCGTCTTCCTTTTCCACGTCGAACTGGCTGCTCACATCGTTGCCCGCGTCGTCGGTGATGACCGGCGCGCCGGAGATCCTGACCTCGTACGTGCCTGCATCGGTCCCGGAGGCATGTGCCGTGAGACCGCTGAGCATATAGGTATGCCCGCCTGCCGAAACGGTGTCGGAAAGAAGGCCTTCCAGCTCATGCACCAGGCCGTCGTACTTCACCTCGGCACTCTTTGCCGAAACTCTGACCGCATACTTTTCCGAACGTCCGAGGACTCTCAGGGTGCCCTCACTGACCGTAATGTCATAGTTCTGCTGAAGGGTCCCTTCACGGAACCGGTAACGGAAGGTGTTCTCCGAACTGCCCGGCGCGGTGCGGCTGCCGGTGACTTCATACGAAGCGCCCTCGCCTTCGGCGAATCCATCACCGGACACCGTGATGCCGTGATCGGGGCCTTCTGCCGCGGTAAGGGGACTTCCGTCGTATTCTTTTTCTCCGGAAGCACTCGTAAGCGTAACCGCGCGTTTTCCGATGGTAAGCGTGCCGGGCTCCGTGTGAACGGTAAACTGACCGGTGACATTATTACCGTAGCTGTCCCTTACCAGCGGGGTGCCGGTGACACGGACAGGATACTCTCCGGCATTTACACCCCGACCGTCCGCGCTCAGGCCTTCCACGGTAAATAAAGCGCCGCCGATCGTGAACTCCGTGTTTCCGAGGTCGTTTACGGCATGCTCTGCGCCGTCATATTTTACGGAGCTGTCCGCTGCTCTGACCGTGATCTCATAAGGTTCGCTCCGGTCTGTGACCGTGAGCGTGCCGAAGGAGACGGTGATCTCATAGTTGTCCGCCGCCGTGCCTTCATTTAAGGAATAGGTGAATGTATTGTCCGATGCGCCTGCCAGGATCCTGCTGCCGGTGATTTCATAGGAAGCACCCTCGCCCTCGGCAAATCCGTCGCCGGAGATCGTGATGCCGCCGTTGTCACCGTCTGACGCCGTCAGAGCCGTGCCGTCATAGGCTTTTGTACCGTCTTTACTCGCAAGGTGGACTCTCCTCTTTGTCACCGTGAGCGTACCCGGTTCTGTACTGAGTTCATAGTAAGACGGGATCCCCGCATCCGTAAATGCAGACACATCCTCTGCCGCAAGATAAGTGAGCGGGCCGTCTGCCACATTGGTGACAGCCGGGATCTCTCCCAGCGCGGCCGTGATCGCTTCCTCATCTTCCGTGAGAGCGCCCGAGACCTCATAGTGCCCGTAAAGCGGAGTTCCGTCATAGATCCTGCTGTCCGTACGGGCCGAGATCGTAAGCGGCAGCGTGTAGTAGATCGTAATGATATTGTTATCGGAACCGACAGTAATGCTCTGTGCCGGATCATAGCTGTTGACCCTGAGATCCCGGGACTGATACTCGGAAGCCGGCTGCGCTGTGAGCGCGCTTCCGAAGACCGCGGATCCAGTCTCGTCCTCCTTTACACGGATCTCCGTTCCCAGGAGATAATGCCTAATCGTATACTCATACTCTCCCGCGGACCATTGAGCGTAGAGCGTGACCACGCCGCCGTTTTCCAAGGTGAGATCCGAGACCGTTTCACCGTCACTGTAGGAAGCTCCGCTTCCGTCCGCTTTCGTATTCCATCCGGTAAAGTGGTGGTTTTCCCTTGTAAACGCATTGGTGCTGAGAGCTTTTTCTTCCTGATAGAAGAAGGTCTCGTCTTCCATCGAGCCCTGGGCCTCATCACTGTTTTTATCAAAGGCTACGGTGTAGCTGTTCTGCTCCCAGACCGCGAACATCGCATCATAAGGCGCGATCTCATCCGCGGCGATCCGCGATACCGCAGTACCTCCTGCGGTGTAGTAGGCGCCGCCGTCGAACCTAAGGAAGAGATCGTCTGCGCCCAGGTCTGCCGAAAGTGCCGCGGAGTCTCCGTCCGCGGGTTCTTCCATGAGCGCCCAGCCGAGGAAGGCATAACCGGTCCTTGAAAGGGCTCCCTGGATCTTTACGGCTTCATTGACCGCAAGCGACCCGCCGCCGGACGGGTCCTCATGGAAGGCGTCCGTGCCATCGTTGCGGAACCAGCGGATATGCGTCGGGACAGCGCCCCTGCTGTCCTCATAAGCGGCGCGCAGCTGCATCGTATAGCTGTAATCGGGGGCTTCCGGCGTGCTGCCGGTATTCTCTTCGACCCTCGCGTAGTCCTTTTCCACCCGGAAGTTCTCTCCCGCAAACACCGTGGTATCGGTGTCGACATAGGCACCTTCTCCCTCGTCCCAGCGCTGGATGACCCAATATGTGAACTGCTTTCCTTCCGGAGCCTTCGGTGCGGCTGCTGCGGTCACTTCCGCCTGATCGACGTAAAGGTTGGTATCCCGCGCGCTTCCCGTACCGCCGCTTAAATCATAGCGTATGCCGATGCCCTTTGCGCCGGCAAGTGTGGAACGCCATTTCGCATACAGATCGAGCTTCTTCGTGATCCAGAAACGGTCTCCGCCCTCGAATCCCGTGATGTCGGAGTTCCAGGATCCACCGTTCCCCCACTCATCGATCGGGTCTGTGAAATCGGCAGACTTATCATAGGCTGCCGTCACCGTCGTCTCGTTCAGGCGGAACGCGTCGCCGCTGAAGACTCTGGTACACGCTTCGTCACGGTACCAGCCGACAAACTCATAGCCTGCGCGCCGTCCGGTGGGTGTGGAGATCTTCTCACCATAAGAAACACGGAAGCTCATCTCTTGTGCCGAAGAGCCCCAGCTGAGGGTGGGATCCGTACCTGCATTCGGGTGCAGGAAGACCCTGTACTGGATCTGGCGCCACTTCGCGTAGACCGTGATGCCGCCTTCCGACATCTTTGTAAATGTGTAGGGATGCGTGCAGGCATCATCCGTATACCAGCCTTCAAAGACGTAACCCGGGTACTTCGGTTCATAATAGTCCGCGCCTCCCTTGTTCCAGGAAGAGATATCCGCATCGGAGAGGATATCGTTCACGAGCTTCAGCTGGCCGCGGCTCGTCTGTTCGATGGGATTTCCATTGCCGTCGACATAGCTGCCGTCCATAAAGTTGATGACGTAGTCGTTGCGCGCATAATAGAAACTGACGGTCCCGCTGGCCGACGTATCATAGATATAGAATCCGTTATTGTTATACTTGCTGTCTGCGCCGATCTTCGTAAATCCGGCGATGTCGATAAAGTCTTCGGCTGCGGTCACGCCGTTATAACGCGCGGAGACTGAGTTGTAGAGCACGAAGCTGCGTCCGCCTGCGGAGACCGCCTTGTTGGAGGTATCGTACAGCGTCGCGGGCGCGGAAACACCGCCCGTCTCTCCCGGGAGCGCTTCCACGAAATAATTCATGGTCTTTAACGGGCGGGCAGCCTCATCCAGGCGGAAGGTCACATTTTCCGCCGGCATGAGGTCTATGTATACAAGGACATCCTTATAGGTAGAGGAATTCTGGGGCTTCCAGCGCTCGCCTCCGTCATATGTCACGCCGTTCGTACCCGTGATCGGGAAGTTCTGGGAAATATTCTGCTGGTAGAGCGCCTTGATCTCCCAGATGGTCTGATAGGACGACGAGCCTTTCGTATATCTTGTTCCGGTATACTTCGTACCGTTATAATACCAGTTACTGCTGCTGTATCTGGTCAGTTTCACGTATTCCCCGTCGACGAGACCGTACTGGGTGCCGCTTCCCGATGTCGTCGGAGTGTAAGAAGTTGTTTCGGCCTGGAAGCTCAGGGTATACTCCGTCCGGTCGTAGTAAACATTGACGACTGCCGTACCTTCGGGAGTGATCGTCACATCCTCCGTAAACTCTTTCAGATGGAAGCCTGTGTACTGCTTATTGCTGCCGTTGACGCGGGCATAGGCATTGTCGCCCGAGCCCTGCTTTGAGACCGAGTTTACCTTCGTAAAGACGCTGCCCGAAAGGGAAAGGGACTCCTCGAAGTCATAGCCGTCCCCGGCCGTATTCTGCTTCCAGATGATGACAGTGTAGTTTGCATTGCTGACCGATGTCCACTTCGCGTAGACGGTCGTCTTGTCTTCCAGCTCACGGCCGAAGACAAACTCATTGCCCGCGGTGCATTCGGCGTCCGCAAACCAGCCGCCGAAGGTGTAGCCCTGGCGCTGCATCTCTTTATCTGCGACGGGCTTTACAGTCACTTCGTCCGCACGGACGAACTGCGGCGCGTTATAGGTAGCGCCTTTGCCGTTTTCATCAAAGATCAGCCAGTGGCCCTCGGCGATATCGACGGAAAACGTCACGTCTCCGGTGATCGTGATCTCTTCGTTGTTGGTATAGATCCTTCCGGACGTATGGCCTTTGATATTGCTGCTTCCCTCCGCAGCGAACCAGCCTTCGAAGTTGTGCTCGTCATCGGAAGTCTGGTAAGCCATATTGACTTCATAAGCCACGCCGTCGCCTGTCTCGTCGGCACGGAACTCTGCCTTTTCCTGGCCCAGGGAAGCGCCGCCCTCATCGAGATAAACGACACGGAACTGCCTGAAAAGCATCGCATGATAAGTCACGGTATCCTCGTCACTGATACCGTCCTGAAGCATCCCGCCGACTGCTGCGCGGACACCGGCAATCGTAAGCGCGGAAGTTCCGGAAGTATAGTCTGCTTCCGTCGTCCAGCCCTTGAAGATCACGCCGTCATCCAGATTTCCTGCACCCGGATCATACAGGATCCTTTCAAGATCCGCAATGTCGCTCTGCTTCACATAAGCGGAAGCAAGCTCCGTATCGCCGCTCATGAAAACGACCTTCAGTCTGGCGTCCTCGCCGGTCTCAACGACCGCATAGATGGAAAATGCATCCGAATCAAAAGTCGCGTTGCTGATATTGGAGGAGGTGTCGATCGCGGCATCCATCTCCGTAACTTGACCCGCATCATCCACATGGACGATCTTCGAGCCCTCACTGATCGTGTTGGTCTTTAAGGATACCTGGATCGGGACCAAAGGCTCGATGGGCTCCCCTTCACAGTAAAATGTTATGTCAACCGCTTTGACGCTCTTTACGTATTCTCCGTCCCCGAGGTCAAGGCCTTCTGTGATCTGATCTGCCACATCATAGACCGGCGTCACACGCATCTCGGTCCCTTCGGGGAATGCTCCCTCCGGTGCTTCGACGCTGACCCTTAAGCCACCCGCGCTGCCGCTGAAGGAACGTGCAGGCATGGGGATCTCCGGGGGAAGTTCCACTGCCTCGGTCTCTTCTTCCAAAGCCTCGGTGCTTTCTTCCGTCTGCGTCTCTTCCTCCTGGCTTTCTTCTGTCTCCGCTTCGGAAGTTTCCTCTTCCGCGGGACTCACTATTTCCCCGGTCAGGGCTTCCGTCTCTTCTTCCGCCGCACCGGACTCTTCTATGGCAGCCGGTAACTCTTCAACCGCTGCACCGTCTCCCTTGATGCGAAGATATCCGTCTTCCTTGATCTTGATAACAAATTTATTAAAGCTGTCGCTTTCCGCCAGGAACATGTCCTTATCGAGGCCCATGTAGTAGACGCCGGGCTCAATGCCGGACGCCCTTGCCTCCTCGCCGTCCGCAAGCTCCAGGATCACCTCGTCAGAGACATCGACCTTGGTCTTTTCGCCGCGCGCTTCATACGTGAATCCCTCCTCTTCCTGTTCTTCGCCTGTGAAACTGACCGTCGCGCGGTTGCCTTTCACTTCTATGATGATACGCTCGTTCTTGAGCGGGACAGTCGCGGCAAATTCCACGAATCCCTCATCTTCGTAGTAGGACTCTTCCTCATATTCCGCCTCTTTTTCCTCATCCGGAACGGATTTCCCCTTATCGGCTTTCTCTTTGCTGCCGGAGCCGCCGCCCCCGCCGCTGCCCGTATCCGTTACGGTCCCGGGATCCCCGTCCTCATCATTGGAATCATCAAAAGAAGCGTCAGCTTTATCGGCTTCATCCACAAAGCTGCCGTCGTCTTCCTCGTCCTCCCCATATTCGTCCGCGAAGCTGCCGTCGTCTTCCCCGTCCTCCTCGTATTCGTCCTCCGGGGCTATCGTAGTGGTTTCTTCCTCTTCGTCCTCTTCCTCGGCTTCATCTGCTTCATCGGCTTCGTCCTCTTCGTCGGCCTCGTCGGCTTCCTCGTCCTCTTCCGGAGCTTCTTCCGCCTCGTCTTCTTCGTCTTCTTCCTCAGGCTCGTCCAGATAGACCTCGACTACTTCCTCGTCGGCCTCTTCCTCCTCGAAATCTTCGTACTCATCCACGACTTCGATCTCGGAATCGTCAGGCAGGGCTTCCGCCTGCAGGACACGGTCCATCGAATTATAAAGGCCGAAGGATATCACGATCGCAAACGCAAGGAGCAGAGCCAGCGCACGTTTGATCAGTCTTCTCGTCTTTCGTTTCATCTTACGGCCTCCCTTATGTTCTTCCTTCTCTCCTCTTCGAGATATCCTTCCTTACGGATCCTGAACAGAGCATTCCGTCTGCGGTGCCCGATCAGCTCATATCCGGCAAATACGAGCACTGCTGTTCCGAAATATATGACCGGTATGACGGGAAAATGCCTCTCCGCCGGTCCCATCGCAAGCGGTACCTCGCTATCCTCCAGTTCGACCATGTCGTCGACCGAGATCTCTTCCACCACCTCAACGATGAGTTTCTCCCCCTCCGCGGCATAGGCGGTCAGCACCGGCGGCCCGGACGGGGCAGGCATGACAGGCAATGCACAGCAGCCCCACAGGATGAACCAGACGGTGAATGCCGCCGTTATCAGACCGTGCAGTTTACGTTGCCGCACCGTGTTTTGTGTCATGCATTTCTTTCGGTTGTCCGTTTTGCTCTTCATTGATAACTCCCTTCAGGGACAGGATTGCATAGTGTATTATTCGAATTTCAGCGCCAGATGCAGGGTGTTCCCGATGTGGTCCGGTATATAGACGTCCCATGCTTCTTCAGGGTAAGGAAAGACGACCGTCCCGGTATCGGGATCGGTCTCCGCGGGCTGGATGCGGATACCGGCACCATTAGCTGCATAGACACCGTCATAATCAACGCCGATGCCTTCATCTCCGACATAGAGGAAGACCCTCCCGTCAAGGACTTCGCTTCCAAGGAAGTCGGGGCCCTTGCGGTCGACGCCCTGGACATCCGTCGTCATCGTCGTTTCCTGGCGGTTAAAGAGTTCCACCGAGATCCGGAGCGTCCCGTTGCGGGTCGGTTCGATCGTAAAGGTCTTCGCGTCCGCCTCATAGACCGGAAGCATGCGGTTCTTCTGCCTTGCCTTGACACTGTGGACCGGCAGTACGTTTTCTACCCGGACCGTGTATACCGGAAGCTTCCTTAAACCGTCCTCCTGCATGTCCGCGGTAAAACGTGCCCTTACAAACAGAAACGGCAGAAGAAAGAACATCACAAGTACAGCGGCCAGGATCCCCTTCTGCAGGTGGAAGCGCTCGCTTCTGTAGACAGTGTAGGCGGACAGCGCCTCCATCGGGACGGTGTTCGGCTCCACACCGCACTGTTCAAATATGTGCTCCAGGACAGCCGCAGCCTGCTGCGGCGTGATCGTGGGTCTTTTTTGTTCCGTGGTCTTCATCCGTATCCTGACTCCGTCGATCAAGTAATGCCGGTATTCCTGACTGACTGCTAAAAATCCAGTTTCCCAAGGTGTTTTTCCGCAGACTTCAGGTATCTTCTGACCATGCTGCGGCTTATGTTGAGCATATCCGCGACCTCTCCGGGCTTCATATCCTGGTAATATCTCATCAGCATGACCTGTGATTCTGTCAGCGGAAGACTTTCGATCTGCTGCAGCGGATAGCTCCTGCCGCCGATCCTGACTGTTTCCTCCTCTTCCGGCGCATCAGGACCGGCCTTCGTTCCGAGCACTTCCTCCGCCTGCATCCGAAGACCGGCATGTGTCTGATCCTTTTTCATGTCACGGCAGACATGGAAACTGATCTGGCTCAGCCAGGCAATGAAGAGCTCCGGGCTCTGCAGCTGACGAAGGTTTTTCAGCGCACGGACAAAAGTCTCCTGCAGTGCGTCCAGTGCCAGATCCCCGTCCTTAAGACACCGGTATGCATAGGCATACTGGCTCTGATGGGTCGCCGCATAAAGCTCAGCGAAAGCATTGCTGCTTCCCTGCTGCGCTTTGATCACAAGGTCATTCAGATAAGCAAGATCAAGATTTTCCACAGCCTGCCTCTGTATACTGTGCGGACCGCAGGAGGCGGGAACCCCCTGCGATATCTGTTTTCACTGATCTTAAAGCTGCATGCGGCATTCCTGCCCGCTCAGGCGCGCGCCGCTCTCCGGTCAGAGAGGGCTACCAGCACGTCAAGAGCATCCGTCCCTTCTTCACCCGCCAGAGCATGGCCCTCCGTATAGCGGATCACAGGCTTGCCGCTGCTGCCCCTCGCTTCCGTCATCTTCCCGACGGCCGCAAGATATGCCCGGAGCTTGTCTTCCGTGCATTTTCTGCAGATGGCGAGGAACTTGTTTCCTCCGTTCCTTCCGACAAAAAACTCCTTCTGCCCGAAAACATTGCGGGAAGCCGTAAGCAGGATCTCCGAAAAGTCACGGATCGCTTCATCACCGCCCTCATGCCCCGCCCGGGCATTGATTTCCCGCAGGTTGACCAGGTCGATGGTGATGCAGCCCATATCCTCCGGCAAAGGCCGGTGCTGGTACCGGCCGATGTATGCGTCGCAGCTGAAGCGGTTCGCGATGCCGGTCAGATGGTCTGAGTAGACCGCATGGTCAAGTTCAAGGTTTTCACGTTTCAGGTCCGTGTAGGAACCGAAATCGAAAAACATGAACAGGAATGAAAGTGCCAGAAGGGCCCAGAGTATGATCGAAAGGAGCCGGACATGCGGGTCCGCTCCGATCATCTGATAGAGCTCCCTGTCACGGAATACGGTAAAGAGCGCAGTTCCCGCGAGGAGAATGTATATGATCAACTGGATCGTTTTTATCGTCTCGAATTTTTTCATGGCATTTACCCTGTGCTGCTGTATGATCCCTTTTCCATACGTCGTTCTTCAGTCTTCCGCGACCGGCTCCACATACCAGCAGCCGGCGCGGATCAGGATCTTGCCGCGGATCTGGCGGACATTGACCTCACCGAAAGTGCGTGAGTCCATCGAGATCCGGCGGTTATCCCCGAGAACGAAGACATTGCCCTCTCTCACCGGATACGGATAGATCACGGTCCCCCGCTCCGCAAGCGTTTCGCCGTAGCCCCAGGGATCGTCGATCTCCACACCGTTTACGCGGATGCTGCCGTTCCTGAGTTCGACCGTGTCGCCGCCGAGGGCAATGACGCGCTTCACATAATACTCTCCTGAGGGGACGCGCATCGCGATGATATCGCCCGGCTTATAGTCGCGGCTCAGGCGGGAATACACCACGATGTCCCGGTCCAGAAGACGCGGCACCATCGAATCCCCGCCCACGACGGACAGACCGATGACAAAGCGGAACAGCGCAAAGACCGCCGCAACGAGCAATATGAAATGGATCGAATCATGGAGCCATTCGAGCTTGTAAGCGTTATACTTTTCGAATTTTCTCGGCTGTGCCTTCATCCTTAAGTCCTGCTCTTTAGATCCCTGAATACAATAAAAAAACATACAATATCCCTATTGTATTTCTGCTGTTATTGTAGCAAAGATAACAGTCCTTGCCAAGTAAGACAACAATATGAAAACCCGGTATTGTAAATCTAATGAAAGTATAAGAGACACACAGTTACAAAACGGTCACACACAACATGACCGGTATCTGCTCGCCTAAGCAAAAAGATCAATAAAACAATGATATAATGGCATTCAAGGTCACTTCCACGGTATACCGGCCCCGGCATCCGCAATTTGATCCCGAAGGCAAACGGCGCCCTGATCAGGCGCCGTTATGGATCGGTAAAGATCAAAACTGCAGGTACTTCTCCCGGAAACGGTCTGCTTCATCCTCCCCGATCCGAAGTCCGTTCCGGATAAAACCGTCAAAGCCTCCGTATCTCTCCCGGGCGGCAGCATAGACCGCGTCCAGATACTCTTCATATGCGCCGAACGCATACCCGAGAACGGTCTTCGCATTCTCGTCCAGCCCGCCAAGCTTCGCGCCAGCCATTTTCATAAGCTGCTGTATCTCCGCTTCCAGATACCGGTTCGTCTGAAGGTAATCCGCCAGAATCGTTTCGTGATCCATGCCAAGCATCTCCTGAACGATCACAGACGCGAACCCCGCCCGGTCCTTTCCCGCAGTACAGTGCCAGAGGACAGCCTTTTCATGAGGTTCCATAAGAAGGCGGACAAACCGGCGGTACTGGGAGACACAGAAATCATTCGTTACAAAGTTTTCATACATCCGGATCATGTATTTCCTTGCAGCCTCGGGGCCGGCCGATATGAGGGCAAATGCAGCCTTGTCCGATTTGCGGTCCCTTGCGATACCGGCAGTAAGATCTTCGACGATCGGAATATGTATGTTTGCCGCGCCGGGGATGACCGGATCCGGTTTTTCGGTCCGCTCCTGGTCCGCCCGGAAGTCGACGATCTCGGAAACAGTGTCAGAAAGCGTCAGGATATCGTTATCTCCCGCAAAGTACAGATGGCCGCTGCGAATAAGCATGCCGGGACGGACAGTATGCCCCCCGGCATTCCGCATTCCTCCAAGATCTCTTGTATTGCTTAACTTTTCCAACCTCAATCTGGTGCTCATAGTTTCTATACCTCATACCGTGTTCATCTGCCGTCGGCAGGCTGCCACACATACAGACCTTCTCCTTCAGCCAGGATCCTGACCAGCTCAAGCAGTTCCGCATCCGGATGATAAAGTGTCATGTAGGTGTCGTCCGGGTCGGAAACGAACATGGCGTCATCCACCATGATGCAGACATGCTTCTCCCGCATTTCCTCCGCGATCCGCTCCGGTGCAGGGTCGGCCGTCTGTTCTTCATTCAGGGAAATGTCCCTGTAGCAATTCAGCTTCAGGATCATGCGGATATGTTTCTGCCGGATGTCAGCGCGCTGCGAGCCTTCCATAAGATATCTTTCTATGGCAAAGTACTGCCCGGGACTGCCCTTTCGGACCTGCATGGGCAAGATGTCTATGATCCAGTAAGGTGTCTCCAGAAGTTCATCGATCGTTTTTTTCATTATGTCGGTTCCTCATCTTTCCAGGCACTATTCTACCACGGACGGCGGCGTTGGAAATACTCCATTTTCATAAACCGGACGGAGGATTCGGATGTCCGGCGGGATCAGGACCTGGTTGAGCATAACGCGCCTGCATGTTAAAATATAGAAAATGTCACCGGGCCCGGTTTGCGGCAGTGTCTTCGAATGCCAAAGGAGGATATCCCATGAAAAAGCATTCCCTGAAAAAACGTTTTCTGTACTGGTTCGATAACCGGATGGCAGAAGGAAGCTTCGCGCTGATCCGTCTGCTGGCGGTCGTCACGCTCGTCGTGATCCTGCTGATCGCTTTTCTCGTGTTCCGCCTGACCTATAGTGAAGAAAGCAGTTTCCTCTCCTCTTTCTGGGAGAGTCTTTCTACGGTCATCAATGCCTGGATGCCTGCCTTCGAAGACGGCGACGGAAGCCTGGCCTACCTGATCCCCATGTCGCTCGCCGCGATCGCCGGACTTTTCATTACGAGCGTCCTGATCGGTATCGTTTCCAGCGGCATCGAAGAGAAGATCACGGATCTCAAAAGAGGCCACTCGGAGATCCTCGAAGAGGACCATATCGTCGTTCTCGGGTTTTATCCCGGCGAATATACCCTGCTGCAGCAGCTGGTGCTGGCAGCGGATGATAACCCATGCTGCATCGTGGTCGCCGGCGATATGGAGCAGGAAGAGATGCAGCAGTATATCCGTGACAATGTCCAACACCCCAAAAATGTCAGGATCATCTGCAGGACTGTCGATATCTTCGACCCGGCTGCCCTGGAGCGCTGTTCGCTGGATTCATGCCGCTCTGTTATTATCAGTCCGACCGATGACTTCACGACGACCAAAGCCCTGCTGGCAGTGTCCACCATTATAAACGACAGTGACGAACGCCGCGTCCGAGTCGGTGCCATCGTCTCCAAAAGCGAATACCGGTTCCCGCCTTCGATCGCCGCAAGACATAATGTCACGACGCTGCAGACGAACGAGACGCTGGCTAAGATCATCGCCCATTCCTGCACACAGCCCGGTCTCTCGGAAACCTTCCGCGAGCTTTTCAATTTCGAGGGATCCGAGCTCTATTCCATCAGTCTTCCCGGTATCGAAGGCCTTACTTTCCGTGAACTGATGCTGCGCACGGACAAGGGCGTTCCGGTCGGCATCATCGGAAAGAAAAATGTCATTCTCAACCCGTCCCCGGATACTGTTTTTACGGAAGATGACAGGATCCTGATGTTCACGGAAGAAAAGGACAGCCCGATACTGACAGAGTCCCGTGAGCTTCCTGCTCTTCCCGAATCGCGTGAGGGTGAACTGAAAGAGAGCGAGGTCCGGGTCACGATCATCGGAGGCGGAAGTTCACTCGATACGGTCCTTCGGGAACTGCCGGATAATGTCCATGAGGTCGTCATCTGTAATGTAGACGATGAATTCTACGAGGCAGCCCTTGAGACCGGGGAGGAGCTCGGGCGGTTTAGGATCTCCCGTTTCCAGGGCAGCCTGAAGCGCCAGAAAATGCTGCAGAAACTGGCGGAGATCTCAGAGCATATCGTGATCCTTTCAGACCCCGATGAAGACGAAGATACAGCAGATATGGACAATATCTTCATGCTGCTCAATCTCCGTGATATCCGTATGCGCTGCGGATTTGAGTATAACATTACTGCGGAGATGCGGCGGGAGAGCAACCAGAACCTGGTCGTCACCGACGACGGTACGGATTTCGTCGTTGCTTCCAACATGTCCTCCCTCTTCCTCGCGCAGCTTTCAGAAAGTCCCGAACTGATCGATGCCTTCCGGGAGCTTCTGTCCAATGAAGGAAACGAAGTCTTTCTGAAAGAAGCCGCCCTCCTTTCCTGCAGCGGTGAACGCTCTGTGGCCGAGATCCGGCGGAATGCGCTCGCTTATGGGTATATTTTCCTCGGCTATATTCCGGGAGAACGCGGAGAGAGTATATTCAATCCGCCGCTTGACGCCGTGCTGCAGCTGAACGACGAGGATCAGCTGATCGTCATCGGCGAGGATTGATCGATCCCTGAAGTAAAAAAGACCCGTACCGGAGCCGGATCGGCCTTCGGTACGGGTCTTTTGATTCAGATCAGTCAGTATCAGATCTGGGGACCTGCGGAAACAAGCGCCTTGCCTGCTTCGTTGGTCTCATATTTCTTGAAATTCTTGATAAATCTGCCTGCCAGATCCTGCGCCTTCTCCTCCCAGACGGACGGATCGGCATAGGTGTCACGCGGGTCAAGGACCTTTGTGTCAACGCCGGTCAGCTCGGTCGGGATCTCGAAATTGAAGTACGGAAGCTTCTTGGTCGGCGCAGTCAGGATGTCCCCGTTCAGGATCGCGTCAATGATGCCGCGGGTATCCTTGATGGAGATACGCTTGCCTGTGCCGTTCCATCCGGTGTTGACCAGATATGCCTTGGCGCCGCTCTTCTGCATCTTCTTGACCAGCTCTTCCGCGTACTTGGTCGGATGAAGCTCCAGGAATGCCTGTCCGAAGCATGCGGAGAAGGTCGGCTGGGGCTCGGTGATGCCACGCTCCGTACCTGCCAGCTTTGCGGTGAAACCGGACAGGAAGTAATACTGGGTCTGCTCCGGTGTCAGGATGGAGACCGGCGGCAGAACACCGAATGCGTCTGCGGAAAGGAAGATCACGTTCTTTGCATCCGGGCCCGAAGAAATACCATTGACATTCTTCGCGATGCCCTTGATGTGCTCGATCGGATAGGACACACGGGTGTTCTCCGTGACGGACTTGTCGGCAAAGTCCAGCTTGCCGTCTTTGTCGACAGTAACATTCTCAAGCAGAGCGTCACGGCAGATCGCATTGTAGATGTCAGGCTCGGACTCCTTGTCCAGATTGATGACCTTCGCATAGCAGCCGCCCTCAAGGTTGAAGACGCCGTTATCATCCCAGCCGTGCTCATCGTCGCCGATCAGCAGACGCTTGGGATCGGTGGAAAGGGTGGTCTTGCCGGTACCGGAAAGACCGAAGAAGATCGCGGTATTCTTACCTTCCATATCGGTATTGGCGGAGCAGTGCATGGAAGCCATGCCCTGCAGCGGCAGGAAGTAATTCTGCATGGAGAACATGCCCTTCTTCATCTCACCGCCGTACCAGGTGTTCAGGATGACCTGCTCACGGCTCGTGACATTGAACAGGACCGCGGTCTCGGAATGAAGTCCCAGCTCCTCATAATTATCGACCTTTGCCTTGGATGCGGCATATACGACGAAGTTGGGCTCGAATGCGGCCTGCTCCTCTTCGGTCGGCTTGATGAACATGTTGCGGACGAAATGTGCCTGCCATGCGACTTCCATGACAAAACGGACTGCCATACGGGTGTCCTTGTTAGCGCCGCAGAATGCATCCACGACATACAGCTTCTTGTCGGAAAGCTGCTTCAGGGCAATCTCCTTGCAGGCTGCCCATGCTTCCTGTGTAGCCGGATGGTTGTCGTTCGGATACTCCGGTGTGGTCCACCAAACGGTATCCTTTGACTTCTCGTCCATGACGATGAACTTATCTTTGGGAGAACGGCCGGTATAAATGCCGGTAAAGACATCGACCGCGTCAAGCTCGGTCAGATAACCCTTCTCATATCCATCCAGCGAAGGATCCATCTCATCTTTGAATAACGCTTCATAGGAAGGATTATAAATAATCTCTTTGGTTCCGGTAATGCCGTATTTTGTCAGATCAATATAGCCCATCGCATTTTCCTCTTTCTTTTTTTAAAATGAGCGGTAAAAAAACCCGCTGCTGTTGACGTGATACCCTTGTAAAACACGGCTGATCTTCGCCTTGTTTCAGACCAGTATACCGCAAAAGCACTGCTTTGTATTGGTTTTTCTCATATACTTACCATATAATGTAAATTTGTACATGATCTGTACCGCACCATCTTTCCGATCCGCCTCCCAGCCGCCCGGATCCGCCAACATGCCTGGCGTCTATTTCTTCTTTTTCCGGACCGAATACCCGAAGCTTCCCAGTTTTTTCCCAAAGCCGAAATAGTCTCCATGGGAGTACGCGATAAGGCCGGCTTTTTCAAGGGCAAAGCGTCCGTTTTCATCAAGATAGGCGTTGTCAGCCTGCACCGCCAGCACATCCGCGATATACATCCGGTGGCTGCCCAGATCCTGAAAGCTCCGGACACGGCACTCGATATTGACCGGACTCTCACTGACCACAGGCACATACTGAAGCTTTTCGGCGGGTGCCGGTGTCAGTCCGCAGACTTTCCATTTATCCTGGTCCCTTCCGGAGCGCACACCGCAATAATCCGCGGCGCGTGTGAGCGCCTCTGTCGTCAGGTTGATCACGAATTCGCCGCTGTCTTCGATCAGTCCGTAAGAATAACGGGAAGGCCTTACTGAAATATAGACCATGGGAGGATTGGTACAGACGTTGCCCGTCCAGGCAACGGTGAAAAGGTTGGTGTTCCCGTCCCGGTCGCCGCAGCTCACCAGAACCGCGGGAGCCGGATATACCATGTTGCCGGGTTTCCATATCTGTTTGGACATTCTCTTCGTCTCCTGTCAGGATCCGTCCGCCTCACCCGGGCTGCCGCAGCATACTCTGTAAAAAGCAGGGATCCGGCTGTATTTTCACAAGAAAAAAGTTGTGGTATAGTGTATATATTATACCACAAACCAGGAGGCCAGGTATGAATTTTCAGAACATGGAATACTTTCTGACGGCCGCCGAGACCGGCAGCATCACCCATGCAGCCGAAAAGCTGCAGATCAGCCAGCAGGCCCTCAGCAACAACATTGCCAGACTCGAGGCAGAACTCGGATGCCGCCTCTTCGACCGCAGACAGCGCCTGGAACTGACCTATGCCGGCCGCAAATACCGGGAATCCGCCGTCCGCATGCTGGATCTTTACAAGCAGACTGCGGCAGAGCTCCGTGATATCAGCAGCAGTTCCAGAGGTGAGCTGCGTATCGGTATTTCCTATACACGCGGACAGGCGATCCTTCCCCTGATCCTGCCCGCCTATATCGAAACGCATCCGCTGGTGGAACTATCCGTCCTGGAGGGCAGCACCAGTGAACTGGAAGCCCAGCTGGAACACGGCAGTATTGACGTGATGATCGGCTTCGCCCCTTTCAGCTTTGCCGGCGCCGAATTTCATGAACTGATGAAAGAACGCCTCTATCTTGTGTTTCCGCGGGAACTGCTCCGAACACACTTCGGAAGCGATACGGAAGCAGAACAGGTCATCCGGGCTTTCGGCAGGGACCATGACATCAGTCGTTTTGCCGATCTGCCCTTTGTCCTGCTGAAAGAAGGGGACCGGATCCGGTCTATCACCGACCGGGTCTTCGCCGCAGCCGGCTGCCACCCGCCTGTCCGTTTTGAGACCAAAAACACCCAGACCGCGGTGGCGCTGGCGGCAGAAGGCGTGGGTGTCACGATCTGCCCCGAACTCTACCTGAAAAGCAATTATATTGCCTCCGGACTGGGTGATTCCTATATTCGGCAGCGCGTAGAAGTCTGCCCACTGTTTGACGAAAAAGATCCCGACGTGATCGCCATCGGCTATAACCGGGAACGCTATCTGAGCCGGGTCGCTTTCGATTTTATCGACATGTGTACGGAACGTCTCCGAAGCCTCTGAACACAGAAGTTCCGGATCTCTCATTCAGCCGTGGAAAGGTATCCCTTCAGATACTCCACGGCTTTTTTATACCCTTCAAAACCGAGCCCCTTATAGGTCTTCACGCAGGCCATTCCGGCATAGCTGATCTGCCGGAAACCCTCACGTTCACTGATATCCGTGAGATGCACCTCGACCGCCGGGATCCGGACAGCTTTGAGCGCATCCAGGATCGCGATGCTGGTGTGGGTATAGGCACCGGGATTGATCACGATGCCGTCCGTCCCGTCAAAGTACGCCTGCTGGATCCGGTCCACCAGGTCTCCCTCATGGTTTGACTGCATGATCTCACATTCCAGTCCCCCGGAAAGGCCCTGTCCCAGCTCCCTGCAAGCATTTTGACAGTACTCCTGCAGAGCCCGGTAATCCTGCTGTCCGTAGATCTCAGGTTCCCGGATGCCGATCATATTGATATTTGGTCCGTTTATGATAAGAATTTTCATAGATATTAAAATATTTTTCTTTTATAAACTAAATAAACAAATCATTGAAGCTTCATAATCGTAACGATCCTGTTTGCCGCTGCGGCAGGACTGTCGTCATTCGGCACACTGAGATCGGCAAACTTTTCATATAACGGCCGGCGTTCCTTGTACATCTCCTTCAGGTCCCGGATCCGGCTCAAAGGTCTGCCGTCTGACGGAAGCGCTGCAGGATCTCTGCGGATCCATACGATACACCCGTTCTGGTGAAGCAGAGGGTAGTTTTCCTTCCGTGTGACGCAGCCGCCGCCGGTAGCGATGACACAGCCGGAGTTCCGCCCGAGCTCCGAAAGGACCCCGGTTTCATAACGACGGAAACCTTCTTCACCTTCCGCGTCAAAGATCTCCGAAATGGTGCGTCCCGTTCTTTTCTCCAGCTCTTCATCCGCATCCAGGAACGGTCTCCCTGTTTTTTCTGCCAGTGCCTTTCCCACAGCGGTCTTTCCGGCACCCGGCATACCGATCAGGATGATGTTCTGCATTTCCCGCTCCAGCATTTCCCGGACGCTTGTGATCTCCTGCTCCGGGATCTTCCGCCCAAGCCAGAGTTCCGAGCTGCGCGCAGCCTGGGAAACCAGCATGTGCAAGCCTCCTGTGAACGGGATCCCGGCACGTTCCGCCCTAAGCAGCAGTTCTGACCGTGCGGGATTATAGATGAGGTCACCCACGCCCCGGCAGTCCGGAAAGTCTGCCGGATCGAGGAGAGCTTCCCCGTTGCCGGGGTACATGCCCACAGGGGTCGTATTGATGATGATCTCCGCATTCCGATGCGCCTGCAGATGATCATAGGTGTCGAAGCTGACACCGGCTGCATGTCCTGTTGTCTGCCGACGCGTCTCACCGCTGTCCTGCCCCCTGTCCTGTTCCGCGGGATGTCTCGTCATGACCGTGATCTCAGCCGCGCCGAGATCCCGCAGGACCGTGCGGACAGTCCGCGATGCGCCCCCGTCCCCGAGGACCAGCGTCCTCCTGCCGGCAGGGTCGATACCGGCGTGCCGCAGCATTGCGCAGAACCCGTAATGATCCGTATTATATCCATGCCACCCGTCCGGGCAACGCACTAGGGTATTGACACATCCGATCCTCTGCGCCGTCTCCGAAAGCCACGTGCAGGAAGAAAGTACGGTCTGTTTGTACGGGATCGTCACATTGATGCCGTCCAGATCCGTTTCCCGCAAAAAAGCGGCAACCTCCCCGGGCGCGATTTCATAACAGGCATAAGGAAAACCGTGCAGCCGTGCATGGATCCGGGGAGAGTAACTGTGTCCGAGGCGCTCTCCCAGCAACCCGTATTTTTTATTTTTTTCTGCCGTCTGTCCCATCTTGGTCTGCTGTTTCCGCTTCTCCTTCGGCGCGGTCGCGCATCATCTCCTGCTGATACTTTTTACTGAGTCCAAAGATCCCGGCATACAGTTCCCCGTAGTACGACCAAAGCTCCGTCCGTACCCGTGACCCGATCGCTGCCAGTTTTTCCCGCTCTCTCGCCGCGTCCAGGATCGGCAGACCGTGTTCTTTTTTATACTGTCCTATCTTTGCCGCAGCATCCATGCGCTTTTCGAAAGCCCGGATGATCTCCTCGTCCGCCGTGTCGATCTCTGCCCGTAATTCTTCCATGCCATCCCTGCTTAGCGCATGCCGGGAAGCCTTTTCGGCTTCATACGCGAGAAGCAGGTCATATACTGCCGCCGCGGCCGCCGCTTCCACGACCGGGACGGCCCGCAGCACGATACAGGGATCATGTCTGCCTCTGATCCTGAGACGGACCGGCTCGCCTGTCCGGATATCGACGCTGTCCTGTTCCTTTGCGATCGAAGGTGTCGGTTTAAAAGCCGCGCGGAATACGACCGGCATTCCGCTGCTCAATCCCCCGAGCGCCCCGCCGTGATGGTTGGTCCGGGTCCGGACCCGGAAGGTCATGTTCCGGTCGTTTGCCTGCGATACGGCCTCAAAAGCATCATTGTTTTCGCTGCCTTTCAGGTCTGCCGCCGCAAAGCCTGCGCCGAACTCGATGCCCTTGACTGCCGGAATACCAAAAACCATCTGTGCGATCCGGTTCTCGATCCCGTCAAACATGGGTTCGCCGATCCCGGCGGGAAGACCTTCGATCACGCATTCCACGATACCGCCGATCGAATCCCCTTCTTCCGCTGCATTTTCGATGGCAGCCCGCATCCGTTCCGGATCCGTTTCACCCCCGATCCTAAGCGGCATCGCCGAGATCCGTACCCTATACTGCTCAAGGATCTGTTCCGCAATGCCGCCGGCAATGCACAGCGGGGCCGTCATGCGTCCGGAGAACTGTCCGCCGCCGGCAAGCTCTCTTTCCTCCCCGAAGCGGGCCATCGCCGCAAAATCGGCGTGTCCCGGACGCGGGACGAAACGCAGATCGTCGTAGTCTTCCGGCCGCGTATCCGTATTGCGGATCATCGCCGTAACAAAGGGATCACAGACGACTGCCTTCTGTCCTGTCAGCGTTACTCCGCCCGTAAACTCGATGCGGTCAGATTCTTTCCTGGCTGTCGACAGGGCATCCTGTCCGGGCCTGCGGCGGTTCAGGAAAGCCTGCAGCCGATCCATATCGATCCCGGTCCCTTCCGGGATGCCTTCGATCGTCACGCCGACCGCCGGCGCGTGGGACGCGCCCCATATGGTAAATCTGAAGATGTTTCCGATCGTGTTGTTCATATCGATATCTTTCCGCCCAGTTTTTTAAAATCTTCCCAAAAAGCCGGATAAGATTTGCATACGGCTTCCGCCCCTTCAATGACCACCGGTCCCTCACAGATAATGGAAGCCACAGCTGCACTCATGACGATCCTGTGATCACCGCAGCCATCAACAGTACCGCCTCTCAGCCTGTGGGAGCATCCAATCCCCCGGATCCGGAGCCCGTCCTGTGTTTCCTCCGCATCCGCGCCCAAAGAACGAAGCATTTTCACAGTGCTTCGGATCCGATCGCTCTCCTTGAAGCGAAGCCTGTCCGCGTGAGTGAACACCGTCGTCCCCTCAGCGGAAGCCGCCAATACTGCCAGGATCGGCACCAGGTCCGGAACATTCCGCACATCCATCACCGCGTTCCCTGCCGCAGCCTGCTTTTTCAGCTGCCGGACCGCCCGGTCCCCCTGCAGGGAGTCCTCATCCAGGCCTGTACAGCAAACGCTGCCCTTTGAAAGTACATCCGCAGCTTCCCAGAATGCCCCGTTGGACCAGTCGCCTTCTGCCACCGCATATCCCGGAGAACACAGACACTGCCCGGCATCGATCTTCAGCATTTCTCCCTGCCAGCTCGTCCGGATGCCGAATTTCTCCAATACATCCAGTGTCAGATGAATATAACCTTCCGATTCCGTCGTTTCCTTCAGCCGGATCGCCGACGGTTCTTCCAGCACTGCCATCGCATACAGGAGTCCGCTGATAAACTGGGAAGAAACATTGGCTGCAATACAGAACTCTCCGCCGCGAAGCTCTCCCCGTGTAAGGACAGATCCATCCTCAAGCCGCTCCAGACTGCATCCGTGCCTCTCCAGTTCCTCCCAGAGGGGGGAAAGCGGGCGGTCCGGGAGCCTCCCGTGCATCAATATATGTGCTTCGATGCCAAGGGCGCAGATCACGGGCAGCAGAAAACGAAGTGTGGAACCGCTCTCTCCCACATCGATCGTACAGGAGAGGGTCACAGGCCTTGCAAGCGGGACCACATGAAATATCTTCGTTCCGGCGTCATAAGTGATCCGGCTCCCGAGACCCTGCAGCGCGCGTACTGTTGCTTCAATATCCTGCGACAGGTCCCCGCAGAAGATCTCGGTCGGCCGGTCCGCCAGGGCAGCCGCGATCAGCAGCCGGTGAGCTGCCGATTTTGACGCGATCGCTTTGACAGTGCCGCTGAGCTGTGCAGGCTGTATCGTTACTCTCATAATGCCGCTTCCAGAAATACCTTCATCTCTTCAAGGGACATGGTCCGGATCTCACAGTCTCCGATCTCCCGGGGGATGATCAGACTGATCCTGCCGCCCCTGCGTTTTTTGTCCGCAAGAACAGACTCATATATGTCGTTTATCCCGATGTGAACTTCGCTGTCTTCAAAGCCTGCCGGCAGGCCGAACCGAAGCAGGATCTCTTCGATCCTTCCGGCGCACTCCCTGCTGCAGTATCCCTGTTCTGCCGCTGCCCGTGTTATCGCTGCTATTCCCATGGCAACCGCATTCCCGTGACTGATCCGGTAATCCGAAAGCTTTTCCACGGCATGGGCAAGCGTATGTCCGAGATTCAGAAGGCGTCGGCTGCCCCGGTCGAACTCGTCTTCCACCACCACATCGCGCTTAAGTTCGATGCAGCGCGGGATCACGTATTCCCGGTCAAAGTCCGTCCCCCGCGCCCGCAGATGCTCAAACAGATCCTCATCCCAGAGGATACCGTACTTGATCACTTCGGCACAGCCATCCGCAAAGACATGCGCCGGCAGCGTGCGGAGAGTCTCCGCATCACAGAGCACCAGGCGCGGCTGGTAAAACGCGCCCGCAAGGTTTTTCCCTGCCGGCAGGTCCACTGCTGTCTTTCCGCCCACCGAAGAGTCCACCTGGGCAAGCAGTGTAGTCGGGATCTGAACATAATCGATGCCCCGCAGATAAGTGGCAGCCGCAAATCCCGCCAGGTCTCCGACGACCCCGCCGCCAAGCGCGACGACGGCATCACTGCGGGTCAGCTGCTCCTGCGCCAGAAACTGCAGGATCTCCAGATAAGCTGCTGCGGTCTTCGAGGCCTCTCCGTGCGGTATCACACAGCGGATCACACGAAGCCCGGCGGCGCGTAAGGACGCTGTGATCCGGTCGCCATACAGGGCCGCGACCGTGTCATCCGTAATGACTGCCACAGTCTCTGCGCGCGGCACATAATGTTTTATATACTCCCCTGTCTCCTCCAGCAGGCCGCAGCCTGTGATCACCGGGTAAGGGGAAGCGGTGCTGACATCGATAATGTTCATGAGATCCTTTCTTTCAGAAGGCATGCGGAACTTAAGGCCTGTTTCTCAAAATATACCATATCGGCGCCTGTAACTCCATAGTCAGGCTGTGAACAGACGGAAAAGTGTTGCGGTTTGCCTTCCGGCAAAGTAGAATGCAGATATAACAGGAGAACAGCTATGAACATGGATTTTGAAAGAAAGCTTCCGATCCCCATGGAAGTGAAAGCGCAATACCCGATCACGGCAAAAGTCGAGAAGACGGTCCGGGAGCGCCGGAAGGACCTTATCAGGATCTTTACCGGGCAGGACCACAGGCTTTTGCTGGTCATCGGTCCCTGTTCCGCCGACCGCGAAGATGCCGTGCTCGATTATATCGAAAGGCTCCGGCGGGTACAGGAACAGGTAGCGGAGGAGATCATGATCGTCCCCAGGATCTTCACCAATAAACCAAGGTCGATGGGCGAGGGCTATATGGGTTTCCTGCATCAGCCGGATGCGGATGAAAAGCCCGACCTTGCAAAGGGCATCGTTGCCGTGCGTGAACTCCACATGCGCGCTGTAGAGGAGTCCGGCTTTATCTGTGCCGATGAGATCCTCTACACCGAAAATTATAAATACATCGACGATATCATGGGCTACGTCACGGTCGGCGCCCGATCTGTGGAAGACCAGCAGCACAGGCTGACCGCGAGCGGACTGGAAGTTCCTGTCGGACTGAAAAACCCCACCAGCGGCGATCTCACTGTCATGATGAATGCGATCCACGCGGCACAGCAGCCGCACCACTTCATTTACCGCGGCTGGGCAGCCTATTCCCACGGGAATCCGTATGCTCACGCAGTCCTGCGGGGGTATACCAACAAGCATGGACAGTCTCTACCGAATTATCATTACGAGGACCTGATCCGTCTGATCCAGTTCTACGAGGAACGTCCCGAGCTGAAAAACCCGGCAGTGATCATCGATACCAATCATTCCAATTCGGGCAAAGATCCCTTCCAGCAGCCCAGGATCATCCGGGAGGTGCTGGAGAACTGCCGCTATGACAACGCTGTCCGGAAGATCGTCCGCGGCTTCATGGTCGAAAGCTACATAGAGGACGGACGGCAGGAGGTCGGGGGCGGTGTATACGGCAGGTCCATCACGGATGCCTGCCTTGGATGGGACAAGACCGAGCGCATGATCCTGGACCTCGCGGAAATGCTCTGACCGACAGAACTGAGTTTGCAAAATCAAAAAGCTGCGTTTCTGAACAGATCGTTCATAAACGCAGCTTTCTGCTGTAATTCGGTCAGAGTTTACGACACAGGCCGCGCTGCTTTGTCTTTCGTACGCTCACAGCCCTCCCGCAGGATTCGGAAAATACTTATGTCAGATCTTTTCAAACGCCTGCTTCAGGTCGTTGATGATGTCATCCGCATTTTCAAGGCCGACAGAGAAACGGATCAGGCCGGGCTCGATGCCTGCGGCGATCAGTTCTTCCTCGGAAAGCGGGGAATGGGTCATGGAAGCAGGATGCTCGATCAGGGTCTCGGTAGCGCCGAGCGATACTGCCAGTGTCGCGACCTTGACGTTGTCCGCAACGATGGCTGCCTTCTCACGTCCGCCCTTCACAACGAAGCTGACCATGCCGCCGAAGCCGTCCATCTGCTTTGCGGCGATGTCATGACCTTCATGGCTCTTGAGGCCCGGATAGAATACCTTCTCGACCTTGTCGTTGGTCTCAAGATACTGCGCGACCTTCATCGCGTTCTCGCAGTGGCGCTGCATACGGACCTCGAGGGTCTTCAGGCCGCGTGCCACGAGAAATGCCTCGTTGGGTGCCATGACTGCGCCGGTCATATCCTTGATGCCGATCAGGCGGATGTTGTTGATGGTCTCCTGGTCGGAAACAATAACGCCCGCCAGCAGGTCGCCGTGACCGTTGATGTACTTGGTGCAGGAATGAAGGACGATGTCACAGCCGAGATCCAGCGGTCGCTGCAGGACCGGGGACGCAAAGGTGTTGTCGGCAATGACGCGGATCGCGGGATTGAAGTCATGGGCGATCTTCGCGGTCTTCTTAATATCAATGATCTTAAGATTCGGATTTGCCGGGGTCTCCAGGTAAACGATCTTTGTCTTATCATTCAGCGCCGCGCGGAGCTCGTCTTCATTGGACATTTCGATGAAATGAACAGTGACGCCGAAACGGCTCAGATGATGCTCAAAGAACTCAAAGGTACAGCCATAGAGTGTCTTGTCGGCAATGATCTCTTCACCGCCGTTGATGACGGTCCAGATGGTAGCAGTCACAGCTCCCATACCGGTAGCTGTTACAAGACCCGCTTCACCATGCTCGAGCTTTGCCAGGGTCTCCTCCAGTGCGGTGCAGGTCGGTGTGCCGAGACGGGAATAGATGTAGCCCGGCTCTTCCAGCGCAAAACGCGCCGCGCCCTGTGCGGTAGACTCAAAAATGAATGTCGATGAATTATAGATCGGCATGATCAGCGAACCGTACTGATCCTTCATGCTGCTGCCGTGAATGGATGTCGTGCTGAATCCTTTCGCCTCTTTTGCCATAATCCTTTTCCTCCCTTGCGTTTTCTGATGCTGCCGGACAGCTTTTCTTGGTTCCGCCTGCAGCGGGTGTTTAAAGTATTTTCAATAGATAATAATAGAACTATTTTATATCGTTTTTACCTGATGTCAAGAACCAAAGTCCCGGTTCTGCATATTGTTACACTTTTTATTGTCAAACTCTCTCAATTTATGCACATTATGCATATTTATTGCATAACTTCGGTTTTTTTGAAAACAGCCTTCCAGGAGAACAGCTAAAAAAGGACCCGCTGCAGTCTTCCTGCAGAAGGTCCTTATGCGATGATCATTATTCCGTCACGGCAGCAGCAGTCCGACTTTTTTCTTTGCCTTTTCCAGCGTGCGGCGGGAGATCCGGTATGCACGGTCCGCACCCACTGCCATGAGTTCCTCCAGGTATTTCTTTTCGCCGACGAGACGGTTGAACTCGTCACGGATGGGCTGCAGCCTGTCCGCAACGGACTCACCTACTGCCATCTTGAAAGTGCCGTATCCCTGGCCTTCGAATTCCTTTTCGACCTCGGGGATGCTCTTGCCGGTCATGACGGAGTAGATCGTGATCAGATTGTTGATCCCGTCCTTGCCTTCGCGGTACACGATCTCTGCCTCGGAGTCGGTGACGGCACGTTTGAACTTATTGAGGATCACCGGTCGGTCATCAAGGATGCTGATGAAGCTGTTCGGGTTGGGATCGGACTTGGACATCTTGCTCGTGGGATCCTGCAGGCTCATGACCTTTGCGCCCGCCTTCGGATAGTATCCGTCCGGGATCTTGAAGACATTGCCGTAAAAATGATTGAAGCGCTCCGCCAGATCCCTGGTGAATTCCAGATGCTGCCGCTGGTCCTGGCCTACCGGCACATAATCCGCCTGGTATAACAGAATGTCGCCCGCCATCAGGACCGGATAGGTGAAGAGACCGGCATTGATATTGTCCGCGTGCTTGGCTGACTTATCCTTGAACTGTGTCATACGGCCCAGCTCACCCATCAGCGCGCTGCAGCACAGGACCCATCCCATTTCCGCATGGGTATGTACATGGCTCTGCACGAAGACCAGGCTCTTTTCCGGGTCGATGCCGCAGGCAAGAAGCAGGGCAAACGCCTCTATCGTATGTTTGCGAAGCTCCGCCGGTTCCTGACGGACTGTCAGCGAATGCAGGTCTGCGATGAAATATGCGCAGTCATAATCCTCCTGCATCTGCTCCCAGTTCACGATCGCGCCCATATAATTGCCCAGCGTAAAAACACCTGTCGGCTGTATGCCGCTTAAGATGCGCTGTTTTGCCTGTTTCTGCTCTTCCATATATGATCCTCCTGCTGACCGGACTTATTAAGGGAAATGCTGGCTGCCGGCATTTCCCTTATCATAACGTAAAATACTTTTTTTGTGAACCTGTTTCTTGCCGGGAAGTCCGTCAGTTTTGGAAATGCATGATATGGCGGATCGTGTTGCCGGTCCTCTTATAGATCAGCCAGGTCAGGACGGAGGTCACGCCATATTTGAACAGGTTGAAGGGGAAAACACTGAACAGCATGAGGGTCACACTGTCATGTACGAGCGGGTTCGCTTTGGCAGCCATACCTACGATCGCGTCCATGGAAAGCCCGTACAGGCGTCCGTACATCGGGAAGGACACCCAGGCATTGAGGAAAATACAGATCACGGCGGTAAGCAGGGTACCGACCAGCATGGCCTTTTTCGCACCGGCCTTGGTATGCTGGCTCTTATAGATCAGGGAAGCGGGCAGGACATAGCTGACGCTGGCGATGATGTTCATAAACTCACCGACAAACGCAGTATTGGTGCCTTTGATCAGGACTTTCAGTACCATCTTGACCAGGATCACAAGGCAGCCGCCCAGTGGGCCCAGGAAAAAGCCCGCAAAGAGCGCCGGCAGTTCGCCCAGGTCAAATTTCATGAAGGACGGAAAGACGGGGATCGAAAAATCGATCATCATGAGGATCGCCGAAATAGCGCCGAGCATGCCGACGAGGGCTACGGTCCTGGTGTTTATTGAGTTACGGTTCATGGAGTACCTCCTTTGGATCATACTCTTCCGGGCAGCAAAAATCCCGGAAGGTCAGGTGGTCTCCGGGACATAAAGCTGCAGGTAGGGCCAGGGTCTTTGCCGGTGCTTATCATAGAAAAGCTCCGGATAAGAATATCCGGAGCAGAAATAAACACAGCACAATAAGCCATACCTTATTCTTCTCTCATCCAGACTATACTGTCGGCCCCGGAATCTCACCGGATCCTGCATTCCTCCTTCCGAAAACCGAACGAAGGTCCGCTCGCGGGCTGTACCGCCGGTGGGGAATCTCACCCCGCCCCGAAGAATGATTCTGTTGTATGCATCACACTATAACGCAGTATGCAGAAAAATGCAAGTACCGGGCATATCAAAAATCATGATATGGTATTCTGATATTGCATTCGGGGCCTGCCCCTTGTGATGCGGACACTCAGTTCGGAAGCCCCCGGACCGTCCCGTCCGCCAGATGCAGGATCAGACGGCCGTAACCCTTCGCATCCTGATGCTGTCCGACGCTTAAGGCCTCTTCGATGATCTGGGTGCAGGACGTAGATACGATGCGGTCCTTCCGGTTCTTCCTGAGATCCTCGATCTGAAGGTCGAAGGAATCCGCAAGATTAATGAAATGAAAATGCTGCAGCCCTACCGTGAAGACCTGCTCATCACCGACCGGCGCCCCTTCGAAATCAAATTTCAGATAACTGTGGCTCGCCTGGTCATACTCGATCTCCAGACCTTTTGAGATCTGGTAGAATTCCGTATGTGCGCCCTCCTTAAATGACTCGTCCCGGAGCATCCGGAGCAGGGCGTGCTTCAACTGCGCGCCGGTCATGTAGACCATATGTACGGAGTCATCATAAGGGAAGCATTCTGTGAGATCGCCCTTGGTCACGATCGGTCCCAGCTGCTCCGTACGGATACTGCCGGAGCCAAGAAGGAAGATATCGAGTCCCAGCGCATCTCTCAGCAGGTCACTGAACAGATCGCCCAGCTCCGTTTCACGATACCGGCTCGGATGGGTCAGCTGACGGACGAACTTGGTAATGATGCGCCCGTATTTCTCATCGGTACGGGTCTTGTAGCTTTTGATGACTTCTTCGATCCCCGGATCCCGCGGACAATGCGCCGCATCGATCGGGACCGGTTTCCAGCTGTAGGAATGGATGCAGTTTTTATCCGTATCGATCAGGATGTCAAAACGTCCGATCTGATCCGTTCCCGTGCCCGCCTGTACAATGGGGATGCCGTTCACTTCTGCCGGCTCGGTCAGGAAGGTATGGGAATGACCGCCGATGATCACGTCTACGCCCCAGGCGGGATCGAGCAGTTCTGCCAGCTTCTTGTCCTCTTCGAATCCGATATGTGTTAACAGGACTGTAAAGTCGATGTCAATAGCATTATAAGTATTGCATATCTTTCCGACTTCTTCCGCGGCATCCTCGAGAGTGACAAAGGTCCCGATCAGGGTGTCGGTCTTGCACTGCATCAGCGCGACCTCGGTCAGGATCCCGATGAAGAGGATCTTCATGCCGTCGATCTCAATGACCTTACAGGGCTGGAAGAGCCTTGCGTGGTTCGTTTTGATATGCAGGTTCGCATTTACGATAGGGAACTCGGCGCACTTTTCGAGGAACAGAAGATGCGCGAGACCGTAATCTACCTCGTGGTTGCCCAAGGTCACGATATCCGGTCCCAGCATATTCATGATCTGGATCGTGGATATTCCCTTGAATTCGGAATCGATAATGGATCCGCGGAACATGTCCCCCGCGATCGCATAGATCACATTGGGCTCTTCCTGCCGGACCTTGCTGACATAACCGGAAAGCAGGGACACACCGCCAACCAGTTTTTCATCGACGTTCTCCTCCATGAAGTCTCCGTGCATGTCATTGGAATGAAGGAGCGTCAGCTTCTTCAGATCGCTCATACCGTTTATCCCCCTCCGTTAAAACGTATTACTGTTCACGACCTTAGTTCTGCCGGCACTCAGCCGATCTCATCCGGTATCTCGCCGTCCTTCACATTGACATACCAGCTGTCATAGGTGCCGGGCAGCCATTTTTCATTAAAGGATCTGACATCCTCCCACTCTGCTCCCCAGGGCTTCAGATAAATGTAGTAATGGAAGTCACCGTCCTCATCCTCGAAATCTCCTTCGATACAGATCATATGTTCATAGGCGGATACATCCGATGCTCCGGGGTCGATGATCCAGTCGGCGTGCCCGATATTGGTATCCGGGATCCAGAAAGAACCGTTCTCGCTCACCATGCAGCCGTTCGGGGTCGTGCCTTCTTTAAAAGTGACGTTCGCTGCACAGAAGGGATCGTCTGAAGAGCCGTCCTCATCCCAAAGGTAAATGTGGCCGGTGTTGTCCTCATTGACTGTGATCTTGGCGCAGGCATCCCACCAGTTGCCTTCCAGATCTTCATACGCACCCGAGCAACTCTCGACCTCATACCAGCCGTACCAGGCGCCGCCCCAGTAGTCAGCGTAGCTGACGGATCCCCCTTCGGGGAGCACTGCAGCCGGCACTTCCGCTTCCGTCGCTTCCGTCTCTTCCTCTGTTTCCTCTTCGGTCTCCGCTTCGGTTTCGGGCGCGGGTGCCGTCTTTGCGTAAGCCTCCGGATCCTCCGGGCAGAAGAAGGTATAGTACTCACCGTCCTTCACGTAATCCGTCTCCAGACCGTCTTCCTTAATATTCCAGGTCAGTTTGACGTCCTCGGAGTCAACAGAGCCGTAATCGCCAAGATTGGTCCACGGAAGGCCCTTGTACTCCTTGCCTTCGATAACGGCATCCAGGGTATGGTCGCCGTGGACAGTCATCTTCAGCGCATCGGGAGCCATCTCGGACTCATCCACAGGATCGCCGAGAATGTCGGTCACATTTACCGACTGCCAGTCGCGCAGCATGTATTTCTCACTTTCGGGAAGATAGAGCGCAGGATCGGCTGCCGCCGTTCCTTCCTTTGCGAAAGTCATCTTCAGTCCCATGCCGAGCATGTCATCGAAGATCAGGCAGTCCTGTCCCCGGGAGGCAACCATAGTCTCGCCGTCCACGGTGAGCGTCACGGTAGTGTCGTCATTTTCCCACTTCATATTACCGCTGTCACCATCGGCTGTGATCGTACCTTTGCCGCCGCTCTTCAGCTCCAGGCCGAAACCGTCCAGGTCATCGCTCATCGAAACGCCCAGCATTTCCCCGAGCACGGCGATGTACTTTCCTTCCAGATCGGCATCCGCACGAACCTTGCTTCCGCCGCAGGCTGTAAGGCCGGCAAGCATGCATGACAGGATCAGCAGTGCCGTCATGATCATTCTGAATCTTCTCTTCATATCATCCTCCCAATTCGAAATTGATAACAGCAGCATCTGTTTATATTGTAATGCGGATCCCGATTTCCCGCTACCTCCAAATGGGGGAATCGGTATGTCAAAAATTTCACTATTCTGTACAATACTTAAACGTTTTCTTTATTCACTTTGACTATTGAACTTTATTAAGGAAAGAATTATGATTAGCATGAAATTTAGAAAGTTTTTATATTTTTTTTATAAAAGCTTTCCAAGACAGTATAAAAAGGAGGTTATTATGATTAGCTTTATTCTCTGTCTTGCTATCATCCTGTGCGGATACTTCACATACGGCAAGATCGTTGATAATGCCTTCGCGCCGGATGACCGTGAGACCCCGGCAGTGGCGATCAACGACGGCGTCGACTTCGTGGTGCTTCCGCAGTGGAAGCTGTTCCTGGTACAGCTGCTGAACATCGCCGGCCTGGGCCCGATCTTCGGTGCCATGCAGGGCGCGCTGTGGGGACCGATCGTTTTCCTTTGGATCACCTTTGGTACCGTTTTCGCAGGTGCTGTTCACGACTATTTCGCAGGTATGCTTTCCGAGCGTAACAACGGCGCTTCCATTTCCGAGGTCATCGGCATCTACCTTGGCCCGACAATGAAGACCGTCATGCGTGTATTTGCAGTTGTTCTTCTGATCATGGTCGGTACCGTTTTCGCAGTAGGTCCCGCAGGCCTGTTGGTCAAGCTTCTTACCGAGAAGGGTGTCAGCGGCGCGTTCGCTTCCACCACCGTATGGCTTGCCATCATCCTGATCTACTACTTCATCGCGACCTTCATTTCCATCGACGCGATCATCGGCCGTATCTATCCGATCTTCGGCTTCTGCCTGATCGCCATGGCAGTCGGTGTTGCGATCGGCCTTCCGGCACACGGTTATGCGATCCCGGAGCTGTTCTCCAACTTCCGCAGCATGCATCCGGCAGGAACCCCGGTATGGAGCTTCATGTTCATTACCGTTGCCTGCGGCGCTATTTCCGGTTTCCATGCTACCCAGTCCCCGCTGATGGCCCGCTGCATGAAGAGCGAGCGTCAGGGACGTTTCGTATTCTACGGCGCGATGTGCGCTGAGGGCTGCATCGCCATGGTATGGGCAGCAGCCGGCTGCGCGATCTACGAGAAGACCGGCGGCCTCAGCACAGGCCTTCAGGAGATCCTTAAGGGCGGCCAGTCCGTTGCCATCTATGACGTCTGCGTCAAGACCATGGGCTCTGTCGGTGTTATCCTCGCCATGCTGGGCGTTGTTGCCTGCCCGATCACTTCCGGTGATACCGCATTCCGTTCCGCACGTCTGACCCTGGCTGACTGGATGAAGCTGGATCAGGAGTCCTATGCCAACAGACTGAAGCTGGCGATCCCGGTCCTCGGTGTCGGCGCATTCCTCGGCTTCGGCAACACCTTCGGATTCCTCAGCTACGCAGTCATCTGGAGATACTTCAGCTGGACCAACCAGACCCTGGCTATGATCGTTCTCTGGGCAGGTGCAATGTACCTGGCACAGGAGAAGAAGAACTACTGGATCGGCGCTGTTCCCGCTACCTTCATGAGCGCAGTTTCCTGCACCTACTTCATGATGGCAGGCGAGTGCCTTGGCCTGATCCCGTTCTTCAAGAACAACACCATGGTCGCTTACCCGGTCGGCCTGATCTTTGCGGCAGCTATGCTGTTCCTCTTCAAGAGCAAGATCAAGAAGTACGAATAAGCTTATCCGGATATCTGACGGATGAATTGACACTTGCATAAGTGGACTGAATGTATTACAACAAAGGGCGGGAGGTTCGGACTTCCCGTCCTTTATTATTTCTTTGATTCGGAGGCAGTATGGCTCTTATTACTCCGCAGCCTATCGGCAATATGAAGCTTTCCCGGGAGGAGCTCAGACAGGATCTCCGGTCCTGCATCAGGACCGGCCCCTGTGGTCTGGGTGAAAAGGCCGCTTATCTGAGCAGTTTTTTCATCGATCGCAGGTACTATGTGACCTATCCTGATCTCCGGCGTGTTTTCAAACGTGTGGCCATGTCCAAAGGCGGTTTTACCGGCAAGGGCGCTTTCGGCTCCATCCCCTACCTGGTTGCCATCCTTTCCGACGGAAGCGAGCATGAGTGCATCTTCCGCTTCGAGGAGGATGTGGACAGGTTCCTGAACTATATCCGCAGGAACCACCCTTCCATCCCCACCTATAGTGAGGAGGGCGAGCGCCGCATGGCTGAAGAACGCGCAAAGGAAGAAGCGCGCTATGTGAAGGAACTGACACCGGAGGCTACGGAAGCCCTGCGCGAGATCCGGGCTGCGAAAGACTTCCTGGAGCAGGATCTTTCCGTCTCCGATGATCTGGCCTATGCCGCCAAACAGAAGCGCACCATCGACCGGATGAACCCCAGCTACCGTTATGCAGCCGTTGCCATCTTTCTTCTGGCAGCAGGAGCTTTTGCCTTCGGCATCATTTCCCTTCTGCGGCATGAAGGATTTGCGGTATACTTCGTCCTGTTCGGCATCGCGTTCATGTTCTACGCCATGTCCTCCCAGGTCATGCCCACCGGCCGCAACAATAAACGCTACGCCTCGGAACACTGGGAGAAAGCCGTAAAAACATCCGGTGACTACATCGCCGGATACCGCACGGACGCAGGCGGCTTCCCCATTCCGGCACAGTACGCTCACCCGGCATCCTTCGACCGTATGATCCGTGTCATCCGCGAAGGCCGTGCTCAATCTGTACAGGAAGCATGGGAGGTCATGAAGGCCGACCTGAAAGCCATCAACTCAGACGTTACCGTATCACAGACCGAATATGACGAGATCGTAGCGATCAAGCCGATGTTCCTGCTGTGCGGGTATGAGGATACGATATCCTGAAAACACAGACACAAGCCTGAGACAGGAAGTGTATTATGTCAGATATTATTGAATTCCTGAAAGATGAAAAAGTCGACCCGGTCCTTCTCGACGGGGTCCGGCAGTTCCGCGCGGAGTTTTCTCTCGCCGGTTCTGAGGAGAAGCTGAAAGGGCGTATCCCGGAAGCGGATTATCTCTATTACGGACGGGAAGTCTGGGAAAAAGCTCTCGCCGCAGTGCTTGCCGGAAAGAACCTTCTGCTCTGCGGTCCCAAGGCGACGGGCAAGAACGTCCTGGCTGATGACCTGGCTGCGTGTTTCCGGCGCCCCGCCTGGAATATTTCCTTCCACATCAACATGGATGCTTCCTGGCTGATCGGGGCTGATTCTTATGACGGAAATAAAGTCGTTTTCCGTCCCGGTCCGGTCTGGCTCTGTGCAAAGGAGGGGGGATTCGGCATCCTGGATGAGGTCAATATGGCACGCAACGAAGCGCTCGCCGTCCTGCACTCCACCCTTGACCATCGCCGCATGATCGATGTACCGGGTTATGAAAAGATCGATGTGCATCCTGCTGCCCGTTTTATCGGGACGATGAACTACGGTTATGCCGGTACCCGTGATCTCAACGAGGCACTGAGCTCCCGTTTCGCCATACTCCAGATGCCGTCTATCTCCGATGCCGACCTGGAACGCCTTCTGGCGGCCCGTTTCCCGAAGATGCGCGAGAAGATCCGCACCCAGTTCGTGCGTCTTTTCATCGAGATCGATAAGAAGGCACAGAGCGCCGAGATCTCAGAGCGCGCTTTGGACCTTCGCGGTCTTCTGGACGCGCTGAAGCTGACCGAACAGGGCCTGGATGCCGGAGACGCTCTGGAAATGTGTCTGATCAATAAAACCTTTGACAGCTATGAGCGCACATTGATCCGTGATGTCGTCAATGCGCGGATCCCGCATGATCTGAGCAGCAGCGAGATCTTCGACTGACCGGTGTAACTCGCTCATCTGACTGTCCGGAGCTGACTGATCAAATGATCAAACATCATTATGAAAAAGCGTCCCGACGGGCGCTCAATATCATCTGGAATGCGGCGGGCCGCTATGATTTCGACCCGTGCTTTATGGCATTCCATTCCAACGGACAGGCAGACGATTATTTCAATACCATTATCGGTCTTACTGACAAATGGCTGGATCTTACAGAGATCGCAGCCTTTTTTTCGTCTTACGCGGCGCACCCGAAAGCCGGGGAATTCGATGAATTCCTCTGGCTTGGCATAGAAGATTTTGTATATGAGCGGGAACTTCCGGAACGCCCCGCGCTGGCAAACATGCGAAAACTGCGCGGCGAGGAGTTCTTTAAGATCCAGCAGACACTTTCCGAGCAGCAGATGACCATGCAGAGCATGCCGGTCTACCGCCAGCAGCAGACACGCTGGGCAGAAGTCACCGGCCGGCACCTTCCCCTGCTGAATACCAGGGAAAAACGTATGTCGGAGACACTGCGCTTCTCCTCAAACAATACAGCCGGTATGGACGTCCCTTCCAAAAGCGCTGATACCGAGCACGTGATCCGGATCATGCGTGTTTTCCTGCAGGAATACTTCCGGTATGATCCTGTCGCGGATCCCCGTATAAAGAAAGAACTGCGCGGATGGAAAGCCTGGTACAGCCGGCTTGCCTCCCAGGATTACCGTCAGAAGGACATCCTGCTGATCCGTACCGGCAGCGGCCTGGGGGATCCCGCCAATGCCGTCGCCGTCCGCTGGGAGGGACGCAGGGCACCGCAGCACAGCGAAAAGCTGGATGCCGAAAACCGGGCATACATCGAATCTCTCTTCGGACCCTGCCGCTTTACAGAGACCGAGCTGCAGCAGGCAGAGTCTCTTCTTTGCACGGGCAATGATACCGGCTGCCGGCTCTGGTTCGTAAATGCCGCAGCGAAACAGGCGGGGAACGCCCGTTTTGGCATGGCCTTGTCTGACGGTGCCCGGGAAGAGCGGCCGCATCATCCGGATCCGGAGATCGCCGATACCCTGCAGCGAATGCAGATCCAGTATAAAAACAACCGGCGTTTCCTGCAGGAACACCGGATGATGATCAATGAAAGTATTAAAAAGCTCTCCTCAGAGCTGGAAGTTCTGCTCTCTTCCTTCTCCCGGGGACTTCCCGAAAACGGCAGGACCGGGCACCTCGTCCCGGAAAAAGCCTACCGCATCAGCCTGCTGCATGATCCTCTTGTCTTTGTGCGGGAAGGCGACGTTCGGGAAATGCATCTCAGAGTGGATATCCTGCTCGATGCCTCCCAATCCCGTATGAATTCCCAGGAGCGCATCGCATCCGAAGGCTACATGATCGCCAGGAGTCTCCTGCAGAACCATGTGCCGGTCTCCGTGACAGCCTTCCGCAGCCTGCGGGGATTTACAGTCCTCGAAGAACTTAAAGGACCTGATGATACCGACTGTAACGGGATCCTGCATTACTATGCAGGCGGCTGGAATCGCGACGGTCTGGCTCTCAAGGCGATGCATTACCTTTATAACGAAAAAGACCGGCAGCCTGCGGATGATCTCCGCCTGCTGCTGATCCTGACAGATGCAAGTCCCAACGATACCGTGGCAGGCTCTTCTTTCGGCAAAAACTATGAAGGCGCTGCCGCTGTCGAAGACGCGGCAGCTGCCGTAAAATCCCTGCGTGCTGACGGGGTGCGTACCGCTGCGGTGTTCCACGGATCCGCTTCGCACCTTGAAAATGTATACCGTATCTATGGCAAGGAGTATATCCGCGTCTTCAGCCTACAGCAGTTTTCCGGCAGTGTGGCTGACCTCCTGCAGATGGTGCTCCGGGAAAGCGGCAGCTGACCGATACAGTCCGGAAGAAGAACGGATACACTGCGCTGGCGGGAAGATCCTCGGAAAGAGGTGAGCCGCTTACAGCAGCCCGCCCCGGTCCTCCTGCTGCGCTGCCCTTGCGCGCAGGGAGGCGTCCTGCATGAGCTCTTCAGAGCTTTTCACTTCCGCGACAAGTCCGTTCTGGAGGATCAGTTCCCGGGCTCTGTCTGCATCCGCTTCCCGGACCTTGATATAATAAATATCATGGTCTGCCTTACCCTTTGCCCCAAAGTCTCTGGGGTCGAGCTTCGCGCCGCATCCGCCTGCCCTAACGACATCCTGCGCGTAGTGGCTTGCACTGATACCTTTGAGCCCGCCGGCTTTCAGCACATCCCTGATCTGCTCCCAGGTCTCTCTGTCTTTTTTCTTGTAGATCGTCACTTTCTTCTCAAATAACATCGTTTCTGTCCCCGTTTCTTTCTATGAGTGTTTCCGGTCTTCAGACCTTATGAATGACCCTTCATGTCCATCATCCTTCGTGGAATGTGGCAGTAGCCGCGCGGATTTTTATCCAGATATTTCTGATGGTATTCTTCCGCCGGAAAGAAGTTTTTGAGCGGCATCAGCTCGACTGCCAGCGGTTCATAGCTGCACGCCATCTCCTCCGCTTCCTTCCGGTCGTAGAAGGCCTGCGCCTCAGCCAGAAGGCTCTCATCCTCATAATATATCCCTGTCCGGTACTGGATCCCTTCATCAGCACCCTGCCTGTTGTAGGATGTCGGATCAATGATCATAAAGTAATATTCGAGGAGCTTTGTCAGGCTGATCTTCGTCTCATCGAAATCAATACGTACAGTCTCCGCATGGCCGCTGCCACGGCAGACCTCTTCATAGGAGGGACAGCCGTCTGCTTCTTTCGAAGACACGGATCCATGCTCCGGCCCGTTGGCATACCCTGTCTCCGTATGCAGCACGCCTTCAAACTGATCGAAGAATTTCTGGACGCCCCAGAAGCATCCTCCCGCCAGATAGATCGTTTTCATCGTTTTCTCCCCCTGTTTCCTCCTCCGTCTGCCGGTTCTCCCAGGATCCGGTCCGTATATGCGGCAAATGCCGACGGCACCGACCAGGTATCCCGTATCTCGGGTATCGCCGCAAGAAAGATGCTTCCCGGCTCTTCGCTCCCGGGTCTGTACTCCTCCAGTTCGTCTGCGAGGATCTCATATCCGCGCAGATGCCACTCCTTATGTGTAAACAGATGCTTCGAATCGGGCAGGCGGCGTATGTGCAGCGGTGAAAAACCAAGTCTGCGCACATATGCGATCGCTTCCTGCTCCGTCAGTGATCCGTCCGTATTGGGGTACTCATACAGCCCTGCCAGCAAGCCCTTCGCGGGCCGTTTCCGGAGCGCGATCCGGTCGGCGTCATGGATCAGAAATACCGTCCGGTCTTCTACTTTCCGCGCTTTTTTCTCCGGCATGACCGGGAATGCTGTTTCCGCGCCCTTTGCATGGGCAGCGCAGTGATCCCGGAATGGACATTGTCCGCAAAGCGGCTGCGCATTCGGGAGACATACCGCAGCGCCCAGATCCATCAGTGCCTGGTTCACATCACCGTAACGGCTGATCCCCGCGGCATGGCTTTCTTCCGGAGAAAGTCCCTGCATGGCGGCAAGGTAATATGCCCGGGCTGCCTTTTTCGCCGATTCTGACTTAATATCCTTCCCGTACGCCGTCAGCCGGGCAAATACCCGCAGAAGGTTTCCGTCGATCGCAGGAACACATTCTCCGAAAGCGATCGATGCGATGGCTGCAGCCGTATACGGCCCGATTCCGGGGATACTGCAAAGCTCTGCCGCTGTATGCGGCAGCTCCCCGCTGTATTCTTCCATGACGGTGGCTGCGCCTTTGTGGAGATTCCGTACTCTCGAATAGTAACCCAGTCCTTCCCAGAGCTTCAGATACACATCTTCTTTTGCGGCAGCCAGGGAAGCGATGTCCGGCAGTGTTTCCAGGAAGCGCAGATAGTATCCCCTGACCGCTTCCACCCGTGTCTGCTGCAGCATGATCTCCGAAAGCCACACATGGTAAGGCGTGGGATCTTCACGCCACGGCAGGATACGCCGGTTTTTCTCATACCAGTCAAGAAGCGCGCCGAGATCCGGCGCCCCGCAGGACCGTTCTTTTACGTGAATTTGATTCTCCATAGAGGTATTATACCATAGATCATCTTCCCGGATCGAAAATATGTGCTTGCAATATACCCCATGGGGGTATATAATGGCAATAAAGGAGGCAAAAGCCATGTCAGATATAGAGATCAGAGAGATCGGCGAAAACAGCGCATCCGGCTGTGACTGCTGCCGTCACAAGGAACGTTCCCCGGAGGAATACAAGGATCTTGTGAAGCGCCTGAACCGTGTGGAAGGCCAGATCCGCGGCATCAAAGGAATGCTGGACAAGGACGCCTACTGCATAGATATCCTGACACAGGTAGCAGCAGCCACCTCGGCACTGAACAGTTTTTCCAAGGTACTGCTTGCCAATCATATCAAATCCTGTGTGGAGGATGACGTCAAGAATGGCAGTGAAGTAAAGATCGATGAGCTGATCGCTTTTTTGCCGAAGATGATGAAGTAAGCGCGGTGAGCTTAAACGGAGCATCCGTTTACTGCCGCTTAACTATATACCTGTAAATAAAGGAGAACCAGTATGGAACAATATGCCGTCAGCGGAATGACCTGTGCCGCATGCCAGGCACGCGTGGAAAAGGCCGTTTCCAAAGTGCCCGGCGTGACCAGCTGCGCCGTCAGCCTGCTCACAAATTCCATGGGTGTAGAGGGAAGCTATGACCCCGCGGATATCATCTCAGCTGTGGAAAATGCCGGTTATGGCGCGAAACCCATGATGGCGGAATCGAACGCCGCCGGTGCTTCCGCGCGCCTTGCAGCTGAGGAGGAAGCATTAAAGGATAAGGAGACCCCGCTTCTGAAAAAGCGCCTGGCTGCTTCTGTCGGTTTCCTGTGCGTCCTCATGTATTTTTCCATGGGGCACATGATGTGGGGCTGGCCGCTGCCGCCCTGGTTCGACGGAAACCACGTTGCCATGGGTCTCGTGCAGCTTCTGCTCGCAGCCATCATCATGGTCATCAACCAGCGCTTCTTTATCAGCGGCTTTAAGAGTCTCTTCCACGGAGCCCCCAATATGGATACCCTGGTCGCCCTCGGAGCGGCAGCCGCTTTTATCTACAGCACCTTTGCTCTCTTCCTGATGTCCGACGCTGTGGTTAAGGGCGACAGTATGGCTGCCATGGGATTCATGGACGAGTTTTACTTTGAATCCGCCGCCATGATCCTCACCCTGATCACAGTAGGCAAGATGCTCGAAGCCCGTTCCAAGGGCCGTACCACCGATGCCCTGAAAGGCCTGATGAAGCTGGCACCCAAGACCGCCGTCGTCATCCGGGACGGTGCGGAAATAGAAATTCCCATTGAACAGCTTATGAAAGGCGAGACTTTCGTGGTACGCCCCGGTGAGAACATCCCGGTCGACGGTGTGGTCCTTGAAGGAAATTCCGCAGTAAACGAAGCTGCCCTTACCGGAGAGAGCATCCCGGTCGACAAGGCTGCGGGTGACAGTGTAAGTGCCGCCACCATCAACCAGTCCGGATTCTTAAAGTGCCAGGCCACCAGAGTCGGTGAAGACACGACCCTGTCCCAGATCATCCGTATGGTCAGCGATGCGGCCGCAACCAAAGCTCCCATCGCCAAGATCGCGGATAAGGTCGCAGGCGTCTTCGTACCCGCCGTCATCTGTATCGCGCTTGTCACTACTGCTGTCTGGCTCTTTCTCGGAAAGGATTTCGGCTATGCCCTGGCGCGCGGTATCTCTGTCCTGGTCATCAGCTGTCCCTGTGCCCTGGGCCTTGCGACCCCTGTGGCTATCATGGTGGGCAATGGCCTCGGCGCGAAGAACGGCGTCATGTTCAAGACTGCAGTTTCCCTGGAGGAGACCGGACGCTCGCAGATCGTCGTCATGGATAAGACGGGCACCATCACCAGCGGTGAGCCAAAAGTGACCGACATCCTGCCGGCAGAAGGCATCAGTGAAGACGAACTTCTCCTCAGCGCCTATGCCCTGGAGATGAAGTCCGAGCATCCGCTGGCCCGTGCCATCATCGAATACGGAAATGAAAAGGATCTTACTGTACCTGAAGTCACGGATTTCGCGGCGCTTCCCGGAAACGGCCTCACCGCTGTTTTAAACGGCGTGAAGCTGTTGGGAGGCTCCCAGAAATACATCACCGGACAGGTCGGTATTACTCCTGCCCTGGCCGAAACGGGCGCAAGGCTTGCAGAAGACGGTAAGACTCCTCTTCTCTTTGCGAAGGACGGTAAGCTCCTCGGTATCATCGGCGTGGCGGACGTCATCAAGCCGGAAAGCCCGGAGGCTGTGCAGCAGCTTAAGAACATGGGCATCCACGTGGTCATGCTCACAGGCGACAACGAGCGCACAGCCAACGCGATCGGCCGCCAGGTCGGTGTCAGCGAAGTCGTGGCAGGTGTGCTGCCGGACGGCAAGGAAGCCGTCATCAGCCGCCTCAAGGAATTCGGCAAGGTCGCCATGGTCGGAGACGGCATCAATGACGCTCCGGCACTTACCAGTGCCGACATCGGCATCGCGATCGGTGCCGGAACGGATGTAGCCATCGACGCTGCGGACGTTGTTCTTATGAAGAGCCGCCTGAGCGATGTGCCGGCGGCGATCCGTCTCAGCCGCGCGACACTCACCAATATCTATCAGAATCTTTTCTGGGCATTCTTCTATAACGTTTGCGGCATCCCCCTGGCGGCAGGCTGCTTTATCAAGCTCTTCGGCTGGGCCCTGAACCCCATGTTCGGTGCAGCTGCCATGAGCCTTTCCAGCTTCTTCGTGGTCTCCAACGCCCTTCGCCTGAACCTCTTCAGGATGCATGATCCGTCGAAGGACAAGCCTCTGAAGAACCCGGTGGCGGTCGGTCCGTCCGGTCGTCTGCTCGGGAACGATAGAATGGAAAACGCCGGTGCTTCCGGCATCAGCAATACAATGAAATCAGATACAAAGGAGAATGAAACTATGGCAAGCAAGACGATCAATATTGAAGGCATGATGTGCAAGCACTGCGAGAAGACCGTAAAGGGCGCCCTGGAAGCGCTGGACGGTGTATCGGAGGCAGTTGTCAGCCACGAGGCGGGTACCGCGGTAGTCACCCTCACCGGTGATGTATCCGATGACACGCTTAAGAAGGCTGTCGAAGACAAGGATTATACGGTCACCGGCATCGCCTGATCAGCGGAAACACGTATATATCAGCACGATAAAAAGCTGCGGTCTGTATCCCGAAAGAGCCTTATAACAGGCAGGATACAGATCGCAGCTTTTCTCTCTTTGACTTACAGACAGATTGTATGCGGTGTTACTTTCCGAGTTCCCTAGTCCCCGTGACCTTCCAGACCCGGATGTTAAGCTCCGTAATACCGGTACCGCAGAAGGGGCAGATCTTGACGCCCAGTGTCTGAATAGGTGCTCCGCAGTTCGGACAATTGAGACCGATGCCTGTCTGGGTCGGCGGAAGTTTGCTGACATCCTGGATATAGACGAGGTCTGTCTCGAATTTCTTTTCGATCCAGTTTCCCGCATCGGTGCGGTACCCCGCCGAAGTCTGGCAGCGGATATAGCAGGTGCCTTCACTGTTGCGGTAATCGGAGATCTCTGTCTCGTGCAGTTCGATCTCCTGCGGCTTATCGTGTTTATCAGCGATACAGCTGCGGACATCCGTACGGACTTTCTGCCGGTACTCCTCCCAGTTAAATGCCGGGAAATCTTCCTGGATCCGCGGGAGCAGGAGCCTGGTCATGCCTGACAGGCTCTTGGGTGCGGACTCTGCTTCCTGTTTGGCCTTCTTGAGTCCCTCGGCCAGGCTGCTTGTCCCGAAAAGGCTCTTACTGATCCGCCAGATCCTGAGACGGATATACACGATCGCCCCGATGAAGCCCGCGGCAAACAGTATCAGTATGATCGAATTAATATTGAGTCCCATAGGCTTCCTTACTCTGCTTTACGATCTTCACGATCCGGCTGGTCCCGAGGCGGTCCGCGCCAAGCCGCAGAAACTCCTCTGCGTCCTCGATGGAACTGATGCCTCCCGCTGCCTTCATTTTCACCTCCGGACCGATGTTGGACGCGAAGAGGCGGATATCATCGAATGTCGCTCCGGCCTTGGAAAAACCGGTGGATGTCTTGATATAGTCCGCTCCCGCCCTGGTCACACAGCCGCAGAGCGCGGTCTTCTCTTCTTCTGTCAGAAGGCAGGTCTCAATGATCACCTTCAGGATATGCTCTCCGCATGCTTCCTTCAGCTTCCGGATCTCCTCCTCTACCAGATCGAAGCGCGCTTCCCGGACCCAGCCGAGATTGACGACCATATCGATCTCATCGGCGCCTTCGGAGATGGCTTCCTTTGTTTCAAACACCTTGACGGCGGTCGTATTGTATCCGTTCGGGAATCCGATGACGGTACAGACCTTCACCGAACCTTCCGGACTGGCGGCGATATACTCCGCCGCCCGCTTCACATAAGAAGGCGGGATACAGACTGACGCCGTATGATACCGGATGCCGTCGTCGCAGATCTGCCTGATCTCGTCCCAGGTCGCTGTCTGTGCAAGCAGCGTGTGATCGCAACGCGCGAGGATCTCATAAATATCCATGGTTTCTCCTTACCTTTGTCCCTTGTCGTATGGAATGCCTTCCGCCTTCGGTGCCCTGGACTTCTTCGATGTGAAGGCCAGAACGATCAGCGTGATGATATAGGGCAGCATGCGGTAAATGTGGGCGCTGATCCCCAGCTCCGCCAGCATGAAGCGGCCATCTCCGTTGATATCGATGCTGGAGTATCCGGCAGCGATACATTTAAAGAGGCCGAAGAGAAGCGACGCCCCCGCAATATTCAGCGGCTTCCAGTTACCGAAGATCATAACGGCCAAAGCCAGGAAACCGAAGCCGGCAACGTCACCGTTTGCTGTACAGTTTGCGGTGGTCAGCGCATACACGAAACCGCCCATTCCGGCAAGCGCACCGGAGATCGTCGTGCCCGCATAACGCATCTTATGAACATTGATGCCAAGTGAATCTGCTGCCTGAGGATTCTCGCCGCAGGCTCTCAGACGGAGTCCGAAACGGGTCTTGTACATCAGGATCGACAGGATGATGAAAAGAAGGATGCAGATATAGGTCGCCAGGTAGACCTTGTGCAGGAAGGTATTTCCCAGGAACCCGAGGTCCGCGTTCTTCTCGAATCCGAGCGTGGATTTCTTGATCATGAACCAGCTTGCTGCATCACCCTTCTGCATCTGCAGGGTGTTCTGGTTCGCTATGATACGGATCAGGAAAAGGACGAAAGCAGGCGCCATCAGATTCAGTGCCGTGCCGCCGATGGTCTGGTCAGCCCGGAGATTGATGGACGCGAAGCTTAAGAGCAGCGAGAATACTGCGCCCATGACAGCCGCAGCCATCATCGCCAGCACTTCCAGTCCCTGCAGGGCCACCCAGTTTTTGGCGGCGCTTGCCTCCTGAACCCAGGCGGCATTCTGCATCATGTTGATAAAGAGTACACCGATGAAGGCACCGAAGATCATGATACCTTCCAGAGCCAGGTTGATGATACCGCTGCGCTCCGCAAAGACGCCGGCCAGTGCAACGATCATCAGCGGGATCGCATATAATAAAGTCTGCTGTACGAGGTATGTCATTCTTCCGTACCTCCTTCCTCCGTATTTGCTTCCTGGCCCGGGGCGGTTACCTCCCCGGGATCTCCCGGTGCTGTCTCTGCAGCGGATGACACGGTCTCCTCATCCGCCGGCGCAGGGGCCGGGGCGGGTTCTGCATTGGCATTGACCGTCTCGGGCTTTTTTCCTACATTTTTCAGCAGGGTGCGGATAAACAGGGAAAATGCGCTCAGGTACACGATCACGGAAATGATGACGTCCGTGATGTACTCGTTATACGCGGTCAGGTTGGAAAGCTGAAGTCCGGCTATACTCAGCATGGACATGAACATTGCCGCAAAGATGACGCCGATCGGGTTGCAAAGCGCAAGCAACGCGACCGGGATGCCATTGAAACCGATCGCCGGAAGGGACTGGTAGGTGGACCAGAAGAACTCGGTGTTGCCCGCCAGGTTGTAGAGCGCCGCGCCTCCCGCGGAAAGCGCGCCCGCAATGCCCATCGAGAGTACGATGTTCCTGCGGTCACGGATACCGGCGTATCGGGACGCATGACGGTTGGATCCGCAGGCCTTGAGCTGGAATCCCAGTGTAGTCTTATCCATCAGGATATAGACACCGACTGCGAAAAGGATCGCCACCAGGATGCCGGCATTGATCTGGGATCCCGCGAAGATCTTGTCCAGACCCATCTTGGCCGTCTGAACATTATTGAAGGAGGTTTTATAGATATAACCGGATTTGGTATTCTCCACCACGTTTTTGTAGGCGGTGATATCAAACACGAAAGTAACAAGGTTGGCAGCGATCCAGTTGGTCATGATGCAGGCCAGGACCTCATTGATATTGAGGAACGCCTTCATGGCACCGGCTACCATGCCCCACAGCGCGCCTGCTACCATACCGGCAAAGAAAGCCAGGAACCAGATGATCTGCGGCGGAACGACCCAGGAAGGAATGCTCAGTGCCACGATCAGGGATACCATGGTGCCCATCAGGTACTGTCCGGGAGCGCCGATATTGAAGAGCCCGGTCTTATACGCCATTGCGACGCTCAGACCAGTCATGATCAGCGGTGTTGCGCGGAAGAGCATGTTGCCCATGTTCGCGCTGTTAAAGCCCCAGGTCAGGCTGCCGGAGGCATCGCGGCCAGTGGAGAACAGGCCGCCGAATACCAGCCGGATACCGTCCCAGACACTGTTCGCTCCGAGCGACGGGTCCTTGAAGCCGACGATGGCAATGATCACCGCGCCTACCGCCATGCCTGCAAGGATCGAGATCAGTGAAGCCAGCACAGAACGGAAGCTGTCACTTGCAAAAAATGATTTCTTTTCCATCTCGCTTCACTCCTTTCACATATGCTTTGCGCCGGCCATGTAAAGACCGAGCTCCTGGACATTGGTCTTCTTCGGATCGAGCTCTCCGACGATCTCTCCGTTATGCATGACCAGAATGCGGTCGGACAGACTCATGACCTCGTCCAGCTCCAGGGAGACGAGGAGGACTGCCTTGCCGCGGTCCCGCTCCTTAACGATCTGGGAATGAATGAATTCGATGGCGCCCACATCGAGTCCGCGGGTCGGCTGCACCGCCACGATCAGTGCCTTATCACGATCGATCTCACGGGCGATGATCGCCTTCTGTTGGTTGCCGCCTGACATGGATCTCGCGACAGTGATCGAACCCTGTCCGCTTCGGACATCATATTCCCTGATCAGACGGTCGGAATACTCGCGGACTGCCTTGCGGTCAATGAAGCCGTTGTGCTGGAACTTGCTTTCTTCAAACCTCTGCAGGACCATGTTCTCCTGCAGCTGGAAATCCAGGACGAGTCCGTGCTTATGCCGGTCCTCGGGGATGTGGCTCATATTCTTGCTCTTGTCACGGATCGTCGCGTGGGAAATATCCTCGCCGCAAAGTGTGATGCTGCCCGAAGACAGCTTATCGAGGCCGGAAAGGCCGTAAATGAACTCCGTCTGTCCATTGCCGTCGATACCGGCGAGACAGACGATCTCGCCTGCGTGCACTGTGAAGGTAACGTTGTGCACCGCGTCACGGTCGTGGACATGGGACTTGATGCAGACATTTTCGACCTTCAGGATCTCTTCCTTCGGCTGTGCAGGAGTCTTGTCGATCTCGAGCTGTACGGGACGGCCGACCATCATGGAGCTGAGCTCCTGCTTGGTGGTGCCTGCAGTCTCGATCGTGCCGATATATTTGCCTTTGCGCAGTACGGATACACGGTCGGATACGGCCATGATCTCATTGAGCTTGTGTGAGATGAACAGAATGGACTTGCCTTCGGCGACGAGGTTCTTCATGACCTTCATGAGCTCGTCGATCTCCTGCGGTGTCAGCACTGCGGTAGGCTCGTCAAAGATCAGGATCTCGTTATCCCGGTAAAGCATTTTGAGGATCTCTACGCGCTGCTGCATGCCGACAGTGATATCCTCCACCTTTGCATCCAGATCCACACTGAGTCCGTATTTCTTCGACAGTTCCTCCACCTTCCTGCGGGCTTCCGCTTTCTGAATGAATCCCATCTTTGTCGTCTCGGCGCCGAGAATGATATTTTCCAGTACCGTAAATACTTCCACCAGCTTAAAATGCTGATGTACCATACCGATTCCGAGCGCCGTCGCGTCGTTGGGATCATTGATCACGACTTTCTGCCCGTTCTTGCGGATCTCACCCTTCTCCGGCTGGTACAACCCGAAAAGGACGCTCATCAGGGTCGATTTTCCCGCGCCGTTCTCGCCGAGCAGAGCGTGGATCTCCCCGCGCCTCAACTGCAGCGTGATGTCATCGTTGGCGATGATACCCGGGAAGACCTTGGTGATGTGAAGCATCTCAATTACATAATCCTGTGAATTATCCATATTGATCACCCGTTCTTCATCCAGTTTTTGCGGCAGTAAAAAGCCTGCCGGCAGTGTTGAGACAGCACTTTTTCGTTCCACGGGCAGCCCCGTTTTCCAAAGCGCCGGTCTTATAAAAAAACTTTAGTTCATTATACCATACGGAGCTATATTTCGGTCCACTTTTTGGGATAAAAAGAGAGCCGGACATCTTGATAAATGTCCGGCCCGGATAAATCAGGTGTTCAGTGTTTCAGCTGGTGGCAGAGACCTTGGAATCGATATGCATGCCCATGCCGGCAGTGTGGGAAGCCAGCTCGGAGGAAAGATACAGGACCGCATTGGCGATCTCTTCCGGCTTCGCGTAGCGCTTGTCCATCGCATAGTTTCCGGCCAGCATCGCCATCGCCTCTTCGTGGGTCATGGAATCGCCGAAGAAATCCTTCTCGATGCGCAGCATCATGGGCGTATCCACCGGACCCGGGCAGACGTAGTTGACATGGATGCCCGCAGGTCCGAGCTCCAGGGCCACACACTTGGTGAGGCCTGCAACGGCATACTTCGAGGAAACATAGGCACTGTTTCCGGCAGTGGGCTCATAAGCCGCGGCAGAAGCCACCACCACGACGGAGCCGGACTTCTTCTCCAGAAGGATCGGGGCGGTATACTTCAGCGTCAGCATGACAGCGAAAACGTTCAGCATATAGGTCTGTTCAAAAAGATCCAGGGTCATATCCTGCACCGGATGTGCTTTCCCCTCATAACCGGCGTTGGGGATGACGATATCGATGGTGCCGAAATGCGCCTTTACGTTCTCCACAAGGGCCTTAATGTCCTCTTCCCTGGTCATGTCCGCCACAAAGCCGGCAGCCTGGCCTTCTGCCGCGCCCAGGGTCGGAAGGAGGGCGTCGATCTTCGCCTGGCTAGTGGAGGAGAACGCCACCTTCGCGCCCTCTCCGATATAACCCTTCACGATGGCGGAACCGATGCCGCCGGTGCCTCCGGTCACGAGGACTACCTTATCCTTCAGTTTCAGATCCATAGAAAACTCCTTTCTTTATGTCAGTGTGTTTTTCTGCCGTTACTTCTCCCGGATCCGTCCGGCCCGGACAGGATCCGGTTCGTTATAATATATTATAACACAGACGCGTGCACCAGTCATTGCCATATTAGGCATCATTATGATCAAAACTGCTTGGTTTTCCGCCCGTTTTGCAGGCGGCACCGGACAAAGAATACTTTGTCTTATGGCAGCGGATAGTATATAATGTGCTTACAGTTGAAAGTATGATACACGGAAAACAGAGAGAACAGAAAGTTGAGAATTGACAAAAATGTTTAGGATTGGAATCGATCTCGGCGGCACCAACATCAAGGCCGTCATACTGGATAAAAATAACAGGATCCTGGCTTCCGACACCTGCCCGACCCACGCTTCGGATGGATTTGATGGTGTCATGAAGTCGATCTGCGGAAGCGTTGCCCGTATGCAGGCTTCTCTTTCCGCGCAGCTGACTGATTCGGGTGATATTTCCCCTGACCCTAAGGAAGCGGCTTTTTCGCCTGCATCTTTCTGCGGCGGAATGACTGTCCCCGGCCAGATCTGCGGACCCGGGGGTCCTGTGCTGTACGCCCCCAATATCGGCTGGCACGATGTGGATCCTGTCGGATATCTCCGGGATCATCTCGGTATCTCATTCAAGCTCGCAAATGACGCAGACGCCATTGCCCTGGCTGAGGCTGTGGTCGGTGCCGGCGCCGACTATCCCTCGATCCTGATGCTGGCACTTGGTACAGGCGTGGGCGGTGCCTACATCCTTGACCGAAAGATCTTCGATGGCTTCGGGCTCTTCGGCGGCGAGTTCGGACATATTCCGCTGGTACACGGCGGTCGCCCCTGTCCCTGCGGCATTACCGGCTGCTTTGAGCAGTACTGCTCTGCTTCCGGCCTGGCACGTATCGCGCGGGAGGCATTGGAGGAAAACCTTAAGGCTTGCAAAGACAGCACAGATCATGGCGATGCTTGCCGCGTGACGCTCCTCTGGGATCTCTGCGGACATGATCCGGAACGGCTCAATACCGTGCACCTGTTTGAAGCCGCAAAAAAAGAAGACCCGACTGCGGTACGGGTCCTCACGGATTTCTTTGATCATCTTTCCGAAGGCATCACGGGACTGGTCAATATCTTCCGTCCGGGCGCGGTGATCATCGGAGGCGGGCTCGCGGAAGCAGGTGACGCGCTGTTCATTCCGGTAAACGAACGGGTCTCCCGCATGACCTACGGAAGCAGCTATATCCCCGCACCTCCCGTATTGAAGGCTTCTGGCGGTATCTACACGGGCGCGGTCGGCGCTGCCCTGCTGCAGGAAGCGTAAGATCACAGTCCGGCAAGCTTCAGCAGTTTCTTTTCTGACTGGATCTCATGGGATATGAATTTCCCATCCCTGAAGATCGAGAAGTTCGTCACCGGTGAAGGCGCATTCTGTGCCGCTTCACGGCTGTCGATGTGGATCACTTTCAGCGGGATGCCGTTTTCTTCCGCCGCCTTTTCAAGCCGCGGCACCCAGTAATATGTAAAGGGGCACTGATCGGAGTAATAGATCACAAAACCCGGATCCGTTACCAGCGGATGCTTCGCGCACTCCTTCAAGCGCGGGGCATCCGTATTATTTTCGAAAGGAAGATACCATAGCTGTATCCCGGTATCCGACTCATCCGCGACCTGAAATCCCTTGTACTTCAGATATTTCGGATCAGCCAGAAACCCCTTCTTTTTTGCGGATGACAGAATACAGAGCCCCTTTTTGCCCTGTTCCTTTGCATCCCTTACGCATTCATCCAAAAGGTCGCTTGAATACCCGTGGCCTTTCAGCGAACCGGAGACCCACAGACAGTTGATATGCATATATCCGTCTGCTTCCAGCGGCTGCCACGCGGTCTCGGCGGGCATATATTCAATAAAGCACTTCCCCCGTTCTTCGCTTCGGTAAAATACAAGTCCCTCTTTGAAACGCGCTTTAAGCCACTCTTTTTTCTGCAGGCTCTGGTTGTTTGACATCGCGCAGCAGATGTGCTCTTTCCCGATATTCTCTTCTGTGATCCTGATGTATCCCATTTTCACTCCTGTTCATCTCAATATACGCATGGATCAGCCGCTGACCTGCAGAATCCCCGGTAGAACCACGATCCGAGGGCAGTCGTCAGCAATTCCGTCACGGGGAAAGTCAGCCAGAACCAGTCCAGTCCGAATCGTGAGAAAAGATATCCCAGCGGGACAAAAAGCCCGACCGTCCGGACCAGGGTGATCGCGGCACTCTTCAGCCCCTGCCCGATCGCCTGGAAAAAGACCGGAAAGATCTGTGCTGCCGTCATTGGGAGGAAGCTTACACCGATGAAGGGGAATGCCCACCTTCCGATCGTAACGACAATGTCATCCGACGTGAAGATCCGCAGCATGGGCTCCGGGATCAGGACAAAGCAGGCTGTCCCGAACGCCATCAGTACCAGCCCGAAGATCATGGAATCCCGCAATGTCTCCCTGCAGCGGGTAATATTCCCGGCTGCGTAATTAAAGCTGATGACCGGCACCACACAGGTCTGCATGGCACCCAGCGGTATATAAAAGAAAGTCTGCCACTTATAATAGAGTCCAAGAGCCGTCACTGCCTGGTCGGAGAATGTCGCCAGAATCAGGTTGAGCCCCAGGATATAGATCGTGTAGGTGCATTGCATGAGAATATTCGGAAGTCCCATCCGGTAGACGCTGCGGACGAGCCGCATCGCGCCCTGACGGGCAGGCGGTCTGCAAAATCCGCCTTTCATCACGATCAGGGCGGCAAGGATCTGCCCGGTCACGGTCGCCAAGGCGGCTCCCAGGATCCCCAGTTCCGGCAGTCCGAACATCCCGAAGATCAGAATAGGATCCAGAATGATATTCGTGACCGCCCCGGCGATCTGTGCCGCCATGGGGATCTTCATATTGCCGTTGGCCTGCAGTACCTTGGTCCAAGAGCTCTCCAGACAGAGTCCGAAGCTGAAAAAGCAGATAACTCTCCCATAAGTGATCACTTCCCTGATCACATCTTCCGATCCTGTAGACATCCGGGCATATGCCGGCATAAGGAAGAGCCCGATCATGGCAAACAGCAGCCAGATGCAGAGTGCAAGGGGCGTTCCGAGACCCGCAAAGTCTTCCGCCCGTTTTTTGTCTCCCATACCGAGCCTTGCCGCGATGTTGGTGTTGATCCCGACCCCGGTCCCGACTGCCAGGGCGATCATCAGCAGCTGCAGGGGATATAGTATGGAAAGAGCTGTCAGCCCGGTCCCGGAGTATCGCCCGATGAACAGGCTGTCGATGATATTATATAAAGCCTGGATGAGCTGTGCCAGCATCACCGGCGGAGCCAGCTTCAGCAGAAGCTTCCAGGTCTTTTCTTTTGAAAAAAGTTCACTGGTATCCATTTACAGGGAAAAAGCCGCTCTCGAAGAGCGGCTTTATAAACGATTGCTGCTTCAGAATAATTCGAAAAATTATCAGATGATGTTCAGCGTCAGGTTGCTCCAATCCTGCTCAAGGTTAGCGAAATCCGCATCGATCTCAAGCTCGCCGGATACGACTGCGTCGAACTGCTCCTGGAACTCTTCAACAGAATAGTTCTCCAGCATCCAGGTGTCGGTCGGAAGGCCGGTAGCGCCGTCTGCCGCGCCAAGAGTCGTGCCGTTGTTGCCGATATCGGACCAGGTACCATCGTAGGACTTGCTGATCGCCCACTCAGCTGCTGCGCCTACCTGCTTCAGAGCGGAGGTGATAACCGTGTCGGAATCACCGGACTGGTCGGAGTCAACACCGACAACATAACCGTCGTTGGCAGATGCTGCTGCCGCGATGGAATCAAACATGGAACCGCCGCATGCGAAGATGACTTCGGTGCCATTCTCATACCAGCCGGATGCCATAGCCTGCAGCTCCGGAGATGCGGAGAAGGAGGAACCGTACTGCCAGCTGTAATTCATATCAACATCGACGCCCATCTCGGCTGCTGCCGCGTTGGCGCCCTGTACATAACCGTAACCGTAACGGCAGCATGCATCGTTGGTTCCGCCGCCGCCGCCGCAGAAACCAAGCTTCGTAAAGCCTTCCTTTACGACTGCATAGCCTGCGAAATAGCCGCACTGCTCTTCCTGGAAAGTGATCGCCGCAACGTTGTCAAGACCAAGTGACCAGCCATCGATGAAGATGAAGTTGGCATCCGGATAATCCTTTGCTGCCTTCTCCAGTGCGCCCGCCTGCATGAAGCCGGCACAGACCACGACCTTGGCACCGCCCTCTGCGGCTGCCTTCATGGCATCATAACGGTCATCATCAGTCGCCTCGGAACCGTTGGCCGGCTGATAATACTTGTAGCTGAGGCCGTGGTTGGCGGCATACAGCTTGACGCCATCGTAGGTTCCCTGGTTGAAGGACTTATCCTTCAGCTGGCCTACGTCCGTGACGAATGCGACTTCGTACTTACCGTCAGCAGAGCTCATGGTATCCGGGATCTCGTCCGGATCAGTGTAGTCGCCTGCCGCTTCTCCCGCACCTGCTGCCACTGACTCGACTGCGGACTGTACCTCGGATGCAACGGACTCTACTGCTTCCTTGACCTCTTCCGGTGCTGTCTCGAGTGCTTCAGACGCTGCGGATGCCACTTCGGAAGCAGCGGATGCCACTTCGGAAGCCGCTGACTGTGCCTGCTGCTGTGTCGGCTGAGCCGCGCCGCAGGCTGCAAGCGCTGCGATCATAACTGCGCTCAGAAGAACTGCTCCAAATTTTCTCATTGTCTTTTCCTCCATACTTAATGCAACACTTCGGGCCCATAGCCCAAAGGAAATTATACCACAGCCTTCCTGCTTATTCAATCGGGAGCTTGCGGCATATACTGTCCCGGAACAGCCTTACAGTGCATAGCGCCTCTCGCGCTGCAGGTGCCCGAAACGGCTACGGCGGTAATTGATCAGATACCCGGTACAGCGTGCGCCTGCCGTACCAGCAGCCCCGATATAGTCATCACAGTGCTGTTCCAGTATCAGCCCCAGCTCCCCCATCCGGCCGATCAGCTGAATGTCATCTTCTTCGACTGCAGCGCGCATGATCCGATGGGAAACGCGGCGCAGATAGGCAGTATACCCGGACCTGCTTTCCTCGGAAAGACCTTTATCATGTGTGAGACGCCAGAGAGCCATCCTGCACTTGCAGGAAAACCGGCGCAGCTTTATAAAAATGTCGTCATACGAATCCGGGAAATTTCCCTTGGCCTTTATCCATCTTAATCCTGCCGGCTCAAAGGGAACGAACACAGATTCCTGCAGAGACAGGGGTCCCCCGCCGGGATCAGCCCCCGCCGTATGCAGCCACACACCGTTCATGGCGCCGCAATGGACAAAACTTCCCGTGCCGAGCCCCCTGACTTCCGGAGAGATCTCTATTGTTTCCAACGTGTCACAGTAGGAAAATGCATGAGGCTCGATCGTTCGGACGCCCGACAGGTCCAGGTGCCTGAGAGCTGAGCATTCCGTAAAAGCATGGTCTGCCAGTTCCTTTACGGAAGGCGCCAGGCGGACTGCCGTAAGCTTCGGGCATTTGTGGAACGCGAACGGATCCAGACGCCCGATCCCCTCCGGTACTTCGGAGCGCATCAGGGAAGCACAGTTGCTGAAGGTACGGGACGGAAGCGTCCGGATACTTCCCGGCAGCACCGCGGCGGTCAGTCTGCCGCAGTCACGGAAGGTCCCGATCCCGACAGAACGAAGAGATCCCGGCAGTTCGACCGTCCTGAGGCTCCTGCAGTCGGAAAAGACATCATCCCCGAGTTCCTCGAGACCGGAACCGGCCTCGAAGCGGATCTGCTCCAGGGCATAGCAGTCCTGGAAGGCAAAATTCCCGAGCGCCCTGACTTCGGACGCGAAGCTGACTTCCCTCAGATTCATACAGGCAGCGAAAGCTGCGTTTTCGATGTGCTGTACACCTTTCAGGAGCAGAGGCCCCTTCAGCCCCAGACAAAAATAGAAAGCCCTGGGACCGATATCCGCATCACGGCAATCAAAGAAAAGTTCCGTCAGACCGCGGCACCAGGAAAACGCTTCACTGTCGATCCGCCGCACCCCTTCCGGGATCGTCAGTGATAAAAGCTCCATACACCCGTTAAAAGCCAGGGGTCCGATGTATTCAAGGCTGCCGGGAAGCGTCAGTTTACGAAGCCTTCCGCATTTGGCAAATGCATGCCCTTCGATCCTGAGGATCCCTTCCGGGACCACGATCTCCTTCGCGGAGCAGCAGTAAAAAGCCGCATACCCGATGCTGCGGACTGCCTTTCCGTCGATCCTGTCCGGCACCAGCAGCGTCTCATCCGGAGAAATGCCCGACACACGGGTGATCGTCAGTCCGTCTTCATTTGTGCTGTACTGATAAAATGCCATATCTGTCTGATATCCAGCCTGCGTTCAAAGCAGAGCGATCCCTGCTCAGACTTCATCCTTCAATTCATCCAGCTGTCCGAGGATATCGACCTCGCGCTGATAGAAAAGCATTGCTTCGTTATTTTCAAAATACTTGTCGCTCCCGTAGGAAGCCAGGAACCGGGCCGTGTCAGGCCGCGCGGTCAGTTCGGAGAGCACGACCAGCATTTCCTTGTCTTTACCATACGCGTCTTCCACGAACATAAAGAGATGATCGATCATCGCCCGGACATGGTCGATCTCTGCTTCCATGGATCCGACCGAAGCCTCATAAGCTTTTTTCAGGGCCGCAAAACTCTTTTTGTTATCTGTCAGGCCTTTCCCGGCAAGGATTCTGCGGAATTCCTCGAGCCGGACGATCACTTCCTGCTGCAGATCCTCCCGGCGCCTGCTTCGCCCGCGGCGCCGGAGTGCTTCCAGTTCCGTCTGCGACGCCGTGATCTTCCCGCTCAGGATATCGATCAGGGAACGCTCTCCGGCGCTTTCCGCCTTCACGTCCCTGAGGATCACCTGCAGCTGCCCGATCACATCCTCCTCCGCCAGTGCGGCACGCAGCTCGGTCACCAGCGCGTCCAGCAGCAGACCGAGCAGGGAAAGCCGTTCGTCAAAACGGGAGGCGGCGGCCCGGCTGCGGATCGACTGGTCATACCGTCCTTCCAATATGTCAGCAATATGGTAATCGGAACGATATTTCCCGAACAGCGCGAGATAGATCGAGAAGTCCTTCGCGATCTTATCATTCTGAACATACTGGCCGATGAGCCGCTCTGTCACTTCGATCTCCAGATCCTCATAGATCAGGAGCATACGGGAAAGATCCTCCCAGCCGCGTGCGGTGACGAAGGATTTGCCCTCGTTTGTATTCTCAATGGAATAAAAATGTTTCTTCCGGGCATCCAGATAGGTGATGACCGCCGGATGAAGCGCCCGTTCCAGGGCATACTCACGCCATACGGGATAGTCCGGCTCAATATTGATCTTTTTCACACGGTCCAGGGTAACGACGTCAAATTCCCGGACGGACTTATTGTATTCCGGCGGGTTGCCTGCGCATACGATGACCCAGCCTTCAGGGATCGGATGGTTTCCGAAGGTCTTGTACTGCAGGAACTGCAGCATCATCGGGGTCAGTGTCTCTGAAATACAGTTGATCTCATCCAGGAAGAGGATGCCTTCTTTCAGGCCGGTCTGTTCCATGTACCGGTAGATCGAGGCAACGATCTCGCTCATGGTGTATTCCGTGATATGAAATGCCTGCCCCTCATACGTATGCTCCTCAATGTAGGGAAGTCCGATCGCGGACTGACGGGTATGATGCGTCATCGAATAAGCGATCAGACCGATCTCCATCTCCTCGGCGATCTGTGCCATAATGGCAGTCTTGCCGAGGCCGGGCGCGCCGATCAGGAGAAGAGGCCGCTGCTGCACCTTCTCGATACGGTAACGGCCGTAACTGTCTTTTGCCAGATAAGCGCGTACCGCATGCTGTACTTCCTGCTTCGCTTCTTTTATATTCATGGGATCCTCTCCTTATTTCACATACTCTCCGGTCTCTCCGTATATCCTCACACGTTCAGGTCATACACGGATCTGTTCCTCATCCAATACCGCGCGGATCGCCCAGGGAGGCGGGTCCGGCCGCTCGTCATCATGACCGCAGAATACAAACGCGGCATCATACGGCGGCATGGCGGCAGGGTACTCTCCGTATCCATCCGTAAAGTAGATCAGCCCGCGCAGCCTTTCGAAAGCATGCTCCTTTATGAGCTCCTCCATCCGCGTGAACACCGGCCGGAAATCGGTATAGCCGAATCCTTTCAGCGTCATGTGACGCAGATACTCTTCAAACTCTTCCCGGCTTTTCAGGACCGCTTCTTCCCTGATCCGGTCGTCACACTGGATAATGCGGAGATGGATCCTGCGGAAGAAGTTTTCACGCTCCATCAGGATATTACAGGTCTTCTCCACAAATTTCTGTACCAGTTCCCCCTCGACACTTCCCGAGGTATCGATGGCAATAACAAATTCCTGGATCTTCTTTGCCTCCTGATACTCCAGCGGTTCGATCAGGGGCATGTTCCCGTAATGAGATAATCCAAATGTATAGCTTATATAATCGAATTCTTCATCATTAATCTGTATTTCTTCGTTATAAACCGCAAATTTTCTGAGAAAATCCCGGTAATTCACATGCTCCCGGTTTACCGATCTCAGATTCTGGACCAGGGCATCCGGAGGTATCTCTCCGGCGCTGAATGTCTCGAGATCCACGTCCAGGGTAGCGCTGATTCTTTCCCAGAGTTCCCGGATCTCCTTTCGGTCCGCTGTGCTTTCAAGAGCGTCGTCGGCACTGCTTCCTTCTGATCGGGTCTCCTCCGCGTCATCCGGCTGGTGGTGCATTTCACTGTACCAGTCGCTGTGACTGTCACGGTACACCAGGGAAGACCAGGCTCTCAGCTCGTCGTCAGAGACCTCATCCGCGTTAAGGCTGCGGTAGATGCTCTCGGCAGTCAGTTTGCCGCTGCGTTCGCGGATCCGGTCCAGAAGGGCATACTGAAATTCCGTGCCTTCCACTTCCAGCAGGTCCGAATGCATCTCCCGGATCACATTTTCGATGGCAGCATCACACGCAAGGTTCCAGCGCCTGTGATCGATCTTCGGGGATACAAAGGGATGCCGGAACACAAGGTGCAGCACCGCGTGAAGATACTCCCGGTACAGCCGCTTCGGCTCATCCCGGTACACAGCGATTACATGCAGCGGATTATAGCAGAGGACAGATCCCCGTGTGCTCATGCCGGAGACCTCATAGGTCCCGCTGCAATTCATCAGGGCAATGGCATTTCCCAGGTACCGGAACTCCATGAAAAGCCTGCTCTGTACCAGTTTCAGCACGGCTTCCGCGGCTTCCGCCGCACGGTCCCGACGATCATTCAGTTGTGGAAGATCCGAAGCTTTCATGGTAGTAAACGTACCACAGCTGCCGTCAATTATCAATCCGAAAGATGCAATGGAAATCCCGTACGGTATAGAGTATAATGATTTTTAATACAATCCGTTTGGAGGCGATCATATGAACTGCACAATCATCGGCATAGCCGGAGGTACGGGTTCCGGTAAATCCACCTTTACCAACCGCCTGAAGCAGCGCTTCGGAGACCGGATCACAGTGATCTATCATGACAGTTATTATCGTGCCCATGATGAGCTCCCGCTCGAAGAGCGTTCCCGTCTGAATTATGATCATCCGGACAGTCTTGAAACAGACCTCCTGATCCGTCACATCCGGGACCTGAAGGATGGAAAGCCGGTCCGGGTACCTGTCTATGATTTTACGGTCCATAACCGGAAACCGGAAACGGAGGAAGTCCTTCCGAGCTCCGTGATCGTGATAGAGGGGATCCTTGCGCTGCAGGATCCGGAGCTCCGCAACCTGATGGATATCAAGGTATTCGTGGACGCGGACGCGGATGAGCGCATCCTGCGCAGGGTGGTGCGTGATGTCGAGGAGCGCGGCCGGGATATCAAGGGCATCATCAGCCAGTACCTCGACACCGTCAAGCCGATGCATTATATCTATGTGGAGCCTACCAAATATCTGGCGGATATCGTCATCAACAGCGGCAAGAACGATGTGGCATTCGATCTGATCAGTGCAAAGATCGATCAGCTGCTGGAACAGGAAAAGGAGATCTGATGGCTAAACTGTATTTTAAGTACGGGGCGATGGGTTCCAGTAAATCGGCCCAGGCCCTCATCACTCGTTTCAATTACGAAGAGCGCGGCATGAAGGTCTGGCTCATAAAGCCGGAAACAGATACAAGGGATGGCGTCGTCACGGTCTCTTCACGCATCGGGCTTCGCGCGGATGCCGATGTCCTAAGTGCCGGAGACAGTATCCGCGCCTGCTTTGACAGGCGCCTTTCGGAGCACATCCAGACCGACGTCATCATCGTGGATGAATGCCAGTTCCTGACTCCGGAGCAGATCGATGAGCTGCGTGACATCGTGGACGAGGACGATATACCGGTGCTCTGCTTCGGACTGCGCACGGATTTCCTTACCCATCTGTTTCCCGGTTCGCGCCGCCTGTTCGAGCTTGCGGACTCGATCACCGAGATCAAGACGATCTGCAGCTGCGGCAAAAAGGCTACCGTCAATGCCCGTATCTCGGGTGGGCGGGTCGTTACCAAGGGTGAGCAGGTAATGCTCGGAGGCAATGATTCCTATCTGGCCATGTGCCACTCCTGCTGGAAAAAACGGATCGCCAGGGAAGCCGGACGGCAGCTTCCCAAAGCCGGCCGATGAAAGGAAAGGACCATGGAATTCACCAACCGTATTCCGGCGCCTGAGCAGTACAACGCGCTCCGTCTCAGATCGGGAATGAGCACCAGATGCGCGGCACCGGAACGTGTCGCCCGTGCCCTTAAGGGTTCTTCCTTTATATGTTCTGTCTGGGAAAATGATGAGCTGATAGGATTCGGACGTGTGATCGATGATGGCGGCATCTGCTTCAGTGTCAACGACATCATGGTCGACCGGCGGTATCAGCGCCGGGGCATCGCAGACCGGATCATGACCGAAATCGACGGCTATCTGGACAGTAAAGCCGATGAATTCTGTTTTGTGACCCTGCTGGCAAAGATCCCCGCGGATCACATCTATGCGCGCCACCGTTTCGAGTATATCGATCCCGCCCGGCGCTATGGCATGATCCGGCATCAGGATGACCGTCCGGATATGGAGTATTCACCGATATAAGGATCCCTGCTGATACAGGACGAAATGAATTGAGACCATCACGCTTTATCTTCGCTGTGATGGTCTCATTTACATGATGCCATTGGACTTTTCCTCCTTGTTTTGAGTTTTCTGATAATCCCGTTTCTTTTAAGATCCGGCAGCCTTATGTCTTCGGCTCTTCGATTATCTTCTATCGTCCTTTTAGCTATTCAGTTTTTTTGCTCTCGATCTTCTTTTTATTCTCTTCTGTTCCTTTGATGAAGGTGCTGTCCGTTGTCTTTTCTTACTTTCAAAGATTAAGGGTGTGCTTATGGTTGCGGCTGTAACATACTCTTATAAGTTATGACACTGTCGACAACTGTGAAGTTTTATTAGTTTCTCTTGAGCTGTCTTAATCATAACATTGTACTAAGAAAAATACAATTGACATAAGTTACAAAATTGCTCCTCATGCTTTGGCGGAATTGTCGGACTGCGATACAGTGAGGGCGATCACCTTTCCTCCCAGAAAATGTTCCCGGACAAACCGGTCCATGGGCATGCAGGCGTCTATAAGATCGTCGTTCACGTTAAAAAAACGGAAACAGCCGTCTTCCTGCCGGACGAAGGTGATAAAATGCGGCACCGTTCCCTCCGTATACCGGAAGATCCCGGCTGTGCTTCCGGCAGCTTCCCTGGCCGCTTCATCCCGTCCCGCAGTCTCTTTCCACCCCGGAACATAACGGTCAAGATAAGCCCGCATGACACGCATCAGGGTCGGGCCGGGGATGCGGAGGCGGTGCATGGCGTCCATCTCCGCCCGCACGTCATCAAAATACACCGGATCTCCCAACGCATGCCTGAGATTGTAGGCAGCGATCCATCCGCAGCCGTTCCATGCGGACGGCATCGTTCGGTAAGGATAGCTTTTATCAAAGAGATCCTGGTCAATAATATATCCGTCCGCGGAAAATTTTTCACTGTTCTCGATCATGTCCTGCCTCCGCAATCAGTCCATCGCCGCGTTCATTTCCCGCAGGCCGCTGAGATACGGCCCCGGTTCACCGTCCGTATCATAGATCCCGCCTTCCGTCACATGAGAGTAGACCTGTATATCATCCAGCAGGACCTCTGATGAGGTCATGATCGTCAGTCCCCCGTAAAGCTGGTCATCATACTCAAATACCACCGTACGGTCGCCGGGCTGTACCTCCTGCTTCAGAGTCTTTCCTTCGAGCATCACCGTCAGCGTCGCCGGATGTTCCGCGATCACACGGAAGCGGACCCTGGAAGGCTTGCTGCTGATATATGCCCTGCTTCCAAGGTTCTGGGATAGCATGCCGCCGGGATTCAGCCGCACCATATGGTTGCCTTCTTCAGATTCTACACGCCCTGCAGTCAGGGTCCATCCGTCCAGGGACAGTCCGAATTCCGGATTGTATATGACATTGTCCGTATAGTCCCGATAGGTCCAAAGTCCGTATCCGATCGTGCAGTCACGGAACACACCGCCCATCCGGCTTAAGTATCCGTTCATATCATCGGAAATGTGCGCAAGGTCCTCATATCCCGGCGTCGTTTCCTGGTACAGGAACTGATCCACAAAAACAGGCTTTCCGGCTGTCTGGCTCATGTATCCCAGCAGGGAACGGCAGGTACCCGCAACATTTGCTCCGGATAAGCCGCTGCCCGACGCCATATCTACCGAAAGCATAACGGAGGTATAGTCGGCGTTCCCCGCTTCGAAGGCGGAATCATGCGAATAGCCTGTCAGGGTACCGTCCTCCGTGTAAACATTGTCTCTGTGCAGCCGGCATTCCATGGAAATGCCCGGAAAAACTTCCTGGGTCTCCTCCAGGATCTCGTTCAGGATCGTGTCGTACCATTCCAGGAAAAGTCCGTAGGCCGGGCTTTCCTGCGTTGGGAAGGGCGCCCTGCGGGCGTCTTTTTCATCTCCGTACAGCACCGTCAGTTCCTCTTCATCATAGTTTTCAAGAACATACGCCGAAAAGCCGGAACGCTCCGCCTCCAGGATGTCGTTTTTCTGGGCGGCGCTTTCCGCCTTGCTGACGTAATTCCAGAAATCCTCCCAGGTCAGAAAAGCACCTGCATAATTTGCGTGTGCCGAGGCGGTACGGTAGATCTCCGCGGCATATTTCTTCCAGGCATCCCGCACACTGCGGTCATACACCATTGCATTGAAGCGTTCGATCACATCGTCCCCGGACGCCATGTCCCAGGTATAACCCACCCGGAGCATCACACCGAGTCCGGCCGCTTCCGCCCGGTCCATCAGGTCGTCCAGGCGCGCCAGCATGTTCTGGTTCAGGCCGGCGTTTAAGGAAGGCTGGAATGCTCTCCAGGGAACGACAAAAATGACCGTGTTGAACCCGTCTTCCGCGATCTGTGAAAAGTCCCTGTCCGCTTCCGCGTGCTCACCGCTCCAGAAATTGATCTGCCAGGTATGGCCGAAATACATGGTTGCCTTGATATGTCCTCCGTCCGCTGCGGCATCGGATGCTGTCCGGAATCCGCAAAGCAGGAGCGTGCTGACCAAAAGCAGGCACAGAAACAGTGTCCTGCGCGCCCCTGGTCTTATGTGTCCGGTTTTCAATGCTGTTCTGTCCATCGTTTCCCTTCATTTGCCTTTTGTTACGGCATACGCTCTCCTCTGCCGCCGTCGATCGGAATATTGACGCCGGTCAGGTAGGCGCCCTTGTCAGAGATCAGGAAACAGATCGTATCCGCCACATCTTCTGCGGTCGCAACACGGCCGACCGGGATCTCCTTTGCCTGACGGGCGTTGTGACCATCCACATCAAAACCTTCCCGATTGCGGTACCAGGCTGTTCCCGCCACCATGCCCGGGGAAACGCAGTTGACACGGATCGACGGTGCCAACGTCATGGCTAGACTCTTGGTCATCATGATCACGCCTGCCTTGGATACGCCGTACGGAAGGGAACTGCCGCTCACCCGCATGCCGGCCAGGGATGCTACGTTCACGATGCATCCGCCGCCGCTCTCCTGCATGAGCTTCGCCGCCTCCCGGCAGCAGAAAAACGTCCCCATCAGATTCACATGCAGAAGCTCTTCCCAGACCTCTGTTGTGACCGCATCCAGATCCTCAAAGGGAATGAACCTGGTAGTGCCTGCGGAGTTGACGACCGCATCCAGACGGCCAAACGTCTCACGGCAGAACTGCACCAGTCTTGCAGCGTCCTCCTCGATCACGACATCAGCCTTAAAAACAGCACATTTCGTACCCTGTGCGCCGAGCTCGTTCCGAAGCTCTTCGGCCTTTGCGGATGAGCTCCTGTAAGCGACGAGAATGTCATACCCCATCTGTGCAAGCTGCTGCGCGCATGCTCTGCCGATGCCGGTGGCGCCGCCTGTGATCAATGCAACTTTTTTCATGTTGTTTCCTCCTCTGCTTTGATCGCAAACTGTGTGTTATATAGTTCCGTGTACACCCCGCCGGCAGCGACCAGGTCCTTATGCTGGCCCTGCTCCACGATCCGGCCGTCCTTGACGACGATGATCTCGTCCGCAGCAAGTATGGTCGACAGGCGATGCGCGATCAGAATGCTGGTCCTTGACGCGATCAGCGGGTCAATGGCATCCTGGATCTTCTTTTCGGAAATGGAATCCAGTGCCGATGTCGCCTCGTCAAAAATCAGCAGCGCGGGATCCTTCAGGAGTACCCGGGCAATGGATATCCTCTGTTTCTCGCCTCCGGAAAGCTTCAGTCCGCGGTTGCCCACCATGGTATCCAGCCCTTTTTCCTGCGCCTCTACAAAGTCCAGAATATTGGCCTTCCTGCAGGCTTCCAGCATTTCCTCCTCCGTTGCGTCCGGCGCGGCATAGAGCAGGTTGTCCCGGATGGTCCCGTTAAAAAGATACGTTTCCTGTGAGACGACGCCCACATTTTTCCGCAGGTATCCGAGATCCAGCCGCTTTACATCCACACCGTCGAACATGACGATCCCCCTGTCGGCGTCGTACAGACGCGGGATCAGGTTGATGATCGTCGATTTGCCGGAACCCGACGGTCCGACGATCGCGATGCTTCTGCCAGCATCCAGCTTAAAGCTGATATTGTGCAGGATCTCGCGCTCCGGATCATAGGAAAAGCTGACATGGAAAAACTCGACCCGTCCCGTCGACTTGCCGGGGACAGCTGCATTGGAAGCGTTCCGGATCTCGACCGGCATGTCAAAATATTCGAAAATACGCGTAAACAATGCCATGGCGCGCATCCAGTCTACCTGGATATTCAGCAGGCTGTTGACCGGCATATACATTTTCCCGAGCAGCGCCACGAGTACCGTGATATCACCGACACTTAAACTGCTGCCCTTTTTGATGATCAGGATACCGCCCACCAGATACAGCAGCATGGGGCCGATATTGGAAAAGGTGCTCATCACGACGCGGAACCAGCGTCCTGCCATACTTTCGCGAATGTTCAGGCTGATCATCCTGCGGTTGGCTGCTTCATAGCGGCTGTATTCGTACTCTTCCCTGCAGAAGAGCTTCACAAGGAGCTGGCCGCTGACAGACATGGTCTCATTCAGGATCCCGTTGATCTCGTCATTGGCCTCCTGTGCCTCCCGGGTCAGGCTCCACCGCGTCTTGCCGGCCTTTCGCGTCGGCAGCACGAACAGCGGGATCACCAGGACGCCGATGGTCGCCAGGATCCAGTTTTTGCGGTACATGGCTACCAGCGCGAGGATCAGCGTGATCGAATTGGACAGGATGCTGCTGAACGTGCTGGTGATCACGCTTTTGACACCGTCGATGTCGCTGGTCATGCGGGTAATGATGTCACCCTGGTTGCTGGTCGTGAAAAAGCGCTGCGACATCTGCTGCAGATGGCGGAACATCTGGTTGCGCATGTCAAAGGTGATGTGCTGTGCGATCCAGTTGTTGAGGTAGCTTTCCGCGACCCCGATGAGGTTGGCGCCCAGGGTCACGCCGAAGGACAGCGCGATATAGAACACCAGCGCATGCATGTTGCGCCCGATCAGGCCTTCGTCGATGATCCTGCCGGTCAGCAGCGACGGCATCAGGCTGCAGGCAGAAGAAAGGACGATGCATCCCAGTGCCAGGATCAGCTGCGGCAGATAAGGGACCAGCCATGAAAAGATCCGCTTCAGCAGCGCCGGCGTCACTTTCGGCTGGTTGGCCTTTTCTTCTTCTGTCATATATCTTCCAAACGGTCCGCCATGTCCACCCGGTCCCGGCATAGATCCACCTCCGTTTTACCGCCAAACAGACGTTGCTGAATAATCTTTTCTTATTGTACAATATAAACGGGATGAGGTCAAAAACATCATCGAAGCAGCCACACAGTTTTTTTGTCCGGTTTACGACAGCCTTTCCCGGACGGCCATCCGTCCGCATCACCGTTCACGTTACTCTTTGCGGAGGAAGCACCATGAAACACGATCGGATTTTCGCAAAGTACATATTTCCCCTTATGACAGCGGGCATTTGCCTGCTCGCTTCCCTTGCTGTCACCGCCTGCGGATCATCTCCGGAGGCGCCGGCGCCATCCGCCGGAACGCAGACACCATCCGCGCCTGCGGCGGCAGCCGGCCCGGCTGCGGCTAAGGACGGAGATGATACGAGCTTCACCCTTCTCATGTATATGATCGGTTCCGATCTGGAGACCATGGACAGCGCGGCAAGCTCGGATATCGCCGAGATCCTGGAGGCACAGCCTTCCCATGGCCTGACAGTCCTTCTGCAGACCGGCGGTGCCCAGCGCTGGCACACGGAAGGGTTCCGTGAGGATATGCTGCAGCGGCGCATCATCTCGGACGGCGGCATGACGCTTGCCGAAGAGCTGCCGCAGGCCCGGACTTCCCTTCCCGAAACGCTGCGTGACTTCCTCAGCTGGGGCATCAGCACCGCGCCGGCGGACCGTTACGGTGTCATCCTTTGGGATCACGGCGGCGGAGCCACCCTCGGATACGGCCTGGATGAATACTACCCGGATGAGTCCCTTTCCATCGCAGAGCTCTGTTCGGCTTTCGAAGGCCTGGATGTGCATTTCGATTTTATCGGGTTTGATGCCTGCCTGATGGGCACGATGGAGACCGCCCTCGCTTTCTCGTCTTATGCGGATTACCTGCTCGCATCCGAAGAATACGAGCCTTCCACCGGATGGTTCTATACCGACTGGATCCGTCTGCTGGATGCGGATCCGTCTATTCCGATGACTGATCTGGGAACTGTGATCGTTGATGATTTTGTTTCCGAAAAGAACGCAGGTCCCTATGATTTCTGTACTCTGGCCCTGATCGATCTCCATAAGATCCCGGCTTTGTACGAGGGTGTCCGCAACTGGTTCCAGGAGTATTACAGAACTTTTGACACGCAATTTTCCGATCTGTCCAAAATGCGCCGCAGCGTCAAAAGCTTCGGAGACGGGAACTACGAGGAGGTAGACCTCCTGGATCTGCTGCAGAACTCCCCGGAGGTCCCGCAGGAGCTTGCGGATATGGCTGCGGAGACGGTCATCCATGCAGCGCACAACCGGACCGTGGATGTATCCGGCGGCCTGTCTTTGTACTATCCTTACGTTCATCCGGCAAAGTATGATCCCACCGCCGGCAGCATGACGCATGCCGGTTTCCAGAATGAATACTTCGCCTACTATGATAATTTCGTCACCACCATCGAACTGGCGCAGAAAGCCCGTGCAGCCCGTGAAGAGCGGCATGATGCACTCGGTCTGGTGGAGGCGGCCGGTTTTTTTGAAGCGTCGGAAAGCACACCCGTTTCGGACGGTGCGTCAGATGCCGAGATCCTGCTCCCTGCCGGTCCCGAAGGGGAAAGCGGCGATGAGCCGCCCGAACTGCATCCCGAGGATGTGCGTTTCCGTCAGTATATCAGGATACATGAGATCTCGGAGGAAGAAGCGGAGCTCATCTCGGATGTCCGGCTCCTGCAGCTCAACCCTGTGGACGACGGCTTCATTTTTGTCGGTAAGGAAAGCGGCGGTCCGGAAGAAAACGGTACCGGTGCCGATCTTTCCGGCGGACATTATCTTGCGATAGAGGATACGCTGGTCTCCTTTGAACTGGTATATGACTCGGAACTTTCGAAAGAAACGATCCCGGACAGTACGGCAAATGAGACGGAGAATACCGAAGAACAGCTGGAAGACGAGGAGGAGACCACCGCTGCGCAGCCAATTTCCGAAGAACAGGAGAATGCCGAAGAGCAGCCTGAGAATGCCGAAACAACGCAGGATGAGGCACAGGATGAACTCCCGGGCGATCTTAGCTCCTTTATGAGCATTTCAAAAGACCCGGACGCTGCTCCCCCCGATGGTTTCGGCATGAAGATCTCCCTGTTCTCTGTTAAGAACGACCTGGATCCGGACGTACTTGGAGAGGAAGGATCCGGAGAAGACGAATCGGAAGCTGATGCCGAAAAGGAACACGCCGACGACTGGTTCCGATACGGTTATGTCGACGCCGTCCTGAACGGAGACCGGTATGTCGACCTGATGGTCTGCTGGGACAAGGAGCACCCCCATGGTATCGTTGCCGGCTATCGGGAGGTCCCGGAGAAAGTGGCAGGCATCCATGGCGATTCGCTTCACATGCCACATCGCGGCCTTCAGGAGCTGAAGCCGGGTGACAAGCTCCAGTTTTATTTCAGCCACTTTGATAAAGACGGAAAGTATGACGGCAGAGTCTTTTTAGATGAGCCCATCGTCTGCGGGGAGGAGCGCCTCCGTGCAGGGCGCTGCCGCGCTCCGTTCCAGCATATGAAGCCCGGCACGCTCGTCATGTTCGCCGGAGATTATGTTATTCTCGGAGAAGGTGAGGCCATCATTGCCTACCGTATCACTGACGTTTACAACAACATTTATTATGTCCGGGCACAGGATGCCTGGGTCCCGGAAAATATCCTTCGCCTCGATCCCGATCATCCGGAAGAGCTTTGGATGGAACTTGCCCGCAGATATGCGGCGGAAAGTCCGGAAGACAACGACCCGAATCGTCCGGGCGGAGACCGCCTGACAGAGCCCGCAGCAGGGACCAATACGGACAGCGCCGGCACCACAGCAGCAGTCACCAATGAAAACACCGGGGCTCTCAATGCTGTACCTGACGCGGCACAGAACACCTCAGCAGCAGATGTGGCTTCTGCTGTAGCGGACGCGGTGCCCGCGGCACAGGGTTCCCTTCCGGAAGGTTCCTATACCGTCATCGACGGCCAGACAGACCAGTCTGCACAGGACAGTGCCAACCCGCCTGAAGAATACAGCGACGATGAGATCGACGCCTTCCTCAACAGCGAACTGGAGGATGAGGAAGACGAGACAGATCCGGATGATGATGAACCGTCCGACAGGACGCAGCCGGAAACGTATGCTCCCGAAATAAAAACTCCCGTTCCGGAAACCTCAGCTGCAGATCTGGCCGGGGCAGGGTCAGGCAACGGCGACTATGAGACTACCGCTGCGCCTGTGGACGAAGATCCGATGGTGGATCCCAGTGCAGGGGATCCCGGTGAAGATTACTACTATGTGATGGGTGATGACCCTGAAGGTGTCTGACCGGCCGGGCCGATCCGGCTGAAGGCATGCGGCTGAACCTTTATCAAATAAGATCCCGGACATCGACCGATGTCCGGGATCTTTTGTGTTTTATGATGAAGTCTGAAGCGCTTTTTAAGCCTCCGTCCCTTTTTCATTGGCCTTCGCCTGCTCTTCGATGGCATTTTCCTTGGCGTTCAGGATCGTCATGAACTCCTCACCGGTGATCGTCTCCCGCTCATAGAGGTACTTGACGATCTCATGGAGCTTCATGATGTTGTCTTCCAGTATCTTATATGCCTTCTCATGCTGCGCCTTTACAAGCGCGACCACTTCGTCATCGATGGCCTTCTGCGTCTCCTCCGAGCAGGTGATGGACATATCGCCTCCCAGATAGGCATTATTCCTTGACTGCATGGCTACCATATCGAACTGCTCGCTCATGCCGTACTGTGTGATCATGGCGCGGGCCAGCTTCGTTGCCTGTTCGATATCATTGGCAGCACCCGTCGTGATGCTGTGGAAGATCAGTTCCTCGGCAGCGCGGCCGCCGGTCAGGGTCGCGATCTTATTTGCCAGTTCCTCCCGGTTCATAAGATAATGGTTGCCGTCCTCATCTACCTGCATGGTATAGCCAAGTGCTCCGGAAGTACGCGGTATGATCGTGATCTTATGGACCGGGGCAGAATTGTCCTGCTTGGCCGCGACCATGGCATGTCCCACTTCGTGGTAGGCCACGATCAGCTTTTCCTTGTTGGTCAGGACCTTATTCTTCTTCTTATAGCCCGCCATGACGACTTCGATGCTTTCCTCGAGATCCTGCTGGTTGACCCTTTCACGTCCGTCCTTGACGGCACGGATCGCGGCTTCGTTGATCATATTGGCAAGCTCGGCACCCGATGCGCCCGGGCAGGCTTTCGCGATAGACTCCCAGTCGATATTGCCCGCCATCTTCACGTCCTCGGCATGTACTTTCAGGATCTCCACACGGCCCTGCATATCGGGCAATTCGACCGGTACGCGGCGGTCAAAACGGCCCGGCCTTAAGAGCGCGGGATCCAGGGTATCCGGCTGGTTGGTGGCAGCCAGGACGATGATACCCTTGCTTCCGTCAAAGCCGTCCATCTCCGTGAGCAGCTGGTTCAGGGTCTGTTCGCGCTCATCATTGCCGCCTAACCCGCCAGTACCTCTTTTTTTGCCGATCGCATCGATCTCATCGATAAATATGATACAGGGTGCCTTGCCTTCGGCCTGTTTAAAAAGATCACGGACCTTTGCCGCACCCATGCCGACAAACATCTCAACGAACTCGGAGCCTGAAATGCTGAAGAAAGGCACATCCGCCTCACCGGCGACCGCCTTTGCAAGCAGGGTCTTACCGGTACCGGGCGGGCCCACCAGCAATGCGCCCTTGGGGATCTTTGCTCCGATGGACTTGTACTTCTGAGGTTCATGAAGGAAATCCACGATCTCCTGCAGCAGTTCCTTGGCTTCATCCTCACCGGCCACATCCCTGAAGGTAACGCCGGTCTTGTCCTTCTCATACACCTTGGCGTTCGCCTTGCCGAAACCGCCGAACATTCCGCCGCCGCCCATGGATTCCGTCATGCGCTTGCTCAGGCGCATGCCGAGCCAGATCATGACCGCAAAGGGCAGAATGTTGTACAGCAACGCCCAGATCGGGGAGATCTTGGTGGGGATCTCCTGCGTAAAGGTCGCGCCGGCTTCGTACATTTTGTCGACTTCGCCGGTATAGTTGATACGGCCGGTCTCATAGACCGTATCCCCACTCTTTAAGGTAAAGCGGATGGTGTCCTCATTAAGCTCGACCTCATTGACATTGGTATTTTCCAATTCCTGCAGGAAAGTATCGTAGCTGGCCTTTTCGATACTCCGCTGCTTCAGTGAGGGCAGCAGTACCGTATTGATCAAAGCCATCACGATCAGTACAATCAGATAGTACAGGATCAGAGGCTTTCTCGGCGGCTTGATCTGCGGCCCTTTCTGGCTTCCGTCATATTTGTCCTTATCCGGATCGTTCATAAAATCAAATATATTGCCTAAGTTTGCCATAATACTCCGTTTCTTCCAATTCTTTCAAATCTGTATCTATAAATAAAATTAGTGGTGTAAATATACACCACTATATCTCATGCTATTAGCACTTTCAAGTATCGAGTGCTAATTTTCATATATTTTTTATATTTCAGCTGTCCTGTCCGTCCAGGTGCCGCTTCGCATCCTTCAGGAAGCTGGCAATGATCAGCAGGATCACGATCCCTACCGGGAAGGCCGCAATGATGGATACCGTCTGGAGATTGTTCATGCTGCTTTCCGAGAACAGCAACGCGATCGGCAGCATGATCAGCAGGATCGCCCAGAAAAGCTTCATCCCGTTCGAAGCTTCTGCCTGTTCGCCCTCCTCTTCCGGAGCATCGCTGTCATTCTCGTCCGTACCGACGCGCCCGGCAAGCTTCCGATAGGAATACGCGGATGCGACCAGTGTGATCGAATCAAAAGATGTCGCGTAGAATGCCACCATGGAAGTGATCAGAAGAACAAGAACGATCTGCGGCATCGGCAGGGTAGCAATGATCTCCATGATGGTCTCATAGAGATTGCCGCCGGCAGCATAGATACCCATGATATCCAGGCGTCCGAACACCTGCAGTCCCAGGGAATAGTTGCCGAGTGTAATAAAGGAAATGAAGGTCGAGCCGAGGCCGAAGATATAGGCGCCGAGAATGACCTGTTTTACCGTACGGCCGCGGCTGATGCCGCCCATGAAGAATGGCGCCGCCACACACCAGACCAGCCAATATGCCCAGTAGAAGATCGTCCAGTTCTGCGGGAAAGACGAAGTACGCAGCGCATCTGTCCAAGTGCTCAGTCCGATAAAGTTCTGCATGAGATTTCCGATGGCGGTAAATCCGGTCTCCACGATATAACGCGCTTCTCCGCCCAGCACAAAGACATAGATCAGCAGGGCGAAAAACACATACATACAGATCTCCGCCAGGAACTTTACGCCGCGCATACCGCGCATCACCGAGACCGTATAGATCAGGCAGATGATCAGCAGGATCGCGATCGTGAGCCATTTGGAATCCGCAAATCCCAGCAAGGTGCTGATGGCACGGCTCAGAAGCGGTGTCGCCAGGGAAAAGGTCGTGGCGGTGCCTGCGATCAGCGCGATCACGGCCAGGATATCGATCAGTTTGCCGGGAAGCCGGTCGGTCCTGTCACCGAGGATAGCGCGGCAGGCTTCCGAATACTTCTGCTTATGGCATCCGCGTACATGCAGCATAAAGCCAAAACACGCCGCCAGGGTCGCATAGAAGCTCCATACGATCGGACCCCAGTGGAACAGGGGATAGGTGGAAGACCAGTCCTGTACGGAACCGAGCTCTGCGATATGCGGCTCGTTGGCATAGAGGATCCATTCACAGAAAGAATAGAATAGGATATCCGCCGCGAGGCCGGAAGTGAACATCATCGAACCCCAGGTAAAGAAATTGTACTGCGGCTTGTCGCCCGGCTTGCCGAGGACGATCTGCCCGTATCGGGAAAAGGCAATGTACAGGGAAACGCCGAAGATCGCAAGACCTACTGCCAGGTAATAGACACCGAGTTCATCTCCGAGGAAATTGCGGATCACCCCAAGGGCTGCGGTGGATCCTGTCGGATTGACGACAAAACTGAGACAGAGCAGAAAAATGATCACAAAGGGGATCAGTGTCGTAGCCGGATCTATGTGGTTCCAACGTTTCATGGCGTGCCTCGTTTCTTTCAAAGTATTGACGGATCTTATGTCCGGGTGTGTTTATCTATAAGAAATGTTCATTTTTGAAATATTTCTGCAAATTTTGAACATTCTACACATTTCCTTTTATTCTGTCAAGCATTTTATATAAAATGTAATGAAATCGCCGGCACACTTCCTATTTTCAGCAAAAACAACGGCATACACCCGATGCAATCGTAATGTATGCCGTTTATTTCTGATATACTATAAAATTTATACTCCTGCTGCATGAAATACTGCAGAAGCGTCCGCCTTATTCAAAAAGCGCTGCCTGATTTTCAAGGACCGCGTTGCCCGCCTGGCATGCCGGGCAGAAGCAGATCGTCTCTCCTGCTGCGAGCTTCGCGTCGGCGATCGCAGTCATTTCTGCTGCCTTCTCCGGACCGAACACCTTCGCTCCCATCTCCGAAGCGAAAAACTCTCGGACATCCGCCAACTGGCATATATCGTCCTTCAGCTCCGCGATCAGATCTTCCGCCGCCTTCCGCTGTGCGTCGGTACCGACTGCACCCAGATATTTCTCTGCAGCTTCCTTCAGTTCCGCGCAGCAGCTTGGTGCCGCGATCACTTCCTTTACCTTTGCGATGATCATTTCATTTGCCATAAGTATATCCTCCTCTCATTCATGGAGACAGTTGTATGGAGATCTGTTATTACTATAACAGACCCGTGTCCCGGATACCAGTGCTTTTAATACAGGTCGAAACAAGCCCGCTATGTTTTTGAGCCACTTTAAAGATCTCTCTGCTTAATGATCTCGTTTCTTATTGATCTTTCCACTGCAGCCTGTGCAGTTCTCCCTGCTTCGATAGCTCGGGGAACCCGTTCTGGCGGAGCGCTTCGTAGAGGATAACGGCGGCGGAATTGGCCAGGTTGAGGGAGCGGATGTCTCCCCACATCGGAATACGGATGCAGCTTTCGGGGTGTTCTGCCAGGATTTCCTCCGGAATGCCGCGGGATTCGTTGCCCAGCATGATGTAGTCCTCCGGTCCGAAAGTGACGTCCGTATAGGCCTGCCGTGCCTTGGTCGTGGCATACCAGAGCCGCGCTCCGCCCTCGAAAGCCGCAGCGTTTTTCTCCAGAAAATCTTCATAGTCCACGTATTGAAAGAGTTTTACCTTCTCCCAGTAATCCATGCCTGCCCTTTTGATCTCTTTCTGACTGATCACAAATCCATAGGGACGGATCAGATGGAGCTCCGTATCCGTTGCCACGCAGGTGCGGCCTATGTTGCCTGTATTGAGGGCGATGCCCGGCTCATGCAGTACGATCTTCATATAATTGCAAATGCTCCCGAAAACGAAGTGAAACTGCTGTCAATCTCTGCGGTCTGTGCTAAGATAGGATACAGCCTATGAAGACGCAGGATATCGACCAGCTTTATAAGGACTGCACCCTATGCCCGCGCAGATGTCATGCAGACCGCTTCGAGAGAAGCGGCTTTTGCGGTGCCGGCACACTTCCGAAACTTGCGCGCGCAGCACTTCACATGTGGGAAGAACCGTGTATCAGCGGAAACAAAGGCTCCGGTGCGATCTTCTTTTCCCACTGCACCCTGCGGTGTATCTTCTGTCAGAACCATGAGATCAGCGCCGGCGGCTTTGGAAGGGAGATCACTGTCGGATCGCTGGCTGATATTTTCCTGCGCCTGCAGGATGAAGGGGCCCACAACCTCAACCTTGTGACCGCTTCCCATTACCTGCCGTCCGTCCTCCGCGCCCTGGATCTCGCCAGACCGAAGCTCGGCATCCCGGTCGTCTACAACTGCGGGGGATATGAAAACCCGGAGACCGTCCGCATGCTGAACGGTTACGTGGATATCTGGCTGCCGGACATGAAATACCATGACGACAACCTGGCACTCGCGCTCTCCGCCGCCCCGGATTACCGGGCCATAGCAACGGAGGCCATCCGGGAAATGCTCCGGCAGGCAGGTCAGCCTGTATTCTCCGAAGACCAGCTGCTGAAAAAGGGTGTCATCATCCGGCATATGGTCCTGCCCGGTCACAGACAGGATTCCATCGAAGTCCTCCGTCACCTGGCGTCTTCTTTTGCTCCGGAATCGTTCCTGATCAGTCTTCTGAGCCAGTACACTCCGTATTACAAAGCAGCGGCCGATCCGAAATTCCACAGTCTGAACCGCCGCCTCACCAGCTTCGAGTACGATTCTGTGGTGAGGGAAGCCCTGGCCCTCGGACTTAAAGGCTATATGCAGGAGAAAAGCAGCGCGAAGGAGGAGTATACGCCTTCCTTCGACCTGGAGGGTGTCTTCTGAACGCCCGGATGGGTCTATTTACATGATCCCGTTCAGCCGACGGCATCCCGTACGAGAAGAAGCGACCCTTTCTTTACGCTGACCGAAGCCGTCTTTCCGGGGATCACCTCATTGCTGATAGCATACTGATAGTACGGCAGGATCTCGGCATCATTCAGTTCATACTTCGCATCCCGTATGGTGATGCCCGAAGCCTTTCCGTCGATCGCAAGCAGGGAAAAGTACGCATAGGAGTCATCGATCTCCCAGGTCCCGCCCTCCGGGATGTATTCGATCTCAGAGTAGTCGTCCACGATCATTGCCTTCTTCTTCAGTTCCGCAAGTCGCTCAAGGATGTAGACATTGCCCAGCGTGTGGTCCAGACGGCGTCCGGTCATGCCTACGAGCAGAAATTCCTCAAAACCGCGTTCAAGCGCCTCGCTGACGGCATATACCGTGTCGGTATCATCCTTTTCCTTGGGCAGGACGATGGTCTCCACCTCGGTCTCTGGCTTCTCATGAGAGTCGAAGTCTCCGGTGATCAGGTCCGCTTCCACACCCAGGCCTTCCCGGTGCTTCAGTCCGCTGTCACAGCAGATCACATAATCATCCCGGCGGATGTAATGCCGGATCCTTTCATAGTCTTCGATCGGCGCACCGCCGATGATCAGACATCTTCTTGTAGTTTTTTCCATGTTTACACGCCTTCTTTCCATGACTCCCATCTTCGCCGGGAGCCTTCCCTGACCATTGTAGTCTTTTGGCCTGCATTCCGCAAGCCGCGAGTTCTTGACATTCCGGGCAGAACGGCTATAATAGACACAGTTTCATATTACTTTTGCGTTGGCATCCGGCGGCACAGCCGGGCGGATGTCATTCCTGTAAGAAGAAGCTGTGCGAGGGGGAGCGCCCTGGCATGGCGCGCAGAAGCAGGCGATGGGAGCCCGTGTTTCGGGTTGAGAGGATACAATTGCAGTATCGACCGCCATTCTTTTTTGTTTGGCGGCATCGCGAAGACCATTCAAGTGCATGTCCGCCGGACATGCACTTTTTTCAGGAGGTTAATATGAAAGACAACAAGAGCCTGCTCCGTCTGACCTTTATGGGCATGATGATCGCCCTCGGCGTCATTATCAGTCCCATCCTTCGTGTGGAAGGCATGTGCCCCATGGCGCATCTGATCAACATTACCTGCGCGGTCTTTATCGGTCCGGTCTATGCTTTTATCTGCGCCCTGATCATCGGCATCCTTCGGATGATCTTCATGGGGATCCCGCCCCTTGCGCTGACCGGCGCGGTCTTCGGCGCCTTCCTTTCCGGAATGCTGTACAGACTGTCCCGCGGCAAACTCATCTGGGCTTTCCTCGGAGAAGTCATCGGTACGGGCATCATCGGCGCGATCATCTCCTATCCTGTCATGACCTATATATGGGGGCGTACCGGCCTGACATGGCTCTTCTACGTGCCTTCCTTTATCGCGGGCACCCTGATCGGCGGCAGCCTGGCCTTTATTATGCTGACCCGTATGCAGAAAGCCGGCCTCGTCAGCAAGATCCAGTCAGCCCTCGGATCCAACGTTTATACCGGCGGCAATGAAGTCCTGAACGACGCGATCGGCATCGGCGTTCTGGGCTTTATCGGATATCTGGCTACTGTCGTCCTCGTGCATAATTTTGTCCCGGAGCCGACGCCTTTCATCAACAGCATCAAATATATCGTCCTTGCTGCCTTTATCGCAGCGGGTGTGGTATACTGGAATATGAACAAATCAAAGGCCTGAGGCCCTTTCGGAATATCCTATGAGTACTGCATTTGACAATATCATTTCCTGCGGCGCCGCGCTGCGGAACGCCGATCCGCTGATCCACTGCATCACCAGCCCGATCGCCATCAATGACTGCGCGAACGTCCTGCTGGCTCTTGGCGCCCGTCCGATCATGGCCGAGCACCCTTTGGAAGTGGCGGGGATCACGGCGATCTCGGCGGCTTTAAGTGTCAGCCTCGCAAATATCACCGATGCCAGGATCGAATCTGTCATGACCGCAGGCGCGAAGGCGCATGAAGACGGAAAGCGGTCATGCATCGACTGCGTCGGTGTCAACTGCAGTCCGCTCCGGATGGATCTGGCCCGGCGCTATATACAGGAATGCCGTCCGGCTGTCATCAAAGGCAATGCCTCCGAGATCCGGGCGATCGCCGGTGCCGCCTGCGGCGTTACCGGGATCGATACCGCCGTCTCGGACCGTGTGAGCCGGGATAATCCCGGATCCGTGGAAGCCATGGCGGGGATCCTCCTGGACTTTTCAAAACACAGCGGTGCCGTCGTACTTGCTTCCGGAGTGATCGATATGGTAAGTGACGGAAAGCATGTCTGGACCGTTGAAAACGGCACGCCCCGCATGGGTCTGGTCACCGGGACCGGCTGTATCCTGAGCTGTATGACCGCCGCGTACCTTTCGGTCGCCTCAGCCCCTTCAGACGCTGTCCTGTATGCTACCGCGCTGCTCGGGATTGCTGGGGAGCTGGCGGAAGAAGCCTGCACCGGGCCGCGGGACGCTGCTGACGGACTGTCCGCATCCGCGCGGGAGAGCTTTGCCGGACTGGGAAGTTTCCATGTCGGCCTGATCGACGCGCTTTCCCTGACCGGCGCCAAGGAGTTTGCAAAACGGGCCAGGATCGGCCTTCTCTGAGTCCATTGACATGATGCACCGGCCTTTATGCCGTCTGCAGCAAAGCTGCAGGTCCCCTTCCGGGGTGCCCTGCAGCTTTTTATTGTCTGAACTGTATTAAAGAGATCGGATCTTATAATGCCATGAAGCCTGACATCATACATCCTCCCGCCGCGCCTGCTGCAAGGAGGTCCGGCATTTTTTCTGCCGTAATGCCGCCTATACCGTACACAGGAACGGAGACGCTGCGGGCTACGTCCCGGAGATAGGCAAGTCCCCTTCCTTCCAGGCCCGGCTTGCAGGTCGTTTCGTATACATTTCCCGCAAATAGATACGAGGCGCCGAATCGGACCGCATCGGCAGCATCCCCGACAGAATGTACCGATGTCCCGATCACCTCGAATTCCCGCAATAGATCCGGCTTTGTCTCATAAAGCTCCTTCAGCAGATGCAGCGGAAGATGGATCTTCGGAACGCCAAGCTCCAGCGCTGTTTCCCAGAAAGAATGAAGGATCAGGAGCTTTGGATCCGGCAGACATGCAAGGACCTCCTGTGACAGCGCAAGGTAACCGGCCGGATCCAGGTCTTTTTCCCTGAGGACGACCGCCTTCGGACCAAGCATAGCGATCTTCTTAAGCTGGCGCAGGAATGCGGCACCCGGATCCCCGGCATTATCGAAAACATGGCGGTCCGTGACCGCGATCATACGGCTGTAATCAGACATTCTTTCACTCCCTGCGTTTTATCATCTGCCGCACAGGACTTGTTTTTTCAGGCAGTCTGTGCTATTTTCAGCTAAACATCAATTATATGTACTCCCGAAAGGAAGCATTTCCATGAATATGACCGACTACACGCTCTATCTCTGCACCGACCGCGACCTGATGAGCACACCGACGCTGGAAGAAGCTGTTGAAGCAGCGATCCGCGGCGGCGTGACGATCGTCCAATTAAGGGAAAAGAACTGTTCATCCCGGGAATTCTATGATACTGCCGTCAGCATCAAGGCCATCTGCGACCGCCATCAGGTTCCGCTGATCATCAACGACCGTCTGGATATCGCGCTTGCGGTAGATGCTGCCGGGGTGCACGTAGGGCAGAGCGACCTGCCTGCTGACAAGGCGCGCGCCATCCTGGGGCCCGACAGGATCATCGGGGTATCCACCGCCACACCGGAAGAGGCCCTGAAGGCCAAGGCAGACGGTGCCGATTATATCGGCGTCGGCGCCATGTTCGCAACAGGCACCAAGAAGCATACCCGTCCTGTCACCATGGAACGCCTTGCACAGATCCGCCGCAGCGTGGACCTCCCGATCGTTGTCATCGGCGGCGTCAATGAAACGAACTGTACACAGTTCAACGGCACCGGTGTGGACGGCCTCGCGGTCGTTTCCGCCATCATCGCGAAACCGGATATCGAAGCCGCCGCCCGGGAGCTCCGCAGCCTCTTCAGAAAATAAGATCTCACTCTCCGCATCCGTCACCGGATGCTTCTGCCAGCTCCCTCATACGGGCACGCAGCGCCAGTTCGTCTGTCATGAGATCATAGACCGCATCTTCCGACAATACACCGCGGGGCAGGTCCTTCGGGATCCGCCCCGCTTCGTCATCTTCAAAGTCCCTGCGCCACGCGGGACTCTGATAATACGCTTCCAGGGTCCGGATGTCTTCCTGCACCTCCATGAATCTGTCCAGTGCCTCCGAAAGAGCTTCAGCCGCTGCTGCAGCCCTGTTCAGTCTTTCCTCCATTTCCGAGATGCGTTCGACCTGTCCGGTCCTTTTCCTGTCTGTCATCGCCTGGCTCCTATCCTCGGTCCCGGCCTCTGCTCCTCTGTCCTATTCTCCGGCAGGGAGTGCTGTCAGGATCATCCTGTCAATCATGATTATATCACGGATCTTTCCCCTTATTTGATAAAAAATACGCGGATCACGCATGGACAGCCGCGTTCCGGCAACCTATAATGGAAGGTGTACGGAATACGATCATCAGAGGTAAACTGCTATGGATACAGCTGCTATCAACCGGGAACTGCTTGATTACGTGGACAGAAGTCCTGTCAGTTTCTTTGCCATCCGCAATATGGCGGACGAACTGGACCGGAGCGGCGCCGTCAGACTATATGAAGGCGAACGCTGGGAGCTTACGCCCGGTACAACTTATTACACGACAAGAAACGATTCCTCACTGATCTCTTTCCGGATCCCTGCCGTATGGTCGTCCGGATTCCAGATCATCGCATCCCACTGTGATTCCCCCGCTTTCCGTATCAAGACCAACGCGGAGATCACGGTCGAAAACCGCCTGGTCAAGCTTAATGTTGAAAAATATGGCGGCATGATCTGCGAATCCTGGTTTGACCGTCCCCTCTCCGTAGCCGGCCGGGTCGTGGTACAGACACCGGAAGGAGTGGAGACCCGGCTAATCTGCATTGACCGGGATCTTCTGATCATTCCGCATCTTGCGATCCATATGAACCGCAATGTCAACGACGGCTACAAGATCAACCTGCAGAAGGACATGCTGCCGCTGTTCGCGGAAAAGACCGCCGGCCCGGAAGAAAGCGGCACAGGCGGGGGCTTCATAGGTCTGATCGCAGCGGAAGCCGGGGTGGCGCCGGAAGACATCCTTGACACCGAGCTCAACCTGTATAACCGCACGAAAGGGACCCTGTTCGGTCTCAACAACGAGTTTATTGCTGCCGGCAGGCTGGATGACCTGACCTGTGCTTTTGCATCGCTGAAAGCATTTCTTTCAGCGGGACCCGGACGCAGCATTGCTGTTCACTGTGTCTATGATAATGAAGAAGTCGGCAGCGGTTCCAGACAGGGAGCAGCCTCCACCTTTCTTTCGGACGTGCTGCACCGGATCAATGCCGCCTGCGGCGGGAGTGAGGAGGACTATCACTGCCGGCTCCTGAAGAGCTTCATGCTTAGTGCCGACAATGCGCACGGGGTCCATCCCAACCACACGGACAAGAGCGATCCGACAAACCGACCCGCTTTAAACGGCGGGATCGTCATCAAATACAGCGCAAACCAGAAGTACACGACGGACGCGGTTTCCGGCGCTCTGTTCCGAAAGATCTGCACAGCTGCCAACGTGCCTGTACAGACCTTCCAAAACCGCTCCGACCAGATCGGAGGATCGACCCTCGGTAACATTTCCACGATCCAGGTGCCGCTGCTTACCGCGGACATCGGTCTGGCACAGCTTTCCATGCATTCTGCCTATGAGACCGCGGGCGCACGTGATATGGAATATCTTGTCAGGGCATCAGGATGGTTTTATGCTTCCTCAGTCGAATCCAGGGGAGACGGCTGCTACAGCCTGCTGCTTCCGGACAGTATCAAAGAATAAACACCCATGATAAGGAGGACCACACCATGAGAAGAAGACCCGGAAGGATACTGGCATTGGCCGCTGGCCTGGCGCTGGCATTCTCATTTTCCGCATCGGCGGCAAGTGTTCAGACAGATTGGAGTATTGCTATGACAGATGCAAAAGAATTGAAAACAGAGTGGAAACAGGACCAGAGCTTCACGCTGGCTGACCCGGCGCCCTGGACTCTGGAGGAACTGAAAAAGGTCGTCGATATACATGATCCCCGCAGCGTGGCCGCTTACTGGGTATGGTCTGTGGAACGACTGACCGACAACTATGAGGACGGCATGGCCATGATGAAATACCTGTTCGCCGATCTCGAGCCCTATGACCGCGGATTTGTGGAAGGCGGCCTTTCAGGCAAAGCCGGCTGGGATACCTACTTCAACGAACGCCTGAAGAGCGCGGACTATCGCTGGCTTCCGCGTGCGTACTTCAACGGCGCAGCCGCCGGGAACGGTTTTTGTCCTTCCCGTCCCCTGACGCTGGATCTTTACTACAACAAGACCAATACCGAGACGATCAATGCCCAGTCGCTGGAGGCCCTGGGACGGCTGAATATCGTTTACTGGGTCAGGAGCAATGCAGGCGGCAGCCAGGCGAACATCACCCTGAGCCGTTTTGAAGGCAGTGACCGCTGGTACGTCACCAGCGGCGCCTCTTCCGCTGCGCTCTTCTACGACCAGCGCTCTGCGCTCACCCCTGAAGAGCTGGCACTTGCCGGGTCGCTCAACAATGACAGCACCACGATCCTGGAACATGCCGCGTACTACGGCAGCCTGCAGCCGAAATACTAAGGGCCCCCGCCCAAAGAAAGACCCCGGAAGAGAAAGACCTTCCGGGGTTTTTACGTTCAGCTCATGCCTTATTCTGCGGTCTGCGCCTTATCCCTGATCAGGCTGTGCCATTCCTGCAGGGAATGGATCTGGCCGCTGCCGTGTGCCTGCAGCTCATGGATGCCGTCCGCCGCGGCAAATGCAGCCGCAAGTGTTGTAATGTACGGGATCCTGCCTTTGATCGCTGCCTTGCGGATATAACTGTCGTCATGGATGCTCTGTTTGCCGCTCGGAGAGTTGATGATCAGCTGGATCCTGCCGTTGGTGATGTGGTCCGTAATGTTGGGACGGCCTTCGTACAGCTTATTGACCTTCTCTACCTCGATGCCCGCTTCGGAGATCAGGCGGCAGGTCTCGCCGGTCGCCATGATATGGAAGCCGTCTGCCGCAAAGCTCTTCGCAAGTTCCGCCGCGCCCGCTTTATCCTGCCTGTTGAGGGAGATCAGGACGGTGCCGGACATGGGGAGTTCCGCTTTGGCTGCTTCTTCCGCCTTTACAAATGCTTCTCCCGTAGTCCCGGCAATACCCAGGACCTCACCGGTGGAACGCATCTCCGGACCAAGGAGCGGGTCGACTTCCGGGAACATGTTGAACGGGAAGACGGCCTCCTTGACGCCGTAATACGGAATATCCCTTTCTTTCAGAGCCGGAACAGGCGAAGGACGCCCGGTCAGTTCCGACGTGATGATATCCGTCGCGATCGGGACCATGCGGATCCCGCAGACCTTGGATACCAGCGGGACTGTACGGGATGCGCGCGGGTTGGCTTCCAGCACGAAGACCACGCCGTCCTCGATGGCGTACTGCATGTTCATCAGTCCGACGACATGCATTTCTACCGCAATCTTTCTGGTATACTCGTAAATCGTCTTTAAATTCTCTTCTGATATGTTTTGAGACGGAATAATGCACGCACTGTCACCGGAATGGATGCCGGCACGCTCGATATGCTCCATCACCGCAGGTACGAAGGCATCATTTCCGTCGGAGATCGCATCTGCCTCGCACTCAAGGGCATTGTGCAGGAAACGGTCGATCAGGATCGGGCGGTCCGGCGTTACACCGACAGCGGCCCGCATATAGTCCGCCATGCTTTCGTTATCGCTGACCACTTCCATGCCGCGTCCGCCCAGCACATAGGACGGGCGCACCATGACCGGATATCCGATCGTGTTCGCAAGAGAGATGGCTTCTTCCACCGTCGTAGCCATGCCCGACTCCGGCATCGGAATACCGAGCTTATCCATGACCATACGGAACTGGTCGCGGTCTTCGGCAAGGTCGATCACTTCGGGCGTGGTGCCCAGGATGTTCACACCTTCCTTCTTCAGCTTGGCCGCCAGGTTCAGCGGAGTCTGTCCGCCGAACTGGGCGATCACACCGAGCGGCTTCTCCTTGCGGTAGATCGCGAGGACATCTTCCAGCGTCAGAGGCTCAAAGTACAGCTTGTCGGAGGTATCGTAGTCTGTCGAAACAGTTTCCGGATTGCAGTTGACGATGATCGTTTCAAAACCGAGTTTCTTAAGGGACTGGGCCGCATGCACGCAGCAGTAGTCAAACTCAATGCCCTGGCCGATACGGTTCGGTCCTCCGCCGAGGATCATGATCTTGGGTCTGTCCTCATTGACGGGATCATTGTCCGGGGCGTTGTAGGTCGAATAATAATAGCAGCTGCCTTCCGTACCGCTGACATGGACGCCGTCCCAGGCTTCCGTCACACCGAGAGACTCCCTGCGGGCACGGATAAAGTCCTGTTTGACGTGCAGGACCTGATGCAGGTACATATCGGAGAAGCCGTCCTTCTTGGCCCGGATCAGCGCCTCATCGAATGCGGCTCCATCCGCCGCGGAAGCGCCGGCGGGATCAAAGCCGTCAAAAGCTGCCACCAGTGCTTCTTCTTCCTCGACCAGCTCTCTCATCTGCTCCAGGAAATAGTGCTTGACCTTGGTGATATTGAAGATCTCGTCCACAGTCGCACCCTTCCTGAGCGCCTCATAAATGATGAAATAGCGCTCTGAAGAAGCATTGACCAGAAGACGGAGCAGGTCTTCCTTATCCAGCTCATGGAAGTTTTTGACGTGGCCCAGACCGTAACGGTCCTTCTCCAGGGAACGGATGGCTTTCTGGAATGCTTCCTTGAAGTTTTTGCCGATACTCATGACTTCGCCGACAGCGCGCATCTGCGTGCCGAGGATGTCATCCACGCCTTTAAACTTTTCGAATGCCCAGCGGGCGAACTTCACAACGATGAAATCACCGTTCGGGACATATTTATCCAAGGTGCCGAACTTGCTGTCCGGAAGCTCCGCCAATGTCAGACCGGAAGCCAGCTTGGCCGATACGAGCGCGATCGGAAAACCGGTCGCCTTCGAGGCGAGGGCGGAAGAACGGGAGGTACGCGGATTGATCTCGATCACGATCACTCTGCCGCTGACCGGGTCATGGGCGAACTGCACATTGGTGCCGCCGATGACGCCGATGTGCTCGACGATGCGGTAAGCCTGTTCCTGCAGTTCTTTCTGCAGCTCTTCGGAGATCGTGAGCATCGGTGCCGTACAGAAGGAATCGCCCGTATGCACGCCCACCGGATCCACGTTCTCGATAAAGCAGACCGTGATCATGTTGTTGTCCTTGTCCCGGACGACTTCCAGCTCAAGCTCCTCCCAGCCAAGGATAGACTCCTCTACCAGGACCTGCCCGATCAGGGACGCCTGCAGTCCGCGCGCGCAGACCACCTTGAGCTCGTCGCGGTTATGCACGAGGCCGCCGCCGGCACCGCCCATGGTATAGGCAGGACGAAGCACGACAGGATAGCCGAGCCTGTCCGCGATCTCAAGGGCTTCCTCCACACTGTACGCGACCTGGCTGCGCGCCATCTCGATCCCCAGCATGTTCATCGTGTTCTTGAACTCGATCCGGTCCTCACCGCGCTCGATCGCGTCGACCTGCACACCGATGACCTTCACATTATATTTATCCAGCACACCGGCCTTGTACAGCTCGGAACAGAGATTCAGCCCGGACTGGCCGCCCAGATTGGGCAGCAGGGCATCCGGACGTTCCTTTTCGATCACAGCCGTCACCCGCTCCACATTCAGGGGCTCGATATACGTACGGTCCGCCATCTCCGGGTCCGTCATAATCGTAGCCGGATTGGAATTGACGAGTACGATCTCGTATCCCAGCGAACGCAGCGCCTTACACGCCTGTGTACCGGAATAGTCGAACTCGCAGGCCTGTCCGATGACGATCGGTCCGGAACCGATGATCATTACTTTATGGATATCCTGACGTTTTCCCATTATTATGCTCCTGTATATTTATTCATAAATTATAACAATAATGCCAAAGGCATTTTACTTCTTTTATGCTGAATACGCAATAAAAAAGTTGCCTGACTCCAACGAAAAAGCAGCAGGCATTTTCAGCGCTGCTGCTTCTGGCATCTTCAGTCATTCATCCGGCTTCTTTGCTGCCTGTCCCGGCTTCGTCACGGATATCCTCAATGATATAGATCGGCCGGTCCTGCATTTCCCGGAAAAGGATCGCGATATAGCCGCCCATGATACCCAGCAGCATGAACAGTACCGCGAACATGAAGCACAGGGCGATCACGATCGTGGCATATCCGCTGGGCGCGCCTTCTCTCGTGAATAAGGTATAGACGATCAGCAGTACGCCCAGAAGCCCGGACAAAAAACCGGCATAGATCCCCAGCTTCAGCGGCATATTGGAAAAGCAGATGATCGAATCCATGGAAAGCTTCCAGAGCTTTTTGAAACTGTAATGGCTCTGCCCCGCCACACGGGCAGCCGCTTCATAAGACAGCGTCGTTTTCCTGAATCCGATGTTCTGGACAAATCCCCGGAGGAAACGTACCTTTTCCCTGTAATTATGCCGGAGTACCTCCGCCGCCGCCCTGTCCATCGCAAAAAAGTCGGACGCCGCCGGCTCCATTTTCACATCGGAGATCCGGTTGATCAGGCGATAGTACAGACCGGATGTGATATTTTTGAGCGTGCCGGCCGTTTCATTTCTGGTGCGGACCATATTGATGATATTATAGCCTTCGGCAAAACGATCCATGATCGCCGGGATCATGGCAGGCGGATGCTGCAGGTCCGCATCCATAAAGATCAGCCAGTCTCCGCAGGCATAATCGAGCCCGGCGGTCATGGCCGCTTCATGGCCGAAATTACGGGAAAAACGGATGACCGAAACATGATCCGGATCCGCCTCACGAAGCTTATCCAGGATCTCCGCGCTGCGGTCGGTGCTGCCGTCGTTCACAAACAGCAGCTGGTATCCGCAAGGTCCCTGTGTGTACGCCGCGGCTGTCTCTTTCAGTATTCTGTTGGTCGTCTCATAGAATCGTTCCAGAGCGTTTTCTTCGTTATAGACTGAAACGATCACGCTGATACATCTGCTCATGAGGTGCCTGATTTCTTAAATGGATAATACTGCAGGTGCCGCCTGTTCAGCTCCGGTAGATCGGCCCCTGCGGCTTTCCGTCCTTATAAACTTCAATATCGTCGGAGTGTGAAGGTACCCTTTCCTCTTCCGGAGGAAGCTGCATATAATCGCCGTAGATCACACGGAGGACCTTGTCGTATCCAGCCGGTGCCATCAGCATATGGCCTTCAAATTCCAGCTCTGTGGTATTCTCACTCCACTCCCGGTCAAGGGTATCCTGCATATAATCCGGCTGGTAATTGGAATAATACAGCCGTTTGGTCTTCTGTCCGTTATACTTGCGGGAAAGCTCATCCTGTGCCCTGAATATCTCCTTCAGGCTCTTCTTCCGGCCCATTTTTACGAGCGTTTCCACTTTTTTTCTGTCAGAAGAAGAATATTTGTCGTAATCTATCTGATACCGCTTCCCCATCGCGTAACCGTACAGCATTTTCTGCCGGATACGTGTAAGCTTGTCCCCGAAGGAACTGTCGGTAATGTTATCGAGAATGAAGATATCCACCCAGAGATGATTGAGCTTGCCTTCATAAAAATCCATCTCCGGCGTTTCTTCACGGCGGCGGGAATTAAGGTAGATGATGCGCGGCGTAAAGTCATAAAAAGCCTCGCCGTCCCGGTATTCATCCGGCATCACGAGCTCCATCGTATCGGGAAGGCCTTCGCCTTCGCCCCCGCCCCGTACGACCGTATAAAAGCGGTCGAAATCAGCCCGGGTCATGGCAATATCCGCATCGTCATCCCAGGGAATGAAGCCCTTGTGACGTACAGCCCCCAGCAGCGTTCCCGAATCCATCAGGTAGCTGATCCCGTTCGCGCGGCAGATCCGGTCGATCTCCAGCAGGATCTCCAGGCTTGCGTCCTGTGCTTCTTTCAGCCGAACTGTGTTGTAGACTTTGATTGCGCTCATCTCATACTCCTGTTAATACTCTATGCACCCGAAAACAGAACATTTATTGCTGCATCACTGCGTCGCGTACCGTCTTCGCCATGTAAGCCAGGCGGTCCTTCGTCATGCCGGGATATACGCCGATCCAGAAGGTGCGCTCGGTGATGATATCCGTATTGGTCAGATCCCCGGCAATGCGGTAAACGGTCTCATCACCGCGAACCTTGTCAAAGCAGGGCTGCTTTGTGAGATTTCCCGCAAAGAGCAGGCGGGTCTGAACGCCGTGATCCTCAATGTAACGCAGCGCCTTCGTCCGGTCCAGGCCTTCCGCAAGGGTCATGCAGAAACCAAACCAGCTCGGATCCGAATGTGCCTGTGCTTCGGGCAGGATGATCCTGTCTGCCGTATCGGCAAGCGCTTCCCGCAGAAATGCCCAGTTTTCCTTGCGCCGTTCCACAAATCCCGGGAATTTCTTCAGCTGGGCGCAGCCGACAGCCGCCTGCATATCACTGATACCCAGGTTGTAGCCGAAGGTCGAATATACATATTTATGGTCGTAGCCTTTCGGAAGCTCTCCGTACTGTCCGTCATACCGGTGTCCGCAGCGGTTGTCCTGTCCGGACCGGCAGATGCAGTCCCTGCCCCAGTCGCGCAAACTCAGCATGATCTTCTGCAGCAGGGGATCGGCGGTGTAGGTGGCGCCGCCTTCTCCCATCGTCATATGGTGGGGAGGATAGAAAGAAGACGTGCCGATGTCTCCGGCGGATCCTGTCATGATCCATTTTCCGTCCAGCTCATACCGGCTGCCCAAAGCGTCACAGTTGTCTTCCACCAGCCACAGACCATGCTCTTTGCAGAATGCGGTCACCGCCTGCAGATCGAAGGGATTGCCAAGGGTATGCGCAAGCATGACTGCCTTTGTTTTTTCGGAGAGGGCAGCTTCCAGACGGCTGACATCCACGTTGTAAGAGGGGATTTCCACATCCACGAAAACAGGTACGGCGCCATAATTCAGTGCCGGCGTCACCGTCGTCGGAAAGCCTGCGGCAACGGTAATGATCTCGTCGCCCCTTTGAACAGCGCGCTCTCCGAGCTGCGGCGCAGTCAGGGCCATAAACGCCAGCAGGTTCGCGGATGATCCGGAATTCACCACATTGGCAAAAGGCAGGCCGATATACCTTGCCAGTCCCGCCTCGAATTCAGCGGTATAGCGGCCCATGGTCAGCCAGAATTCCAGTGCGCTGTCCACAAGGCTGACCATTTCTTCATGGTCATACACCCGTGCCGCATAGGGGATCCGATCGCCTTCGCGGTACGGCAGATCCCTGCCTTTGTTATGATAAAGATCACAATATTCACTTACGAGACCGAGGATCTTCTGACGCGCCTCATTCTCGTTCATATTATCAAAAAAGCTCATGTTCTGCTCCTGTTATTGAGTGTACTCACGGATCTGCCGGAGCATTTCCTCATTGGCAGCCTCGTTGCTGCGGACCCAGGCTTTCGTCCAGTCCGCGACTGCGCCGACCGCCCGATCGATATTCCATACCGGCTCCCATCCGAAAACTGTGCGGATCTTGTGATTGTCCAGCTTCAGGAGTCCGGCTTCATGCGGTCCGGAAGGGATCTCCGGAGACTCCCACCCGATCCCTTCACCGTACGCAGCTGTAAAGAGATCGCACAACTGCCCGGTCGTGACACAGTCGGCATCGTCCGGTCCGACGTTGTACCATCCGGCTAATGACGGATCCTGTGCCTGCCGCATGGCTATGGTCAGATAGACAAAAAGCGGCTCGAAAACATGCTGATAAGGACGTATGCTATGGGGATTTCTCACTACGATCCTGCGATGGCTGACCGCGGCGCGGACGCAGTCCGGTATGATCCTGTCCTGGCTGAAATCACCGCCGCCGATCACATTGCCGGCCCTCGCAGTGGATACCGCCACTCCGGCTGCTTTCAGGAAGGCATCCGCATAGCTGTGGGTCACGAGTTCCGAACATGATTTGGAATTGGCGTAAGGATCATACCCGTCTAGCTTGTCGTCCTCGCGGTATTTATAATCCGGACGTTCCTCATTGAGATACACCTTGTCTGTCGTGACATTCAGGAAGGAACCGCAGCACGGATGCCGGCGCACGCACTCCAGCACGTTCACCGTACCCATGACATTGATCTCATAGGTCTCCCTGGGAATACGGTAACTTTCACGGACCAGCGGCTGCGCCGCCAGATGGAGCACGATATCCGGCTCAACACGGTTATAGTAGGACTCCAGCTCATCCATATCGCGGATATCCGCAATATGGCTCTCCGTCATGCTTTCCGGCATGCGGGCACTGCCCGGGAGACGTACATGGAGCTCCGTCTCCGATCTTGAAGACATACCGCTGCCGTACAGGATATCAAACAGGCAGGGATCCGTGTTCGCCTTCAGGGCATATCCGTAGACCTTCGCGCCCAAAAGAGACAGGATCACGGTCAGCCAGCTGCCCTTAAAGCCGGTATGTCCGGTCATCAGTACCTTTTTTCCGCTGTAAAATGCCTTCAGTTCTTCAAAGTTCACCATATCCGATACCTCGTTCGCGGCAGGTGCCGTACTTCTCCCGCCGGCAGATGCTTACCACCTCTTCCAGGGAGCTTTTCCGGAAGCCCAATATTCTTCCAGCTTCTGCTTCTCACGCTGGGTATCCATGCACTGCCAGAATCCGGGATGATAATAGCTCATCAGCTGCCCTTCCGCACTCAGGCGGCTTAAAGGCTCCCGCTCCAGGATCGTCTCGTCATTTTCCAGATAATCAAAGATCTCCTTGTTGAATACCATAAAACCGCCGTTGATCAGCGACGCGTCACGGTCCTCCTTTTCCCGGAAGGAAGTCACCTGACCGCCGTCATTCACCTCCAGCACGCCCTTCATTTCGGAAATATTGACGGTCGTAATGGTTGCGGTCTTTCCGTGAGAGCGGTGGAATTCCTCCAGTGCTTTGAGGTCCACGGTGCAGAGCCCGTCACCATAGGTCAGCATGAACGGCTCGTCGCCTACATACGGACGGATACGGCGTATACGCCCTCCGGTCATCGTATGCAGTCCGGTATCGATGACGCTGACCTTCCACTGCTCGGAATTGTTGTTGTGGATCGTGATCCCGTTGTTGGCCAGATCGAAGGTGACGTCGGAATTGTGCAGAAAATACTCGGCAAAATATTCCTTGATCACATACTGCTTGTAACCGGCACAGATAATAAACTCGTCGAACCCGTAGGAGGCATAATACTTCATGATATGCCACAGGATCGGCTGGTCGCCGATCTCTATCATGGGCTTCGGCCTGAGATGGCTCTCTTCACTGATACGGGTCCCCAGCCCGCCTGCCAGAATCACTACCTTCATTTTCTGTTCCTCCGTAGCCTGTTTCCTAATTCTGTGCTTCCGGTTCCGCCTGCAGCACCGGCGTGCGGAATACATTCAGCCGGTTCTCCTTCAGGATCCCCAGCGCATCGTACAGTACCGCCGGGTCCTTGTGCCACTCCATGATCCCGAGAAGTTCCTCCTCCGGGTATGTTTCATACTGCAGTACAGCCGCCGCCATACGTTCGTAGTTCTGTTCGCGGTAGGGCGCTTTCCGGATCTCCTGATAGGTAGTATAGCAGTTTCCCGCAGCAATGAAAACCGAAACCGCCGCCGCTGCCGCCATGATACGGGTCCTGCGCCGCTGAGCCGCACGTCTTTCCCCCCGTTTCCGGCTGCTTCCGTACAGCGCGAACACCAGCAGGATCCCCGTGATCCCGATCATAAACTGCCCGCCGTAGCGGGAGCTCATCGCATAACTTTCGCTGAGAAAGATCCACCGGCCGGCTGTCACCAGCACATGGTTGATCATCCCGGAGATCAGCAGGATGAGCGGAAAGACCGTCCGGTCCATCAGATCACCGCTGAAATACAGGATCAATGCAAATAGATAAGCAGCCAGCACGATCAGCCCCGTCAGCAGGATCGCCGCATCCGGAAGCGGGGCGCCTCCGGCGAAAGAAGCAGCCGTTTCCTGTCCGACCACCGTGCCGGCAAAACTCTTGATAAAGAAGCGCGGCAAAAACCAGGGGCTGGATCTCATGACCTCCGCAAGACTCATATCCGTACTTCCCGCATGTTCCCATACGGCAAAATGACGGCTCAGCAGGTACAGGGCAAGCGCCGCTGCTGTCATGACCATGATACCGCGGAACATGCTCTTTTTGCTCCTGCTCTGCCAGCTGCCGTCACCGCCGGCAAGATAGCCCAGGAAGCTTACCAGGAGCATCGTTGCGGCATAGGAAGCGATGTATTCCCCTGCAAACAGCAACCAGACAAACGGCATGAGGCACAGCATCAGTTCCTGCTTGGCATCCGATTCACCCGTCCAGAGCAGGTCAAGGAGCATATAGTTTACATAAAATAATCCGAAGCTGAATACATGCGTCCAGGCTGTCCCGTTGAGCAGGATCTCCCATTTATTCAAAGAAAACAGTACGATGCCCACCGCCAGCTGCCAGCGGATCCCGATATTCTGGCGATACATGTAAATGGCAAGGACCAGGGCGACGAGGCCCATTCCGGCAATGGTGAGCATCCTGTCAAACGTCACCGAGTACCCGAACCGCTGTACATTGATCAGTCTGGCCAGGAAAGCCGCAGGGATCCGCGTCAGTACATCCGGTACCAGAAACTTCGACGGGTCCGTCACATCAGGCAGGTAATCATGCACCAGGCGGATATAGTCGGAATAGACGACATCGGCAGCAGCGGTCTTCACATACCACAGCCAGAACAGGATCCCGAGGAGCGGGATCAGGGCGTATTTGATTTTGTGAATGCGTTCTCGCTGCCTCATGGCATACACTCCCGTTTCCGGCACGTTGCCGGTCTCATTCCGGTATCACCGAATCCGTGATGTCCCGGTACGCATTTTCCTCCGGCACTTCCTCCAGCACCAGCACCCGTCCTTCCTTAAGATCCTCCGGCGGGATCGATGCGATGCTGTCTGCAAACAGCACCCTGGTCCCTTCCGCTTTCTTTTCCGGATCATAGGTCTTGAAAAAGGTACGGGCGTAGAAATCCGTCATTTCATAAGTGTTTTCCAGGATATAGATATCTTTCCCGAAGATCCCGTCCGTCCCGTATTTTTCCACTGTCTGCTCGGCAAGGGAATTCATGCGGAGCTGGTTGGGCCAGAAATACAGGCGGGAATAATACCCGCGGTAAAACAGGTTGCAGCGGACCGACAGTACCGCATAGACCAGGAACAGAGCCGTCACGAGAGATCTTCGTACCGTGAGCCCGCCGGTTCCGGAAAGCTCTCCGATCATGTACGCGGCAAACAGCAGCGCTGCCGTATAAGACACATAGATCCAGCGCATCTCCACACGGATCGTCACGGAGGAACAGCCGATGCAAAGGGCAATGAAACCGCCGAACAGCAGGCTTTCCGCCACATGTTTCCCCGCCTCTTCCCTGTGTTCCGTAACAAGTTCCCGGATTACTTTCAGCGCAAAGGCGATGCAGATCAGGCCGATGGCCAGTACGCTGAACTTCGTCATCCTTTTGATCTCCGGCGGCGTCTGGTCCCAGGGAAGCCCGTTCAGATGTTCAGGTCCGTCGTTGACTCCGAATATATAGAAGACCTGGCTGATACAGTAACGCAGGCACTCCCCGATATGGAATGTCTCCGTGACTTCGGTGCCCCCGGTTCCCGCCGGAAGCGCCTTGCCGATGGCAAAGCTCCTGATCAGCACGATCAGCGCCAGGGCAACCGCCGGCGCCGCCCAAAGGAGCGCCCTGTCTCGTATACTGCGCATCCGCATTCCCTTCGGCTCCGTTAAAGCCCGGATGGTCAGCGCATAATAGAACAGCGGGAACAGGCTGATGTAACGTTCATGTGTGAACGCCAGCAGAAAGTAGAGCACCACCGCCGGCAGGAAACAGGTCCTGCCGGAACTGTCTTCCCGTCTGTGACGGCTGCGGCTCTCATGCCGGCTGAGAGACCCCCCGGTAAAGTCTGTATCCGCTCCGTTCTCCGGTTTGTCCCGCCCGGCACGGATGTATAAAAACAGCAGATAGAGGATCACGATTGCCATCAGCAGTGCCATCGTCTCCATCAGGCCGAGGGCCTGCCCGATCTGGTAATAGGCAAAACGCGACGCCAGATAACAGACAGCAGACGCTGCACCCGCATAACGGCAGCCGGACAGGCGTTTTGCCAGCAGAAAGACCAGCCATGCCACGAGGATATTACAGACGATATTGAAGGTCACAAAACGTGTGATATGAGTACCGACGATCATCATCTGCAGGTAGGTCGCCAGCCAGTAGACCGGCCGGAACCTTGTTGATGTCCCGATCGGGAAGGCAAACTCCCAGATGCTCTGCTCGCCGTAGCAGGACCACATATACAGGTCGTCCATGTACAGGCCCTTGATGCGGATGTCCCGGTTCACCCAGAAGGCGAAGCCGGCAATCAGGAGCATCAGGAGGAGATCCGCTGCGATATTCAGTTTTCGGCTCTCAGGATCTTTTGACATGTCTGGCGGTCAGTTTTGTTCTATGTCGTCCGTTCCGGAACAGGACGCGGACGATCGCGGTCTACACCATAAAGGATCTGCACTCACTGTGTATCGTAGCCCCCGATGCTCTCATACCAGGCGCACTGCTCTGCTGTCCTCTCCAGTTTTTCTTCGGACAGCGGTACCTCCCACGGCTCCGCCATCCGTTCCTTGTCGATCTTCGCGAAGATCTTTGAAGAGCTGTTTTCTGCCAGGACGACGCTTTCGAAATCTCCGTCCTCCAGCATATAGACAAAGAGCGTATCCGCTCTCTGCCGGCGCGGATCCTCCGGATCATGGAGGAATCGCAGGTCGGCATAGATATAGTCTGTCTTTGCAAAGGTGCAGTATTCCTTGAAGATGTTGAGCTTGGTATCGGTCAGGTATACGTTGCCGCCGCTGCCGTCGATATCTACCCAGCTCTCGACTCTTCCCTTCAGAAGATAACAGTCAGGCTCTTCGGCAAAGGCGATCACACGTGTATGTTTATCCCAATGCAGCGGATCTGTAATGCCGTACTCCGCTTCATGATTATAATAACCCCGGTTGACAGGGTCCACCGGCGTAAAACCCACCGGTCCGGCCCAGCCGCTGCAGGCCGTGAACCAGATCATCACTGCTGCCAGCAGGATCACTGCCCGGTTGCTGCGGGCACTGAAGATCACAGGGAGGTTTTTCCCGAGCGGGGACGTCTCATATGCAGCGCAGGTATAGAGGACCGTACTGCCCAGGATCACTGCCAGCGCATACAGGAGCATGTAGTAATTGCCGTCCAGCTGGTACAGCAGGCCGACGGATAAAAGGGACATGATCCCGGTCACCGCGGCAGCAGATGTGATCAGCTTCAGTCCTTCGACGGAAAACCGCCCGTCCCGGCCTTCGGGCAGGACGTAGTGCTGTGCAAGACCGACCTCCCGCAGCCGGTTCAGTTCTTTCATATACCCGGGCGCGCGCCGGATCCCCGCACAGACAGTGACGAGCATCAGTGTAAAGACCAGGCCGCCCCATGCCATCTGCACATGCAGCATATCTTCGCCCACCGGACACAGCAGGAGACCTCCCAGCCGGGTCAGGACAAAGCGAATGCTCTGCGTCAGTGTCCGCGGCTCCATGCTGTTCACCGCCTGGATGCGGAAGGGATAGTTCAGTGACATGCCAAGCCTTTGGAACAGGCCGGAAAAAACACTGGTAAACGGCATCCCGCTTATGATCCAGGTCCTTGCTGTCATAATCCCGGCAAACAAAACTGCCGGAAGCAGGACCCGGAGCCCGCGGGCACCGATACCGAGATGTATGTTCCTCTTTTTCCCGTATAGGAGGATGCAGACCAGTGCGGCCACACCGATCAGGGAAGAAAACACCAGGGCCGTAGGCTTGAAGGCATAGCTCAGAACCAGCGCTGCCAGGCCGCAGCCGGTAAGTCTTCGCCTCTCTTCCTCTGCGCTCCCTTCTGAAAGGCACGCTGCACCACCTTGTGCATCCCGGCACAGCGGAGGCGAAAGGTTTACATAACAGACCGTGCAGTACAGAAAAGCCAGCTGGCAGAGCAGGGTGATCAGGTCGCTTTTGGCGGTCACTGCCATATTCGTGATGCCGGGCACCAGGGACAGGCCGCTCGCCGCCAGGACTTCCGCATCGGCAGAGCCGGTCAGTTCCCGCGCGATGGCGCCGCCAAGGAGCAGGATCAGCAGCAGGATCCATATATTCACACAGAGCACATAACCCCAGGTATGCCCGAAATATAAGGGCCGGGTCAGCACCTCGAAACCCTTCGGATAGGTATAGACCAGGTTGACCAGTCCCGTATTTTCAAAAAAACCGCGCAGTCCGTGCCCGCCGGTCAGCAGAACGTCTGACCGGAGACCGTAGCGCAGGGAATCATAATCGACCGCAATGTTGATCCGGCACAGCTGGATCATGAGGATCACCACCATGACCACGGTATACGGAAGCCTCTGTCGTCCGGCATAAGGCCGGAGCCTTTTAAGAAGCGCCTTTCCAGGACGTACAAAAGCCCGGATATCCGCATCAAGAAGGACGCATATCACACCGGCAATGCAGTAAACATAGAGTCCGGAGAGCAGCACCGGAAGCAGTATGCGGTGGAGATAGCAGAAAACAGCCGCAGACGCAGACCATACGGCCGCCAGTTTCTTCCGGTCTTTGAGCCGCAGGGCGGGAACGGAAAAGACCAGCAGCATCACGAGGATCTCGTACTGCATCCGGACATTCTCTTCTCTTGTCAGTATACCGATCAGTTCCCGCATGGGTCTTCCCTTTTACGGACAAGCAGCATTTACGCCGGTCCGTCTGTTTTCTTCTCGGATGTATAAGCTCCGCAGGCGCGTCTGTAAAAATGCATGAGGATCCGGGGGAAAGGCTGCGGCCACATTTTTTCAAACATAAGCTGCTCCTCCTTTTCCCTCACGTGGTTCTCGATGTTCTTCAGGGTCTCTGCCCCGTCATGGACCCGGTAATCGAGGAGCTCCCTTTCCAGACATACAAAGCGGCCCGGCAGGCGGCTGATACGCAGCAGCGTATCCCAGTCGATCACGAAATGATAGTCATTTTGGAAAAGCGGCAGACCGGTCTTTTCGACAGCATAGGTACAGGTCGGACAGCCGATGGCGTTTCCGAACTGCAGCACGGAACGCTTGACAAAGGTCCTGTCTGCCAGTTCACGCATGCGCAGCGGCAGCCGCAGGAGCCGCTTCACACGTTCCGCACGGCCGGTGACCGGCTCTCCCCCGGCATCGATCGTCCGGTACCTGGTGCAGAACACGGAAAGATCCGGATACATATGCCAGGCAGCGCGCAGGGCTTTCCCGTAATCACGGTGATAAACATCATCCTGATGGGCGACTGTCACCAGCTCCGCGCCCGTTTCCCGCACCGCGGTCTCTACGGCGAAATTCCAGTCCGCATGAAGGGAACTGGCCCCGTCCCGGATATAGAGCGGGATCGCGTACCGCGCCGCCATTTCCCGGATCAGGTCATTGGGCGTGGAGGTACAGAGGATCACCGCGGAGCGGACCGACTGCTGCGTCAGGGACTCAATACAGGTCTCCAGATAGGGAGACGCGCCATATGCACTTATCGCATAGCAGTGTTTCATCTTAATTACTGAAATAGGTCTCCTCGAGCATCAGGCAAAGCGCGTGATAGACCGGAAGGTGCAGCTCCTGGATCTTGAAGGTCTCCTGTTCCGGAACGATAACGGCACAGTCCGCCAGTCCGCGGATGCGTCCCCCGTCCCGGCCGGTCAGGGCGATCACCTGCAGCTCCATGGCTTTTGCCACTGCCGCGGCGCGCAGCACGTTCCTGCTGTTTCCGGAGGTGGTGATCCCCAAAAATACATCTCCCTGCCTTCCGTACCCTACGATCTGCTGCGCAAAGGCATATTCCGCATCCACATCGTTTACGAACGCCGTACTCAGCGCGTTATGTCCCGTGAGCGCGATCGCCGGAAGTCCCTGCTGCAGCTTTGAAGCAAGCCTTTCATCGGGGTCGGGGTCTGCTGCGGCAATACGCGCAAGCAGGTCGGCCGGCAGAGGACGCTTTTTACAGAATCCCTTCATCAGCTCCCCGACGATATGTTCGCTGTCGGCACAGGACCCTCCGTTGCCGGCGATCAGAAGCTTTCCGCCACGGTCGTAGCAATTTTTCAGGATCTCATAGGCCTTCGCGATCTCTGCTTTCTGACCGGCGAGAGACGGATAACGTGTGACCAGCTCCTCCAGTATCGCCCTTACCTTTTCATTCATGATCTTCACCTGTTCTTTGATAATTCCGGGGTTTGACGTCCTTATGTATACTTCCGCACTGTGACGAACAGCCTGCCTTTCCTGCTGCTGCCGTCAATGCCGTCATAAATAAACTTTCCGAAGCCGCGGACCGAGACCCGGTCGCCTTCCTTCATCTGCCGCCCGGCAGCACTGACTGTCAGGCCGTTCAGAAAGACCTGCTCTGCGTCCACAAGACCGGCAGCCTTCTGGCGGGACATCTTATAAAGCGCCGCGATCACGGCATCAACGCGTTCCGACGCCACATTCACACGGCATTCTTCCAGACGCGGCTTAAGGTCAAGTGCCGCAGCCTCAGTGATCTCACACCGTACGGAAGTATGCTTTACCCTCAGAAGGTTCTCCGCAATATATCCGGCGAGCTCCCGCGTACAGAAAATGGTGCAGCTGCTCCCATCCAGGAGGATATCCCCGATGCAGTCCCGTTCGATACCGAGATTCATCAGGGCGCCCAGGTAATCCCTGTGCGTGAGCTCCCCGGCATATCTGTCACTGACGGCACATGCCCTGATCACCGCGATCTCCGCTGCCACAGCCTCTTCCCGCCCCATATAATCCGGCAGGAAAAAAGCCGCTGCGCGCTCCGCGTCCGGGAATCCCCCGTCCAGGAAATGTGTCTGTGTCATAAAACAGCCGCCGGCCTCCAGCAGGTGAAATGCCTGCTGTTCAGAGTAACTTAAAAAGCCGCTGCATTTGAGGATATTCCGTTCATATGCCAGCCGGTCCAGCTCCGCAAGCCTGGCCCTGACCAGCTCCTTCGCATCCAAAAGCCGTCCCTCAGTCCTTCTTTGTCTGCCAGTCCGCAGCGATCACGTTCCAAGCCGCATCCACACTGTAATGTGTCCGGATATAGTCCGAGCAGGCTGCGCTCAGCGCCGCGCAGCGCTCCGGCGAAGTATACAATGCGATGACCTCATCCGCAAAGCATTCCGCCACCTCCTGCTCCCGTTCGTAAAGCCGTCCGGGATCCCGGTCCGTGACGCTCATCACCGTTTCCGCTTCCGGAATGCCTTCGGCACCGACCGAAGTCGTTACGATCACACAGCCGTTATAGACCGCCTCCACGACCTTCCCCTTGACGCCGGCGCCGTATCGCAGCGGTACCACCACCAGACGGGAATCTTCATAAAGCTGCCGCAGGCGTTCGTCCGATACGAAACCCAATACCTCGATCCCGCTGCCCTCTGATGCCAGGGAAAGGATATCCTCTCCGGCACCCGAGCCTGCAACAAGGAAACGGCAGTCCGGTATGGCGGCATGTACCTTCGGCCAGATCCGCTCCGCGAACCATTTCACACCGTCGGCATTGGGCGGATGTTTGAAGCCTCCCACAAACAGGAGATCATGCCGTTTTTCAAATCCTTCCGCCGAAAGCTGCCTGTCCGGAAAACTGTCCCAGACGTAAGCTGTAATGGCCCGGGCAGGGAACTCCGGGTGGAAATGATGGATCGCATCGATCTCGGTCTGAGAAGGATAGTAGATCATGTCCGCCTTTTGCATGACTGAGAACTCGACGCTCTTCCAGTAATCCGACTCCCTCTTTTTACGGATCTCGCCGCTGAGCTCGTACTCTCTGAGGAGCCGCAGATAATGAAGGTCATGTCCGTAGAAGATGCAGCGGATATCCGTGTTTTCCTTGAGGAAATCGATATATTTTACCGCAATGTGCGGCCGGTTCAGATAGCAGAAATCAATATTGGCACTGTTTTTCCGGAACCATTCGAAAATGTTGTTCTGGTAGTCCGGCCCGTACAGGATCTCCACGCCCATTTGCTGGAGCGTGCCCGCATACGGTTCTTCATGAAGGAAATTGTCTCCGACGAATTTGACGTTGAAGCCTTTCCTGAGGAACATGCGGATGTACTGATATGTCGTACGGGATCCCGCATCTCTGTCCCAGGTAGGTACATAGTGGTCGACGATCACGACACAGGGCTTGTTCTGTGAGCGGTCCCGCGCACAGAAGGGATCGGGATCGCCGGTGTTGACCGACTGTTTCTTCAGTTCCTCCGCCCACTTTTCGCGGAAGGTCTGCTGGTTGACGACCTGATAGCGTTTCAGTCCGGTGCCGGTCACATCTGTACCGTTGGAGATACCCTCGAAGTGTGTCACGACGGAAGCCGGTTGATATACCACACGCCTGCCGTGCCTGCGCACTTCAAACGCCAGATCCGAATCCTCGCAGTATGCGGGCGCATAACGTTCGTCAAATCCCCCGATCTCCTCCCACAGTTCCCTGGAGAGCATGATCGCCGCGCCGGAAATATAATCCACGTCCTTGACGTAGTTGTATTCGGGCTTGTCGGGATCATCCAGGCGGCCGTAATTCCAGCCGGAGGCATCGGACCATATGATCCCGCCCGCCTCCTGCAGGCGGCCGTCCGGATAGACCAGTTTGGAACCGGTCATTCCGATGGAAGGATCGGAAGCCATAAGGTCCGTGAGGCTTTTCAGCCATCCCGGATGTACCTTTGTGTCATTATTCAGGAAGAAAAGATATCTGCCTCTTGCTTTTGCCGCTGCCTGGTTGCAGTTCTTCAGAAAGCCCATATTCGAGCTGTTCCGGCTGATCACCATGCCGTGGATATAGCGCGAGATCTCCGCAGTGGCATCGGTGGAAACGTCGTCTGCCAGGATCACCTCGTAAGGAGTCTCGCCAAAGTCCGTGTTCTGAAGGATCGAACGTACACAGGCATAGGTATAGGCTACCTGGTTGTAGGCAGGGATAATGACAGAGACGAGCGGGTCCGAAGCTTCCGGAAGCGTCAGGATACCGCCTTCCGCAAACTCGCCGCCGACATTGAAATCGCCCGCGATATAGTCTCTGCCTTCTTTGGTCAGATACAGCCGGCACTGCCGGAACGGGTGCAGCACTGTGTTCTTCGTGAGCCTGATGAGCTTGCGCTTTCGTGATTCCGCCGGCGCCCAGCGGTCCAGCGCGCCGACGCAGCGGTGTACGATACGGCTGACGATGCCCTGGTGCTTCCGGAGATAGTCTGCCTCCGCGGAAAGCTGCGCGATCTCAGCTTCCCGGGCAGCATTGATCTTTTCAATGTTGCGGATATGGTTCTGGCTCAGGCGCTCTACTTCGCGTTCCTTGCGGAGCGCTGCCTTATGTTCTTCTATCTCATCCTGCAGACGGAGATTCCACTGCGTGAATTCCTCCAGCCGTGCTTCCTGTGCACGGACATCCGCCGGTGTTTTGTGCGGCTTGCGGAAGCGGTCCGCGAGATCCGCTTCGCTGCCCCGGACCTCAGCCTGAAACGCGGCTTCTTTTGCTTCCATGGCATCCGTTTCCTCCGGCTGGATGCCGAATTCCGACAGGAACGCCTGCCGGTCCGCATAGGCATAAAGCTGCTGCCGGTACGCGTCATACCAGTAGCTTAAGATCCGCCATAGGACAAAACGCCGTTCATACGGTTCCGGAGACACCCATTCATAATCCAGCAGCACATACTGCAGGCCGTCTTTCGTTTCCTGCACCATGATGTTTTCAAACAGCGCGTCAAGATCGTGACAGGGCTGTCCGCTGTCGCCAAGCAGCAGGTCCAGTATCTCCCGGATTTCCTCCGCGGGTGCCTTTCCTTCTGTAATACGTCCCGCAAGCACACGTCCGAGATCTTTGCCCCTGACAAACGGAAACTCCGCGTATGCGCGCCCGTCGGGAGTATACCCGCAGGAAGGCGGAAGGATCCGGATCCTCTTGTCCATCGTCCTTTCCAGCAGGGTATAGCGTTCCCGAAAACCCTCCACATGGCCATTGGCTGCCCTTGTCAGGGCGGTCTTCCTCACTGATTTTTCTCCCGCCGCACTGACGAAGATCTCCGTCTTCAGCTGCAGGGAAGCAGCCCGCCGGCGGTTGTAACGGATATACAGCGGCATCCTGTCTTTCTCCGGAGCCGAAGACGCTTTGGCGTCAAGATCTGCGGAGATCTCCCCATCCTCCCGCTTTCCGCTGAAGACCAGCAGATAGGAAGGCGCAAAACGCGGGAAAACGCCCGCCTGGCTCAGGGCCCCGTAGAGAGCTTCTTCATTGCAGAGCGTGCAGCGCTCCGTGAGAAAGCTTTCGGAGACGCCTTTGAAGTCCCCCGCTGCCGGGAGCCGGTCTTCCGAATAAATATTGACGGCAAAGGCGGCATCCGGCAAAGGGAAAAGGAGCTGCGATGAACGGAACGGAAGTTCCTTCCGCAGGCTCACCGCCGTCGCTTCATCCATATACAGGGTGTCCGGGTCCGGGAGTTCACCCGCAGCCAGCTTCAGCGCGCCGGCATTGTCAGCGATCAGGATGAGCGCTCCGCCGGGTCTGAGGAAAGATACGGCCCTTTTGGCCAGTGCCGCCGCATCCTCACCTTCCGACCCATACCGGCGTACATAACTGTTATCTGCTGACAGCATAAGAACTGCCGCGTCATATGCCGCGCTGTCCGCTTCTGTTCGCAGGCCGAGCTTCGGGGATGCGGCACCGGCATACTCGGGATAACGTGCCCGCACCAGCGCTAGCTCTTCCTCAGCCGGGTCCAGGATATCCCAGCGGGCCACCCTGTCGCAGAGAGGAACAAGCGCACCGCAGCAGGCACCGAGCTGAAGGACCCTCATATCATCCTTCCAGGGGAAGGCCTCTGCCGCGTTGATCCTGTCCGGACTCAGGGCATAGTAGACCCGGCTGTCGTCTGTTCCGCTCAGGATCTTTGTGTCGGCAGCCTCCCTGTCGGGCAGTGATTCATATTTTTCGATCAGATCATAGGTGAAATCGTTCATGCTTCCTGCGGATTCCGGCGGACTCTGACCTGGGAATTCATGTCATATACGCCCACCGTATTTTTATTGGAGATCACGGTCAGGTTCAGGAGGTCATACAGCCGGTGATAGACCACATGCTCGCCCTGCTCGAATCCCGTGCAGCTCATGCTCAGCAGGTATTCCCCGCCCTGGAGGTCCATGTTCTGGGTAAATACCGCTTCATACTCGTCACCGGCTTCAACGCTGCCGACATCCGCGCCTTCGAACATGGTATTCGTCCCGGTCAGGTCCGTACCCTTTTTGTCCCGGATCGTATAGGTAAAAATCGGCGCGTCGATATGCTCATGGAAACGGATCCTTTCCCGGATGGTAAAGCGTTCGCCCTTCAGGATCAGGTTGGTCAGGCGGCCATCCTTGTCAAGAATGCCGAAATCATAGATTTCTGCTTTGCCGTTGCCGTATTCATTCACGTTGGGATTGATGGTCATCGAAGCGCGCATGCTCCCTGCCGGAGCGCCTGCAGTCCCCGCAATGGCCGAAGACAGGACAGAATGCCGCGCATCTCCTGCCGCCTGGCTGTCAGGACGGTTTGCCGCCTCCCGTTCGGTGATCATTTCCTCGAGCTGGTCATACTGGCCGGCCAGGATCTTCTTGTACAGGTCCACCATCTCTCCGGGACGGCCTTCGGCGACCTTTTCCCCGTCATTCAGGAGAATACACTTGTCACAGTACTTCAGCACCGAGCTCATGTCATGGGTGACCATCAGGATCGTGGTCCCCTTTTTCCTGAGCTCATCCATCCGGTGATAGCACTTGGCCTGAAAGAAAATATCGCCTACGGACAGAGCTTCATCCACGATCAGGATCTCGGGATCGACGTTGATGGCAAGCGCGAACGCCAGACGTACGAACATACCCGAGGAATAGGACTTGACCGGCTGGTGTACGAACTCCCCGATATCGGCAAATTCCAGGATCTCCGGGATCTTCTGCTCCATCTCCGCCCTGGTAAAGCCCATCATGGTGCCGTTCATATAAATATTCTCGATGCCGGTGTACTCCATGTTGAATCCGGCGCCCAGCTCCAGCAGGGCAGAGATCTTGCCCTCGACCCGCACCTCTCCGCCGCTTGGCGTCAGCACCCCGGTGATGATCTTGAGCATGGTCGACTTACCGGAACCGTTCGTTCCGATAATGCCGACAGACTGTCCTTTTTCCACGTCAAACGAAACGTCCCGCAGCGCATAGAAATCCTTGTGATAGTTCTTTTTGGTCAGACTCAGGGACTCCTTCAGACGGTCGGCAGGCCGGTCGTACAGGCGATAGATTTTGGTGACGTTCCGTACGTCAATGGCTCTGTCCATGCTCACAGTTTCGATACAAATGCCTCGATCCTTTCCACGGCGCGTTTGAGGTCGCGGAGGGAATAGGCGTAGGATATACGTAAAAATCCTTCCCCGGAAGTACCGAAAGCACTGCCGGGCACTACAGCCAGTTTCTGGTCAGCCAGCAGCCGCTCCGCGAATTCATCGGAGCTCATGCCGAACTTTTTGATGCAGGGGAACAGATAAAAGGCACCCTTTGCCTCAAAACAGTCGATCCCCATCTCTTCAAATCGCTTCAGGAGGAAGCGGCGGCGCTGGTCATACTCACCGCGCATATACAGCACGTCCTCGTCTCCGTTCCTGAGAGCTTCGATCGCGGCATACTGGGAAATGGTCGGCGGGCACATGATGGCAAACTGGTGGACCTTCATCATCTGTTTTACGATCCTTGCCGGACCGGTCGCATAGCCAAGACGCCATCCGGTCATGGCAAAGGCCTTGGAAAAACCGTTCACGATGACTGTGCGTTCCCGCATCCCGGGCAGCGAAGCGATACTCGTAAAGGGTTCATCTGTATAGCTCAGCGCTGCATAAATCTCATCGGACAGCACAAACAGGTCATGCCGGATCACGACCTCCGCGATCTTTTCCAGATCCGCCTTTCCCATGACCGCACCGGTAGGATTGTTGGGATAGGAAAGGAAGAGGATCTTGGACTTTTCTGTAATGGCTGCTTCCAGCTCCTCCGGCTGCAGACGGAATTCGTTCTCTGCCTTGAGGTCGATCACGACCGGCTTTGCGCCTGCGAAGATCGCGCAGGGCTTATAAGAAACGAAGCAGGGTTCCGGAATGATCACTTCATCGCCGGGATCCAGCATTGCCCGGAAACATGCATCGATCGCTTCCGAACCGCCGATGGTGACCAGGATCTCCGTCGCGGGATCATAGGTCACGCCGTAGTGTCTGGCGGTGTAGCGGGAGATCTCCTTCCTGAGTTCCATCAGGCCGGCATTCGCGCTGTAGAAAGTCTTTCCCTTGGTGATCGCGTAAATGCCCTCCTCCCGGATGTGCCAGGGCGTGTCAAAGTCCGGCTCGCCGACGCCGAGAGACACCACTTCCGGATCATTCATTTCCGCGACCAGATCAAAAAATCTGCGGATGCCGGAAGGCGGGATCTGCTCAATAAAACTGTTTAACGGATCTCTCATGATATAGCCTCCCGCTCATCCTTGCGCGGGTTCTCAACGACAAAGCCATCCTGCTTGTATTTTTTCAGGATAAACTGTGTCATGGTGCTCAGTACACCGTCGATCGTTGCCAGCTTCTCGGAGACGAACATTGCGATCTCACGCATGGACTTGCCCTGAAGCAGGACGATAAAATCACAGTTGCCGCTGACAAGGAAAATACTGCTGACTTCCGGATACTGCCAGATCCTTTCCGCGACCTGGTCGAAACCGACGCCTCTCTGGGGGGCAACTTTAACCTCGATAAAAGCGTCCGCCTTTTCCTGTCCGACCTTATCCCAGTTGATCAGGGTATGGTAACCGCAGATCACCTTTTCCGATTCCAGGCGTTCCACTTCCTGGCGGACCATATATGAATCTTCACCCAGGATATTCGCAAGGTCATCTGTACGAATACGAGCGTTTTTTTCAAGAATTGTCAGTATTTTTTCTGTCATAATGGTAAAATCCTTTCATTTTATTCAATTCAGGTCCGGCATTTCATCCCTTTCGGGCCGCCGGAGCGATGACGGCACATTCGTGTCGGTCCTCCATATCGCGACGCCCCCGCCTGTATATCCTATCACAGCCGAGGGCACGCCGGCACCGGCGGCGTCGCGCAGGATCTCTCCCGGCTGTTCCGTCAGCCATACCCTGCAGGAGGGCGCATATAATCTGTACGGATTCAATTCAAACATCTCACAGATCTCAACCGTCTGCTGCAGTACGGGGATGGCCCTGAGGTCATAGAAGCCTCCCGACCTGCGGGCTTTCAGGACCCGCCAAAGCGCAGCGAGTATGCCGCCGTCCCCGCCATCCGCGGCAAGACCGGCTTCCCGGGCTTTTCGGAAGCATTCCTCCAGCACTCTTTGCGCTTCCCGGGCAGTCTCCTCATGAGCGGAAACGGTTCCGCTTTCAAATACGCCAAAAAAGCGTTCTGAATATTTCATCAGAAGCTTCCGGCGATATTCCTTATGCTGATATATTTTACGGCTGCCGTCCAGTCCGGCAGACCCGGTAATTACAATATCCATCCATCAGCGCAGCGCGGACAATGCCATGGGCAGTACCATCGCCACCACAAGGATCAGAGCAATCACTGCCGCAATGATCTTCCTGGTATTGGGACTCATTCACTTCACTCCTTCCCCTGATTTACTCTTTTTATCTGCGCGGGTCCTGCCCGCGGACGGGCAGTACTCCCGGAGAAAACAATTCTCACACTTCGGGCGGTTGGCGATGCAGATCGTCCTTCCCAGTGTGATGATGTCGATGTTCCACAGGATCCAGTGATCCTTCGGAAGGATCTCCATCAGCTCAAATTCCGCTTTCGTCGGATCATCGGTGTCCGTAAGCCCTAGCAGACGGCTGATCCGCTTCACATGCGTATCCACCACGATGCTCGGCTCGTTGTATATATTGCCGCGGATCACGTTGGCTGTCTTGCGGCCGACGCCTGCCAGTTTTGTCAGGCTCTCAAGGTTCGAAGGGACGCTGCCGCCGTGTTCTTCCACGATCTGGCGCGCACAGGCGATAATGTTTTTTGCCTTATTATGATAAAAACCCGTCGAGCGGATATCCTGCTCCAGCTCCGTCTGGTCCGCCTGTGCAAAATCAGCAGGCTCCGGATACTTCCGGAACAGGGCAGGCGTGACCATGTTGACCCTGGCGTCCGTACACTGCGCACTCAGGATCGTGGCTACCAGGAGCTCCCAGGCATCCTCATGCGTCAGGGCGCATCGAAGATCTGTACCGTATTCGCGGTCCAGGGCATCCAGGATCTTCTGCAGACGTTCGTCACGTTTTTTCTTTGATTCTTTCATATATTTACCTGAAGCATATCACCCGGATCCCGTGTCGAAGCAACCGGCGTTCCGATCATAACGTCTTACACATACAGGATCTGCCAGGCAGCGGCCTTCTTCAGGCGGTTCATGACGGCATATCCGAGCTGCTGCTCGGAGCAGCCTTCCGCAACGATATAGGCGGCGTCAGTCTCATCCATCTCCCGGAGACATTCGAAAAGGTCATGTGCCATCACCGTCTGGTCGCTCCGGCTGCCGGTCAGCCTTATTATGATATCCTTTTCACAGAAACTGTCAAGCCTTTTCAGCTCTTCCAGACATTCCACGGAACAAAGCAGTGCCGGCTTCTGTCCCCGGTCTGCCGCTTCCCGCAGGAAGCGCAAGATCTCCGGCGCCGCGTCCGCAGGATCTCTGCGCGCCATCACCAGCTGCATGGGGGCTTTCGGCGCGTAGTGACGATACTTCATGCCGGGGGCCTTCGGACGCACATCTGCGCCCAGCGGTCCCTTAAGTGCCGCATCCTCCGGAACGGAGATCTGCAGTGTTTCTTCGATCATTTCCCGGGTGACCGCACCCGGCCGCAGAAGCTGCGGCACATCTCCGCTGACATCCAGGATCGTGGACTCCACACCGATGTCGGCGCTTCCTCCGTCCACGATGGCATCGACACGTCCCGTAAGGTCTTCGATACAGTGTGCGGCCGTTGTTGTGCTGGGCCGTCCAGAACGGTTCGCGCTGGGTGCCGCGACAGGTACGCCTGCCATGCGGATCAGCTCCATGGCCACAGGATGTACGGGAAAACGCACTGCGACCGTATCGAGTCCGCCGGTCGTCCGTGCCGGCACGAGCGGGGACTTCTTAAATACCATCGTCAGCGGTCCGGGCCAGTAACGCTCTGCCATGCGGCGCGCCGCTTCCGGGATCTCCGCGGTCAGCGGCTCCAGCTCCGTGATATCCGCAATGTGTACGATCAAAGGATTGTCGGAAGGCCTGCCCTTGGCGGCATAGATCCGCTCGGAAGCTTCCGGCAGCAGGGCGTTGCCTCCCAGTCCGTATACTGTCTCCGTCGGAAAGGCGACCAGTCCGCCGTCCCGCAGGATCTTTGCCGCGATCTTCAGTTTGTCACGGTCGGCATCACTCAGGATCTCCGTCCTCAGGTAATCTTCCAGTCGAATGATTTTTGTATCCATATTCAGTCATGCTCCGCAGATGTTTCCTCCACGGCAGTTTCCTCTGCGGCAGCTTCCTCTGCGGCTGCGGCTTCTCTCCGATGCCCGTTCCAGTCCAGGACCTCCCAGACTTCCGAAGGCTCATATCCGAGGCGCCATGCCGCAATACCGCCCAGATCACAGTCTTTCAGAAAATCAGACTTCAATGTCAGGGAGGTGATATCCTCCATCCAGATCTCCAGAGTGACCGCGCCTACGGCCAGCTTGCCGTAGAACTGTCCGCAGCTCTCATCCCAGCTCAAAGGGATCTCCTGCTGTGCCACATAACGGTCCGCTTCCTGCATTCCCATCGCCCGGGAAAGAATGCCTGTGCTGCCCGTCTCCCAGGCCCTGGTATAGAATGGGACCGCACCGATCAGCTGTTCCGCCGGGACCTCCGCAAGGGCGCGCCGGATGCCCTCCTCCAGCCATGGCTGCGAGGAGACCGAGCCGATGTCTTTCCCGGTATGCTCATCATACCCCATGATGATCACGTAATCCGCGTAGAGGGCCTGCTCGGCCAGCTCATAGTGCTTATTATATGTATAAGGAACGTAATTATCGACCGAGAGCACCACGCCGGCATCCCGACAGGCGTTGGAAAGTTCCCTGATCATCTGCACATAGGCGGGACCCGCATCCTGGGAAACGCCTTCAAAATCAAGATTGATGCCGTCATACCCGAACCGGGCCGCATCTTCCATCAGCCGCCGGATAAAGTCCCCGCGCTTTTTACGATCAGAGAAATACTCTTTCGTGGAGAACTCCGAGACCCCTCCCGGCTGGTTGAAGTTGTCGACGCAGGCCCAGACGCTGACGCCTGCCTCGTGGGCTTTTTCTATATAAGACTCTCCGGAGTAATTCTCATAATTGCCATCGGCATCGCTGATCTGGATCCAGGTGGGACTGATCACATTGACAGCGCCTCCGGTATTCGCAAGGAGGTCTTCCAGGTACGCGTTGGCAGCGGTTCCGACCAGAGAATGCCATCCCATGACCACCTTCTCTTCCATCCGCTGATGCTCCGCCGCAGGCATCGTCCAGGTATCCGGCCGGGTAAATGCCTCATCCTTCACAAGATCTCCGGCGGGCAGGTAACCGATAATGCCGGCATCCGTATACACCCGGCTCCAGCCTTCCATCTCCTCCAGGAGGATCACCTGTTCCCCCTTCGAAGCCTTGTCCAGCACCGGCGCTGTCTGCGAAGTCCGCGTCCGTACGGCACTCTGTTTCTTCAGCCGCGCGTACTGCCCCTTTGTGCCTCCGGTATGCAGGAAGACCCTGCATGGGCCGTCCGTTTCTCCCGTAAACCTTTCCGAAGTCAGATTACTGTACTCTTCCACTGTATCCAGAAGGATCCATGTATCCTTTCCCTCCTGGATAAGTACCGGTGTGCCGTCCCTGTAGCTGTGCGCATCGAAGAGCAGTTCCTCTCCGGGAAGCGTCATGGATACGGTCCTGTCGCTGTTGAGGAAAAAGCGGGCATTGACCTGATCCGCAACATACTCACAGGGAAGGTAGACCTCGTCAAACCGATACAGTCCTGTCAGCGCATCTTCCATCTGCCCGTCCAGGTAGAGCCGGACCCGGTCGCCTTCGACCTCGAACCACTCTGTCAGGTCCTTGCGCTCCTCGGAGGGAAGCCAGCGTCCGAAAAGGCGGATCCCGAAAGCCTGCCAGAGCAGGTACAGCAGTCCGATAAACATCGCAATACGGAAAAGGACCGCCAAAACGGTCTTCCGTATCCCTCTCTTTCTGCTCCTGCTCTCCATACGGATCTTTCTGCTCCTTCTTCAATACATCCGGACTTTTCCTGATGCTACATAATTATGTTATTATACCATTTCGCACATATAAAAATCAACCTGGACAAAAGTACCGTAATTCGAATGTGTCGGGCAGACACCCGGTACCTTTCATGATTTCAGGGATCCTGTCAGGTTGATTTTTATATCGTTATTCAGTTGTGATCATGCCCGATACGGGCAGGTGAGAAACTTAGTAGGTATCCAGATCACGCACCCTGACCTTTTCCAGTCGTATCTCAACGATCTCTCCCTGCGGCGCTGCGATGTAATCCGCCATGTAGAATGAAGTCCCGTCAGCTGAATCAGCAAGTCTGAAAATGGTTTCCCATTCTTTTTCTGGTCTCTCCTTTCCGTCAAATGTGATCTTTACGCCCTGCTGTCTGTGCTGGCGAAGAGCCTCGATGTATCGCCTCTGTACTTCAGATATGGGTCGGTCGTTCGTGATATTGTACATTCTAAGTTCCTTTCATCGGCCGGAACTGCGCACAAGCCGTGACACTGTTTTTCCAAAAAAAGCCGCAGTCCCCCAAGGTCCGCCTTTCGCCGGGCCTTTTTCCGCTTTTTGTGCTAAAGAGATTTAAGATTTTTATTCGAAATGCATTACAGGCGTCTTAACGTTGTACGCTGTACGGATGATGATCCGATGTCTACAGACTGAAGATATGAGACCTGATTTGCCTTTCGAAGGGGTGGAGATCTCCGGATCTTCCTCTTCGCGATTTCATTATTTCACACAAATTTCAAAAAGTCAAAATACTTATTTGCCAAGGTTGACATAACTATAATGCCGCTTATTACACCAACTATTTCTTGCGAACACCGGTGTTTTGATGTATTATTATTATCCAAATACAGAAGGATCAGTTATGAGGATCGAAAGAATCAACGACAATTCCATACGCTGCACCCTCACCAGTTTTGATCTGAGCGTGCGCAATCTGAATCTCCGCGAGCTGGCTTACGGATCGGAGAAAGCAAGAAAGCTTTTCGACGAAATGATGGCCAAGGCCGGCGCAGAGGTCGGTTTTCATGCTGATAATACCCCGATCATGATCGAGGCGATCCCGATGAGCAGCGACTCTATCCAGCTGATCATCTCAAAGGTCTCGGACCCTGAAGAGCTGGATACACGGTTCTCCCGCTTCACCCAGGGGCATGGTCCGAAGAAAGAAGCAGAGGACTGGATCTCGCGGCTCACCTCCGCCCTGCTGGAAGGCGCGGGCGGTCTGGCCGGGCAGCTGCAGAAGAACGAGGCTGTTTCCGCCGGCAAGGAAACGATATCCGATACGCCCGGCGCGGAGCCGGCTTCGGAAGAACAGACTGCGGAAGAAAGCCCGGAGTTCAGAGCCTTCGCTTTTGATGATCTCAACATGGTCATTTCCGCCGCCAGGGCAGTTTCTTCCTTCGACGGCACCAGCACACTTTACAAGAGTCTCCGGGACGGGCACTATGTGCTTCTGATCCGGAACGAAGGTACCACCACCGAGGATTTTTCCAAGGCTTGTAATATTGTGGCAGAGTACGGACGTATGCTGCGCATCGTGATCAATACACCGGCTTATTATGACGAGCACTACCAGACCGTCACCGCCGGCAGCGCGATCCGCAGGCTTGCCGGTATCTGACCGCTTTCAATGAATTGAGTTCAGGAGGATTTTATTTATGAAACAGATCAATAAGGATATGCGTATCGGTGAGCTTCTCTATGTAGACGAGATCATTGCCCCGATCCTGATCCGTCAGGGCATGCACTGCCTTGGCTGCCCGGCGTCACAGATGGAGACGCTTGAGGAAGCCTGCATGGTCCACGGCATCGACTGCGATGCTCTGACCGGCCAGATCAACGAAATACTTGCCACACGCTGATCGGTCATCGCATCACTGGTTTTTAAAAGGCGCCCGGAGGCGCCTTTTTACGTGTAACTCTTTTCTTTGTTGACAAATCTTGTGATCGCTGCCTGCCAGTAGAGCTTGATCGTACCGATTGGGCCGTTTCTTTGCTTGGCGATGATCACCTCTGCCTCTCCCTTGTGCTCGGAGTCGGGATGGTAATACTCATCACGGTACAGGAACATGACCAGATCCGCATCCTGCTCGATGGCACCGGACTCACGCAGGTCTGAAAGCATGGGCCGCTTGTCTGTACGTGTCTCCACGGCACGGGAGAGCTGGGAGAGCGCCACTACCGGACACTCGATATCTCTTGCCAGAGCCTTCAGAGACCGGGAAATGTCGGATACTTCCTGCTGCCGGTTATCATTATGGCGTGTCCCGCCGCCGCTCATCAGCTGCAGATAGTCGATGATGACCAGATCGAGTCCGCGCTCCAGCTTGGCTTTGCGGCATTTGGAACGCAGTTCCGTGACGGTAATGGCAGGCGTGTCATCGATAATGATGTTGGCACCGCCGATCCTTTCCGCAGTATCCAGCAGGCGTTCCTGGTCGCTCTCACTGATCTTGCCGGACCTTAAGTCCTGGGCATCGATGCCGGAATCCATGGCGAACAGACGGTTTACCAGCTGCTGCTTGCTCATTTCCAGCGAAAAGATGATGCACGGCCGGTTCTTCTTTACAGCTACATGCTCCAGAATGTTGAGAACGAATGCGGTCTTGCCCATGGAAGGACGTGCCGCGATCAGAATGAAATCAGAGGGCTGGAATCCGGTCGTCATATTGTCCAGGTCTGTAAAGCCTGTCGTCAGTCCTGTGATATGGTCCTTGCTCCGGGCGGCTTCCTGGATCTTGTTGTAGACCTCGATGACGATGTCTTCCATGGGGACAAAGTCCGCGGACGTTCCTTTTTTCAGGATATCAAATACCCTGCTCTCGGTTTCCGCCAGGATATCCTCGGTCTTCTCATTGTCATCATAACAAAGCTGGCTGATCTCCCCGCAGGTCCTGATCAGCCGGCGCTGGATCGCCTTGTTACGGACGATCTCCGCATACGCGAGGACATTGACAGACACCGGATCCGCCTCGAACAGGCTGCGGACGAAATCGGCTGTCTGCATTTCTGCCGGGGCACCGTCTTTTGCCAGCTGCTCCTGCACGGTGACCAGATCCACGACAGCGTCCTTGGACATGCCGGAGTACAGCTTCCGGATGGCTTCAAACATCATCCCGTACTGGCGCGAATAAAAATCATCCTTCGTCAGCACCCCGAGCGCTTTCTCAATGGCGTCCCGGTCCATCAGCATGGCGCCGATGACCGACTTCTCAGCCTCTATATTCTGCGGCGCGGTCCGCTGCAGTATGTCGTTGGGTCTGGTTCCATCCATGATCAGGCTTCTCCGACGCTGATGTTGACAGAAGCCGCAATGTCCTTATGCAGCTTGATGCTGACCGGCGTCACACCGATCGTCTTAATGGGATCCATAACGATCTTTTTCTTATCGATATCGACCTTCAGTTCCTTGTTGATTGCTTCCGCCACTTCCTTGCTGGTCACAGATCCGAAGACCTTGCCGTCCTTTCCGGTGCGGATGGCAATATGAACTGTCTTTCCGTCGATCGCCGCCTTCATATCCTTCGCGTTGGAGACCTTGGCCGCCTCCAGCTTCTCGGCATTCGCGTTCTGCAGCTTCAGATCGTTCAGATTCGCCTTGTTCGCCTCGATCCCGAGCTTGCGGGGAATGATGTAGTTTCTGGCATAACTGTCATTGACCTTGACGATCGTGCCCTTCTTCCCAAGGCTCTTGACATCTTCTATAAGTATAACCTGCATGTTATGATTCTCCTTCCAGTAAATCGTCGATCAGCGCCTTGATGCGGTCGGTCGCCTCTTCTATCGTCATATCCTTCAGCTGCGCGCCCGCGACCGTCATGTGACCGCCGCCGCCGACCTTTTCCATCATCAGCTGGACATTGACCTCGTCGATGCTGCGCGCAGATACATAGATCATCCCGTTATACGGGGTCAGGACGAACTCGGCACGGATACCGTCCACATCCAGCAGGCCGTTGGCTGCCTGTGCCCCCACGACTGTCGGGGAATCCGCGTCCGTGGGATCCAGCCGGCTGACCGCAAAATGATCGCGGTAGATCTCCGCGCGCTCGATAGCCCCGGCACGTGCCCGGCTGTCCCGCATGCTGTCGCGGAACATCTTGCGGATCTTCTGTACAGACGCGCCCTGTCGCTTCAGGAAGGCAGCTGCCTCGAAGGTCCTGACACCGGTCTGGTTTACGAAATTCTGCGTATCGATGACGATACCGCCGTACATGGCTTCTGCCTCGAGCGGTGTCAGCCGGATCCTGATATTGATATATTGGATGATCTCCGCTACCATCTCACATGCGGAAGACGCATAGGGCTCTATATAGGACAGGGTCGCCCGGTCCACGGACTCCGTGCCACGCCGGTGATGGTCGATCAGCACGATCCTGTCTGCCCGCTGGATCAGCCGCGGTTCCTCTGTAAAGCTGGGACGGTTGACATCCACCACCGTCACAATGGTCTGACTGTCCAGAAGCTCCAGGGCTTCCTCTCCCGTCACGAACATATCATCCGGATAATCCGGATTGTCCTTGAACGCCCTGTACAGCGGCTCCAGCGAATGAGTCACCGTATTCATGACGATGTAGGCCTTCTTTCCGAAAGAAGTGGCGATCTTCCACATACCGACCGAGGAGCCAAGGCTGTCGACATCGCCGTTCCTGTGTCCCATCACGATCAGTTTATCGGCAGAGTTCAGGATCTCCTGCAGCGCCTGGGCCTTGACACGTGCCTTGACACGCGCATTCTTCTCCTTGGCCGCTGTCTTTCCGCCGAAGTACCGGACATCGTCGCCGCTCTTGATGACTGCCTGGTCACCGCCGCGTCCGAGCGCCAGGTCGATCGCCGCGCGGGCAGCCTCGGAATCCGCCTGGAGATCCTCACCGTCCATGCCGACACCGATACTTAAGGTAAGCGCCAGCTCATTGCCGATGTTGATCGTTTTGACCTCTTCAAGGATCGAAAAACGATCCTCGATCATCCGGCGCATATCCTTGCTCAGGACGAAGAAGAAATACTTATCCTTCTCCAGCTTTTTGACAACGCCGTTCATGGAATTGACATAGTTGCTGATACGCCGGTCGACCAGTGCAGTCAGCAGGCTTCGCCTGACCTCCTCGATCGAAGCAAGGGCTTCATCATAGTTATCAAGATAGATCAGTCCGCTGCAGGACCGCGCGTCCTCATACAGCTGACGGTACTGTACCAGTTCCGTCTCATCCGTGATGCTGAGAGCGATCACGGCATGATCCGCCTCCCTGGGCATGACCGGATCGGTCAGTTCATCATACTCCGCCATCGTGGAAGGGCTCAGCCCGATCAGGTAACGCCGGTCATCAAAAGAACTGTGGATCACGCTCCGGCCGTCAAGATCTGCCAGGATCTCATTGGTGATATCCGGGAAGATCGACTGGATATTTGAAAACCGGTGGCCGGCAAAGAAATTCTCTTCAAAAGAACGGTTCATCCAGATCAGGTACCCGCTCTTGTCGCAAAGAGCTGCCGCCTCTGCCATATCATCCAAAAGGCTTGCTTCCGCCGCGCCGAACCCTTGGGCAAAACTGACCAAGCCGGTATACAATCCCTTGCGGCTGTACAGATACAGTCCCGCGGATGCGGCAACAAAAATGGCCGTGAAAATGAGCATGATCAGCGCTGCTTTCCTATCTGCCGTAAAAAGGACCAGATTCAGAAGTATGAGCAGCACTGACATCATCAGCGGCCAGCGCAGGTATAGTGCTATGGAAAATGAAGATTTTTTGCTTTTCATAATGTCTGTAAACAAACTCTCGACTGATCTGCGAAGGTACCGGCAGATCCGCTGCCGTAAAATTAAGATTAATTATAACACACTTTCCTCATTTGTTTCTAAACAGTTCCCGAAAAAGTACGAAAAAGTTAATACTTGTTACTCTTGACTAACAAAAATCCCGTGTTGTATGATGTCCACAGCAGAATATATACAGTAACCGGCGTGTCTGACCGCATGGTTTTTAACGGTCTGCATAGCAGTTACATACTACACTCATAGGAGGTAACAAAATGGCATATAAGATTTCTGATTCCTGCATTTCCTGCGGTACCTGTGCAGACGCTTGCCCGGTAGGCGCTATTTCCCAGGGCGAGACCCAGTACGTCATCGACGAGGGCGCATGCCTTGACTGCGGTTCCTGCTCAGGCGCATGCCCGGTCGGCGCTATTTCCGAAGGCTGATCCATACAGGACATAAAGAAACGAAAGCTGTCGCATAAGCGGCAGCTTTTTGTTTTCGGGGATCATCCGGGCCGGGCTCGGGCTTTGCACGATAAAGAAAAGGCACCGCTTTCGCGGTGCCCGGTCTCATTCAGTCTGTCTTCAGGCTGCGGCTTATTCTACGGTGTAGGGAAGAAGCGCAAGATGTCTTGCTCTCTTGATCGCAGTAGTAAGCTCTCTCTGATGCTCTGCACAGTTGCCTGTGATACGTCTGGGAAGGATCTTTCCTCTCTCGGAAATATACTTCTTCAGTGTTGCAACATCCTTATAATCGATCGGCTTCGCCTTCTCGCTGCAGAATACGCAGACCTTGCGTCTTCTGCGGAATCCGCCCATCTTCTTCGGATGAGCGCCGTCTCTGCCTTCTGCCTTCTGAAATGCCATCGGTATGCCTCCTTGTTATTCGTTAAGTGCTGTGATCAGTTAAATGGCAGGCCTTCGTCCTCCACACCTTCGGGAATGTTCATAAATCCCTCACCGATCTCGGATGCAAATCCTTCGGAACGTCCGCTGCTTCTCTCGCCGCTGTTTGCGCTGCTCCCCTGATAGGAACCCGCGCCGCCGGCATTGCCGCCGCCATTGTTATAGCTGCGATAGCTGCTGCCGCTGCTGCCGTAGGATGGACCGCCCTGGCGGTTCTCGGAAGCAGCTTTGCTCTCTGCAAACTCCTGCTCCTCTACGACCACATCCGTCGTGTAGACCTTCTGTCCGTCACGGTTGGTGTAGCTGCCTGTCTGGATACGTCCGGTGATCGCGATCTTCGTGCCCTGATGCAAGTATCTCTCAGCAAATTCAGCCTGTCTGTCAAATGCTACACAGCCAATGAAATCAGCGTCCCTCTGTCCGTCGGCGTTGGCGCGGCGTCTGTCCACCGCGAGAGTGTACCTTGCGATCGGTCTGCTGTTCTCACCCTGGCTGTATCTGATGTCAGGATCCCTTGTCAATCTGCCCATTAAGATAACTTTGTTCATTCAATTCCCCTTTCTTAGCGGGATGGTATCAGATATATCAGTCAGCCTTTCTGACAACGAGATATCTGAGTACAGGCTCTATGATGCGAAGCTCTGACTCCAGGCCGTTCGGTGTGGTCTGGTCACCCTCGAAGTTGATGATGTAGTAGAAACCCTCGGTCTGGCGCTGGATCTCATAAGCGAGTCTCTTCTTGCCCCATTCCTCGATCTCTCCTACGGTGCCGTTGTAGCGGACGATGTAACCCTTGATCCTCTCGATCATTTCCGCTCTGGCTTCTTCTTCGAGTTTCGCACTAAGAATAACTGTAACTTCATACTTATTCATTGCGTTTACCCTCCTTTTGGTCTCCGGCCCCCGCTTCTCACGGGAGCAAGGAAAAATGTGTCACGGACTTGTATTATAACAAAAGCCCTGCGCGAACGCAATGGCTTTTTTTCAGTACTTTCGTGTTCTTTGGTCTTTCGGATGTACAGGTCTGCTCTTTCAATGCATATCATCCGGGATCCCGAGCATTTCCGCCGTATAATCCCTGCCTTTCGTCTTTTTCAGAAGCTCCCTTAGGTAGGCAAAACAGCTCTCCTCTCCCTCATCCCGCATGAGGCACAGGCACTTCTCCAGCACCAGCCGGGTATCCGGATGCATCACGCTGAAATCCTTCGTCCGGCAGTAATGCTCCCACGCCATGGCAGGCCGGTAATCCTTCTCGTTGTAGGCGATGCATGCCGCCCTGCGGTCACATACCATCTCAGCCAGGTAGCGCATGGGCATTTTATTGCCGTAGACTTCCTTCCCGGGGATGTGGGAATAATCGATCCAGAACTCAAAGTGATGGCGGTTGCGTCCCTTGTGATGAAGCCAGGACTCGGAACACCCGTCATTCACCATACGCTCGACCGCATTCGGCGAACGGTGCCCGTCATAATACCGGACGCCTGTCCCGAACTCGAGGGGGGAGAACTTGGAAAGGTCATGCAGTATCCCCTGTCTGTAAAGCCCAAGCTTAAAACAGCCTTCGGCGACATACCGCTTGTGGACGCAGACGGTATGGAAATGTCCCCGCAGGCGCTGCCAGAAACTCATTGACTGATATGCATAGCTTTCCATGAAGAACAATTATACCACAAACGCACTACATGTGCTATGATAATATAGCGGCGTGGGCAAAGGCAGGTCCGGCAGCCTGCGCAAAGTGACATTTCAGCAATATAAGGCCGGAGACCACGGCCGGGAGACCAGATCATATGCAGGACTATTTCAACACGGTACGGGACATTTCTTTTCACGACCTTGAGGCGGAGGACGTCGTCCGCCTCAGTCATATGTTCCACCTCCGCCCCAACAAGAGCTGCGACAGCGGCCCGCTCTGCAATTATTTGTATAAAGATTACTACAATGTCCGCTTCTGCAGTCTGGATGACGGAAGAGCCCTGCTTCTGCAGTTCGTCGGTCCCGACGGCGGCTGTTTCGGCTTCCCGCCGCATTGCAGGGAGGAAGACCTACCGCATTATTTCCGTCTGCAGGAACAGTATTACAACGAAGTCCTGGGCATCCCCCTCGTCATCTACTCCGCCGATGAGGAAGCAGTGACCTATCTGCAGGCCGCCGGCGCACTGGATGTCTATGAAGTCCAGGAATCAGAAGACCTGAAGGATTATCTCTATGACGGTGATGCGCTGCGTACACTGGCAGGACGGAAGTACAGCAAAAAACGCAATCACCTTCATAAGTTCGAGGAAGCCTGGAGCGGACGCTGGGAATACCGTCGTATCACACCGGACGATGTGGATGCTGTGACCGCCTTCCTCCGCCGCTGGATGAATGAAAAGGAGTCCAAAGGCGCGGGTACCGGGATCGGGGAAGACGCGCAGAGCTTCGACACCATGGAGGAGCTGGAAGGCGAGTACCGCGGGATCTACAAGATCATCAGCACACCTCTGCTGTTCGAATATGTGCGGGTCGGCGGCATTTTCATTGACGGAGAGCTGAAGGCCTTTTCCCTGGGAGACTGGAATCCCTGCGAGGAGATGGCGATCATCAATGTCGAAAAGGCAGACGCGGAGATCACCGGTCTTTATCAGGCCATCAACCAGCAGTTCCTGCTTCATGAGTACCCCGATGCCAAGCTGGTCAACCGGGAGGACGATGTAGGGATCGAAGGCCTGCGTCAGTCCAAACTTTCCTACTATCCTATCGGTTACGAAAGAAAATATTCTTTAAAACAGAAGAATTTTACACCATGATAAGATTTCTTTCGGAAACTGAATACTGCGATACGATCCCTCTTTTGACTGCCTGTTTTGGTGAGGACCCGGAGTTCATACGTGATTACTACGGGGATGCTTCTGTTCCCGGTGACGTGCTGCACTGCCGTATCGCAGTGAAAGAGGTCGACAGAAAGATCGTATCCATGGTCCACCTGAAGCCGGTCACTGCAGTATATGATCACGCCCCCGAAGACAGGCGGACGCTTCCCGTAACCTATCTCATGTGTGTCGCTACCGATCCGGCTTACCGGCACCGCGGATACATGGATGAAGTGATGCATTTTGTCACCGACGCCCTGCTGTCAGAGGGAGCACCCTGGTGTTTCCTCATCGCTGTCGACAGACAGATCTACCGGCATCTGCACTTCATCCATGACTGGGACCTGACGCCGGAGGAGCTGGAGCTTCTGTATGCCGACGACGGTCTGACGAAGGCCAGTGCCCGGCTGCTGAATGCTTCTCATATGGAATATCCTGACCGGATCCTTTCCGGCTTCGTATCATGAATAACAAGATCAAAAGCAAACTCGCTGCGCTGACGACCACCACGATCTGGGGCGTCAGCTTTTTGGCATCCAAGATCGCGCTCCGGTACGCGGATCCTTTCCTGCTGCTGGCGTGGCGCTTCGCGCTGGCTTTCTTCCTGATGAACGTGCTTCGCCTGGTCCTGCGGATCCGGTTTGACTTCAGCGGCAAGCCTGTGGGAAAGCTGATCCTTCTGGGCATCCTGGAGCCGGTCATTTATTTCCTCTGTGAATCTTACGGCGTCATGTACAGCACGGCGACTTTTTCCGGTGTCATGATCGCGCTGATCCCGATCGCCGCCCTCGTGTCCGGAGCCATTTTCCTCAGGGAACGTCCCACCGTGCTGCAGACTTTCTTTTCTGTCATGTCTGTTGCCGGTGTGATCCTGATGTCTGTCGGTCCGGGCAGCGGTCTCGCAACGCCGGCCGGCGCAGTGCTTATGACAGGTGCCGTTGTTTCTGCCGCCGCCTATATGCTGCTCGCGCGCAGCATTTCCGGACTGTTCACTCCTTTTGAGCGCACGTACTGCATGTTCGCGCTGGGATTTATCTTTTTCTTTACCGGAGCACTGATGCATGTCCGCGGTTCCCTGACACAGCTTGCCGCGCCGCTGCAGCATACGCCGTTCCTTACCGCTATTTTGTTCCTCGGAGTCCTGGCGTCTGTCGTGGCCTTTTTCTGCCAGAATTACTATGTTACCTATCTCACCATACCGGAGGCTGTCGTGTTTACCAATCTGACGACAGTCGTGTCGATCATTGCCGGTATCCTCATCCTTCATGATCCCTTTACCGTACTGACGATCCCGTCGGCCCTGATGATCATCGCAGGCGTTGTGGGCGTCCAGCTTACGGGCCGTAAATAAAGCTGCCGCACACGGGTGCGCGTATCTGCAAAAGGAGGACTGTATGAACCTGCTGATACACGATCTCGGACCGGAACTTCCTGACAGGATCAGGGAGGAGTATGACGGATGGACCGTCATTTCCGATAACGGAACGATCCTTCCCTGTACCGGGTGTTTCTGCTGCTGGCATAAGACGCCGGGGCAATGTATCCTTCGCGACGGATATGAACACATGGGCACGCTCATCCACCGGGCAGAGGAAGTGACTGTGATCAGCCGTTATACTTACGGCGGCTTTTCCGCTTTTGTCAAGAACATCTTTGACCGGAGCCTCGGATACGTGCTCCCCCAGTTTGAGATCGTAAAGGGGGAAACACACCACAAAAAGCGTTATGAAGAAGAAAAGCCCTTTACCTTCATTTTCTACGGGACCGGCCTGGATGAAGAGAAAAAACAGTGCGCCGCGCGGTATGTCCGGGCGGTCTGCACCAATATCCGGGGATATATTAAAGACCTTGTTTTCCGGGAATGCGACGGATCTTTCGTGCCCGTTCCCCGTCCCCAGCCGGAAACAGCCAAAAAAGTGCTGCTGCTCAACGGCAGTGAACGCTCTGTCAACGGCAACTCTGCCAAGCTCGCCGCAAGGCTTTTGAAAATGCTCAATAAAGAGGCGGAAAGCATTGCGCTCAAACAGTATGCCGGCAGCCTGCAGGATCTTTTTCCCCTCCTGGATGCTGCTTCGGATCTGGTCCTCTGCATGCCCCTTTACGTGGACGGCCTTCCCTCGCAGGTCATTCGCTTCATGGAATGTGCCCGGCATGAATATCATGGTCCTTCCAAACGGGTGTATGTCCTTGCCAATATGGGACTGTATGAAGCCGGCCAGCTGGAAAACCTGTTCGAAGCCGTCAGGCAGTGGTGCGGCGTCATTCAGTTCGAATACTGCGGAGGACTGGGACTCAGCGCGGGTGAATTTATCGGCGTCATGGCAAACACCCTTCCCTTCACGGCAGGTCCCCTGAAAACGGTCGGGCTGGGGCTGCAAAAACTCGCCGGCGCCATCGACACCGGCACTCCTTTACAGGAAGTATATACCAGCCCCCGCTTCCTTCCCCGCCCGCTATTTGTATTCATTGCCAATCAAAGCTGGAACGGCGAAGCAAGAAGGAACGGCATCCGTCCTGCCGACCTGTACCGCCGCCTTTGAACCGGACTTCTTATCCCGAAACAGTTTAAAACCGCTGATCATCCTCCTATGTCCGGATGATCAGCGGTCCTTTTATCAGCTCTTTTCGTCCTGTGACCCGATTACTCTGTATACAGGTCTGTTATTCCGTTCTTTTATCTGTCCCGGGGATCACGCCTGGCCTTCCGGCGGGTTCGCTCCGCCGTTACCCGGCTGATCCGTACTCTGCTGCGGAGCAGGCGTTTCACCGGCCTGTTTCCGCATCAGCTTTTCTTCCTTCTTTTTTTGCTTCAGTTCCTTTTTTCTCTGCTTTTTCTCCCTGCGCGCTTCGCGGCTCTCCTTGCCGAGGATCGCCGTGACGATACGGACGATCGCCCAGATCACGATGATCAGCAGGATGATGCCGGGCAGGTTGCTGATGACGTCGATCAGCAGATCGGTCACGGTATCCATCAGATCCAGCAGGTTCTGGCGGAACTTCGCGCTGACACGCTCGGTAAAGGTCGCTTCCTTTGTCTCTGTCAGCACCTGGACTTCCTGCAGGTCGATCCGGACTGTGCTGTACGCAACCTGGTTGTCATAGACCCGCAGGGAACTCTTGATGCTTTCGAGCTCGTACCGGATATCCGAAAGACGGTTTTCCAGCGCAATGATGCTTTCAATGTTCTCCGCCTCTGCCAGAAGCTCCATCAGACGGTCACGCTCGACTTCGAGCGTCGCGACCCGTGCTTCCAGGTCCGTGTAACGGAGGGTGATATCCTGCGTATTCTCCGACCGGTTGATCACCTTCGCGCCGTTGATCGCGTTTTCCAGAAAAGCGTCCAGCCTGTCGTTCGGTACGCGGACCGTCATGTTCATACTGCGGGCAGCCCTGCCGTAATATCCGCTGTCATGCGCGTCTGACTGCTCAATATAACCGTTGACTTCCGCGACTCTGCTGCGGATGTTCTCAACGACCGCATCATATTCGGTCGTCTGCAGCGACAGATTGACATTGCGGATCAGTTTGCGCGCGACAGGCGTTTCCTCCGACGCAGTCCCTGAAAGGTCGTCTTCCGATACAGCCGACCCTTCCGCGGCTGTCTCCGCCGCCATCGTCATTGCCGGTGCCATGGCGGAGTTATACATGCCTCCGCCCATCATCTGCGCAGGGGCTGCGGCTGCAATTTCATAATCATCAGCATAATCCATTGCTGCCGCCGCCCAGGTCTCCTGTTGCACATAAGAACCCGAGCTTCCGTGCCTGCTGCCGCAGCCGCAAAGCAGGATCAGCAGAAGGAACGCGGTCAATACTCTCACATAATGCTTTTTCATACTGTCACCTCCCTTTGAAAAATGATATGATACGCGGATCATCGTCTGCCTGTATTATACATAGTACAGCAGATCGGTATAATCCGGATACGGCCAGTATTTCTTGTCGATCATGACTTCAAGCTCATCCACCAGGCGGCGCTCCTCCTCCATGAGCGGAATGGTGTTGCGGTAGGTATGCATGCCGGCCTGCTCCGGGTCTTCGATCCGGATGGATGCCGAGTCGGCGATCTTCTCATTGTTTAAGCACAAGGCACGGACATGCTCATTGATCCGGTTGAGGATCTTCCGTTCATGGTCCACGTTCAGTCCGAGCGCGCTCTTCGACTCAATGCCGCGTGCCATCTCGCTGCCTGCGCGGATCGCCGCCGGAATGATCTCCTTATCGGTGATCAGCAGCATGGTGTTGGCCTCGATATTGACGATCTTGGAGTATTCGGTCAGGCCGATGTTCTTGCGTGCCTCGATCTCCTCCACGGAAAGGATCCCATGCGTTCTGAACAGCTCGACATTTTTGGCGTCATCATAATGGATGAACGCTTCCGGTGTGGAGCGGAAATTGCAGAGTCCCCGTTCCTTTGCCTCGGCCATCCAGGCGCTGCCGTATCCGTTGCCGTCGAAGAAGATACGCTCGTGTGCCTTCAGTTCTTCCGTCACCAGCTTCATCAGCTCGTCATGCAGGTCCCTGCGGCCGGCAAAGGGCGCCAGCCGGTCCGCGTACACGCGCAGGCTTTCCGCCACGATGGTGTTGAGGATATAGTTGGTACAGGAGACATTTTCCGAAGAACCGGGCATGCGGAATTCAAAGCGGTTGCCCGTAAACGCGAAGGGCGAAGTCCGGTTGCGGTCATCCCCTCCCCGCTCTCCATGCGGCAGTCTTCCAACGGATGCGACCGCGTCACTCAGCGCCTGCGCCGGGTCCGTGCCGTGGATCAGCGCATCCACCAGGACCGTCAGCCGGTTGCCGAGGTACATGGAAATGATCGCGGGCGGCGCCTCGTTTCCGCCGAGTCTGTGGTCGTTGCCGGCGGAAGCCACAGAGATCCTCAGAAGATCCTGATAATCATCCACGGCGCGCACGACAGCCGCCAGGAACAGCAGGAAACGGTCATTGGTCTCCGGGTGCCTGCCGGGGTGGAAAATGTTGTCTCCCCCGTCTGTGCTCAGCGACCAGTTATTATGCTTGCCGGATCCGTTGATGCCGGCAAAGGGCTTTTCATGCAGCAGACAGACGAACCCATGACGGTCGGCTACTTTTTTCATGGTCTCCATCGTGATCTGGTTGTTGTCGATGGCAATGTTGACGCGCGCATAGATCGGCGCCATCTCATGCTGACAGGGTGCCGCCTCGTTATGCTCCGTCTGGGAATACACGCCGAGCTGCCAGAGCTCCTCGTCCAGGTCCTCCATGAATTTCTTGACCCTGGGCCGGATGCTTCCGGTATAATGATCGGCCAGGATCTGTCCCTTGGGCGTCACGGTACCGAACAGGGTCCGTCCGGTCAGGATCAGATCGGTGCGCTTCGCGTAGTCAGACTTATTGATCAGGAAGTATTCCTGCTCGAGTCCCGCGGTCGGATAGACATAGTTCGGATGCTCCCCCAGAATGTCCAGGACACGGAGCGCCTGACGGTTGAGTGCCTCAATGCTCCGAAGGAGCGGTGTCTTCTTATCGAGAACAGCACCGTTGAAGGAACAGAAAGCCGTGGGGATGCAGAGCGTATTTTCCTTGATGAACGCGTCCGAAGTCGGATCCCAGACCGTAAACCCGCGTGCCTCAAAGGTCGCGCGGATACCGCCGGACGGAAATGACGACGCGTCAGACTCGCCTTTGATCAGTGCCTTGCCGGAAAAGCTGAGGATCGGCTCACCATCCCTGCCCCGCTCCAGGAAGGAAGTATGCTTTTCTGCCGTTATGCCGGTCATGGGCTGGAACCAGTGCGTATAATGGGTCGCTCCCTTTTCCACCGCCCATTCCTTCATTGCCTCCGCCACCTCATCGGCGATCTCGGGGTCCATGGGCATCCCTTCCTTGCGGATCTTCATCATCTTGGTATAAGTAGCATCCCTCAGATGTGCTTTCATCACATTTTCATTGAATACCATGCAGCCGAAGGTCTCATTGAACATAATCATTCTCCTGCGCTGTGAGCGCTTTACGTATATGATTCATCGTCTTCTTTTTGTCTGCCGTCCAGGCCGGATACAGAAGCAGCCTGCGGGGCGGGTCACCTGTCAGCCGGTGGACCGTCACTTCGGGCGGCAGCAGCTCAAGAAGCGCTTCCAGTAATGCTGTGTAAGTATTGATATTATAGCATGGAAGAACTGTGCCGTCTTTAAGAAAGATTTGATGATTCATTAAATCTGGCGTAACCTCCGCCGGCAGCAGCTCAGCCAGCCGGGTCCCCTTCAGGACCTGAAGCAGCTGGAGCTTGATGCCGTCGATATACGGGACGGGTCCCGGAGCCCGAAGGGAAGAAAGAAAACGGACCGTCTCTAAAGTCCTGGCGGCGTCTTCTCCGGGCAGCCCGATGATCACATGGACGACGACACGGAGCCCTGCTGCCTTCAGCCGGAAAAAAGCATCGGTAAAGACCGGCAGGCCGTATCCGCGATTGATATACACAGCGGTGTCCTCATGGATCGTCTGCAGGCCCAGTTCGACCCAGATCGGCTTCACACGGTCCAGTTCCTGCAGAAAGCCGATCATCTCCCCGGGAAGGCAGTCCGGTCTTGTCGCGATGGAAACAGCCAGCACCTCCGGGTGAGAAACCGCTTCCCGGAACATATCCTTCAGCCGCTCCAGTTCCGCCCCGGAGCGGTAATAGGTCGAGGTAAAGGACTGGAAATATGCCATATAGCCCGCAAAGTTCCTGCTCCGCTTGGCTTTCACCCTTTCCTTGGCCCGTTCGATCTGCTCCGTGACCGTCAGCTCCGCGGGAGCGGCGAAGTCGCCGGAGCCGCCGGCACTGCAGAAAATGCACCCGCCCGTGCCGCAGCGCCCGTCCCGGTTGGGACAGGTCGTGCCTGCGGAGAGTGCCAGCCGGTAGACCTTTCCCCCGAACAGCGACTTCATCTCCTCATCGAAGCTGCGGTGATCTCCGATATATCCCATATCGCTTACCGTCCGGGTGCCTTCAGGCAATGAGGCTTTCCGGAGAGTTCCCACGCCTCCGTCAGAACATCATTTTCATCATAACGTAGCTTCAGGGAAAACGGCTCCGTACGGTCCCGGAGCAGGTAGTCGAGCAGATAGCGGTCTCCCTCCCATAGTTCCAGCGAAAAGAGTTCTGACTTCGGGACCCATCGAAAAACGCCCTCGTCGCAGACCGGCACAGGCATCGGATCCCCGGAACCGGTGTCTCCGGGGTCTGAAAAGTCCGAACTCGTGTAAGTGAAGATATATTCGGGATCCTTATCCGCGTAAATGAACGTGATCAGGCCGCGATACCTGCAGCTTTGCAGGTCAAACCCGGTCTCTTCCCTCGTCTCCCGGACCATACAGTCCTCAGGCGCTTCCCCTGCCTCCAGCTTCCCGCCGATCCCGATCCATTTCCCGGCATTTACGTCATCATGCCTGGAGATCCGGTGCAGCATCAAATAGTGTTCATTTCTTTCAAGATAACAAAGCGTCGTCAGTCTGATCATGTCCTGTTCCCCGGGAATTGGCTTTCCGTAGTTGTTATTTCGTTAAATTTTTGTTAACATGAACCTATGCAGCACGATCGTATCCTGTGTGCTGCGCTCAGCTTTGATTTTATCAGTTCGGAAACCTGTCTGCCACTATTTTTCGAAGGGAAATATCCTATGAATTATACCGCGGAGCAAAACAGCCGGATCATTGACGGGATCACGTTTTGTTTTTCTCTGATCCTGCTTCTTGCAGCCTTTGCCGGTGCCGTCTATACGGACACCACGAGCACTTTTCTGTCTGATTTTCGCCAGATCCTGATCTCGCCCGGGCCGCTCGTGACAGATTATTTCGGCATCGGCAGCATGCCCGCTGCCTTTTTCAACGCGGGACTCTGCGGCCTGGCGATGTGGGCCTTTATGTATTTCCTCCCCGGGCCGTCTCATGTCAATACCCTGGCAGGCTATTTTCTGGTCATCGCGCATGCTTTCTACGGCCTCAATTTCGTCAATATGTGGCCCTGCTTCTTCGCGCCTTTCCTGTATCTCAGGATCCGCCGGCTCGACTATAACGAGAATCTGCATATCTGCATGTTTTCCACCTGCTTTGCCCCCTTCGTGAGCGAGCTGTTGTTCCGCTACACCTTCGGTTCCGACTGGGTCCCCGGGCTTTTCCAGATCTCCTTCTGCGGGATCCTCCTGACTCTTGTATTCATGCTGGTGCTCGGACTTGTCGCGCCGGCGATCCTGCCCGGCGCCAGAGCCTGGCATAAGGGATACAACCTGTATAACGGTGGCCTGGCATACGGCATGTTTGGTTTTCTGCTGTTCAATCTCATGTACCGCACAGTGGGGGTCCCGGCACCTGCGGTCCCCTCTTTCATAAACGACACCTATGAACAGTTCTTCCGCTCCTACCGGCTTTTCGGAAATGTCTTCTTCTCCCTGCTGTTCGCCGGCTGCATCCTTGCAGGCTTCCTGCTGAACGGGAAGAGTTTCCGCGGGCTCGGCATGCTGATCCGGGATACCGGCTACCAGAGCAACTTCGCAAGCAAATACGGCATGCCCCTGTGCCTCATCAATATCGGTCTCTACGGAGCCCTGTTCCTTCTTTATGTCAACCTTTCGATCCTTCTCACGATCGGTGCCGGATTTACCGGACCGACCTTCGGAGTCATTTTCGCAGCCCTGACATTTACTGCCATGGGACAGCATCCCGGCAATGTCTGGCCGATCTTTCTGGGCTATCCTCTCCTGTCGCTGACCGGGGACCTTTTCAACTTTCTGATCGGCGGGCATGTGACCTGGACCATCTCTACCCAGGCCTATATCAACAGCATTGCGTTCGCCACCGGCCTCTGCCCCATCGTCGGGCGTTTCGGCATCCGGGCAGGGATCGCGGCAGGCTTTCTCTGCGCCTCCATGTGCACTGCCACCTCAGCCCTGCACGGCGGGCTGATGCTCTATAACGGCGGCTTTACCGCAGGGATCACCGCCCTGATCCTGATCCCGATCCTGGAGCACTACATCAAGAATCCCCGGGAGGCCATGCAGTATATCGACCTTCGGGATATGATGACGATCAACGAATCAGCCAAACAGAAAAAGAAAAGCGAGTGACCGGCCGCGCACAGCCGCATAGGCAAAAAAGAGCGTCCTTACCCGGAAGGGTCTGGACGCTTTTTGACTGTCTGTAAACGGGGTCAGTCCCCGACGACATTGATATAGTTGGAGAAATGGTTGGTGCGGTTGTAGATCGCCAGGCTCTCTGTGATCACACCGGTGGAGGACTCGGATGCATGTACGAACCAGCCGTCGCCGATGTAGATGCCGACATGTCCGGGTCTGCCGACGATATCGCCGGGCCGTAGCGCATCGGCACTGATCTGCGTCCCGATCCCGCAGATCTCGGAAGAGGAGCGCGGAACGCTGATGCCGACGGATTTCATAATGTAGCAGACAAAGCCGGAGCAGTCAAAAGCATCCGGGCCGTTGGCTGCAAATACATAACGCTTACCAAGGCAGGCGAGCGCGTTCCGTACGATCTGCTGACGAGTCGGGTTGGACGTGTTCAGCTCGATATAGCTCTGGGCTGTACAGTCGGACTTCCTGAGCCAGATCTCTGAAAGGACACTTCCGTCGGAAGTCCTGTAGTTCCCGACCTGCCTGCCCCCGGCCGCGACCACATACCATCCGGTGCCGGATGTATCCGTCTGCTCGCTGATCAGCTTATAATACCGGTTGCGCAGATACTGGTTCTTGCCGACGGCTTCCCAGCTGCCGTCAGACAGCTGTGCCGAACCTTCCGCAACCTTGAATCCGTTGTAATCCACATTCGGTGAGACCAGCGTATACCCAAGGTCGATGCTGCTCTTCGCCTCCGACGCATAGCGGCTGCCCGGATCTCCGGCCGGTACACTCACACCGGTACTGCCGCTCGAAGAGATCTGGGAAGGCCCTGTCAGGCTGCCGGTCACGCTGCCCCCGACAGTGACATACTGGACCGGTGCCGTATATTCTGTGTCCGCGGTACCCGCCTCCGCGGTGTCCGCTGCAGTGCTGACCTCAGCCGGCGCGGAACCGGATCCGCTTCCCGGCTGCGCCGCTTCGGAAGCTTCCGATACCACGATCCCGTCCTCTGCCGGAGCCGCAGACTCCAAAAGCGCATCCGTCATCCCGGAACTTTCCGTCTCCTGTACCGCACCGTTATCCGACGGAGCGGAAAATGCCGCCGCCGGAAGGTCGTTCAATGCGCTGATATCGATATCGATAAATCCGGCTGAACTGCTTTGCGCAGGGACCGGATCCGCCGCCGAAACACCGGGATCCGCAGGCACAGCTTCTCCGGCCGGCGCCGCGCCGATCTCGACCGGCACGTCGCTGATCACATCCGCATAAGCACTGAAACTCATCAGAGCCGCTGCCAGTATGTAGCTTGCAAGGATAGCTGTTTTTCTCATATTATTCTCTCCGGATCCGACCGTCCGGGCGTTTCGCCCGCCGGCGGCACTTCTGACTTTGCTATCATATCATACAAATGTCGCGGATGCTGTATCATTTTCCTTACGAAACATTGAAAAATAAGTCATCGGAGCTTACCGTATGTTTACGTTCTGCCTTTCTGCCTTCTTTCCGCCGCGGGAAAGATATAGTATAATAAACGAAAAGAATGCGCGGAGGGATAATTGCCATGACAGAAGAAGAGAAGATCTTTGCGGGCAAACTGTTCGATCTGACTGATCCGGAACTGCTGAAGATCAAACATGAGACGCATGCGGCGTGCCAGCGTTATAATATGTTGGACGAATATGATCCCGAGAGGCAGGCGATCATCCGCCGGATCCTGGGCAGCGTAGGGGCAAATTTCCGCTTCCAGGGCCCCATGCAGATCAATTACGGCAAGCACATGTTTGTAGGCGACAATTTTATCGCAAACTTTAATTTTACTGCCATGGATGACGGACCCATCTACATCGGCAATAATGTTTCCATTGGCCCGAACGTTTCCCTGATGGCGACCAACCATCCCCTGATCGCCTCCGAAAGGGTGACGCACCTTGCGGACGGCCGCAGGGTCGTTACGGAATTCGCGCCGCCGATCCGGATCGAAGATGACGTCTGGATTGCCTGCAATGTCACCGTTATCGCCGGTGTGACCATCGGACGGGGTGCGGTGATCGGCGCGGGAAGCGTGGTGACAAGGGATATTCCCGCCAATTACGTCGCAGCCGGCGCGCCTGCGCGCCCTCTTTATGAGATCACCGCGGAACACAGCATGCGCGGCCTTATCGCGGAGGAAGACAGGGAAAAATACGCACATTTCTTTCAATGAAATACCATGATAAGAGAAGATGCCGAAAAAGTTGTATATCTTGCCATCAGCATCGGGGAAGGACTCCTGGAGAACGGAGCCGAGGTCGGACGTGTGGAGGATACCGTGAGCCGGATCCTTACCGCATATGGTTCGACCCGTGAGGATGTGTTCTCGATCACTTCCAGTCTGGAAGTGACCGCTCATTTCGGAGATTTCAGAACAGTTACCCAGACCCGGCGCATCCAGAATATCCGGACAGATATGACCAAGGTGGAAATGCTGAACCAGCTCTCCCGCGATATCTGCAGCGCGGATCCTCCCATGGACCCCGAAGACGCATTCCGGCGATACCAGGACATCATTTCCGGCTACGGCTCATCGGAACTCATGCAGGTCCTCGGCTATGCGCTGGTGTCCGGTGCCTTCACTGTCTTCTTCGGCGGAGACGCCATGGACTGCGTCGCTGCAGCCTGCATCGGCGTCGTACTCAAGGGTGTGGACACATTATTGAATAAAGGCATCACCAACCGTCTTCTGATGGCGCTTCTCTGGTCCCTCTGCGGAGGCGTTCTCGCGAATCTCTGCACCTTCGCCGGATTCGGACATCATGCCGACCTGATCAGCATCGGCAATATCATGCTGTACATTCCCGGCATCGCCTTTACCAATTCCATCCGGGACCTTTTCTACGGAGACACGATCACGGGACTGATCCGGTTTTTTGAATCCGTGATCCTTGCGATAACGATCGCCGTTGGATTCACCGCGGCAAGACTGCTCTTCTGATGCGGCTGCCGGGGGGCGGAGCCGGTCATCAGGGAGCGCGGAGCAGACAATGAAAGAAGAAATGATCAAAGATATCATACAGATCACAGCGGCTATTATCGGTTCCGCCGGATTCGGGATCGTATTCAATATACATGCGGGGAAGCTGTGGGCAGCCACTCTGGGCGGACTTGTGTCCTGGGTATCCTACCTTCTGCTCGCCCATCTGGGGTTGAACGAATACCTTTGCGGCTTTTTCGCTGCTGCCCTGACCACGGCTTATGCCGAGATCATGGCCAGAGTCACTCGATCTCCCGCGATCATGTATGTAGTCGTCGGGACCGTGCCCCTGATCCCGGGCGCCGGCCTTTATCGAAGCATGTTTGCCCTTCTCCGGCAGGACATGATAACAGCCAGGCACCAGGGGACCTACGCGCTGCTGTTCGCTGCTTCCATGGCTGCAGGCATCGTGCTGACCACACTGGTGGAACGGACCGCATTCAGTATCAAAAGCCTGCATTCCTGACCGGATGGATATATTCCGTGTATACAAAAAAGAGCCGTGCGCGCACGGCTCTTTCTTATATGGGGGTTATAGGACAAAAAGTGTTGTTTTCTAGTTCCATAATTCAGGGTATTGAGCAGACTTATGGAACTCATTCCAGACGATCGCATCACCCCATGTCGGGATTGAACCATCGATCTTTTTTCGAGGGGATAGCCGGTCGTAGATATCTGTGATGCTCTTATCTGTCGGCATTACTTTTAATAATTCATTAGCAGAAAGCGGCTCTGGTGAGTGCATGTAGCACCACCAGAAGACCGCTTTTATCCTTCTCT
>JAFSRP010000060.1 GCA_017446045.1 Lachnospiraceae bacterium | reverse complement strand
ACGATCTCCTCTTCGATACGTCCGACTCTCAGGGATGCGAGCTTTGCGGACTTCATGCTTTCAAAGCCGGTGATCACCACTTCTGTGTCGGGGTTGATCCTCTTGGCTGCTGCTACTGCCTTGGTCAGGAAATCCGGCAGTCTGGTGTGCATGCATTTCATATGCTTTCATAGCTCCTTTCAGTTAAGACTGATTATGAAACTGGTTTTGACGTTTTCCGGGTAAAAACACTTTCGCGCTCGGTTTTCGTCGATTGAATTCTGTCGATTGTCGACATTTCGTGTCTTTATAATAATACATGTGCCTCTAAGAATCAATGTATTTCTCTGTTTTTACAGGTTTTCGGTAATTTCCACAAAAAAAAGAAGACTTCTTTGTGTCAAATTATGAAGTCTTCTTTGATCGATCATGCTGTGCGATACTCCCGTATCTCGATCTGGATCGTACGCCTGCCGCCGAATTCATTGATCTTCGGGCTGTACAGGATATCCAGGGTCTTCACATTTTTCAGTTCTTCCCACATAGCATCGGCTTCTCCGAAGCAAATGCCGTCCAGGGTAATGCCGCTTTCCTCCGTCAGACGCATGCGCAGTACATTCCGGTTTTTTCCGAGCACTCTTATATCCGAGACCTTCAGGTCTTTCTGCGCGAACAGCGGTCGTTCAAATCCCTGTCCGAAGGGTGCCAGGCTATCAAGCTCCTCGATCAGCCGTGCAGTTACATATCCGATCGGCATCGGTACATCGATCCAGTGTTTCCGAATGAGGTCCTCATCTGTCAGGCCCGTATCTGTATTCAGCCTTCGACGCAGTTCCTCCAGGTTTTCCTCCGGGAGGCTTAGACCGGCTGCCATCGGATGTCCGCCGAACCGGGTAAGCAGCTCCTCTGCAGCACAAAGATTCTCAAACATGTTGTAAGGCTCGATCGAGCGTCCGCTCCCTTTCAGACCTTCCGCCGCCCGCGTGATCACGATAGCGGGACGATAATATCGCTCCTTGAGCCGTCCTGCCACGATCCCTGCCAGAGACTCGTGAAGACCATCGATGAAGACCACCAGGACCCTGTCATCCCGGTACTTTTCTTCAACCAGGCGGATCCCCTCCGAAACGCCGGCTTCAGTCATACTCTTCCGCTCTTCGTTAAGGCTTATCAGGTGCTCGGCAAGCCGGGCTGCTTCCTCCGCATCTTCGGTCATAAAGAGCTGCAATGCGCTTTCCGCGCTCTCCAGCCGACCCCCGGCATTGATGCAGGGTCCGATGATAAAGCCGATATGATAAGTCCCGATCTGTTTATCATCCAGATGGAGTTTTTCGATCAGCGTCCGTAATCCCGGATTGGACGTCCCATATCCCGCGCGCACGCCCGGAACACTTTGACCGGCTTCCGGCTGTTGTGTATACAGTACCTTCCCTCCGTTCAGGATCTTCAGACCTTCGCGGACGATGATCCGGTTTTCTCCCTTGAGGGGCATAATATCGCCGATCGTAGCGATCGCCGCAAAGTCGATATATTCAAGCCACCTGTCTTCAGGAAGCCCGGCAAGGCGATAGATATACCGGATCAGTTTCCATGCGGTAACGGCACCGCAGATATCCTCTGTTGGATACCGGCTTCCCTCACGTTTCGCATCTACGATCGCGTCTGCCGGCGGAAGAACATCTCCACCTGCATCTTCCTGCCGGACATTGTGATGGTCTGTTACGATCACCGTCATCCCATGTTGTTTCGCCAGACGAAGCTCCTCGACAGCCGATATCCCGTTGTCACAGGTGAGCAGCACATCCACACCGGCTTCTAGGGCTTCTCTGACGATGCCCTCATTGATCCCATAGCCGTCATTGATCCTGTCCGGGATCCTGTGGTCGGCCCAGGCGCCTACAGAACGAAGGCCACGCAGCAGGATACAGGTCGCGCAGACCCCGTCGATGTCATAATCCCCCACGATCCGGATATGTTTACGCTCCTTTATTGCCTCCCACAGCAAATAGCCTGCCTGTTCCAGATCCGGCAGAAGACGCTCATCATAAAGATCCTGCACGTTGCCGTGCAGGAAATACCGGATCTCCTCATCCGTGCAGATATCCCGGTTTCTCAGGACTCTCGCCGTGACCCGGTCGATGCCATAGCGCTCGGAGATAGCCTGAAAGTCGGCTTTTTTGGAATAGACATACCACTTACTTTTCATTCGCCGTAAAAGTCCAGTTCATCAAGGTCAGAAAGCTCTTCCGGGTCTTCCTCCGGATATTCCGAATTGTCCGTTATATCCCCGAAGATCACGGCCAACTCCGGATTAATACTTTCCGCATCCCGGAACACGTCACAGACCCTGTCGATATAGACCATCAGGTCAAAGTCCAGTTCGTCAAAATCCGGCGCCGGCGGAAACAGCCCGACAGCTGTCGGTTCTGTAACAGAAGTCAGCATATCGTATAACGCGTCCAGGTTATGGCCGTAATAATCCGGAAACTCCATCTGCTCCGCTATATACTCATGTACGCCCCGTTTAGAATCGGGAACACTCAGGTCCAGCAACACTTTTTTCATTATGGTTCTCCGTACAGCAGTTCAAAACTCTCGTAATGATCCTTCGTATAATAGATCAGGCCGTCATTGCTGTAAATGATCCGCTTGGCGCCGCGGCTTCCCTTTTGGGGATTATAGTCAATATCACACTCGTAGTATTTGCGGCCTTTCTTTTTCGGGAGCATTCCTTCATAATTACCGAAATAGTCCCCGCCAATGCTCATGCCGGGACATACTTTTGAAAGATTGCCTTTCTGGGAATCCCAGCCGGCATCCCTGGCCTCTTCCTTCGTAATATAATTGGAAGGAAGATGGCCGTAGGTATGGAGATACAGGGCAACGCTTTCCTTATCCGTATAGCTCCCGTCCTCTGAAATACCCTGTTCAGCCTGTGTTCCGGGCTCTGTCTGAGACTCAGACTCTGTTTCTGATTCTGGTTCCGGTTCCGTCTCACCGTTGCTGCTTTGCTCTATTGTTTCGATCACAGCCTCTGATGTATCGTTAGGATCATCTGTTTCTGTTATATCCGGCGCAGCAGGCAATTCAATAACAGCTGCAATCGTCGTTTCCTGAGCCGGCTCCGGCTTGCCCGGCATATCCCTGATCAGCCCCAGGATGAAGAGCAATGCAACGACTGCAAAGATCACCAGTTCTATTTTCGTACGTTTTTTCATAATTGTATGTGCCTCTTTTAATAACTATCCTGAGAACTTAGTATATCATAGTTCTTTTCTATATTCAAAGAACATGCTTGTTTTTCGCCCTGTAATGTGTTAGACTTTAACACATTGCAGGGTTCACGCGACAAAGTGCACGATATACACCCGATGCCGCAGGACTTATATTCGAGCATAGGACAGAGGAAAGGATGACCATTATGAAGAAATATAATATCGCAGTCCTTGGCGCGACCGGTGCCGTCGGACGTGAAATGATCAAAGTACTGGAAGAGTATCAGATCCCGGTTGCGACACTGAAGCCCCTGGCCAGCGCAAGGAGCGCGGGCAGCCTTATCCGTTTCAACGGTCAGGATATCGCGATTGAAGAGGCTACGGAAGACAGCTTCACAGGGATGGATTTTGTGCTTGGCGCAGTCAAGAATGCACAGTCCAAAAAGTTTGCCCCCGCGATCGTTAAAGCAGGTGCAGTTTATATCGACAACAGCTCAGCATTCCGTATGGATCCGGATGTCCCGCTGATCGTTCCGGAAATCAATGGGGAGGACGCCTTCACGAACAAGGGCATCATTGCTAATCCCAACTGCTCCACGATCATTACCATGATGGCTGTCGCTGCTATCTCCCGGATCTCTCCGATACGCTCCATGATCGCATGTACCTATCAGGCGGTCTCCGGTGCCGGTCAGGACGGCCTTATCGAGCTGGAAGACCAGATGAAAGCACTGGCGGAAGGAAAAGAAGTCAGGACCAAAGTGTTCCCGACTCAGATCGCCAACAACGTGATCCCCTTTATCGGCAGCCTGACAGACAACGATTATACCGATGAAGAGATGAAGATGCAGAACGAGGGACGCCGCATCATGCACCTGCCGGAACTGAAGGTCACCTGTACCTGTGTACGAGTACCTGTGATGCGTTCCCACTCCATTGCCGTTACTGTCTACACGGAAGAGCCGGTCAGCGTAGAAGCTGCCAACGCTGCCATCGCACAGTTTGAAGGTGTCCGTCTGATCGATGATTATCAGGGCAGGATATATCCGACACCGCTTGACACCAGCAACCAGGATCTGGTCTGGGTCGGCCGTGTCCGTAAGGATCTGGTACAGGATAACGGTCTGACGCTCTGGTGCTGTGGTGACCAGATCCGCAAAGGCGCAGCCTCCAATGCCGTGCAGATCCTGAAGAAGATGATCGAACAGTGATCAGCAGCTACACTTAAGAACGGAACATAAACATTAAAAGCAGCCTTTTGGCTGCTTTTTCTGTGCTTTGATCTATCCTGATCTTCAGTCTTCTTTAGCGAATTCCCTGATACGGTCCATACTCTCTTCGCTCAGGAAATGTTCGATACGGCAGGCATCTTCTTCAGCAACGGCATCAGAAACACCCAGTTTCTTCAGAAAATCGATCAGGACCTTATGCCGCCCGTAAACAGCACTGGCCTCCTTCATTCCCTGTTCTGTCAGCTCGATAAACCCGTTGTTATCCATGGTGATCAGACCCGTATTGCGAAGGATACTCATTGCCCTGCTGATGCTTGGTCTTGAATAATCAAAATGTTCGGCAATGTCAATACTTCTGACCACGCCTTTCTCTTCCTTAAGCATAAGTATAGACTCAAGATAATCTTCTCTGGATTCGCTTCTGTCAATCGCCATCGGATCCTACCTCCACCGACCTGTATGTACGGATGTACGTATATTTACATTAATAGTACCAAATTTAGGGATAAAGTCAAGGAAGAAAACCCTTGACATCCATGTTTCAGCGTGATATACTGCCTTCAACAAGTTAATTAGCTTACGCTAACATATGAATCCAAAAGGATTTTCACTTGCGATACATCGAAGATGTATAAACCTTCTTAAATATATGCTGCTAAGAGATCACCACAGCACTTGCTGTGGCGATCTCTTTTTCGAACATAAAAAAGAGGTACCCTGCGGTACCTCTTGATCATTCCATGATCACTTGCGGTTCTTCAGAAAGTCCGGGATCTCGATCGGTGTCTCCCGGTTCATCTGCGGACGGAAGGGATAGCTCTCTGCATTTCCGGCTGCAGGTGCGGTGGGTGCCGATGAAGGAACCTGTGGCGGAACCGGACGGGTCGTATTACCGCCAAAACCGAAGCCCAGCTGTACGCCGTCGTTCTTACGTGCCGGAGCCTGTGGCGCTGCATCTTCCTTTGCGGGCTTGAAGGTCTGTCTTACCTGCGGCTGTGCATAGGAGCCGATACCTGCGCTGGTGCCGCCAAAGATACCGGGTCTCTGGTTGACAGCAGGTTTGCTCCCGGTATTGTTCTGCTCGACGATTCCGGTTGCGATCACCGTGATCGTGCACTCATCCTGTGCTTTCTCATCATAGATCGCACCAAAGATGATGTTGGCATTCTCGCCTGCAAGCTCTTCCACAAAACTGGCTGCCTCATTGGCTTCGATCAGGCTGATGTCGCCGCTGACATTGATAATGACATCGGAAGCACCCTCGATGGAAGTATCCAGCAGCGGGGAAGCCACTGCCTGCTTGACGGCTTCAAGCGCCTTGTCATCACCCTTGGACTTACCGATACCGATATGGGCAATACCCTTATCCTTCATAACGGTCTGCACGTCCGCAAAGTCAAGATTGATCAGACCCGGAACATTGATCAGGTCTGTAATACCGGTCACGGCCTGGAGCAGGACCTCGTCTGCTTTCTTCAGCGCCTCAGGCATGGTCGTGCGTCTGTCGACCAGCTCAAGAAGCTTATCATTGGGGATCACGATCAGTGCATCCACATGGTCACGCAGATTGCTGATGCCCTGAAGCGCATTGCTCATGCGCTGCTTTGCTTCAAAACGGAAAGGCTTCGTCACGATACCGACCGTCAGGATGCCCATATCCTTCGCAATACCCGCGATCACCGGTGCCGCGCCTGTTCCGGTGCCGCCGCCCATACCGCAGGT
>JAFSRP010000059.1 GCA_017446045.1 Lachnospiraceae bacterium | reverse complement strand
TTCCACTGAAAGAAGCCGCAGGCTTTTCCGCCTGGTGGGTGCCTTGATATTGCCTGCCAGAGGTTCGTGATGTATGATAGTCCCGTCGGGGCGCTCCTCATACAGGAGCGCGTGCGGAAAGCTCTCCTCCGGTTTTCCCCTTATGAGAAGGGTCAGGATATGATTGTAGAGTCCCCGCGCGGTAAAGTCCTTGATCCGTTCCTGCACTTCCTCGCAGGAAGGGGTATCCGGCGTACAGAGGACGACCAGCCATGGCTCGGTCACATCAGCCAGGCTTTTTCTGCCCGTCTTTTTCACGACGGAAGCGGGCGCGCGGTAAGACACAAGCTCTTTTTTAATTATCTCCGCGAATGACACGGCTTCGGGCGTGTCGGGATAGACGATTTCGATAGCGTTGATCTTCAGCATGGCATTACATATCGTCAAACATGAAAGAAAGGAGAAATGTTATGGCGTGGACCCCGTATCTGGAAGGGCACACAGTTTCCGATCCGAAAACCGACGCGAAAAGCGGCGTACGGATCGAACAGTACAGGATCAGCCGGCAGGCGGTGTATTTCCCGCGGGAGCAGTATCTGCTGATCAATGACATCAAACGCACCTGGATCCAGTCATCGACACTGAGCGTGGTCGGAAGCTGCGGCCGGGGCATCCCCGTGTTTGTGGTGCGCCTGGATCACGGAGCTGAAAAGAAAGTCAGCCTCATGGTAGAAAAGAGGGAAAATGCCGAAAAGATGATCGCCCTGCTTCAGGAGATCTCCCCCTCCATCAAAGTGGAAGAATGGTCCCGGGAAGCGCAGCTCGCCGGAACAGCGCCGCGGTAGCGCACGCCGCATCCCCGTATTCCCGTTTCCTCATATCTCCGTATTTCTGTATTTCTGCTTCTCCGTATCCCCGCGCCTCCGGGCCGACAGCACTGTATCCATTGCTGCCCGTGAAATGATACACTCTGATAACTATTATAGCGGGAAATATCAGATGATTCTATAATCACTTCATTTCCGGACCATGCAAAAAGCCCCGTATTATTTAATACGTTTCTGCGTTATTTCAGATCATATAAAAAAAACGCCTCCGTACCCTGACAGTACGGGGGCGTTCGTTCAGAGAGCGTTCAATCCGCGATATGGAGCACGGGGTCTCAGCCACCTCGCCCCTCCCCGCAAAAAAAGAACCGCACTCTCATGCGGTTCGGTTGACGATAAAGATCCCGCTCAGGATCAGGATCGTGCCTATGACGATCGCCCCGGTGAGCGGTTCGTGCAGAAAGACGATGCCGGAGAAGATCGCGATCACATTCTGCAGCATCGCGAAGGTCGAGATCGTGAGGACCGACATATAGGCGTATCCGTAGTTGACCAGCATATGGGCCGCCACAGAGCTTAAGAGCGCCAGAGAAACGAAGGAAGCCACAAACTCCGGATGCCTGCAGGCTTCCGCATACACGGAGAGATCTCCGTGGTTCCTTACCAGCGCGACCACGATGAACGTCGTCGTACAAGTGAGGAACACGCTCCAGGTCCGTTCCAGCGGTGTATAGTCCTGCGAGGCGCCCCGGTTGGCCGTCCTATAGACCGCGGACAGCAGCATTGCCAGGAAAAGCAGCACCACTCCGAGCGGCTGCACATATCCGATCCGGTTTCCGTCCAGGGTAATGATGATCACGCCCAGGATCGGCAGGAGGCTGAACAGCACCTTTCGCCGGGACGGAAATTCTTTCAGGAAGATCGCTGCCAGTCCGGTTCCCGCGATCGGGGAAAGGGACGCGACCACACCCGAAAACGCCGCGTTGGAAAAGGCTAAGCCATAGCTTTCCGAGAGATACTGCAGGGGCTCCGCGGTGATCATGGTGAGAAAGGAACGGAAAGACTTTTTGCGAAGATCGATCCGCACCTTCTGCACGATCATCATGACGGTCAGGATAATGAATGCAGTCAGAAAGCGGCAGGTCAGCAGCACCTCCGGATCCGCGTAGGAAATACCGATCTTGGTGAGCATGTTGCTGATCCCCCAGAAAACATTTCCCAGGATCACTGCCGCATAAAATTTAAACTTATTGGTTTCCTTCATTTTTATACGCGCCGCTGCCTGCGCGCCCGTGAAACTGTTTATCGGTTGCGGACGTTACCGCGGTGATCTGCCAGTCTCTCAGCTGATCATACCGGTTTCTTGGAAATCATACCGCTCTTCCGCCGAATCATGCAGATTCCCCGGAAATCATATCAGACTTCCGGCGATCAGGCCCTCGTTGGTCCAGTAGCGCAGCGTATGCACGCTCACGCCCATCATTTTTGCGGTTTCTCCTATGGAATACTTCTTCATGCTGCCCATCCTTTTTTCAGCGGCCGCCCTGCTGCCCATTCTCCCGTTTCATATTTTCTCCGATTACATTGTATCGCACAAATACATGAATGAATACTGCAGAAGCAGAAATGTTTGCGGATGCGCTTAATAATGGCTTGCGCACGACCCCGGAGACCGCAGATCTGTGCCCGCCTGATATCTGTATGAAGCGCGGCTTCTGTGATATAATGAAACCATGATCACTCCCCGAAGAGCAATTACAGAAAGGAGACAGGAAAATGCTTCACGAAATTAGTTTCAGGTCTTTTAACGAGCGGGATATGGTCCAGGGCTGGATCTATGTTCCGGCATGTGAGCCGAAGGGCATCATTCAGCTGATCCACGGATTCGGTGAGCACTCACGGCGCTATTTTCATATGATCGTCGCATTTATGGACGCCGGTTTCATTGTCGCGGCCGATGATCATGTCGGGCACGGCAAGACCGCCGTTGTAAATGACACCTGGGGAGACTGGGGCGAAAAGGGCCCCCACACCATGATGGAAGATGAGCACACGCTGACTCAGCTTGTGAAGGAGATGTACCCCGGACTGCCGTATTTCATGTTCGGACACAGCATGGGCTCCTTCATCGCCAGAGACTATATCGCAAAGTACGGCAACGAGCTGACGGGTGTGACGATCTGCGGCACCTGCGGAGCCCTGCCGACCCTCGGGGAAACCAAAGCTGCCCTGCAGGCGGCAGTGGACGCCGGCAAGGGAAATGAATCCGATCCTGCCTTTACGGGAATGCTCTTCGGATTCATGTTTGCCCGTATCGAAGAGCCTGTACAGCTTGGAAATGAATGGATCTGTCACAGCAAATGGGTCCAGCAGGACCATGCGGCAGACCCGTTCGACGCTTTTACAAAGCCGACGAACAACCGGTCCATGCTGTATTTCTGCGAGATGATGGAGTGCATCCAGGGAACGGAATGGGCTGCCAAGGTCCCGGCCGGGCTGCCGGTCTACAACATCGGCGGTGACCTTGACCCTGTCGGGAACTGGGGAGAAGGCGTTTACCAGACGACCAACCTGCTGGCATCTACCGGCCATAAAGTCTGCACCAGGCTGTATTCCGGCTATCGCCACGAGATCCATAATTATGACGAGATCAAATGCGAGGTCGAAAAAGGGATCATCGATTTCTTTAAGGGCTGCCTTGCATGATCAACTCAAAGGCTGTTCTTCCGAAAAATGCAGAGCCGCCTTGCATTATTAACCCAAAGTCAGTTTTTTTGTAAAATCATGATATAAGCATTATCAAAGGAGGCGCTTTTATGCAATACAGAATAATCAAGGGCACCGGTCTCACAGTCCCGATGCTTTGTCTCGGCACGATGATGTTCGGCGGCCAGACGTCCGAAGAGGACAGCCTGAAAATCATGGACTACGCATTCGACCAGGGGATGTATTTCTGGGACACCGCGGACATGTATCTCAAGGGCGTCGGGGAGACTGTGGTCGGCAAGGGCCTGAAAGGCCGCCGGGACCGCATTATTCTGGCATCCAAGGTCGGATACCAGATCGGTGAAGGTCCGAACGGGCAGGGGCTTTCCCGCCGCCACATATTGAATGCCATCGACGGGAGCCTGAAGCGTCTCGGCACCGATTATCTTGACATTTATTACCTGCATCATCCCGATTACGATACGGATATCGAGGAAACGATGTACACCATGGACATGCTGGTCCGGGCGGGAAAGATCCGCTACATCGGCGTCAGCAATTTTGCCGCATGGCAGATCGCTGATATCCTGGCACTGTGCGAGAAACGCGGTTACGCGAAGCCCGTCGTTACCCAGAATGTCTATAATGCCCTGACCCGCGGCATCGAGGGCGAATTGGTCCCGTTCCTGAATGCACACGATATGAGCATGCTGATCTACAACCCGATCGCGGCAGGCCTGCTTGCGGGCAAGCACAGACCGGGCGCGCCGACCGACGGCACCCGTTTCGCGAACAGCAAGGAATACTACGACCGCTACTGGAATGACGAAAATTTCCGCGCGGTCGAGAAGCTGGGGGAGATCGCGGACGGACTCGGCATGAGCCTGATCGAGCTCGCGTTCAAATGGTGCGCGTCCCAGCCGCATGTCACCGGTATACTGACAGGCGTCAGCAAGCTCTCCCACCTTGAGCAGAACATCCGGGTCTTTGACGGCGGACTGCTCGATGCGGAGACCCTCGCTGCCTGCGACGAGGTATGGCGTTCGCTGGCAGGCACCCGCTTCGCTTATAACAGATAAACCGTTTTCCGCGCGGGAACATTACCCGAAACCGGGAATAAGGAAAAGCAGTCGGCACTTTTAAGCGCCGGCTGCTTTTTACGATGATGTCTCCCGGCTCGATCTGCGGGTCTTATTGAATGAAGACAAAATAAAACGGCGCCGAATGATCCCAGTCCGGACAGTTGTCAATGACAATCATTTGTCACGGATTTATAGACGAAAATGCATATGATATACTTATATAAAGTATTGGTTTTTTATCCGGTAACTGACCGGATCGGCATTGGTTTTATTGGACGGAGAGATGCAGTATGAAACATTATAAGAATCTGATGAGCGCGCTGGGCGATGCGATGCCGGTGTGCCTGGCATGGAGGCTGAACGGAAGCGAGGACAATTTTTTCAATGCAAGAGACCTGTTTGCATTCGCCCTGGCTGACGATAAAGGAGAAGGAGCCCTGAAAGAGGGGCAATTCTACCTTGTATCTGCGGAAGGGGCGATCGGGATCGCTTCGGGATATGAGTATTTCGTAAGATGGCTGTTCATTCCGCTTGAGGGTGATGTGTATGAGCGTGAAGTGCTTCGCCTTAAGGCGGAGCTTGAGCGTGATGCGCAGCCGGAGCCCGCTCCGCAGCCTGTACCGCAGCCTGTACCTCAACCCGCACCGCAGCCCGCCTGGGAGCCGCAGCCGGCTCCTCAGCCAGCTCCTCAGGCCGCCTGGGAACCGCAGCCGGCTCCTCAGCCTACTCCTCAGCCCGTACGGGAGCCGCAGCCGACACCACAGCCTGCTCCACAGGCCACGTGGGAACCACAGCCGGCATTTCAGTCTGCTCCCCAGCCCGTTCGGGAGCCGCAGTCTGCACCTCAGCCGACTCCTCAGCCTGTTCCTCAGCAGCAGCCTGCTCCACAGAGCGCACCGCAGCCGCCTAAGGTACGGTTCTGCCGCAACTGCGGAGCCCCGCTCAGCCCGAATGCCAAGTTCTGTTCGGGCTGCGGAAATCCCATAGCAAAATGACCATTCGCGATCATATTCGTAAATATGTTCGAGGCGGAGGAAGTATAAATGCATCAGAACGTACAAAACAAGAATAATGATCCCAGGTACCAGGAGCCTACGTTTCAGCAATACTGTTCTGATCCGGAGGCACCGAGATCGTATCAGGCCCTGATCTCGGGATTCCTGAAGGCAAGGGTCGCGGCATATGTCAAAAACATGCCCCGCCTCCTGAAGATGATGATCCCTGTTACGATACTGTCTACTGTCTTCAATGTCTTCTTCTGGTCCGTGCTCAATGATACGATGTGGGCAGGAAGAGGCACCTGGGGAAGGATCTCGTTCATCCCTTATCTGATCGGCGGCGCGGTCTATTCGGGCTCAAGATATAAGGGCGCGACACCCTTCGAGATCGCCGGCCTGACGCCGACAGGCAAGGTCGTTGCGCCGCTGACCTTCGGACTCAGCCTGCTGTTCGCGCGGATGATGATGCGGAAAAAGCAGGGCGGATCCGCAGCCATATCCGAAGACTTCGCGAATGTCCGAAAAATGAGGGATCACTATGAAAGGATGCTCGGTGTGGCGCCGAGACCGGGGGCTCCCCGGAAGAAGGCCGCGCCCCGTGCCAACGCCAATGCCGATCCCAACGCAAATGCGCAGTCTGACCGGAAAATGGCTGACCGTGTCGAGGAGATGGCTGTCACCAACGGCTATATCGACCTTTCCAACCTTTCCGGCAACAAATACATGCGTATAGGACTGATCGCCGCTGTCGTTTTCGGATTCCTGATCAGGAACCCCTTTGCGGTGCCTGTGTTCGCGATCCTGTTCTACTTTTCCTTCGGTCAGGGCGGCCAGAGCGATCTCGGCCAGTCGTGCTTCCGCGTGCGCTCGGCGGACGGCAGGCTCCATGACGGAAGGAAGCAGACCGTTCCGCTGTATTCCGAAGGCATGCTCGTCATGTATTATATGGCGATCGGCCTGTTCATGTATACGGCTGTAAATGTCGTGCTCTGGGTCCTGTTCGGCTATAATTACTATTTCCGCTTCCTTGTCAGCGCCGCTCTCATCGCCGCGGTCATTTACTGGGGCGGCGGAGGAAAAAAGAAGCCCGCGGGGATCGCATCCGTCATCCTTCTGATCATCGGAGGATCCCTGATGTTTAACTGCCTCACCGTCTTTGCGGACGACAACGGCTGGTCCGAATCGGGCAAGACCATCGGGGGACTGATGCATAACGACGGCTTCATCAAGTCGCTCTGGAGTTCCCTCATACCGGTGCTCTTCTGGGATCTCGGCATCCTGCTCGGCTGGCCGCTGGATCTTCTTTTCCCGCCGCTGATCATGGACGATATACCGATTGCGCCCCCACCTACCGCACCGCCGGCCCCGCCCCAGAATCCGTATGATTTCCCGGAAAGGCCGAAGGAATGGAGCCTGAATGATGAGGGCGACGTAAGTTTCATCGATCCGATCACCGGTAAGCGCAAGACTTACGGACTCGTGGGATATGATGAGAACGGAAATCCGCAGTATATCGGAGAGAACGGTTCTTATTATGACCTGGACGAACTGCTCGTCAGTTATGATAATGCCGTTTCCCATACTGAGTATTACCAGGACGCCAACAAGGGCCTGCAGGAATGGCTCGAAAAGCAGCGCGCCGAGAACCAGAAGCTGTCGCGTGACGGCATGCAGTATCTTGAAGATAAATGGAAATGGGAGGCCCAGCAGGCAAAAGAAGAAAAGGAAGCCGAGCAGCTCTTCAAAATGTGGCAGAAATACGGAGGCGAGCTCGACAATAAGGAATCCATCAAGAAAGCGATGGAAAAGGCCATCGGAAAAGCCGAGAAAGATGCCCAGCATTATAAGAACGTAGGCGAGTTCTGGGACAAGATGACGACAGCCGCGGAAGTTACGGAAAAGCTCGCGGACTACAGCCTTACCGGACTTTCCATTGTTACCGGAAATACTGCCATAAAGCAATACTATGACGTGACAAAGAACTATGCCTCCAAGCTGACCGATGCTTATGTGAATGATAAGAGCATGCAGGATGCGTTTTTTAAAGCTACTGTAGAAAACCTCGCTGACGTTGCGGGCGGCGAGCTTGGTGATGCAGGCTGGCACTTTACCGGGAATATCGGAAGTGAGGTCACAAAGAAAGTATGGTCCAACCTGGAAGAAGGAAAGGACTGGAACGACGGCCTGGGTTCTGCTGTATTTACCGGAACGGTCAAGGGCGGTCTGGATAAGATCGCGGATAAGATCAATACAAGCCAGCAGAATTACACGAATGATACATTCAGAAGAGATCTTGTGAATCTGAACAGGTCTCAGAATAACGGCATGTCCAAGGACGGCGTGGATGCCCTTAAGAACCTGAGGTATAAGACCTGGGCAAATAACAAGGAGGCTGAAAAAGCGCTCAAGAAAGCGACTGACACAACGAATGCAGTGACGAAAGAGGTGTACGATCAGATCACCAACGGAATGGAAAAGTATGACCGTAATCTCGAAGAGGAAAGCAGAAAAGCATTTCTTAAGGAAGTAGCCGACAGGAAGGCTGAGTATGCCAAGAACCAGAGGGAGCAGGCCCTGCGTGCTGCCGAAAAAGAACTGAAGGATCACAGGGACGCGATCCGGAAGAATGCGCAGAAACCGCTTTGACCGTGACTGAGAAAGCAGAGGATAGGAATGGAAGGATATAAATCATTTAGAGAGGCGGTAGAGAGTGTGAGCTCCGCGGCGGATTCCTGGCTGGATCTTTCGACCGGAAACTGGTTCGGCATCGACGAACTTCGTAAAATGGGAAATGCCTATGACGAAGCGATCGAGCCCGACGGCTGGAACTATTTTGTCACCTTTGCGGATACCGGTGAGATCGGCCTTGCCTCTACCTGCACCAGAGAGATCGAGTTCCTTTACGTGCCGGCAGGGAGCAGGTACCGGGAAGCGATCGCGGCGCAAGATAAGAGGATCGAGGAGATGCGGGAAGCACTGCTGCCCGTCCTTGCGCAGATGGTCCGCGATAAGATCGATGAACTGGGTGACGATCCGGAGAAATTTGTCGCCGTATTTCAAAGGGATTCGAAAATTCTTGCGGACGGCCTTACCGACCGCGCGGACAGCTTCCTGAAACCCGCCTCCTTCCGTTTTACCGCGGGAGAATTCGGGGATGCCGGCGCGGATGCGGTAAAGGTATTGCACATGCTGAAAACGCCCGGCCTTGCGGAGCGTGCAGCCGCCGCAAGAAAAGATCTTCGGAATTCCCCGGAGCCGCCGGAGGAAACGGATCCCCGTACGGTGCTGGACCGTATGGATTACTGCGTTCAGGACCAGTGATGCGCATGGATCAGCAGTGCATGGCTCCGTGATGTGCACGGCTCAGCAATGAACATGGATCAACGATGAATATATTCAGAGACAAAGATATGAAAAAAAAGGATTTCCGGAAAACCATCGCGGCGGGAGCGGTCCTCCTGCTCCTGGCCGGATGCGCGGGAACTGCCGGAACGGGTGGAACCGGCGGGACAAAAGCCCCGGAGGATCCCGGTGAGGTAAATGTCTACACCGCGGTCGACCAGGTGCATTCCGAGCAGATCTTCAAGGATTTTGAAGAAAAGACCGGGATCAAAGTGAACCCGGTCTATGATCTCGAAGCGAACAAGACGACGGGACTGACCAATAAGATACTCACAGAGATGGATCATCCTGTATGTGATGTATTCTGGAACAATGAGTTCGCCCAGACGATCGCGCTGCAGCGGCAGGGAGCCCTGGCTCCCTATGTTTCACCTGCCGCGTCCGACATTCCCGATGCCTACAAGGATAAGGACGGGTACTGGACAGCGTTCGGCGGAAGGGCGAGGACACTGCTCGTCAACACGGACCTCCTTGCAAAGGCGGATTATCCTTCCTCGATATTCGATCTGACGAGCGGAAAGTACGAAGGGGACCAGATCGCCATCGCCTATCCGATGTTCGGAACCACACGTACCCAGGCAGCCGCGATATATGCCGCTCTCGGGGCGGATCAGGGCAGGGAGTTCTTCCGGAAGCTCAAGGACAGCGGCGTCCAGGTCGTGGACGGGAATTCCGTCACCAAGGATATGGCAGCCGCCGGCCAGGTAAAGATCGGCTATACGGACACCGATGATGCCAAAGAGGCGCTCGAAGACGGGGCGCATGTTGAGATGTGCTTTACCGACCAGGAGGAAGGCGGCATCGGAAATCTGATCACCCCGAATACCGCTGCCCTGATCAAAGGCGCGCCCAACGAGGAAAACGCAAAGATCTTCATAGATTACATCATTTCCCTCGACACGGAGAAAACGCTGATCGAAATGGGCTTTTTTGACCTGTCGATCCGGCCGGACGCGGATGCGGAGGGCTTTAAGATCCGGGGAATGAACGTCAACCTCGAGGAAGTGTATGATATGCTGGAGACTGCGAGCAATGACATGCAGGAAATATTCGCGGTACAGTAAAGGGATCCTCATATGCCTTGTATACCTGCTGCTTACGCTCCTTCCCGTCCTCTCCCTGGGGCTTTCGGGAAGGGGCGTTGAAACGGGGATACTGAACGCGCGCAGGCTCGGCCTGATGATCAATTCCTTCGTCATCGCGTTTTTTACGGCAGCGGTATGTCTTCTGGTCGCGGTCTTTGCCTCGCTGCGGATCCATGCGGGATTCCGGAAAAGGCCGCTGCTGCGCTGGTATTTCCTTCTCCTCGCGCCGGTCCCGCCTTATATCTACGCGCTTTCGTACATGAATCTTCTGCGCTTTCTGGGAAGGATCTTCCCGGAAGTGCTGCGGTACAGGATGACGGGGATATTCCCCTGTGTGGCCGTCGAGACCTTTGTTTACCTGCCTTTTGCCTGCGCCGCCGCGCTTGCCGCGCTCGACCAGGCAGATGAAAAGGAATGGTCGGCCGCTTTGGTGTTCGACAGCGCGGACCACGTATTCTTCAAAGTCATCCTCCCGAAACAGATTCCCTGGCTCCTTGCCATCGGCGCTGTCATTTTCGTTTTATCCGTCATGGATTATTCCATCCCGTCCCTGTTCCAGGTGAACGTCTATTCCATGGAAATATTCAGTGACTATTCCGCGGCGGGCCAAAGCGTTCATTCACTGTATCTGTCGATGCCGCTGATGATCATATCAGCCGCGGTGATCATTCTTTCTTTTCTTCCCCTGAAAAGCATCTCCAATACGATGAAGGCAAATGCAGGCATCCGGCCTGTCTATTCGCCGGCTTTGCGTGCGGTGGGCGGAGCCGCGGTCGTTGTGACCCTGCTCCAGATCCTTCTTCCGCTGATCTCGTTTATTCCGTATATCCTGAAGCCGGACGCCGGGATCGTCTCGGCCCTCGAAGAACTGTGGAATTCCTGCCTGTCCGGCGTGGCCGCCGTACTGCTCCTTACCGTGCCGTCCGCGGCGATGGCACTTTTGCTGACCTCGGATGATCCGTCCGATAAATTATGTAAACCGATCATCTGGCTCATAGCGGTCCTCCCCTTATGCGTTCCGGGCGTCCTTACAGGTATCGGAATACTGAAACTGTTCAGCTCCACGCCGCTGTATGTCTTCAGGACCGGCGTATTCTTTCCGGCTGTCGGCCTTGCGGTGCGGTATCTGCCCTTCGCCGCGCTCATCCAATACGGCTGCTATCTGCGGATCGACCGGGCAAGAGTAAGAGCCGCCGCCCTGCTGCAGCCCCGGAAGGGCTTGGCATTTGCAAAGGTCCTGCTCCCGCTGATGGCGCCCGGCCTCATCATTTCCGGCATCGTCGTTTTCCTGCTCACGCTCGGTGACGTCGGTACCTCGCTCGTCCTGATGACAGCCGGCAGGGAACCGATGTCGGTCAAGATCTATAATTACCTGCATTACGGTTCTTCTGAAAAAGTGACGTATTTCTGCCTGATGCAGATGGCGGTATGCATCGCGCTGATGACAGCGGTCTATTTCCTCCTGGCGCGTCCGCCCTTTACCGGATCTTCCGGACCGGAAAATTAACGGGGTATCGAGATATGTTCGAGATCAACGGCGTAACAAAAGAATATCCGTCCGTAAGGGCTTTGGACAACGTTTCCCTCAGCATCGGCGACCGGGAGATGGTATCCATACGCGGGGAGAGCGGCTGCGGCAAATCAACGCTGCTCCACGTGATCGCGGGCCTTGTCGCGCCCGATGCGGGGACCATCACAAAGGACTATGAACCGCTTTCGGACCTTCCCCACAAGAGAGGCGTGGCAATGGTATTCCAGGACAGCCTCCTGTTTCCCAACATGACGGTGCGCGAAAACATCCTTTTCGGCTGCCCGCACAGGGATAAGGAGCGCAGGGAAACCTGTGCCGGCGAGCTGGCGGAGGCGTACGGCCTGACCGGGCTGCTTTCGCGCTACCCTCACCAGATCTCGGGAGGACAGGCGCGCCGCGCCGCGCTCGCAAGGGCTCTGGCCTGTGAGAGGGAGCTCCTGCTGCTGGATGAGCCTTTTACAAATCTGGACAGGGACCTCAAGGAAAGCATCATCCAATGCACCAGGGACTTTTGTGAAGGCAGATGTGCCGTCCTTCTCGTTACCCACAATGAAGCGGAAGCGGCTGCCTTCTGCAGCAGGCACCTGTACATGGAGGAGGGCCGGATCTTATGAACAGGAAGAGCATTCTGATACTTGCCATCCTTTTCGGCCTGCTCACGACGGCGGGCATCGCCTATCAGATCATTACAAGAAAGTCTGCCCCGCCCAGGGATGAAGCCCTTACCGTATTGATGCCGGGGATCGAGATATCGGCGCTGTTCGATGACGGGGAAAGAGTATGGGCAGGGACCGGAGAAGGCCTGTATATCCTTGACCGGGATACCGGAGATATCGTGGAAAAGCTCGATGCGGACATCCACATGATCTTTTCCGCCATGATCACGAGAACAGAGGACGGCCTGATCTGGGTCGGCCATGAGGACGGCCTGAGCGCATTCGACGATGCATTTCAGGAAGTCTGCAGGATAAGCGCCCCGGAGATCCCGAAAGGGCGTGTGAATACCCTGCTCGCCGATGCCGGCGGCCTTTGGGCCGGGACCCAAAACGGCGCCGCGCATCTTGCCGTGAAGGACGGATCATGGGCAGTCGATGAGATCCTGACCACGGATTCCGGGCTTGCCGAGGACGTCGTCCAGGTGATCGAGCGGGTCGGCAGTGAGCTGTGGTTCGGCTCCTACCTCGCGAGGGACAAGGGCGGCATCAGCATCCGTACAAAGGACGGCTGGACCTATCTCAATGTCGACGACGGCATTCCCCACAGCTATATCAACGCGATCCTCCCGCTCTCGGAAAACAAAGTGATCATCGGGAGCGGCCAGATGATCTACGGGGGCCTGAGCATTGCCGAAAAGACGGATGACAGCTGGAAGATCACGGGCAACCTGGACCAGGAAGACGGCATCCCCGGAATGAAGGTGCGCGACCTCTTCCTTGACTCCTCGGGGCGGCTCTTTATCACAACGGAAGCGGAAGGGATCATCGTTCTCGACTCTCCCGAAGAGCTGGACCGCACGCCGCTCGAAGGACTGGTCATCACCCAGGAGAACGGGCTTGCCGATGACGAGGTCAAATGCATCATCGAGTGTGACCGGTGCTATTATCTCGGCTGCAAATACGGACTTACAAGATGGGATAAGAACTGACAAAACAGAATGAGAACCCGCCAGTCAGGATGAGAACTTACAAAATGAGATGAGGTCTTGCCGGGCGGGATGATGAATACGATGACATTGAAACCTGGGGCAGCAGTATGCTGCCTTTTCCATAGGTGATAATTCCATGGTATAATAAGGGTGAGTTTGATGTCGAAGACCCCGGCGACCCCGGAATTTGCAGGTAGGTACTATGAAAAGACTGGATAATGATGCCTTCTATGAATATATAAAACCATATGATCCGGACAGTGAATATCATCTTGTCGGTGAAGTTGACTATAATCTGTTAAGTGATGATAAGCCCTATGAGGGGGTGCGATCTCATAGGGAGGCGTTGCGTTTGGTCTTTGACCGGCTGGTGCAACAAAGCATAGAGGATAAAGAAAGCGCCCGGAAAATGTTTGGTGATGACCTTGCGGATCGAATACGGCCTCTCGTTTATGACATCGATAAGGCGCAGCCTTCTCCGCTGGATCCGCAGGTGTTTTTCTACTGCCCGAATATTGTAAGGACTGATTATTATGGCACTGTCTTTTATGATGCCGGGTGGGAACCGGAAAATAACGGAACTACGGTTCCTTACTGGTATGCGTTGATGGAGCCGGTGCACGGCAGAAGAAACAAGCCTGAAGACTTCAAAAAAGTGAACGAGGTCCTGTTTCCAAACGGCACGGATGCGCTTGAAATCTATGAATGGACGACAGACTGGTCGGATTTCTTTGATGCCGGCCATGAATGGTATGGCGCATGCTGCTGGAGTATCTATGATAAGACCCTGAACAGATATGCAGTAATGCTTGTATCAGCAACAGATTGATAAATCTTGCTAATGTTTGTCAAGCAGATTTTTGAAGATTTCGAGAACCTTGAGAACAAAAAAGAGAGTAACCTTAATAAGACCTGCTGTTGCAGGCCGGCAGTTAACGGCTATAATGAAAGCGGACGGATTTACTTGTACA
>JAFSRP010000058.1 GCA_017446045.1 Lachnospiraceae bacterium | reverse complement strand
TTCTGGTTCGTATACCCAAAACACCTCTATTCTCGTACCCGATACTCAGAGATGCCCACCCTTACGGCTCATTCAGTAGAGGTATACCGTTGAAAAATCCTTGATTTTCAAGGAAAAATCACTTGACATTATAGGGAGGAATAGTATATGAGAAAGCAAATCATTTCTGCAATTATGGCGGGTGCACTGTCATTGTCTTTGACGGCCTGCGGCGGCTCATCCGCACAGCCTGCAGCTCCTGCGGCTCCGGAAACGACCGCCGCTGTATCGGAAACTGCGGCAGAAGCAGCTCCGGAGACCACTGCCGAGGGACAGCCATCTGCCGAGAGTGGCGAAAAGATCCTGTATACTGCGGCTTCTTTCGCATATCCGAGCCTGGATACCCACACAGAATACTATGGGTGGTATACATCGATCTACGGCCTTTCAGAAGCGCTTTTCAAGATCGGACCGGATATGGGCCTGGTGCCCTGCCTTGCTGAATCCGCTGAGACGGAGGGTACGGTGATGACTGTGAAGCTGCAGGAGAAGGCAGCATTTTCCAATGGTGATCCTTTGACAGCGGACATGGTGATCCGTAATTTTGCCCGTCTGGCAGAGGTCAATCCGCGTTTTGCCTTCCTGGCGGACTTCGATTATGAGGCGCTGGATGATCACAGCTTCACGATAGATACAAAAGAACCTTACCCCACTCTTAAGAACGACCTTGCCAGTCCGGAATGCGGTATGATCGATCTGGATGCCACTACAGACTTTGACCTGGCGCCTGTCTTTACCGGTCCCTTTGTGGTGAGCGACTTCCAGCCAAGCGGTGATGTCCGGGTCGTACGCAACGAGAATTACTGGAATGGAAATGTCGCTTTGGACGGCGCGGTATTCTATTATATGCAGGAAGATCAGCCGAAACTGATGGCAATGCAGGCCGGAGAGCTGGATTGCTACAACAGCATTGATTCTGCCTCCCTGCAGATCTATCTTTCTGATCCGTCTTCCTACAATGTTGTACAGATCGCAGGTACCCGGCTGCAGTTCTACATCCTGAACGAGAACCGTCTCGATGATAAGGTACGTGAAGCAGTCAACCTGATCGTGGACAAGGACAGCATCGCGGCGTATCAGGAAGGTACGGTCTCTCCGGCAGTAGGTCCCTTCCTTCCCAGTGCTGCCTATGGAAAGGCAACTGTACCCGCGACGGATCCGGATAAAGCTAAGAAGCTTTTAGAAGAGGACGGATTCACCATCGGTGCAGACGGTATCTATGAAAAGGATGGACAGAAGCTTTCCTTAAATATCTGTTATTATGCGGCCCGTAATCTGGACGCTATCGCGATCCTGATGCAGGAGCAGCTGAAAAATGCCGGAATCGACAGCGTTCTGACCGTGGAGGAAGACCCGGATGCTACCTACATCGCAACCGGTGATTTCGACATAGCGCTCTACTGTATGATCGCTGATAAGGCAGGAGACCCTCTGTATTTTCTGGATTCGACCCTGGCAGAGGATTCCTATTATGATTGCGGAGGCTTTGACGACGATGAGTGTCAGGCTGCGATCGAAGCGCTGCGCACCGAGCCGGATCCCGAAAAACGGGCAGAACTGGCCAATAAAGCGGTACAGATCGCGATCGATGACAATGCCTTCGGTTATGTCGGCCTGTTCAACCAGACGACGGTCCTGAAGCCGGGTGTGCACGGCTTTGCGGAAGACATTCCCTTTGATTTCTACGGCGTCGACCAGTATACCGATAAAGAGTAATATCAGACCTGCATCACAGGCACATCCGATTAAAACTTATGAAACGATATGTTACAAAACGGCTGCTTACCCTGATCCCATTGCTGCTGGTTCTGAGTTTCTTCAGTTTCTGGCTGTTGGATATGGCACCGGGGGATCCCGTCGAAAAAAAACTGTCTGCGCAGGGAATTGCCGTGACCAAAGAGATCATTGAAGCCGAAAGGATCAGGATGGGGCTTGACCGCCCCTTCCTGGTCCGCTATATCTCGTGGCTGGGATCCGTAATGAAGGGGGATCTGGGGATCTCCTACAAAGACAGCCTTCCGGTCTCGGCAAAGCTCATGAACGGGCTGAAGATGACATGCAGGCTCGCCTTGGGCAGCCTGCTGCTTTCTCTGCTGGTATCTATCCCGGTGAGCATCATCAGTGCGGTGCGGCAGGGATCTGTTTTTGATCACATAGCGAGAATACTTTCATTTATCAGCAATTCTGTTCCGAATTTCCTGATCTCGGTGCTGCTGATGTATTTTCTGTGCATAAGGATCAAATTGTTTCCGGTCATTGCGGGGGACTCTTTTTCCGGAATGCTGCTGCCGGTGATCTCCCTGACGCTGCCAATGACAGGCCGCTTTACAAGACAGTTTCGTGCGGAGATCATCGAACAGCTGGAACAAGATTATGTGACCGGGATCCGTGCCCGCGGGGTACGGGAACAGCTGGTGCTCTTCAATAATGTGTTAAGAAACTCTCTGGGACATATGATCACTGTGATCGGACTCTCTATCGGTACCCTGATGGGCGGCAGCGTGGTGATCGAAACGATCTTTCGGTGGTCGGGCATCGGCAAGCTGGTCATGGATTCTATTACAGCCAGAGATTACCCGGTGATACAGGGATTTGTGCTTCTGATGGGCGTGCTTTATCTGCTGATCGGGCTCGCAACAGACCTTATCTTCGTATTTCTGGACCCGAGAGTGGAGCTGCAGTCATGAAAAAAGTTATTTCCTCACGTATCCTGCAGCGGCGCGCACGTGTAAAAACAACGATCATAGGCATGCTTTGCATCCTGCTGATCCTGCTTGCCGTCTTTGCCGATCGGCTGGTTCCGCATGATCCGAATGCGACCAGCGCGCTTCTGATCCGTCGGGCACCTTCCGCAGAATATCCCTTCGGAACGGACAGCTTCGGGCGCTGTGTGTTTTCCCGTGTCTTAAGCGGCGCAAGGACCACGATCTTTGCGACGAGTTTTCTGGTTGTGATCACCTTTGCAATCGGAACAGTGCTGGGGATCCTCTCCGGCTATTATGGAGGATTCATAGACGGGATCATCATGCGGATCGCAGAGCTCTTTCTGGCTTTTCCGCAGATGGTCGTGGCGATAGCCGTGGCGGGCATCCTCGGCGGAGGCCTGAGAGCTGCCTTGATCGCACTGGGCGTAACAGCCTGGACCGGCTATGCGAAGATCGCCCGGAGCCATACACTCAGTATCAAAAGTGAAAACTATATTGCCGCCGCGCGTCTGGCAGGGAAAAAAGGATGGCAGATCATCCTGTTTCACATCCTGCCAAATATCCTGTTTCCTTTGGTCACCAATGCACTGACCCAGATCGGAACGACCATGATCGGTATTTCAGGCTTGTCATTTCTGGGCTTGGGAGTGATCCCGCCTCAGGCGGAGTGGGGTTCCATGATCAACGAATCCAGAGCCTATATCCAGCTTGCCCCGTGGTCGGTTTTGTTTCCGGCAGGCGCTACGATCCTTACGATCATGCTCTTCAATTATCTCGGAGACGCCGTGATGGAACTCAAAGCAGCTGAAAGGAGGGCGTGATGAAACAGAATACATCCGGAACACCGGTCATTGAGATTCGGGACCTGAGCCTCTCCTATGGAGACAGTGATATCGTGCGTCATGCTTCCCTGTCCATAATGCCCGGTGAGATCGTTTGTATTGCAGGGGAGTCAGGATGCGGAAAGTCCACGCTGCTGAAAGCGATCCATGGGATGGATGCAGTCAATGTGACCGGCGGTGAGATATACTTTAATGGCAGCAGACTTACGGACATGAGCAGAAAGGAACGGCGCCTCCTCATGGGGACGGGGATCGGCCTGATCCCGCAAAATCCCCAGGGCTCCTTCAATCCGCTGAGGACCTTCGAAAAACAGATGCGGGAGACTATGTCCAGTCATGGACTGGCCTTCGATCCGGATGAAATGATCAGTCTGATGGATTCCATGGGTCTTGAGGATGGCAGGAAACTTCTGAAGAGCCGGCCATATGAATTATCCGGAGGAATGAATCAGCGTGTGGCGATCGTTTTTTCCCTTCTGCTGAAGCCCAGGGTGCTGCTATGCGATGAGATCACAAGTGCACTTGATGTGACGAACGGAAAGTTAGTCATTGATGAGGTGGAAAGTTATGCAGCCCGTTCCGGCGCTGCCCTTTTGATGGTGACACATCATCTGGGTATTGCTGACCGGATCGCGGACACTGTGGCGGTCATGAATTTCGGCGAGATCGTTGAGTATGGCAGTACAAGCCAGGTCCTGTACCATCCGCAGGACAGCTATACAAGAATGCTGCTGGAAAAGATCCCGCGTGTCCGAAGGGAGAAATGGTGATGGGAATGACACCGATCCTGGAAGTAAGGGAGATCTCGCACACTTACCATCAGAAAGACAGGATCACCAAGGCTTTGGATCAAGTCTCCCTGCGTTTAATGCCGGGCAGCATCCTCGGGATCGTCGGGGAGAGCGGCAGCGGCAAATCTACATTGATCCGGCATATCGCCTGTCTTGAAAAACCGGATGGGGGAAAGCTGCTATACCGCGGAAACGAGTATACCGGCAGAACACCTGCTTTTGCCGGTCAGTTCATGCAGATGATCTTCCAGGACGCTTACGGCTCCTTTGATCCGAAGATGCGCTTTGACAGGAGTGTCCGGGAAGCCCGCTGGGAAGAAGATGATCCTGCGCTTCTTGCGGAACTTCTAAAAAAGGTCAGGCTTGACGAAAGCTTTCTGCAGCGGTATCCGCGCTCAGTCAGCGGAGGCCAGTGCCAGCGGCTCTCCATTGTACGGGCGGTATATTCAGGTGCCCGTATTCTATTATGCGACGAGGCAACAAGTGCTCTTGATGTGGCATCCCAGGCCATGGTGATCGATCTTTTAAAAGAACTGCAGCGCGATTACGGCATTTCCATGATCTTTGTTTCTCATGATCTTGGTGTAGTGAGCCAGCTCTGCGATGAAGTGATAGTGATGCGCTCAGGACGGTGTGTGGAACAGGGAGACTGTCTGGGTGTGATATCCCATCCACGGGACCCCTACACGCGGGAACTCCTTGATGCCGTCATGGAAGTCGGTGAAGAAACCGGTATTCACCATGCCGCAGAGGCGCAAAATGAGATTTCTGTATATCCCGGGATCCCTGTGATTTGACAGTTGCAAACAGAAGGGGTTTCGGATACAATAGGGCGTATGAAAAAGGACATGCCCCGTTTTCTGTACCGACTGATTCAGTTTACCTGGGGTCTGCCGCAGACAGCGGCAGGCCTGATTTTATTTTTGTTCTTTTATAAATACAAACATTTCAACTACAGGAATGCTATAATCACGGCGTGGAGCGATGGGGCCGATTGTATATCTTTGGGCCCCTTCATTTTTATTTCAGAAAGCTTTCTGAGAGCGGCTGGAGCGCCCGGCGGGATGGATAAGGAAGGCATAAGGCTTTTATCCGCGAATGATGGACCTGTATCTGACCAGACCGTCATGACGCCGGCATTGGAGCGTATTCTCCGTCACGAGTACGGTCATTCGATCCAGTCCATGATCTTTGGCCCGCTGTACCTGCTGCTGATCGGGCTGCCTTCGATAATGTGGTGCCGGGTCCCTGCGATCGGGCGGAGCTGGCGCAGCGGAAGGCGGTCATATTACTCGTTCGTTACAGAACGAAGCGCAGACCGTCTGGGCGGCAATGAGCGGGGCTGAGTGCGGAGGAGCTGGGTATGGAAGGCATTCGCATTAATAAATATCTGTCCGCCATGGGCATCTGCTCGCGTCGGGAGGCCGACCGGCTGCTGGCCGAAGGACGCATAAGGGTCAACGGGAAGCCTGCTGTCGCAGGACAGCGCATCATGGACGAAGATGTGATCCGTGTGGATGGCAGGACCGTTACTGCGGATCTGAAGGGAGAGCCTGTGCTGCTCGCATTCCATAAGCCCCGCGGGATCGTCTGTTCCACAACGTCCAATGACAAGGCTGTCAACATTATCCAGTATATCGATTATCCGGGCCGCATCTATCCGATAGGACGTCTGGACAAGGAGTCGGAAGGCGTCATCCTGCTGACCAACCGGGGAGAACTCGTGAATCTGGTCAACCGTGCCCGCTATGGTCACGAAAAGGAATACATCGTCACCTGCCGCAAAAAGGTGACGGAAGAGTTCCTGCAAAAGATGCGGGAGGGCGTGGAGATCACCATTCCCGTGACCGATGCGGGAGAGAGGGACCGCAGCGGCGCCGGCGGAAGGGAGTATGTTGCCATAACGACAAGACCCTGCCAGGTCCGGAGGATCGATGAATACAGCTTCGATATCATTCTTACACAGGGGTTGAATCGTCAGATCCGCAGGATGTGCGATGCTTTGGGGAACTACGTAGAGCGACTGATAAGGATCCGTGTCATGAATATTGAACTCGGGGATCTGCCGGAAGGGCAGTACCGTGAGGTACGCGGAGAAGAACTAAAGACACTGGAACGCCTGATCGGACTCGACAGGCAGGATCAAATATGACTTAAGGACAGTTGTATCTGTCCGGTTCGGGGAAAGGAGAACACCATGCAGCTTATTTTACCGGAGGGGTATGACCCGAAGCTTTCCGTCCGGGAGACCCAGGAAGCGATCAAATACATCAGGGACAAGTTCCAGAAGGTATATGCCAGAGAGATGAATCTGGAAAGGATCTCGGCTCCCCTTTTCCTGGAGAAGAGCTCCGGACTCAACGACGACCTGAACGGTGTGGAACGTAAGGTCAGTTTTGATCTTAAGGTGATGCCGGGTGAGGAAATGGAGATCGTTCAGTCACTGGCGAAATGGAAGAGGATGGCTCTCGGACGCTACGGCTTCCTGCCCGGAGAAGGGCTTTATACCAACATGAACGCCATCCGCCGCGATGAGGAACTTGATAATCTTCACAGCATTTACGTGGACCAGTGGGATTGGGAAAAAGTTATCCTTAAATCCGAGCGAACGGAAGAGATGCTTCGCAGGACCGTGCGGACGATCTTCAAGACCATCAAGCATATGGAGCATGAGGTCTGGTATCGTTTTCCGCAGGCGGTCTACCATCTGCCGGATGACATTACCTTTATAGATTCTGAGGAACTGCGGCTGATGTATCCTTCTCTTTCTTCCAAGGAAAGAGAGAACGAGATCTGCAAAAAGCATGGCTGTGTTTTCCTGATGAGGATCGGTGACAAACTGGGGGACGGCATCCCTCACGACGGACGCGCACCGGACTATGATGACTGGCAGCTGAATGGAGATATTCTGTTCTGGTTTGAGCCCCTGAAAATGGCACTGGAGATCTCTTCCATGGGTATCCGTGTGTCTGAGGACAGTCTTCGCACCCAGCTGGAGAAGGCCGGCTGTCCGGAAAGGGCAAAACTTCCCTTCCACAGGATGATCCTGGAGCAGAAGCTTCCGTATACGATCGGCGGCGGCATCGGCCAGTCGAGACTGTGCATGCTGCTTCTGGGCAGAGCGCACGTCGGTGAGGTCCAGGCATCTTACTGGCCGCAGGAAATGCGCGAGCAGTGTGCGCAGCACCGCATGTTCCTCCTGTAAGGCTTTTCCTGCCGAAAGGTATTTCTTTTCGGAGTACTGTTTCAAAAACTAAAAAAAGCTGCGTTTTGTCACCACAGTTTCAAAGGGATACGTGATGATAAAATGCAGCTTTTTCTGATCAGGTCTTATCGCTTCCCATCAGGCTCAGCATGATGTGGGAATAGAGCTCCTGGCTCCGGGCAGGCCAGTTGGCACACATATCGGCAGCAATGCGCTCGTCAGGAACGCTGATGTCAATGGAAAGCAAGGGCCCGCTTCCTTCCCTGGAGACACAGTGTACAGTGTAGCTTCCGCCGGAGCGGAAATAATCAGCTGTCGTGTCCACTGCGGAACGGATACTGTATTTGTTGTTTTCCAGATACTCGTCCATATCCGCCATAGCCGCGGCGGAAATATCCCCGATGAAAAAGTTCAGTGCTTCCCGGCCGTCGCTTGAGATCTCGTAATGTGTCGAGTTGCCGACCTTATGAGAGTTGATCAGTCCCGCCTCGACCAGGTCATTCAGGACGAGCTGGAGAGTCATATATGTCGTGTATTCCTTATCAAGGAAAAACTCGGAGAGCTGACTGTTGGTCAGGGGAAAATTGACTCTGTCCAGCATATAGAGCGTCATCAGCTTATATAAGGTTTCCGGTTCCTGCAGCATGTCGGAGCACATCCTTTCCCAACTCATTGATATCTGTCCGATATCCGATATTTCTATTATATCATACTTGTTATACAACACGGAATAATCCTGTGTGAAGTTTATGATCATGTCCAATTTGTTATGGAAATCCGTGGACCCGTATGCTATCATAACTATGTATAGGCTCTGAAGCCGCTGTCACAAAGATGGCGGGATTCGGAGCGCGAAGCGCGTAAAAAAGGGAGACCATGAGAGACAAGATCAGCAGACTATCCAGGGGAATGATCGATATAGAGACTCCGTCAGTCAGGATATTGCCGGAGTCTGTCAGTGAACGTATGCCTGCGGGAAGCCGGGATGCGTTTGAACTGGAAGTGGTCAGCACGAACGGCTTCAGTGTCAGAGGTGCTGTTTTTTCGGACCAGCCCGGGATCAGCTTTGAGACAAGGACATTTACAGGAAGGCGGATACATATCCGCGTACTTTTGGATACTGTCGGTCTTGTACCCGGTGAGCATCTGCAGGGAGACATCTGTCTGGTGACCAATGCAGGGGAGTTCCGGGTCCATTGTGATATTCTTTGCACGGAGATGAACGAAGCGTCCGGTTCGGAACCTGCCGGTGAGATCTCTGCGCCGGAAGAGCCAGGGGAGTCAGCTGCCACGCGGCAGACAGTGGATCATACAGAGGGGCCGCTCGTTTATGGCGCGCCCCGTGGATATATCCGCACGCCGGCTGATGCCGGATCGGACACGGACCGCATGACTGATGAGCAGAGGAAACTGCTTTGTACTGTATTTCCCAAAGACCGTCCGCTTTTTGAGGCTGTGGTTACCGGCCTTATACGGGCAAAGGACGAATCGCCGGCGGCATTTGCGTTTTACCGGGAAGCGATCCGCCGCGGCCTCAGTATTACGCGTCTTTACGAGTGTTATATCCATGCATATCCATCAGATTCGGATGAAATGATGCCCAGGGAAGTCCTGCTGTACTTCTCCTACGACCGGGATCCGGAAGCAGGTATCCGTGAGAAGCTGTATAAAAATGTACTGCTTTATATAGACCGGGACTCTGAGCTGTATGGGATCTATGAGCCCCGTATCAGCCAGTTTGCCATGAACAGTGTGATGGAGCGGAGGATCAGTGATGATCTCTGTGTGATCTACGACCGGATGATCTATCCGGGCATGGTGGACCGGAGGGCGGCAGAGTATCTGCCTGATATTCTGAAAGCGCACAGGATCAGTGTATCGGATCCACAGGTCAGATCTGTTACTGTCCGGTATTCGGAGCTCGGTACGAAGATCCGTGCAAAGGTAACCGGCGGAGTCGCATGGGTCCCTGTATATTTTGATGACGCGGAAGTGTCTGCGGATATTTCCGGCGCGGAGATCTCTGATGAGCCGGTATTCCGGCGTCCCGATCTTCTGCGGCGCTGTTTTGATATGTATCCGGAGCACAGGATGCTGCTCTTATCTGCAGTCAGAGAGATCGCGGACCGCGGTATCCGCAGCGAGGAGGAAGCCTCCATATGCACAAAGGCATTGGGAACGCTGCAGCTGCAGCAGGCATTTCGCGCACGTCTGATCCGGGCGCTTTGCAGGGCCGAGAGTGATCCCCGGTGGGTCAATACCCTGGTGCAGGAGGATTATACTCCGCAGCTGGCTGTTGACATCTGCCGCGCACTTGTGAAGCATGCGCATCATGCGGAAGCATGGGAGATCATGAAAGCCTGCGGCTCATGGCGTAAGGACCCTGCCATGACAGCGGACCTCCTGGATACGCTGATCCGGACAGACCGGATCCCCGGGAAGGATGGGCAGCCGGAGCGGAGTTTCGTCTGCATCTGTAAGTATGTTTTCGATCTGGATCCGACGGCGGCTCCGGATTCCGTTTGTGAATTTCTGGGTTATGCGTATGAAGGTACTGCCGGTGAGATGTACCGGGTCATGACCGAGCTGCAGAACCGGAAGCGGAAGCTTTATGATCTGCCGGAAAATGTCCTGGCCTGCCTGCTGTTTACAGACAGCCGGGAACACATTGACGAGACATTTTTGAGTTATCTGGATCACTGTGCCTACACGGATATGATGGTCAGGGCTTATCTGATCCGGCGAAGCGCGGATTATTTTCTGGATGAGCAGGAAGTGATCGGATCCATCCTGTTTGAGGCATTGCTGAGCTATCTGAAAGCCGTGGATGATCCCCTGAAGCAGCCGGAGGTCATGCTGCTGGCAATCACCAGATACTGGTCTGAAAAGGAAATGCTGACGGCGGAAGAAACTGAATATTGTCAGCGTATAACCGATAAACTTATAGAAGAAGGATTGATTTTCCGTTATACCAAAATACTTCGCAAGAAAATACGTGTTCCACGAGAGATCTGTGACCGCTTTTATATCGAATATCACGGAGACATGCAGACAGCGCCCCGCCTGATGGTGCGGATCCGGCCGGATGAAAAGGAGTTTCATCCGGAGGAAATGAAGCGTGTATACCGCAATGTTTATGTTATGTCTACTCTGTTGTTTATGGGAGACGAGCTGCATTACCTGATCTATCATGTCCCTGCCGAGGAGAGACCCTCCGAGGAAGGTGTGATCAAGGTCACCAAGTTCCACCGGCAGAAGGACGACCGTTTTGAGTGTCTCAACTATATGCTTAAGGCGATCGCCGATAAGGATCAGGACCTTCTGCGGAAAAATATGCTGAAATATGTCGAAACCCGGGAAGTGATGAGGGAGCTCTACAAACTTTGATCCAAAGGACCCCGCCATTTTCCGCCTGCTTATTTAAAAGGAGATACGCATGCCGCTGACCATCGGCATCGACCTGTGCGATGACTATATAACTGCATATGGAAGTGAAGACAAGGTGCTCCTGCATGTGCCTGCCGTAGTGTGCCGCGAGAAGAAGGATGACTTGTGGTACATCGGCGAGAGCGCATACCGCATGGCTCTTTCCGGCAAGGGTGTTCTCACGGACAGGCTCCTGAGTCTCCTGAAAAAGGGCGGTACTTCTACGATCTCCCGCCGTTCCTATACGGCAGAGCAGCTGATCTCCAGGATGCTGGCGAGCGTACTCTGGCAGATCCTGAACGGACGGGACCTGAGCATCGTGGACCGTCTGGTGATCGCGCTCCACAAGCCGGAGAAGGATGTAATGGATGCGGTGATGAATGCCGCGGAGAGCACCGGTGTAGAACGTTCCCGCATCCGGATCATCAGTCATGCGGAAGCATTTGCCTACTATACTCTGGCACAGGAGAAGGATCTTTACAGCAACATGGTCGGGCTGTTTGACCTTTCGGATGAATCACTGTCCTATTACCGGCTGAAGGTGATGCGCGGCATCAGCCGCAACAGCGTTATCGTGGAGGGAACGGATCTGGAGGAAGCCTTCCATATCGGGATCCTGAAAAAAGAATCGGGTTCCGAACTGGGCGACCGGATCATGACCGACGCAGCTAAAAAATGCCTCGGAAATGATATTTTTTCTTCTGTTTTTCTGACCGGACGGGGATTTGAGAGGACAGACTGGGCAAAAAATTTCATTGCCTATATATGCAAGCGCCGCCGGGTCATGTATGAGAAAGGGCTGTTTGCGATCGGTGCGGCAGAACTGGCGGAAGAGCTGTTTTTCGGAGAGGAAAAGCCGTATCTGATCTTCTGCGATACCAGGGTGGCTGCAGAGGTGAGCATGGATGTTATGATCCGCGAACACCGGTCCAGGCTGATCCTGATACCGCCCGGTCAGTACTGGTATGGCGCGGGTGCGTATGCGGAAGTGATGCCCAGGGGACAGGACTATCTGGATATTGTGGTCGAGCCCATGGACAGGCGCGAGAGCAGCAAGGCGGTGCGGATGCGTCTGGATGAGTTTCCGAAGCGGCCGGACCGTTGCACCAAGATCGCTGTGGAGGTCGACTTTACTGACGCGGAGCATCTCAGGATCAGGCTGACCGATCTTGGGTTCGGAGAGATCTTCCCTGCTTCCGGAACTGTTTCGGAAGAAGTGATACATTTATAAGAAAGGATCTGTGCAGTAAGTGCACGGAACAGTACAGGACAGTGTCAGTGTTGTTATGCAGACAGAAGGCGAAGGCGCCTTTTCGTCATGACAAACTGAATATCAATCTGTGGAATGAGCAGGAGCTTTGTTATGTCATTTATAACTATCCCCTGCTCTGTACAGGGTCGTTTCTGACAGAGGCGCTTTTTAGCTGGATCGAGCAGGAACTGCAGATGAAAGATCTGGCAGAAAAGCTCCGAAAGAGCAAAAAGGAAGGGGAGAGCGCTGAGAACCAGTTGCTCGGTGTGCTGCAGGAATGCGATTATTATGATGTCAGCGAGGTGCGTGACTTCAGTGAAAGGATCCAGGAGCTGAAGAAAAAGGCTCGTTATGAGCTGGCGTACATGGAGGCGATGATCCTTTACCGTTCGGACAAGCTGCAGATGGCATATGACCGCATGGAAGAGGCGGTCCGGCTTCTGGATCAGGAGTTCCGTCAGACCCGGGATGAGTCCGGGATGGATCAGCTGCTCCGGCGAAAGGCAGACATCTTCTGCGATATGGCGGCGATCCGCCTGCGTATGTTCGATACGGCACGTGCGCTGGAACTGCTCGCTTCTTCCGAAATGTGCTGTGCGAATCCGCGGGCGGGGCAGATGCGCTACCTGATCACCGGAACCGGTGAGATCTCTGACAGGGAAAAACAGCTGCTGAACGAGGCAAAAGAAGCCGCACTGGAAAGGGCAAGAAACAGCGCGGCATACAAAGAAGTGGAAGCATTGTTTGAAAATGACAGTGTCCGGATCTTCCGGGAAGCCGGTGATATGGTTCGAAACTGGAAAAAGACGTACAGGGCAATGCTGTAAGACAGACAAAAGGGCTGAAATGTACCAGAGCCTGATAATAAAATAAAAGGACAGTAATTGTATGAAAGAACTTGAAAAAAAGTATGATCCTTCAGCGATGGAAGGCCGCATTTACCAGAGATGGATGAAGATGGGATATTTCCATGCTGATGAAAAATCCCCCAAAAAGGCATTTTCCATTTCCATGCCGCCGCCAAACGTTACGGGACAGCTGCATATGGGACATGCTTTGGACAATACCCTGCAGGATACTCTCTGCCGTTATAAGAGAATGAAGGGCTTTGAAGTCCTGTGGCAGCCGGGTACGGATCATGCCGCCATTGCGACCGAAGTCAAGGTCATCAACAAACTGAAGGCTGAGGGCAAGGATAAAAACGAACTTGGGCGCGAAGGATTTCTGAAGGAAGCCTGGGCCTGGAAGGAAGAATACGAATCCCGCATCATCAACCAGATGTATAAGCTGGGCGTTTCTGCCGACTGGGACCGCCTCCGCTTCACGATGGATGAGGGCTGTTCCGATGCCGTGGAGCATGTCTTTATCGATCTCTATAACAAAGGACTGATCTACAAGGGCAGCCGCATCATCAACTGGTGTCCGGTCTGTAAGACTTCGATCTCCGATGCGGAGGTGGAACACAAGGATCAGGACAGCTTTTTCTGGCATATCATTTATCCTGTGGCCGGAGAGCCGGGAAGGGCACTCGAGATCGCCACGACCCGTCCGGAGACCATGTTCGGAGACACTGCCGTTGCGGTCAATCCGGCGGATGAACGCTATAAGGACCTGATCGGCAAGAATGTGATCCTGCCGCTTCTGAACAAGGAGATCCCTGTGGTGGGAGACGAGCATGCGGACATGGAGTTCGGTACCGGCTGCGTTAAGATCACTCCCGCGCATGACCCCAATGACTTTGAAGTCGGCAAGCGTCATGGTCTAGAGGAGATCTGCATTCTCCACGATGATGCCACCATCGATCTGCCCGGCACGAAGTACGACGGTATGGACCGTTACGAAGCGCGCAAAGAAGTCGTAAAGGATCTGGAGGCAGGCGGATATCTTGTAAAGACCGTACCGCATACGCACAGCGTCGGAACCCATGACCGGTGCGGAACAACAGTCGAACCGATGATCAAGCCCCAGTGGTTCGTAAAGATGGACAGGTTCGCCGGACACTGCCGCCACGCTCTGGAGAGCGGGGAACTGCAGTTCGTACCGGAGAACTACTCCAAGACCTATATGAACTGGGTCGATAATATCCGTGACTGGTGCATCAGCCGGCAGCTATGGTGGGGCCATCGCATCCCGGCGTGGTACTGTGACCGCTGCGGAAAGCTCTATGTAGGGCATGAGGCACCGGCAGCATGCGAATGCGGCTGCAATACCTTTACCCAGGATGAAGATACATTAGATACCTGGTTTTCTTCTGCGCTTTGGCCGTTCTCGACGCTCGGCTGGCCGGAGAAGACAGAGACCCTGGCAAAATTCTATCCAAATGACGTGCTGGTGACCGGCTACGACATCATTTTCTTCTGGGTCATCCGTATGGTCTTCTCCGGATATGAGCAGATGGGAGAGACGCCATTCCATAAGGTGCTGATCCACGGACTGGTACGTGATTCCCTGGGCCGCAAGATGAGCAAGTCCCTGGGCAACGGTATCGATCCGCTGGAGGTCGTCGAAAAGTACGGGGCAGATGCCCTGCGGGCGGCACTTCTGACCGGCAACGCACCCGGCAATGATATGCGTTTCTACTGGGAGAAGGTCGAGAATGAGCGAAACTTCGCCAATAAGGTCTGGAACGCCACCCGTTTCATCATGATGAATGTGGAGCGGGCAGACGAAGAAGCCAAAGCGGTATTTGAAAACGCGGGCGGCGAACAGGACCAGGGCACGATCCCGGAGGGACTCGCGCTTGCCAAGGAAGACCGCTGGATCCTGTCCCTCTACAATGATCTGGTGGACAATGTCACCCGGAATATGGATACCTTTGAGCTTGGAGTCGCGCTCGACAATATCACCGGTTTTCTTTGGAATGAGTTCTGTGACTGGTACATCGAGATGGTGAAACCGCGTCTCTATGGCGAGGATCACGCTACAACCGATGCCGCGCTCTGGACTCTCAAGACCGTACTGGTCGGTTCACTGAAGATGCTTCATCCCTTCATGCCGTTTATCACGGAGGAGATCTTCGATAATCTGACGGATGAGGAATCCATCATGATCTCCGTCTATCCGGAGTACAGTGAAGACTTCTGCTTCCCGGAGGATGCCGCAGAGATCGAGAGTATCAAGGAAGCGATCCGCGCGATCCGTAATCTCCGCAATGAGATGGATGTACCGCCTTCCAGAAAGGCTGCGGTCTATGTCGTCAGCGATGATCCAAAGGCGCGTGCCGCGTTTGAAGCGACCGCAGGTGTCTTCGGCGCGCTGGCAGGCGCATCCGGACTGACCGTTCAGGCAGATAAGGAAGGTATCGATCCGGCTGCTGTTTCCGCCGTGACATCCAATGCGGCCCTTTATATCCCGCTGAATGATCTTGTGGATGTGGAAAAGGAAAAGGAGCGCCTGCAGAAGGAAGTGAAGCGGCTTGAAGGTGAGCTGAAGCGTTCCCGAGGCATGCTTTCCAATGAGAAGTTTATTTCTAAGGCACCGGCCCAGAAGATCGAGGAAGAACGGGCTAAACTTGCGACCTATGAAGAGATGATGCGCAAGGTCCAGGCACAGCTTGCCAGCTTTGGCTGACTCTGCCGGCCTTCGCGGTAACGCGTTAAAGTGCTTGACTTTTGACGGGTTTTTATGTAAGGTATAGCGTATGGACAAGGAAGTCCATCAGAAGGACAGATGTTCTTGTGGTGGATTTCTTTTTTTATAAGCATGCGGAGGAGTGCTGGACACTAAGCAGCGCGCGGCTTATATATTATCCGAAAACACAGTCATACTGTTAATAAAGAGGAGGAAATTAACGGATGAACAAGTACATCGAAAAGGTCATCAATGAGAACAAGATCAAGAATGCGAACGAGCCGGAGTTCCTGCAGACAGTCGAAGAAGTCCTGTCTTCCCTGGAGCCGGTGATCGATGCGCATCCGGAGTATGAGAAGGTAGCGCTTCTGGAGCGTATGACCGAGCCGGAGCGTGTGATCGAGTTCCGCGTCCCGTGGGAGGATGACAACGGACAGGTCCACGTCAACCGCGGTTATCGCGTACAGTTTAACGGCGCGATCGGACCGTACAAGGGCGGCCTTCGTTTCCATCCGACTGTGACCCTTTCCATGATGAAGTTCCTTGCCTTTGAGCAGACCTTCAAGAACAGCCTGACCACGCTTCCCATGGGCGGCGGCAAAGGCGGCACGGACTTTGATCCCAAGGGCAAGAGTGATGCCGAAGTCATGCGTTTCTGCCAGTCCTTCATGACTGAGCTGTACCGTCATATCGGTCCGGACGTTGATGTTCCGGCAGGAGATATCGGTGTCGGCGGCAGAGAGATCGGTTTCTTATATGGACAGTATCGCCGGATCCGCGGCGCATTCGAAAATGGTGTCCTCACCGGCAAGGGCCGTTCCTACGGTGGTTCCCTCATTCGTCCGGAAGCAACAGGCTACGGCGCTGTATACTATCTGCAGGCAGCTCTGAAGCACCAGAATGACAGCATCGAAGGCAAGACTGTCGTCCTTTCCGGTTATGGTAACGTATCCTGGGGTGCTGCGAAGAAGCTCGTTGAGCTGGGCGCAAAGCCGATCACCATCTCTGGTTCCGCAGGATACATCCTGGATGAAGCAGGCATCGTGACTGAGGATAAGATCAACTTCCTCCTTGACTGCCGTGCCGGCAAGTGCAAGCTTGCTGATTACGCAGCTAAGTTCCAGGGTGCAAAGTTCTTCCCGGGTGAGAAGCCCTTTGGTGTCAAGGCAGACATCGTCATGCCGTGTGCTACCCAGAATGAAGTCGATCTCGATATCGCAAAGACGATCATCGCCAACGGCACGAAGTACTACATCGAAGTCTCCAACATGCCCACCAGCAACGAGGCGCTGAAGTATCTTCAGTCCCAGGGCATCGTGGTAGCTCCTTCCAAGGCAGCTAACGCCGGCGGCGTGCTGGTCAGCGGCCTGGAGATGAGCCAGAACTCCGAGCGTTATTCCTGGACAGCGGAAGAAGTCGATGAGAAGCTCAGGAGGATCATGACCAGCATCCATGACAGCTCTGCAGCGGCAGCTGAGCAGTACGGCCTGGGTTACAACCTGGTCGCAGGCGGCAACATCGTCGGTTTCCTTAAAGTTGCAGATGCTATGATGGCACAAGGGATTTATTGATGTATTGATATAAGCTCCCGTAAATCAGAAGGAGGAAGAGCGCAAGCGTTCTTCCTCTTTTTGAATTAACGGGTCAAACGCTGTAGAGAGTGCAAAACACCGGCACCGGAAGGCTTATTCTTCCGACACCGGTGTTGATCATTAATATCTGATCTGGTGATCTTTATTTTCTGTCTACTCTGATACGTCCCTTATGGATGCTGTCCTTAAAGAAATCCTTTACGGAGCAGCCGGCACGTCCGGATGACGCGCAGGCACAGGCGCAGGCACAGGAGGACGCACACGCGCAGGCGCAGGACGATGCGCAGGATGAGTGGCGTGATGAACCGCCGGAATGGGACGAACGGTTTGAAGAGGGTCGCGGACTTATGACCGGAACATTCACGACATTCACATGGATATACGTATTTGGAGAATCACCATACCGGTAGGTACCGTTTTTCGTATACTTTTCCGGCTTCTCGATCTGGTTTTCTTCCACGACTTCCTTTTTCTTGATCATGCTGCGTCCGCAGTATTCACAATTGTCTTTGCCTTCTTTACGTGCGGCTCCGCAGCTGGGGCAGTTGTCGTAGTATTCGATCTTTGTCCGTGTGATCTTTTTTTCTGTCGCCTGGGAGGATCCGAAACCCTCGCCGCTGGCGAGCCATGAGAAAAATTTTACGGCTATAATGATCGGTACTGCAAAGCAAACGATCATGATCACAAGGAAGAACACGATCCCGATGATCATGAATATGGGATCTTCGGTACCGCTGCCCGTCCAGTCTGTCGAAATTGACGTGCCGCTGCTGCTGTCTGCCTGACGTTCGGGTACAAAACCGAAAGCTTCATTCGGATAGCGTACAGCGATCGAATATCGTCCGCCCGCGGGAACTTCCGAAGTAAAGATGAGGTATCCGTCTTCGATCATACAGTCCGGCTGCCAGCCGACAGCATTTTCGCTGTTCCAGCGGATCGTGAGCTGATCCACATCCATCCCGTCGAACCACGCCGGCGTAAAAGAATATTCGGTCTCTCCTTCTTCCCATTTGTCGATCTGATACATCCGGTCCTGGGTCATCCGGAATTCAAGAGAAACAGTCTCACCGGCATAGTATTCCCGGTCAAGGTAGATGGCCAGCGTACTGCCGTTGTCCGTGATATGGTCAATGGTGTCTGTCAGCGCATTGATGTCAGAATGAGAGCTGTTCGGTACGCCAAGGTCGATCCATTCGAGCGGACCGTAGGCTTTGTCGTCGAGGACTTCCCAGTCGATGTGATAGAGCATCTCCAGCGAGGCATCCTCGTTGACGTCTACCGTGACCGTAAAATCAAGGATCTCGTCCGTCGGAGCTGCCAGGGAATTGATCGACGGTATCAGGACAGATAACAGCAGGACTGCTGTCAGTAAAAAGATCTTGAGCGATTTTGCGGTTATTCTCTTCATCAGCAGTACCTCCTCAACGGACATTCGCCGGTCATCTCGGAAGAGTAATTCCTGCGTTCGATACAGTTCGGACTGTTCCAGATCTCCGCCCAGTCATCTGTAAGCATATTGCCGAGCGGATCGTCAGAGAGCCAGCTCTGACAGGGCACGACATTGCCTCCCGGTGTGATGGCCATGTTCGACAGGCAGGCGCCGCAGGAGGGTGAAGGAATATTCAGCTCTTCAAAAACATGCTGGGGGATCCATCCGGGAGATGTGAAGGCTATCTCCATGCCGTTCGCGTGACAGTAAGCCACGGCATCCCGCAGGACCTGTTCCAGCTCTTCGCCGGTCAGCTGGAGACGTTCAGACGCTTCTCCGGCCGCGTTGCCGGTCGTGATCAGGCCCGAACAGGTCACATAGATCACGCCTTTTTCATGCAGGAATTCCAGGGTCTTCACATAGTCCCGGTTCAGGGTACAGAGGGGTGTATTGATACTCACGGACAGTCTTTCCGACAGAGCATTTTCGATCCCCTGTACCGTATTCTCATACTGCGGTGCGCCCACGAGTCTGTTGTGCACTGCGGGGTCCCATGAGTAGAAGGTGATCTGAACGCTGTCCAGCTCCGCCTCATGCAGCTTTTTGCAGTAATCCGCTGTGAGTTTGATACCGTTGGTATTGAGCCGTGAAATGAACCAGCGGGCGTAGGAGATCAGTTCAAAGAGATCTTCCCGCATGGTAGGCTCACCGCCGGTAAAGGTCACCTGGGGAATGTCGGCAGCCCGGCATCGGTCGAGGATCACTTTCCAATCTTCGGTGGACAGTTCCGTTTCGTCGGAAAGGACCTGTCCCGCCGCGTAGCAGTGGATGCATTTCTGGTTGCAGTGCCACTGTCCGTTTTTTGTCATCGCGCTGACCATGAGATCCATCCGGTGGGGCGCGGTCATGTATTCGGCGTATTCACCGATGCTCATATAATGTACATCGGTGGTGACTTCTTCACGGTAAGCGATCTGTTTCAGAGTCCGGTAGATGGTCCGGATGTCCTCTTCGATGCGTTTTCTGGAAAAGACAGGGATGATCTGCTTCACACTGACCGCTGTGCGGTCGAGGATCAGCTCGATCTCGGCTTCTCCGAGTTCTTTTCCGTCATATTTGTTGGTCTCCCGGATCAGTTCCGCCAAAATGACAGCCCAGACAAAATTCACCGGCACGATATCTGTCCCGTTGATGATGGCAATGCTTGGATTCAATGCATATTCTTCTTTTTTCGGCGGGACCAGGTGGATGCGGATCACACCCGGGCCGTCGGGGTTCAGGGTGGTATGAAGTACATCTTGAAAGGCGGTGTCCATGTAAGCTTCGATGCGCTTAACGGTTTTTGTATTTCGGAATAGCTTTGGTACGGGGATCATTTGTTCCGGGTCCTTTCTTTATTCAGTCCATCCATATGGAGCTTCTTTTACTATATATTAAACTGCAAAGACTTGCAAATGAATATATGCAGTCATGTTTTCTGAATGCGGGATTGCGCCCCTTCTCACAATCAGTTAAAATATAATGAAGTATCATTCGGGAGGCAGTATCTTTTGATGAAACGGGGAAAATGGATCCGTCATATTGCACTGGCAGTGGGGGCAGCAGTCTGGACCCTTTTACTGTCAATGGCATCAGACGCTGCTTCTTACTATACTTCCCTGGAGCATACCGACACTACTGTCAATGCGCTGGAGCGGTCGGATCTTGATCTGGACGGTACGGCTGCCATCGTTGACCGGTTTTATGCCGAGCTTACTGCCGGTATGGAGATGGACAGGGAACAGATCGTCAGTGATTACCGGCAGATCGTGGCATCCTTTGACCTGATCTCTGATAAAATGCTGGCGCTGCAGGCACAGTATTATCTGACTCCGTGGGATGTCGGTCTTAACCAGCAGATCAACAGTTACAGGACATTCTTGCTGGATCAGGAGAATTACGTGCGCTCCCTGCTGAACGTTGTTCTGCAGTATAAGGAATATGATTTTCTGACCAAAGAACTCTCAGAGGGGGAAAAGGCTTTTATCCGAAAGACCACCCAGCTCCCCGCGGAAGAGGAGGACGGATCATCGCCGGACGCGGCAAAGGTGAATGTACTGCGGAACGGGATCACGGATGTCGTCGCGCAGTACTATATACAGATAGGAGCAAAGGACCGGAAGCCCGAGCAGCTTGCGGAGATCTATCTCCGGCTGGTCGCGGCCCGCAGTGCGCTGGCACGGATCTCCGGTTATGAGGATTATTATGCGTATCAGGAAGCAAACGGGAACGATATCATGCCGGAGGCAGTGGCGGAAGAAGTCCACCGGGCTGTAAAGGATACGATCACGCCGCTCTACAGGGAGGTGCGTGAAGCAATCGATGCCCTGCAGCTCAGCGACCTGAACGGTTCTGCGCCGACGGAGATGGAACAGCAGTGGGAAGCGCTCAGGCCGGTGATCAGGAGTGTTCATCCGGATCTCATGGAAGCTTATGATGACCTGACAGCCAACCGGCTGTATCTCAGGAGTCCGGCAATGCTGTCGGGATATACTGCGCCGCTCTATACATCCAACAGCGCATTTATCTTTACTTCTCCAAAGGCCTTTCTTGAAGAAGACTATATCAACATGACCCATGAATTCGGGCATTTCAATAACGACTATCATACGTCTGATCACCATATGTATGCGGAGACACATCTTTCTGTCAGGGAACTGCACAGCCAGGGACTGGAACTGCTTTCCTGGCATCACACCGGAGAGCTGTTCGGTCCGGAGGAAAATGAAGCTTACCGCCTCTTCCTGCTGGGAAAAAAGCTGGTGGGCATTCTGGATGGCAGTGTAATCGATGAAATGGAGAGGAGGGCATATGCAAAGCCCGATATGAGCCCCGAAGAGCTGAAAGGGGTCTATGAGGAGCTTCACCGGGAATACTTCGGGGAAGATCCTGAGGACCCCTGGTTTTTCACAACGATCTCCCATATATATGAGACACCTTTCTATTATATGCATTATGCTACATCTGCGCTCAATGCACTGGAGCTGTGGGATGAGGCCTTCGATGCGGAGCCGCTTGCGGTAGAACGTTATATGCGCGCGACGGCGGTGGACGTCTGGACTCCGTATCAGGAAATGATCTCTCTCAGCGGGCTGCGAAATATGCAGGAGGCGGATAATATACGGGAACTGGCTGACCGGGTCGGAGAGCGCCTCATCGCTGACGGGCAAAGGAGAAATAATGTCCTGCAGCCGATCTATGACGCGCGCGAGCAGAAAGCCAGGAAAGAAGAGGAAGCCAGGATCCTGGCTTTGAAGGAGGCGGAGCGGGATCGGAGGAAAAGGATCCTTCTTATAGCCTGCGGACTTCTGGCACTGGCGCTTCTGCCGGCTTTGGCCGTGCGCGCGTACTATCGGCGCAGACTGCGGCTGGCCGTATCCCAAGGCCGGACTGATACTGAAGAAACGTCTGGTCTTGCTGCGGTGAATGATCCTCAGAATGCGGGTCCGGAGGAAGAAATGAAGACCCTGGGAGAGCGCTGCGAAAAAAACGGGGAGGACCGCTGAAATTTCTTGAATTTTGATACATTTAAGTATAGACTAAGAATGTATGAAGGTTTATGTGCTTTCATGCACAATCCCTTATAAAGGCAGGTGAGCAGAGTGGACGCAAGTGATGGTCTTGACCGAAGTAGTACACCGTACCGATCGGATATGGACACAGAAAAGTGGAATGACCGTGAGACTCTGACTTACAAAGATGGTATCATGTTCCTGTGACAACGGCTGATACATCAGATATTGGAAGACGGAGTTTTTAACTCCGTCTTTTTTATTATAAGCTCCAGCCAATCGGTTCCGAAATCAGGATTCCCGGACAGTAACGGGAGAAAAGAGGCCTGGAATGGATAAAACAGAAGAGAAGATCCTGAAAGAACCAGTACAAAACGGCGGCTCGAAGAGAGCTTCCGTATATCCGTTTGCGCCGGTCAGTGAGGATGAATCGGGCATGGAGGATGCGAGTGTCCGTATGACATCCGGTTTAACGGAAGATGAAGCTGTGTCTGCGGAGCTGTCTGAAGACGCAGCCGTGATGCCCGAAACCGTTGCCGTGACACCGGAAGCCGCCGATATCGCAGAGGAAGCGCAGGAAATGCCGGAGGAACCCGTCGAAGAGAAGGAAAAAACACCGGAAGAACTGAAAGAGGAGCTTATGGAGAATCTGGATTCCGACAGCGGTTCCGGATCTTCCAGAGATGAAGAAGAGGAAGAGGAAGAGCTTCTCGAAAAGCCGGATTACGAGACGGAGATCGCGGCGATCATCAAAAGCAACGCTTCTCCCAAAGCGCTGCGGGACCGGCTGAGCGATTATCATGACAATGATATTGCCGAAGTACTCGTTAATCTTACACCGGCGTATCGTAAGAAGGTCTACCGCGTTCTTGACGTGTCCACACTCTCCGGGATCCTCGAATATGCCGATGAAGATGAGATCGCCGGATATCTTGACGAAATGGACATCCGAAAGGCGGCAGCAGTCTTAAGCCATATGGAGCCTGATGTCGCTGTCAGTGTTCTCCGGGAGATGGATAAGACCAAACGCTCCCTGATGGTGGACCTTGTTGATGAGGATTTCCGTAAGGATATCGCCCTGCTGGCATCCTTCGACGAAGACGAGATCGGTTCAAAGATGACGACCAATTACATCGTCATCCATGATGACCTTACTGTAAAGGGTGCCATGAGCGAGCTGGTCAGGCAGGCGCCGGAAAACGATAACATTTCCACGATCTTCGTTCTGGACAGTGCGGATGTTTTCTACGGCGCGATCGACCTGAAGGATCTGATCATCGCACGGCAGGGGACCCCTTTGGATGACCTGATCATGACCTCCTATCCGTATGTTTACGGTACGGAGAATATCGATGACTGTATCGAAAAACTGAAGGACTACTCCGAGAACCTGATCCCGGTCCTGGACAATTCCAACCGGATGCTGGGTGTTATCACTTCCCAGAGCATCATCCAGGTCGTCGATGATGAGCTCGGTGAAGACTATGCGCGTCTGGCAGGTCTTACCGCAGAGGAGGAACTGGCAGAGCCGCTGAAGGACAGTATGCGCAAGCGTCTGCCCTGGCTGATCGCCCTGCTCCTGCTCGGCATGGTGGTCTCTACAGTGGTAGGCGTCTTTGAGGCAGTCATCAGCCAGCTGACACTGATCATGTTCTTCCAGTCCATGATCCTGGATATGTCCGGTAATGCCGGTACCCAGTCCCTGGCAGTCACGATCAGAGTCCTTATGGATGAGAACCTTACGGCGGCACAGAAAGCCGGACATGTGCTGAAGGAAGTGAGGGTCGGCTTCTGCAACGGCCTGCTCCTGTCTTCGATCTCCGTACTGCTGGTCGGACTCTATATCATGATCCTGAAAGGAAGGGAGCCGCACATGGCTTTTGCCATTTCCGGATGCGTCGGCGTCGCACTGCTGACTGCCATGACGCTGGCCAGCCTGCTGGGTACGACGATCCCCATGATCCTGACGAAGCTGAAGGTAGACCCGGCAGTCGCATCCGGTCCGCTGATCACGACCCTGAACGACCTGATCGCCGTCGTTACCTATTACAGCATGAGTTATCTGCTGCTGATCCGTTTTCTGGGTTTGAGCGGCTGAAAGGAAGGGCGTTTCCAGGGGAATCCCTGATACCTGATCAAATCAAAACCATACAAAATGATCCATGGACTTATCTGTCTGTGGATCATTCTTTTTATATTCGTCTTTCCTATATCCGGGCATATATTCTTTGTATGGGCCGGATGTTGACGGGCATGAGGCGGTAAAATATACTTTTTAAATAATACTGACAGATCAGAAACACACCTACGGAGGGATCAGCAATGGCAGCATTTGATAAAGTGAAAAGCGGTTTCCCCCAAATGGATGAGATCCTTGATTATATCAGAATGGGGGACAATGTTGTCTGGCAGGTGTCGGATATCGATGAATTCAGGATATTCGCGCTGCCTTTTGTGGACCAGGCGATCCGGGATAAAAGAAATGTCATTTATATCCGTTTCGCGCATCATGCCCCCATTCTCCGCGAAACAGATGGCGTTTATGTAGCGGAATTTGATCCGGATGAAGGATTTGAAACCTTTACCGTTCATATCCACGATGAGATCACGCGCAACGGAAAAGATGCGTTTTATGTTTTTGACTGCCTGTCAGAACTTCAGTCTGTATGGTATACAGATCTAATGATGGGAAATTTTTTCCGCGTGACCTGTCCGTACCTGTTTGAGCTGGATACTGTTGCCTATTTTCCGGTCCTCAGGGGACGGCATTCTTTTGACGCTATTGCAAGGATCAGGGAAACGACACAGCTGTTTCTGGATGTGTATACGAATGATAAATGGGTCTACCTGCACCCGGTAAAAGTATGGGAACGTAATTCCGATACTATGTTTCTGCCTCATGGCTTTCCGAAAAACGGCGGTGCCTTCCGGCTGATCGACAACGGGGTCAGTATCAGCAGATATTACCAGACGATACAGGAAATACGCGCCAAAAGCCAGGACCAGAACATAGACAGCTATGACCGCTTTTTTAATATGGCTAAAGCAGCCTTTGGAACAGATCGGTTTACCGACGAAATGGAGGAACTGATCATAGACAGCACGATGACAAAGGATGCGCATCTGAAACAGCTGGTCCGTAAGTATTTCACACCTCAGGATTATTTTATGCTCCGGGACAGGATGATCGGCAGCGGAGCGATCGGAGGAAAAGCCTGCGGCATGCTGCTTGCAAGGAAGGTCGCGGAAACGGAACTTGAACAGTTCAGACTGTTCAGTGAGCCCCATGATTCATTTTACATTGGGTCCGATGTCTTTTATACCTATATCGTTTCCAATGGCAATTGGCGCCTGCGCATCCGTCAGCGGTCTGCCGAAGGCTATTTTAAAGCTGCGGATGAGTTGAAAGAACGCCTGCTTAACGGGCGGTTTCCCGGAAAGATAAGGGAACAGTTCCAGAAAGTCCTGGATTATTTCGGTCAGAATCCGTTTATCGTCAGGTCATCCTCTTTTCTGGAAGACGGTTTTGGAAATGCCTTTGCGGGTAAGTATGAATCGGTGTTCTGCGTCAACAGGGGCAGTGAGGAGGAACGTCTGGAGGCTTTTGAAAATGCTGTTCGGAGAGTCTATGCCAGTACAATGGATCGGTCAGCACTCGAATACCGCCTGCGCCGGGGCCTGGACAAGAGAGACGAACAGATGGCCGTGCTTGTCCAGAGAGTCTCGGGAACATATTACGGCAGGTACTATATGCCATGCGCGGCAGGAGTTGGCTACAGCCACAGTGCTTACCAGTGGATCCCGGACATGGATCCCGCTGCCGGCATGCTGCGGCTTGTGATCGGACTTGGTACGAAAGCCGTTGACAGGACAAAGGAAGACTATCCGAGGCTTGCCAACCTGGATCGTCCCTCCATAACGGTCTATACTACGGCAGCACAGAAACAGCGCTTCTCACAGCACAACGTTGATGTTCTTGACTGTCGGGAAAACCGGTATCGTGAGATCTCTCTCCGGGAGCTGCTTCCGGATCTTCCGTTATGGTATAAAAAGATCGTGCTGGAACATGACCATGAGGAAGAAATGGCGCTCAGGGACAGAGGGATCTACGAGAATGTCTGGTTCGTAAGTCTCCAGAGGGTGCTTGAAAACAGGATGTTTACCGGACTTATGCAGAGTATCCTGAAGACACTCGAGCGGGTCTACGGGACGCCGGTCGATATAGAATATACGGTCAATATGGATGAAAACGAGGAATTCGTCGTGAACCTCCTGCAGTGCCGGCCACTGTATCAGGGACGCAAGGGCGATGCCGGATCCGCACAGATCCCCGAGATCAGTGAGGCATTTTTCGAGCTGCAGTCCGCTTCCATGGGATCTTCCAGAAAACGAAAAGTTGACGTTGTCGTTCAGATCGATCCGGCAAAATATAATGAATATCCTTACGCCCGGAAATATGAGGTGGCGGCAGCTGTCGGGAATATCAACAGGTACTACAGGGACAGCGGTAAAAACATGCTTCTCATGGCGCCCGGCCGGATCGGAACTTCTTCCCCTGAGCTGGGGATCCCTACACAGTTTGCGGATATCTCCTGTTTTTCGGAGATATGTGAGATATCCGACAGCCGCGCCGGATTCATGCCGGAGTTAAGCTATGGCAGCCATATGTTTCAGGATATGGTAGAGGCAGAAATAAGCTACAGCGCCATTTGGAATGACCGGAGGACCTTACGGTATGATCCCGGCCTGCTGGACTCTGAGAAAAACCTGTTTCCGGAGATAGCGCCGGATTGTCCCGGACTGTGGGATATGATAACAGTCAGGGAGCCGGAATGCCTGTATTTCTGGCTGGACTCGGTACGTAATTACGTTCTGTGCGGCAGATGCCGGCTGCCCTGACCCAGGCTGATGTTTTGAAGCTGGGACTTCCTTCCCGGCAGCCTTGGTGAATGGACCCATAATCGCGGATTTTAAGCCTTGACTTCCGTCAGCGTCTTGCATAAAATAGAACACGTATCAAATGCAGACGTATCGAAGCGGTCATAACGGGGCTGACTCGAAATCAGTTTGTGGGCAACCACACGTGGGTTCGAATCCCACCGTCTGCGGACACGACCCCCATGGAAAGCGTTTCCATGGGGGCTTTCGTTAATAGAAAATGAAAGGAGTCCCCAAATGCGTATTCTGGAAAATCAGGAGCTGTATGTCGAAATAGCGGATAAAGGTGCGGAGCTTAGCAGGATATGGGATAAAAGGACGGGGTGTGAGCGTCTTTGGAATGCGGATCCTTCCATCTGGAACCGACATGCGCCGATCCTGTTTCCTTTTGTGGGAAAGGTAACAGAGGGCAAATACCGCTGGAAGGGCAGGGAGTACGAAATGAAGACCCAGCATGGCTTTGCCCGTGATCTGGACTTCGTCTGTACCGGAGAAACGTCGGATTCGGTAAGTCATGTCCTGTGTTCCACCAGGTCCACAAAAGAGATCTACCCCTTTGATTTTTGTCTCCTTGTGCGGCACCGGCTTGATAAAACAGATCCCCGCCTGCTCCACGTTGAATGGGAAGTGAGCAATACCGGGGAAGAAGTTATGTATTATTCCATCGGAGGGCACCCTGGCTTTCTGCCGCCTGAAAATGCGAAGAAGGAAGACTGTTTTCTGGGCTTCCCCGGGCAGACGCAGCTGAACTATATCAGTGTCGATCCCGCCGGATTCGCGATCCCGGAGACCCTGCACAGACTGGAGCTGCAGAACTTCATGGCTCCGTATGGAAAAAGCCTGCCTGAGACCTGGATCTTTGAAAACCATCAGGTCTCCGCGGTGGAGCTTGTGCGTCCGGACGGGATACCGTGGGTGTCGCTTTACTGCGAGGATTTTCCGATCCTTGCCGTCTGGGCGAATGATGCAGGACCTTTTATCTGTCTTGAACCCTGGTGCGGACGTACGGATGACAAAGGGTTTGCCGGAGCGCTTTGTGATAAGGTATGCGAGGAACAGCTTCCGCCCGGAGAGACAAAGCATATTGCCTATCGCATCAGGTTCCACGGGTAAAGAACGGTTCATGACGAATAAGATCATAGGAGCGGTGTATGGGACATATATATTTTGTCCGGCATGGACAGTCGTTATGGAATGTGGAAAACAAGATATGCGGGGCGACGGATATAGAACTGACAGCTCTGGGACATGAGCAGGCGATCGAGACCGGCAGGGAGATCTTAAGACTGCGGATCATTGCGGATGAGATATTGTATTCGCCGCTGGTGCGCGCGGCAGAGACCGCGAGACATATTTCGGAGCTCACCGGTATCCCCCGCAGAGCAGAACCCCGGCTGACGGAACAGAATTTCGGCAAATATGAGTCTACGCCGAGGAACGGGGAAGAATTCTTCCTGGCAAAGCAGCAGTTCATGAACCGTTTTGAAGGCGGAGAGTCGATGATGCAGGTCTGCCAGAGGATCTACAACCTGCTGGATGATCTGAAACAGGAGTCGGACCGGAAAACTTATATTTTAGTGGCTCACAATGGGATCGCGCGTGTGCTGAATTCCTACTTCTACGAAATGACAAATGAAGAATTCGCAGCGTTTGGCGTACGAAACTGCGCGATCGTCAGATATGATTTCCGATAGTTTTACAGCGGTATCCGGCTGATCAGCAGTCCCGGGATCACGACGACCGCAAAAAAGGCAAGACTCACAAGGGTGAAGGTGCGGATAAATGCCGCGCCTTTTCCCGGATATTCCCTGACATAGATGCGGTAATTGATGACGGATGCCAGCGAACCGATCAGAGAGACGAGACCGGCGGAATCCAGGCCGTAGAGCAGAGCGCCTTTGTTGACTGCAAAAGGATACAGTACGATGGCAGCAGGTACATTTGAGATCACCTGGCTCAAAAGAATGCTCCAGGCATACTCATGATGTGCGACCGCACCTTTCAGATAAGCTGAGATCCCGGGGTTGGCCGCGATCGAGGAGGAGAAGATAAAAAAGCAAAGGAAGGTCAGCAGAAGGACATAGTCTGTTTTTGCCATCAGACTTCTGTCTGCCATGAATACCGAGACTGCGACGATGAGTACCGCAAAAGGCCAAAACCCTGTCCGGCTGACGATCGTCCATATGATCATGCCAAAGAGTGCCAGATAGAGATACCGCCGTGTCTTGCCGGCCGGATCCGGCCTGCCATAGGATTCCACTGTACCGATCCCCGTTCCTTCACGGGGATCTTTTCTGTAAAGAACGAGAATAAAAACGATCAGCAGGGCTGCTGAAAGGATCCAGATGGGAAACATATAGCGGATAAATCTTCCGGCAGATACTCCCGACTGTCCGAAGATGAACAGGTTCTGCGGGCTGCCGAAGGGAGTAAGCAGGGACCCGCGGACTGCCGCGATATTCTCCATGGATATGACGGGAAGGATGTAATGTTCCTTCCTGCCGGTTCGGAACAGAATGATCGTCAACGGAACGAAAATGATGAGGGAAACATCATTGGTCACGAACATGGAAGAAAAGAAAACCCCGAACACAAGGAAAGCCGTGAGCAGCGGCATGGAACCGATCCCGCCTGCCAGACGCAGCACCGGCCAGAAGATCTGCTCTTTCTTGAAGCCTTCCAGCACGGTCAGCATCATGAAAAGCGTGGCAAGTGTATGCCAGTCGATCTCTCCAAGCAGCTCCGGTGACGGCGGTGTGATGACCAGCGCTGCAGCGGCAGCAATAAGGGAGACGGTGAGCATGGGCTCTTTTTTCAGCAGTTTTTTGATCTGATCCATTCCTGCTTCCATTCATTGAGATGATAAACTGATAAAAATGATCACGATCAGTTCAGTACATTCTGTTCCGTTTATGGATATCACGCGTCAAATCGGGGTGCAGCCTCAGAAAGAGGCGATCATACTCCGGAGTTTCGCGTTTTCTTCCCGCAGGGAGAGGATCTCTTTTTTGCAGGCGGTTTCCTTGTCCTGGTATCTGCGGGAGATGATATCGGTGACATCGATCAGGTTATGCACTTTGTCTGCAAGAAGCTTGACCGGCAGCCGGATATCCGGATAATGCTCAAGCGCGAAAACACACATGGGAAGAGCGTAATCACGGATCTCACGAATGTAATCGAGAGCTTCCGAGATCGAAAGAGCATAGACGTTTTCGACCAGGTTGCTGCGGTCAGCCATGGCGACAAGGACTGCGAGCCGGTTCCGGCTGATCTCATTATAATGCTGCTGCAGATCGGCTTCGGTCCGGACACCGGTCTTGGTCGTCACCCGTACGATCTCATAGATACGTGGATCCAGATGGTAGTCCTCGGTCAGTTCCAGTCCCTTTTTCGGGAATTTCGCATGCGCGATCATGTCGTGGCAGAGGCCGGAGGCGATAATGATATCGGCTTCGTCATGAGAGACAGGGATATTGAGATCGATCAGCAGCTTCGTTACGATGAGACAGTGTTCAAAGTATGTCTGCCGCAGTACGCCCTGCCGGTCAAAGATCCTGCTTTTCCGGATGATGCCTTCCAGCTCCTCCCGTGCAGCCCGGATCGCAATGCGGGAACAGGGGAGATCCTGCTCCTCGATGTAGCTGCTGATAAACTCATAGAGATATTCGATCCGGTCCATTCACTGCCTCACTTCCTGCTCTGCTGCCAGAGCCTCATGCCACCGCTCGTTCCAGGCTTTTCGAAGCTCTTCATTTTCTTTTCGGAGCTCCGCGATGATGTCCTTCAGTTTGGCCTCGTGCTGATCATACCGGTTGACAAGAAATTCTGCCGCGCTGGTGAGGGAATAGATCTTGTCACGGAGAATACTGACGGCAGGCCGGATGTCTTTATAATGTTCCGCAGCATAGGAAAGCATCGGAAAAAAATACTGCCTGGTCTCACCGACATATTCGTGTACCTTCCATGATGACCGGTTATACAGGTCTTCCACGTTGTTGCCGCGGTCAGCGACCTTGACCAGCATGGCAAGTTTATTCATGGCAATATTGTGGAAGTGTTCCTGCTCCTCCTCTTCCGTAAAATCCCGGCGCTTGCTGACGGCTTTCACAGTTTCATAGACTCTGGGATCCAGATGATATATGTCCTTCAGCTCCGTCCCGCCATTGGCAAACTCCACATCTTCGATCATGTCATGACAGAGGGCGGAAGCGAAAAGTATATCCTGTTCCTCCGGGAGCAGGGGTATGCTCAGTTCGATCAGGAAACGGCATACCTCCAGTGGATGAATAATATAGGGAAGGCGGTAGGAAACGTCATCCCGGACAATGGTCGCCTTGCGATGCGCACCGTTATGCAGACCGCGCGCGAGCGGCAGTGCGACTGCTGTATTGATCAGGCGGTTTTTAGCGGCATAATACTCGATGAATTCGTAATCGGATTCGATCATCCAGAATTCATTCTGATCGTAGGAAAGCACTTCCGGGTCGATATCATTCAGGAGATGCTGCAGCTTATCAAAAAATTCACGGTAGGTTTCCAAGGTGAGTTCCTCCGGATGTCCCAGTTGAAGGTTTAATACTATACTCAATAATCAGATCCTATGCCATATTATAGCACAGAGGGAGCTGATTGTTTATCTGTTATCAAGGGGAAAAGAGTTTAAAAATGTACGGCCACAAACCTCAAAATGGCTTGAGAAAAGCGCTCTTTCATGATACATTAACAGTTGCGTCAACAGTAAACAGATAGGAACAGACTTCTGTCTAAAAGGAGATGTGATATAAATGAAACTGGGTATCGTCGGACTTCCGAATGTGGGAAAATCCACATTGTTTAACTCTATTACCAAGGCGGGCGCAGAGTCCGCAAACTATCCGTTCTGCACCATCGATCCCAATGTAGGGGTAGTAGCTGTGCCGGATGAGAGACTGGATAAGCTGACTGCTCTCTATAATTCCAAAAGCACGGTACCGGCTGTGATCGAGTTTGTCGATATAGCAGGTCTGGTAAAGGGTGCTTCCAGGGGCGAAGGTCTCGGCAACCAGTTCCTGGCCAATATCCGGGAATGTGATGCCATCGTGCATGTGGTCCGCTGCTTTGAGGACAGCAATGTCATCCATGTAGAAGGTTCCGTGGATCCGATCCGCGATATCGAGACCATCAATCTGGAGCTGATCTTTGCGGATCTGGAGACTTTGGAGAAACGGATCTCCCGCACAGCTAAGGCTGCCAATAATGATAAGACCGCCAAAAAGGAGCTGGAGACCCTGCGCAGGATCAAGACTGTCCTCGAGGAAGGCAAGGCAGCTTCCACCATAGAGCCGGAAGACGAGGACGAAGCGAAATTCATCGATTCCCTGTTTCTGCTGACCACCAAGCCGGTCATCTTTGCGGCAAATGTCGGCGAGGAGGATCTGGCGGATGACGGTGCCTCCAATGAGTATGTACAGCGCGTCCGCGAATATGCAAAGGAGACCGGCTGCGGCGTGTTTGTGATCTCTGCCAGGATCGAGGAAGAGATCGCGGAACTCGACGATGAAGAGAAGGCGGAGTACCTGGAGACGCTCGGCATGACCGAGTCCGGCCTGGATAAGCTGATCCGGGCAAGCTATGATCTGCTGGGTCTGATGTCCTTCCTGACCGCAGGCGAGAAGGAGACCAGGGCATGGACCATCAAAAAGGGTACCAAAGCTCCGCAGGCAGCCGGCAAGATCCATTCCGACTTTGAGCGCGGCTTCATCCGTGCCGAGGTCATCAACTATCAGGATCTGCTGGACTGTGGCTCTCTTTCCGCAGCCCGGGAGAAAGGTCTGGTCCGCTCCGAGGGCAAGGACTACGTCGTACAGGATGGCGATACGATCCTCTTCAGATTCAACGTATAAATACCTGATGTCTGTTTTTGCAGATCTGTCAATTCTCCCTTGATGTAATGAATACAACTGTTCTTTTTTTTAAAGGCACCCGGATCGTATGACGGGCGCCTTTTTGGAATGAGAAATACGCTTTTTTAAAACTATTTGCGCCTTGAGTGTTTTTAATGTATGATAATTTTGTGATAGTATATTTATTCTTATAATTGACAATAACAGCGCACAGCTTTTTTAATCATTTGGTGATAATTATGAAACTACGAAAAAAGGAAGTCAGAATCAAAAAGACCGCGGCTGCTTTATCTGCGATGATACTGACGGCAGTTATTACGATTACCGCAGCTGCCGCAGACCCGATCGTGATCAGTTATACCTTGGATCATGAAGTACTGACAGCCATGAATGTGGATTGCGCTCCCAGCGGGATCATCCGGACAGCGGACAATGCTCTCCTGGTCACCGACACCTACAACAAAAAGATATGGAAAGTGCAGGACGGGGTGTGCTCTGTTTACGCGGGAGCAGAAAGCGTGAAAGACCCATACCAGGAACCGCTGGGAGGGTATAATGACGCAGCGCATGAGAAAAGTCTGTTCAAGGAACCCTGGGGTATTGCTCCGTTTCTTGATGGATATGCCATATCGGATGCCGACAACAATGCAGTGCGTCTGCTGCGGCCGGAACGGACGGAGACCGTCAACGCGGATACGCAGGAACGCCTGGTCATGAACGATATGGGAGTGGTATATGCCAATCCGACGGGCCTGGCAGCGGATGAGTCCGGTAATCTTTATGTTTCCGATACGAATAATGGAGCTGTCAGGCTCATATCCCCTGATGGGTATGTGCGGACACTGGCCGATAAGCTGGAAACTCCCACAGGGATCTGCTGGTTCCAGGGGGTGCTTTACGTTGTCGAGACCGGTGCCAACAGGGTCCTGAAAATATATGGAAACGGCAAGATCGAACATCTCGCCGGTTCGGGAACTGACGGGTATGTGGACGGCCCGGCTGCCTCGGCGGCTTTTTCAGCTCCGCAGGGCATTACAGTAGGGCCGGACGGAACGGTCTATATCTCGGATACTGCAAACGGAGCCGTAAGAAGGATCCGCGGCGGCATAGTAGAGACGCTGGCAATCAGAAGCAGCTCTGCTCTCAGGAGCTACCCCGTCTCACCGAGAGGCCTCTGCGTCATGAATAATAAACTATACGTCTGTGATAATTTTTCAAAAAAAATCTTCATTATCTCTTTATGAGGCCGGGCAGGCGGAAAATATCCTTAATAACCGGATCATTCATCGAAGTCTGACAGGATGAAAAGCAGAGGAAACCATGAATATCATAAATGCATTAACTGAAAAGATACACAGTGCCATTAGCGGAAATCTGACAAAAGCAGCCGCATTCCTGATGGCTCTTTGTATGATCACAGCATCTGTCCCCTTAGCGGCGGATGCAGAAGTCCTGAACCCTTTTCAGACACAGGATACGCAAGCCACTACGATCCGCCTCGCAAAGACAGAAGGAAGTGTAATGCTGACGAACAGCGCGGGAAAAGCTGTTTTCAAGCAGGCAAATATGCGGCTGACAAACGGCACTCACATAGAGACCGGGGAGGCCAGCTATTCCTGGTTTGATCTTGACGAGACAAAAGCGATCAAAGAGGATGCCGTCAGCGAAGTGGAGCTGAGGGAGAACGGCAAAAAACTGGAAGTCATGTTGAATTCAGGAAATCTGTTTTTCAACATCACAAGGCCGCTGACATCGGATGAAAGCCTCAATATCCGCACTTCATCTATGGTGATGGGCATCCGTGGTACGTGCGGGTGGGTCGAGATCATTGACGGAAGGACCACAAGGGTGTATATGCTGGAAGGCCGCGCTGAAGTCAGTGTGACCAATCCGATCACCTGCCAGACCAAAACTACAGTGCTGTATGCGGGAGAAACTGCGGATTTTATAGTTTATGATCCCGCAAATCCGGTAGATCAGTGCGATATCATAATCAACCGTTTTACACGGGAAGATGTGCCGGGTTTTGTGTTGAAAGAACTTGTGGGAGATACGGAACTGCTGCAGAAGATCTATGACGAATCGGGGATCGATCTCAGAGATCTGACAGCTGAAGAGGCGGACGAGAGGATCAAGCAAGATCAGCAGCGGATGTCTGAAATCCTGGATGTGATCAAAAAGTCGGAGGACGCGCAGGAAAACCATATTTCCCTGGATCCTGTCTGGGAGCGCAAAAGGAATGAAGAGGATAATAGTTCCGAGACAACAACGGCTCCGAGCCGTACTCTTACCCTGACCATGAAGGTCACGGCGCAGGAAGTACACGATTATCTGAACAGCGGTAATTATGACCAGGTCATCCTTAATCCGGGGAACGGAGATGACAACACACTGGATATAGATATCGCAATGACTGTTCCGGAAGGCACGACACTTACCGCGAATTCCGGGGTGCCGGTGAGTGTTCGTGACGGAAGCAGTCTGACTGTGAATGGAACAGCTGACCTGGGCGATGAAGTCACGAATAATGGCACGATCACGGTCAACAGCAGCAACACGCTTAAAGTATCCGGAATGCTGACAAATACCGGAACCTTTAATAACACTTCTAAAGGCCGGACAGTAGCCTCCGGCGGATATACAGGCAGGAATGGCTCTGTCTTCATGAACAGCGGCGTATTCTCAGGAAGCGTTCAGGGCCAGGGCGCGGTCAGGATCACCGGCGGTACGGTCAGCGGCAATCTCTCAGCGGCCAGCGGAACAAGCACCATCAGCGGCGGTACCGTAAGCGGAGATCTGGAGATCAGCGGCGGAACATGTACGATCAGCGGCGGTACGGTCAGCGGAGGCCTGAAACTCAGCGACGGAACATGCACCCTCAGCGGCGGCACCGTCAGCGGCAATCTGGCAATCAGTGACGGAACATGCACCCTCAGCGGCGGTACAGTAAACGGAGATCTGGAATTCAGCGGCGGCACAAGCACCGTCAGCGGCGGTACGGCCGACGGGGCGGTCACCTTGCTGGGCGGTACGCTGACCGTCAGAAGGGAATTTAACAATACTGTTGTTTTTGGCGGCGGCACTCTTGAACTTTCCGGCGGCAGCTTAAATGGTACGATCAGAGGCAGCACAGGCGGTGGTCTGAAGCTTGACGAAGGCGCTCTCGGCGGCAGTCTTACTGGTTCGTTTGACTCGATTGAAATCAACGGCGGCACCTTCAGCGCGGATCTGTCAGGCGTCGATGTAGAAAATCTTACTGTCAACGGGGGCACCATAAACGGTTTAACTCCCGCTTCAGTCGGCACATTCATTATGACAGGCGGTACGGTCAACGGACGGGTCGTTCTTAATGAAGTTACCTGGGTCTCTATAGAGGGGGGCAGCATTACATACAGCGGCACGGAGGCCGCGCTGGAGATCAGCACCGACTCGCTGGATACGGTATTCCTGGAAGGCGGTACGATCACCAACAACGGAACCGGATTTGTACTGGCTACAGGCACCAGCGGGGGAACGCTGTCCTATGACGGAGGCACAGTGCTCAGGACCGGCACCACCGAACAGCCAACGGACATTGTTCTTCCCGGATGGATCTTAATCCCGGACGGGGATGGTTATAAACTGAGTCCGGAACCGGCCTTTAAGATAATAGTGACAGGCGCGGGTGAAAATGATCTTGACGATATATCGACAACCGTCTATGTGGAAGGTGAAGTTTCTGACACGGCAAAGCAGGATGAGGAAGTCATGGTCATGCTGTATAATACCGGTACCGCAGACAGGACATTTTCCTTTACAGTAGCAGAAACTGAAAGAGGCAATGTTTTCAGGCGTGGCAATATTGAATTAGCGGCAGGAGATCAGAATACAGATATTGATTTCTCAATGATATATGCCGATGTGACAGTTACGATCACGGATACAACGCCGGGTAATAGGGCTGCAACTAATAACGCGGCCGCGGATAACGCATACCCGGCGGTGAACAGGAAGAAAGCCGCTGCCTCAGCGGGGAAGGAAACGGTTACTGCGGACAGTGAAGATGATACACGGTCTGATCCTTCAGGAGCAGAGACGAAGAGTGAAAAAAGATCTTCCGATCCGGCAACCTCTTCCAATTACACAGACTGACCGGCGCCGGAAAGGCAGCACCGCGCAGTATAAGAGAATACAGAGCAGGACTCCCCGGGCATCTCCAGTGTCCGGGGAGGGTTTGTAAAGGCCGTTACACAATATGAAGAAAAAAACAGACCGGACGATTCAGATCATTATAGCTTTCCTTGTCGCGGCGGCGATCACATGGGTCGCCTCGGGCCGCCTTCTTTTGGTACCTGACGGCACCGTATCGGATGCCTTTTATCAGGAAGAACGGGCCGGGAATGCTGATATCATGATCATACAGATCGATGAAGATGCGATAGATATGCTGGGTCCCTGGCCGTGGTCAAGGTCTGTGATGGCTTTTGTCCTGGAGTCTCTGAACAGTGCCGAAGACGGATCAAAGCCTGCCGTGATCGGCATCGACGTGCTGTACACAGGCGAGGGAAGTGATCCGGAAGCGGATGAAGCGCTGGCGGCGGCTGCCGCGGATGCGGGCAATGTGGTCGTTGCGGGAGCAGCTGTTTTCGGTACCACACTGGTGGACGAGGGAGAGATCTTTTATCTTCAGAACCGGACGGTACTGACGTTTGAGGAACCTTATCCGGCACTTAAGGCAGCAGCCCGGGTCGGTCATATCAATACAATGGAAGACGGGGATGCGGTCCTCCGTCATGCGCTCCTTTTTGAAGATGTACAGGACCTGGGGCGTGTTGATTCGTTTTCACGGGCTGTTTATGAACAGTATTGTAAGTATATGGGGATTCAGCCGAATCCCGCGCCGAAAACCAAAGGAGGATTCTTCTATATTCCATTCACCAAACAACCGGGCGGATATTCCGACAGCATCTCCATAGCACAGATCCTGGACGGAAGCATTCCTCCGGAGGTATTTGCCGGAAAGATCGTCCTGATCGGCCCATATGCCGCTGCCATGCAGGATGAATACCGCACCTCCATATCCCATGCCGAGCCGATGTACGGAGTGGAGGTCCATGCCAATCTGATAGAAGCCTTTGAACGCGGCTTTTACCCTGAGGAAGTGCCGAAAGGCCTGCAGCTTCTTCTGCTGTTCCTGATCTCCGCGGGAATGATGATCTGTTTCCGGGACCGTCCCCTTCGTCAGACCGTGCCCGCATGGCTCCTGGTCACCTTCGGATGGCTGGCTGCGGCAAAGCTTCTCTATGAGAAGGGCGGACTGATCCTGCATGTACTTTGGGTGCCGCTGTCGGTCACTGTACTGTTTATAGGTTCTGTTGCCGTCAACTACGTGCGGTCCCAGCTGGAGAAAAAACGAGTGACCGATACCTTCGGTCATTACGTGGATCCCGCTGTCATGAAGCAACTTCTGGATCAGGGAAGCAGCGCTTTGGAACTCGGCGGCAAGATGTATAATATTGCGGTGCTTTTTGTAGATGTCCGCGGGTTTACAAGCATGAGCGAAGCGCTGGATCCGCCGACAGTTGTGGAGATCATTAATAAATACCTGACGCTTACGACAGAGTGCATCATAAAAAATCACGGGACCCTTGATAAATTTGTCGGGGATTGTACGATGGCATTCTGGAATGCCCCCGTGGAGCAGGAAGATCCGGTCTATCTGGCGTGCTGTGCCGCCATGGATATGGTAGATGGCTCCAAGGCGCTGGGTGAAGAACTGATGAGTCGGTTTGGCCGTACGGTCGATTTCGGGATCGGAGTGAATTACGGACCGGCTGTAGTAGGTAATATCGGCGCTCCGCGCCGTATGGACTACACGGCTATCGGTGATACCGTCAATACAGCTGCCCGCCTGGAAGCAAACGCTCCTGGCAGTACGGTGCTGATATCCCGCGTGGTTGCGGATATGCTCGGCGACCGGGCCGGGGTCACCTCTCTCGGGTCTTCGATCAGGCTGAAAGGCAAGGCAGAAGGTTTTGAAGTACTGACACTGGACTCACTGCGGCGTGAATGAGACAGATATAAAACAGCTGCCAGAAAACGGAACACGGTCGGAAGAAAGTGTTGGCTTTGTAAAAAAGAAAGGGAGGTCATCCTGTTATGAAGTATTCTCTGGAACGGATGATCCAGGTCGCCATTGCCATGTCCGCGGAAAAGGATACCGCGAAACTCCTGGATCTGATTCTGACCGAGGCGATGAACATCACGAACTGCGACGGCGGAACCGTCTACATCCGAGAGGAGGACGGACTTCATTTTTATGATATGGTGACTCTCTCAAAGAGCTTCCATAAGCTGATGACCGGCAGTGAGGACATCGCGCCGCCGGTACCCATGACAAGGAGCCATGTATGCGCCTGCGCAGCCATAGATCACAAGAGGATCAACATTGAAGACATCTATACGTCCGATACCTATGATTTTTCAGGCGCGGAAAAATACGACCGCTATAATAATTACCGCACGCAGTCCATGCTGGTCATCCCCATGGAAGATGAAAAGGGACGGAACATCGGTGTGATGCAGCTCATCAACGCGAAGGACGCCCAGGGCAATGTTATACCTTTTGAAAAAGAGTGGGAGGAGCTCATTGCGGCACTCGCCTCCCTGGCTGCGGTCATCCTGAACAATAACCGCCTAGGAAAGGCGGTCTCCGATATCCTTCATTCCTTTGTAACAGTGATGGTGGACGCGGTCGACGCCCGCAGTTCTTATAACGCGAATCACACCAGGAGCATGGTGCGGTACGGGGAACGGTTTATCGAATGGCTGGACCGGTCGGAGGAAGGCTGGAAGATCCCGGAAGCGGAAAAAGACCCGTTCCTGATGAGTATCTGGCTGCATGATATCGGCAAGCTGATCATTCCTCTGGAGATCATGGACAAGGCCACGCGCCTTGGCAGCCGCAAAGAAGCTGTCCTAAACCGCATCGAAACGGCGATGCTGATGGAAAGGATCAGGGTCTTGACAGAACAGGCTGAGGCATATAAAAAAGCGCAGGCCGGAGAGCCTGGCGGCATGACGGCAGGGCAGGATTCCGGCACAGCGGTCTCCGGACCTACGGAAGCCGAATCCCGTCTCGCGCGCGCCAGGGAGCTGATCCTGGAAGCAGACGGGGCAGGATTTCTGACAGATGAAATGCTCGCTGAGCTGAATGAGATCGGAAAGATGCAGATCCAGAAGGCGGACGGGACAAAAACTTCTCTTTTAAATGAAGAAGAACTGACGGCAATTACGGTGAGACGGGGAACTCTCACTGCCGGGGAAAGACGAGAGATCGAACGGCATGTCGAATATACAGGCAGTCTGCTTTCCAAGATGGTCTTTGAGGGTGATTATGAAAGGGTTCCTGCCTGGGCGTCCATGCATCATGAACTGCTGAACGGCTCCGGTTACCCAAACCATGTATCCGGCAAGGATATCCCCGATGAGGTGCGGCTTCTTACGATCCTGGATGTTTATGACGCCCTGACGGCGGAGGACCGCCCCTATAAGCCGCCCATGCCGCCCGAAAAGGCGTTTTCCATCCTGAAGAGCATGTGCGGCGAAGGCAAGATCGATGCCCGGCTGCTGGATATGTTTGAAAGAAGCGAAGCCTGGAAAAAGAAATGATAAGATAACAGGAGAACAGCGTTTCCTTGTTCGGGAAAGAGACAGACACAAGATATTGTGTCTGTCTTTTTCTATTACATATTTTTGAAAAATTCCTTAATAAAAAGCCACTTAAAGCCCTTGACATTTGATGAATTTTCTATAAAATTGGATTCATAAGTGGCAAAAAATGTCATTTTATGTCAAAAAGTGTAAAATTGTGGGAAATATCAAATGTTAATCGGTTCATACAATCATTCCGTCGACGCGAAAGGCAGGGTCACGATCCCTGCCAAATTCCGCGAGGATCTGGGTGATTCCTTTGTGATTACCCGGGGATTGTTCGGCCGTTGCATTACAGCCTATTCCTATCAGCGGTGGGAGCCGATCCAGGAAAAGCTGATGAACATTTCCATGACAGATAAACTGGGCATGCAGGTACAGGCATTGATCCTCGGAAATGCCTGCGAGTGTGAAGTCGATAAGATGGGACGCATCCTGATCCCCCAACCGCTGAAAAATACAGTGGGTCTCGGAAAGGATGTCACAGTCACGGGACTCGGCAACAGGGTCGAGATCCGCAGCAGTGCACAGTGGAATGAGATGAACGCCATCAATTTCGATGAGCTGAGCGAGGAAGATCTCCGGCATCTGGAGAGCTTTGAACTGAGATGAGCTTTGAACACAAACCGGTCCTGCTCCGGGAAGTGATAGAAGGCTTAAACATCAGGCCAAACGGGATTTACGTCGATGGCACCCTGGGCAGTGCCGGTCATTCATTCGAGATAGTGAGACGGTTAAGCTTAGACGGCAGACTGGTCGGGATCGACCGCGATGAGGCTGCCGTCGAGGCTGCCGCCAAACGGCTGGAGCCTTTTGCGGACCGGGTCACGATCGTTCGGGGAAACTATCTGGATACCCCTTCGATCCTGCAGGATCTCGGGATCGGCAGCATGGACGGAATGCTTCTTGATATCGGCGTTTCCTCCCATCAGTTCGACGAAGCAGACCGTGGATTCTCCTATCGGGAAGATGCACCGCTGGACATGCGGATGGACCGCAGGGACCAACTCACGGCCGCAGACATTGTCAATGGCTACAGTGAGGCGGAATTGTTCCGGATCATCCGGGACTACGGTGAAGATCAGTTTGCGAAGAATATCGCTAAACATATTGTGATGTACCGGCAGAAAAAGCCGGTGGAGACCACGCTGGAGCTCTCGGAGATCATCCGGGGCGCGATTCCGGCAAAGATGCGGGAGGGAAAGGGACATCCCGCGAAAAAGACCTTTCAGGCGATTCGGATCGAGGTCAACCATGAACTCGAGATCCTGAAGGACTCGATCGATTCTCTGATCGACCTGCTCACTCCGGGCGGACGGTTATGTATTATCACTTTCCACTCCCTGGAGGACAGGATCGTTAAAAACGCTTTCCGGACAGCGGAAGATCCCTGCATCTGTCCAAAGGACTTTCCGGTCTGCGTCTGCGGCAGAAAGCCGAAAGGAAAGGTGATCACCCGGAAACCGGTCACGGCATCTGCTGAAGAACTGGAGGAGAATAACCGGGCACACAGCGCAAAACTTCGGATCTTTGAAAAGAACAGCTGATAAACAGAAGTCATACTGAAGAAGGAACACACCATGCCTGCCAGAACACAGCGTCCTGTATATAACAGGTACCGCACAACCGCATATGTGGATGGCAACACCGTCAGAGTGGCACAGCCTCACGCAGTGCCGCCCAGACAGTATGGTGCTGTTTCCGTACCGCAGCGCCGTTATACGGCAGAACCGCGCCCGCAGCCCCGTCAGCCGCAGCCGCGTCGTCGTGTCCGTTATCAGGAGGCAGCCCAGACGGCGTCTATCTCCATAACATTCGGTTCTACGCTGATGCTGCTTGCAGCAGTCGTTGCCGCGCTTTTTATTGGCTATAACTATCTGCGTCTGAAGTCTTCGCTGGATGTTCACATGGATACCATTAAGACGCTTGAGACCCGCCTCGATAATCTGCGGACGGAGAACGATGCGCTGGAACGCAGCATCGATACTTCCGTCGACCTGAATTACGTTTACAGCGTGGCTGTCAATGAACTTGGGATGGTCCGCGTCGGGCAGAGCAATATCATCCAGTATGACAAAACGGAAAGCGAGTATGTAAGACAATATGAAGACCTCCCAGCCGCGAACTGACAGGCGGGATAAAGGGCCGAAAAGGCTCATGGACTATATGGCAGGTAAGTTGTCAGTCTCTGTTGTATTAATAGGACTGGCATTATTTGCATTGTTGATACATATTTTTTTTATACAGAGAGATAATGCCGAGAACTACAGCAAGATCGTGCTGAACCAGCGGCAGTCGGAGTATGAGTCCCGGACGATCCCGTATCGGCGCGGGGATATTTATGACCGGAACGGCAGCCGCCTGGCGACGAGTGAGAGAGTCTATATCCTCATCCTGGATCCTGCACAGATGCGGGATTATGAAGGGATCAATGCGGATGGCACGAAGACCCGCAATGTCATTGAACCGACGATCGCCGCACTGGTGGAGCAGTTCGGTTTTGACGAGCAGGACCTGCGCGAGACGATCAGCAACAATCCTAATTCTTCGTACATCCGGTACATGAAGAATGTCAGCTACGATAAAAAGCAGGAATTCGTCGCCTATCAGACCAGGAAAAATGAAGAGTTTCTCGCCAGCACAGATCCGGTGATCGGCAAGAACAGGATCCGCGGCGTCTGGTTCGAAGATAATTACAAGCGCAGTTATCCGTATAACTCTCTTGCGTGCAGTGTCATCGGGTTTGCCTCCTCGGACGGCATGAACGGCAGCGGAGGTGTGGAGCAGTATTATAATGACATCCTGACCGGTGTGAACGGAAGAGAGTACGGGTACCTGGATGATGAAGCCAATCTGGAGAAGGTCATTCGCCCCGCTGTCAATGGGGACAGCCTGGTACTGACGATCGATGCCACGATCCAAAATATTGCCGAGAAATACATAATGCAGTGGAAGAACGGCGAGATCGGTTCCAAATCCGCAGCCTGTGTGGTAATGAATCCCAAAAACGGAGAGATCCTGGCCATGGCCAGCACGAAGACCTTTGATCTCAATAACCCGAACACAACAGGCGACTATACTCCGGAAGAAATCTATGCTTTTGGAATTAACGAAGCAGTTTCCGATTATAAACTAAAAAATCCCGGATTAGTTTCTATTACCAGCAAGGAAGTGCCGGATCATTACAGCCGGGAAGAGATCATGAAGCTGGGTGAAACGATCGCCATGTATCAGAACTGGCGCAATCTCTGTGTCAGTGACACTTACGAACCCGGTTCCACCCAGAAGATATTCACAGTCGCCGGCGCACTGGAGGAAAATGTGATCTCAGAGAATGATTCCTTCCGCTGTGACGGCAACGTGCAGCTGTCGGACGGCATCCATACCTGGAAGATCAACTGTGTCAACCGGAACGGCCACGGCATTCTGGATGTGACCGGCGGTATTACCAATTCCTGCAATGTGGTCATGATGAATATCGCATTCGCGGAAAAAGCGGGTACCTTTGTAAAGTATGAGCGTCTGTTCGGCTTTGGTGGGTATACCGGTGTCGATCTTCCGGCTGAGGCCAACACAGAGAACCTGGGCTTCCAGACGGATGAGATCGGTCGGACCCAGCTGGCAACGAATTCCTTCGGACAGAACTTCAACTGTACGATGATCCAGATGGCATCGGCTTACTGCTCCATCCTGAATGGCGGTTATTATTATAAGCCTCACGTGGTGAAACAGATCCTGTCGGCAGACGGGGCGCTCAAAGAAGATGTCCAGCCGCTTCTTGTCCGGGAGACAGTGTCGGCATCGACTTGTGACTTTATCAGAAAAGCGCTGGTGGAAACTGTTGAAAACGGTACAGGAAAGGCAGCCCGCGTTCCGGGGTATACTGTCGGGGGCAAGACGGGTACGGCGCAGAAACAGCCGCGTGCAGCAAAAACCTATGTCGTATCTTTCTGCGGATTTGCTCCTGCGGAAGATCCCGCTTTGCTCTGCTATGTGATCGTCGATGAGCCGAAACTCCCCGGCGAAGCAGCAGCACACAGCAGTTTTGCTTCGGAGATCTTTTCCAAGATCATGGCAGAGGCACTCCCCGCAATGAACATCTATCCGGAAGGAACGGATGCGGGAGACTATCAGGTGGCTGATATGCTGCTTCCCGCTGAAGAAGGCGATTCACATCAGACGATGGGGTCGGGAGGAAGCACGGAAGAAGAGGAGACGCTTCCGGAAGGTACGGTCAATGTCCTGACCAACAGCAACGGAGAGCCTGTTTATGAGACGGTATCTGTTGACAGTTTGGAGGAGGAAAGCACGGAACGGGCATCAGACGAATATATCGAGGGAGAAGATGACGGATCCGAGCTGCCCTATATGCTTCCGGAAAATGCGGGCATCAATGAACCGATAGTGGAGCTGCCCCCTGCGGAAGGATCTTCCGGGGAAGAGGAGGAGACTGAATGAAGCTGACGCTGGACATGACAGGGCTTGAAGCGGCATTCCTGACCTTATTAACTGCATTTATCATAACGGTACTTCTGGCACCCCGGTTCATTCCGATGCTGCATCGTCTGAAGTTCGGACAGGAGGTCCGTGACGACGGACCGCAGTCCCATCTGAAAAAGCAGGGAACACCTACGATGGGCGGCATCATGTTCCTCATCGCGATCATAGCGGCGAGTCTGATCGGAGCCCTCCGTATAGGAAAACCGACACCGGAAATGCTGCAGATCCTGCTGATGACAGCGGGATTCGGACTTATCGGCTTCGCGGATGATTATCTCAAGATCAAACGTCATAAATCTGACGGACTGAGCCCGCGGCAAAAGCTTATCCTGCAGCTGGTCCTGACTTTTGTGTTTGCCCTGTGGGTATGGATGCACGGAGAAGCGGGCGGTCAGCCGGGAGGCAGGATCCTGGTCCCGTTCACGGGAAGCTCCGAAAACGCACTGTATATTGATCTTCCGGTATGGATCTATATCCCCTTTGTCATTTTTGTCGTCCTCGGAACAGACAACGGCGTCAATTTTACCGATGGACTGGACGGACTGTGTTCCTCTGTTACCTGTGTGACAGCGGCCTTTTTCCTGATACTGGGTCTGGCAGGAACCGAGCCGGGGATCTCTGTAGTATCCGGCGCAGTGATCGGCGGACTGATGGGTTTCCTTCTTTTTAATGTGTATCCGGCAAAGGTATTCATGGGTGATACGGGTTCCCTGGCACTGGGCGGCTTTGTAGCGGCAGCTGCCGTAGTCAGCGGTACCGAACTATATATCCCTGTGGTCGGATTCATTTACATGATCGAAGTCATTTCCGTCATGATCCAGGTCGGCTATTTTAAAGCTACCCATGGAAAGCGGTTCTTCAAAATGGCGCCGATCCATCACCACTTTGAGCTTTTAGGAAACTCGGAAACCAGGATCGTCGCTGCTTTTACCATCGCAACCATACTGTTAAGCAGCGCCGCTCTGATCGGTGTGCTGCACCATTGACCTGATTACTGAAGATAGAGGATATCATGAACGATAACAGAAAAGTGTTTATCGCCGGCACCGGCAAAAGCGGCATCGCAGCAGCAAAAATGGTCCTGCAGATGGGCGGGGAAGTACTGCTGTATAACAGCAGCCAGGATACGAATGTGCAGGAAGTCATGGCACAGTTCGAACGGACAGATCATATTCAGATCATCTGCGGAGAACTGCGTCCTGTTAATCTGCGCGGCGTACATCTTGCTATCGTAAGTCCGGGTATCCCGCTTACGGCAGACTTTATCACCGTGCTTGACCGGGCGCGCGTCCCGGTGATCGGCGAATTGGAACTGGCCTATCAGGCTTCCAAAGGAAAACTTGCCGCGATAACCGGAACCAATGGAAAGACCACAACGACCGCTCTGGTTGGCGAGATCCTGAAAAAACATTATAATGACGTACATGTAGCCGGAAATATCGGGGAACCGTTTTCCGCAGAGGCATTGCGTACGACGGAAGAGTCCGCCACCGTGGTGGAGGTCAGCTCCTTTATGCTGGAAACGATCAATGAGTTCAAGCCGCATGTCAGCGCGATCCTGAACATTACGCCGGATCATCTGGACCGGCATAAGACCATGACCAATTATATCCGGTGCAAAAAGGCGATTGCCATTAACCAGACCCGGGATGACTTTATCGTTCTGAACTATTCGGATCCCGAACTCAGGCGCTTTGGGAAGAGTAAGGACCTGAAGCCGAAGGTCGTCTGGTTCTCTTCTCAGAAGAAACCGGAAGGAAACGGCCTGTATCTGAGCGACGACTGCATCTTCCTCAGGGAAAACGGAAAGGAACAGGTCGTCATCGATGTCCATGAACTGCAGCTGCTCGGGACACATAACTACGAAAACGTGATGGCTGCGGTCGCGGTCGGGCTGAAGATGGATGTGCCGCTGGATAAGATCCGGGAAGCACTGAAGGAATTCAAGGCTGTTGAGCACCGCATCGAATTCGTTCGTGAACGCTGCAAAGTCCGCTATTACAATGATTCCAAGGGAACCAATCCCGATGCCGCGATACAGGCGCTCAAGGCCATGCCCGGTCCGACGATCCTCATCGCCGGTGGATATGACAAACATTCGGAATACGATGACTGGGTCAAACTCTTCCCGGGAAAGGTCAAGAAACTGGTGCTTCTCGGTGAGACACGTGATAAGATCTATGAATGCTGTAAAAAGTATGGTTTTGATGAGATATCCTACGCGGAAGACATGAGTGAGGCAGTCAAAGCCTGTGCTTCCTTCGCTGACGAAGGAGATTATGTGCTACTCAGCCCTGCTTGTGCCAGCTGGGGGATGTTCCAAAACTATGAGGAACGCGGACGGATCTTCAAAAAATGTGTGGAAGAACTGTAAGGTCAGCCGGACTGCTTCCGTTTGAGGGCTGAGAAAAGCAGCGAAGCTTTGCGCAGCCTGCTGAGTAGTATAGCGTTATCGTCATAAAATGACCTGTTGATTCTCTTGAGAGAGGAGGACACGAAGATGCCTGCATATGTACATCATCAGAATCGCCGGATCCCGGCGTCTGTGCAGCATCCCGCGCAGCGTGGTGCGCGGCCGCAGGCATCACAGGGCCAGCAGCGGCCGATGTACCGCAATGAGATCCGCGCGCAGCAGCAGATGCAGATGCAGCAGCAGATGAATCCCGATCCGGTACCGGTACGCAAACCGAAACATTTCTACGATTACAGTCTTCTGTTCGGGGTGATCTTTATTTTTGCCCTGGGCCTTCTGGTGATCTATTCCAGTTCCCAGTATATGGCCATGCTGGAAAAGGGAGATGGACAATACTATTTCAAACGCCAGCTGATCATCGGATCTTTCGGCCTTCTGGTGGCGATCGTTCTTTCCCTGATCGATTACCGTTTTCTGAAAAATATGGTGATGTCCTTTGCTGCCTATCTGGGTTCCTGCGGACTGCTGCTGGTCACACTGATCAGCGGCCTGGCATCCCATGGCAAGACACGGTGGCTCTCCATCGCCGGTATTTCATTCCAGCCCGCCGAGGTGGCAAAAGTCGGCCTTATTCTTTTGCTCGCATACTATATTTCCGTACACGGACCCAATATGAGAAAATCGAAGCATATCGTCCGCGCCATCGGGTTCAGCCTGATCCCGACCGCGCTCATCCTCAAGCAGAACATCAGTTCCGCGTTTATCGTTGCGATGATCGCAGCGGTAATGATCTTTGTGGCGGTCAAAAACTATTCGGTCTTCGCATTCCTAGGAACTTTTGGAATGGGATGTATTCTGGGAGCAAAACCTCTGCTGCACAGGGTCATTATTGAAAGGGGCATGACATCGCGCCCCGAAAAATACTGGATGCGCCGCATCGTGGGATGGGCTGCGCCTGAGATCTTTGAGGCAGACGCCTATCAGACCATGCAGGGCATGTATGCCATTGGTTCCGGCGGTATGACAGGACATGGGCTGGGAGAGAGCATACAGAAATTCGGGAAGATACCGGAAGTACAGAACGATATGATCTTTACGATCGTGTGTGAGGAGTTCGGTTTTATCGGCGCCGCTACGCTCATTCTCCTGTTTTTCTATATCATTTACCGTATCTATAAGATCGCGTATAACGCACCGGATGTTTTCGGCACCATGATATGCGCCGGCGTGATGGCACACTTGGGACTGCAGGTGGCCCTGAATATCGCCGTAGTCACCATGGTTATTCCCAATACCGGTGTCACCCTTCCCTTCATCAGTTACGGAGGATCGGCTGTCCTGATCACGATGGCGGAGATCGGGCTGGTCCTCAGTGTAGCGCACCAGATCCGGACGGGCACTGTCTGATGACTGCAAAAGAAGCAGATATTTTATATATAAAACAACGCAAGGTCAGGCAGTGGACCGTGATACTGGTCATACTGATCATCCTGGCCGTTGCTTTGCGCGTACGTATCCGTGATGTCAATGTGATGGGAAACAAGACCTACACCGATGAGCAGGCGGAAGCGCTGGTATTCAGCGGATACTGGGACCGCAACTCGGCACTGTGCCTTATCAACCGCATCCGGGGTAAAAAAAAGAGCCTGCCTTTTGTGCAGGATTACGAGATCATACTGACCGGCCCGTTCAGCTGCGATCTGATCATTTATGAAAAGAATCCGATCGGCTGCATCGTATACATGAGCAATTATATGTACTTTGATAAAGACGGGGTGATGGTCGAGAGCTCGCCTATAAGACTGCAGGATGTGCCGGTGATCACCGGTCTCAAGTTCGGTCATGTCGTGCTGGGGAAGGAATTGCCTGCAGGAAGTCCGCAGCTGTTCAATGAGATCATGAATCTGACACAGCAGTTCAGCCTTTATGAGATCGACTGCGAAACCATCCGATTTGACGAGTACAGGAACATTACCATTTCACTGTCAGGCGGAGATGTGGATGTCTATTTCGGAACCAATGAGGATATTCTGGCCAAGATCTCCGTTCTGCACGACATGCTTCCCGAGATCCGTGCAAGAGAGCTGCAGGGCGTTCTGGATCTCAGCACATACAATGATAAAGAAAAAGGAAGCACGAGTAGTTTTAAACTGCGGCCGACAGATAGTGCGAATACGAAAAATAATTCGGATAAAAACGAAATATAATGGATTTGAAATAACATGACAGTTTTTATTGCAAAACAACTTGAAAAATGATGTTAAACGGCTTATATTAAATAAGAAGTATTATGAGTTCTGAAAAGGCGGGCAAATACATGTTAGAAATAAAAATTCCGGAAAGTGAATCAGCGGCAAGAATAATCGTAGTCGGCATCGGAGGCGCAGGCAATAACGCCGTTAACCGCATGATCGATGAAAATGTAGCAGGTGTTGAGTTTATCGGTGTCAATACCGATAAGCAGGCACTGCAGTTCTGCAAGGCTCCTACTGCAATGCAGATCGGTGAGAAGCTGACCAAGGGACTGGGTGCCGGTGCAAAACCGGAGGTCGGAGAGAAGGCAGCGGAAGAAAGTTCCGATGAGCTGGCGCAGGCATTCAAGGGAGCGGATATGGTATTCGTTACCTGTGGTATGGG
>JAFSRP010000057.1 GCA_017446045.1 Lachnospiraceae bacterium | reverse complement strand
TATCTGCCGGAGGGACTCTATCTCGTACAGCAGTCTGATGCATCTATCGTGGCAAGGATCGCCCGGCAGACCGATCTGATACCGGGTGCGGCCGGACTTCCCGCAGCAACGATACAGGCACCGCCCGCCGCCGGGGGAAGCGTTCCCGAAAGCACTGCGGCACAGCCTTCTCAGGAAGCGGTGATCAGCGCGCCGGAGACAGAAGCGCCTGCGGATGATGGCGAGATCCAGCACAGTGAAGAAAACGTCCCCGAAGAGCATGAGGATGACCATGAAAGCGCTGCAGAGGTTTATGAAACACCGGAAACGGCCGGAGAGGAACAGACCCATGACAGTCCGGAAGCCTCTGTTCCGGGCAATGATGCTGATCCCGGCACTGAGGAGTATGGACCGGGAAATGCTGGGGAGCCGGTGCAGACAGTGATCGAACCCCTGCCGGAAGCGGGGGCCGGTTCGGAAGCTGAGGGCGGTGAAGAGGTCGTCAGTCCCGGTGAGTGATTCAGGAGAGGTCGTCTTTTGCAGAACGGATACTGGAATAAAACAATACCTGTCGGCCTGATCGCGTTTATTCTCGGGTTTCTGCTGTCTAATGCAGAAGTTTATATAGCTGCCGGTGCCTGCCTGATCGCAGCGGCGGTATGGATCACATATCAGAATTATCACAGGAGCAGCTCCTGCTTATGTCCGGCTGCTCTTTTTTCTTTGTCATGGATCGGCGGAACCGGCGTTTCCTGTCTGAAGCTTTCCCATCTTCAGGTAAAGTGGGAAACGATGACCTGGGTCAGCCTTGCGCTCGCCTTTCTCGGATTTGCTGCCGCATACGGTTTGACGGTATTACTTCTTCGTGATCCTTCCGGTCCTGCGGATTCGGAAAACCGCGGATCTCTGGTGCGCCTTTCAACAGCGAATACACCCCTGAACCGCGGGTGGACTTCCCGTGACTCTTCGGACAGACAGTATTCCAACCGGCTCCGCAAACGCCTGCTGGTGATCATGGACGTATTGACAGTCGTTTCGCTCACATCTTTGCTGATCGAGGCGCATGTTCTCGGGTATATTCCGCTCTTCACGGAAGACACTCCGCATGCCTATTCCTATTTCCATATCAGCGGACTCCATTATTTTACTGTCGTTTCCGCACTGGTCCCGTCCTTCGGGATCCTGTTCCTGATGAGCGACGGACGGATCCGCCGGGGAGAGCTGGCTCATACTGCGATATGCATTACGATCTCCTTGATGATCCCTGTTTTGCTGGTATCCCGTTTTCAGCTCATTTTTTCGATCATACTGGCGGTCATGACAGCAGCGGGAAGGAGCGGGATCCGGCCTGCAAAGCTGTTCAATGCCAGGACCGCTGTCCTGGGGATATCCGGTTTTCTCATGGTGCTTGCCCTGTACGTGTTTATTACTGTGGAACGGGCTCACAGTGTGGAATACCTGAACGGTATTTTCGAGATGAAGAATCCGGATACACCGATCTGGCTGACGCAGCCTTATATTTATATTGCCAATAATTTTGATAATTTCAACTGTCTGGTAAGAGATCTGCCGGCTCACACTCATGGACTGCGGATGCTGTTCCCCCTGTTTGCGCTGACGGGACTCAAATTCGTTTTTCCCGAGCTGGTTTCATTCCCCATTTACGTCACGAAAGAGGAACTGACAACGGTCACCCTGTTCTATGATGCATACTATGATTTCGGCATTGCAGGCATAGCGGTCTTCGCGCTGATCCTGGGCGCGGCAGCAGCCCTGCTGGAGCATCTTGTAGCCACAGAAGGCAGAAGGCTTCCTGTTCTCTATGTATTCTGGGCACAGTTCTGCTTTTATCTCCTGTTCGCGTTTTTTACCACATGGTATTCCAATCCCGCCACCTGGTTCTATTACGGCATGACACTGCTGTGCCTTTTCATCATGGCTTCCGGAAGCCGCCGGCGCCGAAGAAGGCGCTGACGCATATGTACTATATCTAGCGTTTTTGTAGACTTTCAGACTATAGGTGTGGTATACTGAAAAACAGGATCCACGTATTACATGGTTTATTCATCAGGAGGAACTGATATGGTAGACAATAATATGATCTTTTTCGCAAAAACCGGAGAAGGACTGACACAGAAGCTCTATCTGAATCCGCGTATGGCTAACCGCCACGGCTTTATCTGCGGCGCGACCGGTACCGGCAAGACCGTTACCCTGAAGGTCCTGGCAGAGTCTTTTTCAAAAATGGGCGTGCCGGTATTCCTTTCTGACGTGAAGGGAGACCTGTCCGGCATGGTGCGTCCGGGCGAGGACAATGAAGGCATGCAGAAGCGCATGGATCGTTTTGATATCCGTGAAGATTTTGAATATCAGAGCTTCCCGACGGTTTTTTATGATATCTATGGTCAGAAGGGCACCCCGCTGCGCACGACGATCTCCGAGATGGGTCCCAACCTGCTGGCACAGTGCCTCGGCCTGAATGATACACAGGCGGATGTTCTTTCTGTTATTTTCAAGATCGCGGACGACCAGGAACTTCTGCTGATCGATACCAAGGATCTTAAAGCCATGCTGACCTGGGTGAGTGATCACATTGCTGATTACGAGATGGAGTACGGACACATTGCGAAAGCTACCATTACCACCATTGTCCGTGCTATCGTAGCGCTTGAGGCCGAGGGCGGCGACCAGTTCTTCGGTGAGCCTGCCATCGATATTACCGATTTCTTCAACCGCGACCTGAATGGCAAAGGTGTGATCAATATTCTCGACAGCGAGACGCTGATCAACAAGCCTCGCCTGTATACTGCTTTCATGCTGTATCTGCTTTCCGAGCTGTTTGAAGTGCTGCCCGAAGTGGGAGACCCGGAGAAGCCGAAGATGATCTTCTTCTTTGATGAAGCACATCTGCTTTTCAACAGTGCTTCTCCTGTACTGATGCAGAAGATCGAGCAGGTCGTAAAGCTGATCCGTTCCAAGGGCGTCGGCGTGTATTTTGTGACGCAGTCTCCGGGAGATATCCCGAATGCGGTCATGGCGCAGCTCTCCAACAAGATCGAGCATGCCCTGCGTGCGTATACCCCGCAGGAAAGAAAGGCCCTCCGGGCTGCCGCGGATGCTTTCCGTGAGAACCCGGCTTTCGATACGACAGAGTTGCTGCAGCAGCTCGGAGTCGGCGAGGCGGTCGTTTCCATGCTGGACAACGGCGGTATCCCGATGGTGGCGGAGCATGCATATATCCTGCCGCCCGAGAGCTACATGGGAATCATTTCCGATGAAGAGCGCGCAGCGGTGATCCGCGACAGCCACATGAATGAAAAGTATGGAGAGATGGTGGATCCCGAATCGGCATATGAAGTGATCCTGCGCCGCAAGAAGCAGCTGGATGACGATGCCCTGGCTGCGGCGGAAGAGTTCCAGGCTGCCAAGGACAGGGAAAAGGCGGAAAAGGAAGCTGCCAAGGAAGCAGAAAAGGCGGCCAAGGCTGCCGAGAAGGAAGAGAAGAAGAAAAAGGACGCGGTCACGGGCGGTGTCAAGCAGGTGCTTTCCTCCGGCGCCGGCACGGTCGGACGTGAGGTCGGCAAGGCGGTCGGGTCGACCTTCGGCGGTTCCTTCGGAAAGAAGATCGGCAGCAACATGGGCGCCCAGCTCGGACGAAGCATTCTTGGGACCCTGTTCAAGATCTTCAAATAATATTCGATCGGTCTGTACCGGGCAGAGTACGTGTGGCTCTGCCCGGTCTCTGTATGGAGTGAACATGGTCAAACTGCCAGAAGAATATCTCGAACGTATGAAGGTTTCGTTATCGGGCGATTACGAAGCCTTTCTTCGTAGTTATGAAATGCCTCCGGAGAAAGCTCTGCGCTTCAATATACGAAAAGTGCGTGAAGAAACGAGGGAGCAGCTGATCCGGGAATGGAAGCTGACGCCTGTGCCCTGGTGTCCGGACGGGTACTACTATTCGGAGGACGTTATACGGCCGGGACTGTCTCCCTATCACGACGCCGGCGTTTTTTATATACAGGAACCAAGCGCTATGGTCACAGCTGCCTGTGCAGGCATAAAGGAAACGGATCTGGTGCTTGATCTTTGTGCGGCGCCGGGAGGCAAATCCACACAGGCTGCCGCAAGAGCGGGAGTGCTTGTGTCAAATGAACCTGTTGCCGGCCGTGCCCGTATCCTCAGTTCCAATATTGAACGGATGGGTCTCACCAACACTGTGGTCATAAGCGCCTGGCCCGGGGAACTTTCAGAGATCCTGACAGATTCATTCGACTGTATCATCGCGGACGCACCCTGCTCCGGTGAGGGTATGATGAGGAAAGACGAGACTGCCGTTTCGGAGTGGAGCCCCGCAAATGTTGCCTTGTGCATCTCAAGGCAGCAGGAGATCCTGGAAGCGGCGGCAGTAATGCTGAAACCCGGCGGACGTCTGGTCTACTCCACATGCACATTCGAATATGGAGAGAATGAAGGCCAGGTCAGGCATTTCCTGGAGAGCCATCCCGGGTTCCGCCTGCTGGAACAGCATATGATGTATCCGCATCTGATCCGGGGAGAAGGCCATTATTGCGCGGTAATGCAAAAGGACGGCGCAGTATCGGTACCGACCGCTCTGCCGGAACCTTCGGATCTTGCCGCTATGCTGAAAAAGAACAGGATCCATGTACTGCGGGCCGGCCTCGAACGGGGAGAGACGAAACAGGACAGAAAGGGAAACAGTTATTATACACCGTCTCACGCGGAAGCAATGGCACGGGTATGGGATGCAGACCGGGGGCCAAAGATCAATATTCCGGGGTCCGATGCCTGTCTCAGATACCTGAGGGGAGAGACACTCAGCACGGACGACCCGGGCCTTTCTGTCTGCGGCGGGGAAGGGTGGCTCACCGTGTATTATGACCGGTATCCTCTCGGGCTCGGAAAAAGGGTCGGCGGCATCATTAAGAATCATTATCCGAAGGGGCTGCGGCGAATGTCCTGATAGCGGAAACCCGCATAGAATCGTTATTTTATTAACATGTCAAGTATTCAACAGAGTACAATTTTCCTGCTATAAAAAGGTAGAAGATAATCGTTTCTTTTGATAAGATACTATTGAAACAATATAAACCAAGGCAACGAAACAATTGCCTTAATTTACAGTTCTGACAGAAATCAGTGCCTTGCGGATGAGGGGGGTAAGGATTGTATGGTGATTGAAAAAACGATTGCACATCAGAGGATCTTGTCACTGCTGGATGAAGGCAGTTTTGTGGAAACGGGAGCCCTGATCGGCAGCAGGACCGCAGATCCGGCATCGGATGGAATGGGTGACGGCGTGGTGACCGGTTATGGAACGATCGACGGAGCTCTTGTTTTTATTTATGCGCAGGATCCGTCATTTGAAGGCGGCTCTGTCGGAGAGATGCATGCGCGCAAGATCTCTGCGCTGTATCATAAAGCCCTTGATATGGGGGCACCTGTCATAGCTTTGATCGATACTGCCGGTGTGCGTCTGACAGAAGAAAACGAAAGCCTCTTCAGCTTCGGCAGGATCCTCGCGCATCAGGCCAATATCAGCGGCGTGGTCCCGCAGCTTGCACTGGTGATGGGTCCCTGCGGAGGCGGAATGGCTGTAAGTGCCCGTATGGCAGACTTCGTTCTCATGGAAGAAGAACACGGCAGACTGTATTATAACAGCCCCAATGCCATTACAGGCAGCTTTGAAGCTAAGCTTGACACCTCCTCTGCTGTTTATCATACCGCGACAACAGGCAACTGTGATTTTGCCGGCACTCAGGATGAGATCTTCCGGACAGCAAGACAGCTGATCTCTATCCTGCCGCATAATAATGAAGAAGACTATTCGGAGATCGTGTGCACGGACGACCTTAACCGCGCCGTTGCGGGCATCGAAAAGCTGGAGACAAAAGATATGCTGGCAGAGCTTGCCGACAACGGTATCGTAGTCGAACCGGGTGCGGATCATCTCAAATCAATGCGCACTGCTTTCATACGCCTGAACGGACGTACCGTGGGTGTCATCGCCAACAGTGTTGACCAGCTCTGCAATAAGGGCAGCAGCAAGGCATCCCGTTTTATCCGGTTCTGTGACGCATTTGGGATCCCGCTGCTTACACTGGTCAACGCCAGAAGGCTGCGGGGCGATGAGGCGGTCGAGCAGCAGCTTGGTTTTGCCCTGAGCGGTCTGGTCGGAGCTTATTGCGGTGCCGCAGTACCGAAGGTGACCGTGATAACAGGATGCGCTTACGGTACGGCAGGCCTGGTCATGAATTCCAGGTCTCTCGGCGCGGACCTCGTCTATGCCTGGAAGGATGCAAAGCTTGGAGCGATGGATGAAGGAATACTGGAAGATCTGACAGGGAGCACCAGGACCGGCATCAACGATACTCTCCACAATGCCCGCCGCGGATATATCGACGATATCATCGATCCGGCAGAGACCCGCCAGCGTGTGGCGGCAGCTTTTGAAATGCTGTACTCCAAAAGCGTTGCCGCATTGCCGCGCAGACACAGCACGGTCTGAGGCCGGTGTCGGGAAACGGGGTGGACCTATGATCAATAATATAAAGCATAAGCGCAGAGCACTGGCTGCTGCCGTACCGGCACTGCTTCTGACAGCCTGCGTAAATCATATGGAAAACGGTGAGTATATTTCTACAGGCGAGATCATGGCAGGCGCCTTCGCCAATCTGCTCATCGGAATGGGAACTGTCTTTGCGGTCCTGATCTTCCTGACGTGGGTCATCAGTCTGTTCAAGCATGTCGGAAAGCTCGAAAAGGCACTCACAGCCTCCGGGCGGAAGACATCGAAGCAAACCGGGAGACGAAGGAAACGTAAGGCTTCGCAGCCCGAAGCAGAGACTGCGGCAGAGATGGCGCAGCCGGCGGCAGAAAATGCTGGCGCGCAGGCGATCAGTATAACACCGGCACCTGCCGGAGATGAGCTGCAGGCTGTGATCGCAGCAGCGATCGCAGCTTATGAAGCAGACATGGCGGCGGGTATGGGAAGCCCGGCCGCACGTCCGAAGCAGCCGGCATTACAAAACGGTATCAGGATCCAGACATACAGAAGGGCATAACGGAGGAGATCAAGATGAAAAGCTATACCATTACAGTCAATGGAAATGTATATCAGGTAACAGTTGAAGAGAATACAGGAGCAGCACCTGTCCCGCAGGCAGCAGCTGCAGCGCCCACGGCGCCCGCTCCGGTTCCCGCTCCGGTCCCGGCAGCACCTGTTCCTTCAGCTGCAGCACCTGCAGCAGCAGGCGGCACTCCGGTCGAGGCGCCTATGATGGGCAAGATCCTGGATATCAAGGTGTCTGTCGGACAGGCAGTAAAGCGCGGTGATTCCCTCTTTATCCTCGAAGCGATGAAAATGGAAAATGAGATCGTTGCACCGAAGGACGGAACGATCGCATCCATCAACGCCAATAAGGGCGATACCGTAGAAAGCGGCACCGTGCTGGCCACCCTGAACTGAGAATGCAAAGGAGTTATCCATGAATCTGACTGAGACTTTATCCAATCTGGTTCAGCAGACGGCGTTCTTCAACCTCACCTGGGGCAATTATATCATGATCGTGGTGGCCTTTGTATTTCTGTATCTGGCCATCCGGAAAGGCTTTGAGCCACTGCTGCTGGTGCCTATTTCCTTCGGCATGCTGTTGGTCAATATTTATCCGGATATCATGAACATGCCGGGTGAAGGCGGCGGTGAGGGCGGACTGCTGGCATACTTTTACAAACTTGATGAGTGGGCGATCCTGCCGTCCCTGATCTTTATGGGTGTGGGCGCGCAGACAGACTTTGCTCCGCTGATCGCCAATCCGATTTCGTTCCTTCTCGGCGCCGCGGCACAGTTTGGTATTTATGCTGCGTATTTCGTAGCGATCCTGCTCGGCTTTAACGGCAAACAGGCTGCTGCCATCTCCATCATCGGCGGTGCGGATGGACCGACCTCCATTTTCCTCGCCAACAAGCTGCAGCAGACGGAGATCCTCGGACCGATCGCTGTGGCTGCCTATTCCTATATGGCTCTGGTTCCGATCATCCAGCCTCCGATCATGAAGGCGCTGACCACGGAAGAGGAGCGGAAGATCAAGATGGGTTCCCTCCGGCAGGTCTCCAAGCTGGAACGCATCCTCTTTCCGATCGTAGTCACGACTGTGGTATGTCTCCTTTTGCCTTCCACGGCCCCGCTGGTCGGTATGCTGATGCTGGGCAATCTGTTTAAAGAAAGCGGTGTGGTCAGACAGCTGACAGAGACTGCATCCAATGCGCTGATGTTTATCGTTGTTATCCTGCTTGGTACTTCGGTAGGCGCGACGACTTCCGCAGAACGTTTCCTGAATATGGCGACGATCAAGATCGTGATCCTGGGCCTGGTCGCGTTTGCTTTTGGCACCGCGTCCGGTGTGCTGCTCGGCAAGCTGATGTGCAAGCTGACCCATGGCAAGATCAATCCGCTGATCGGATCAGCCGGCGTTTCCGCTGTACCGATGGCCGCCCGCGTTTCCCAAAGGGTGGGCGCTGAAGCGGATCCGACCAACTTTCTTCTGATGCACGCCATGGGACCGAATGTTGCCGGCGTTATCGGAACTGCGGTCGCAGCCGGTACCTTTATGGCGGTATTCGGAGTGCGCTGATCCAAGCAAGTTTTCATACAGATTTGTAAAACCGGTTTATTCGGGAGGATACTATCATGGCTGCTATAGAAAAGAGACCTGTTAAGATCGTTGAAACAGTTCTGCGTGATGCGCACCAGTCCCTGATCGCAACGCGCATGCCCACTGAGAAAATGCTGCCCATCGTGGATAAAATGGACCAGATCGGCTATTATGCTGTCGAATGCTGGGGCGGCGCGACGTTTGACGCCTGCCTGCGTTTTCTGAAAGAAGATCCCTGGGACAGGCTCAGGAAACTCCGTGAGGGCTTTAAAAACACCAAACTTCAGATGCTGTTCCGGGGACAGAACATTCTCGGCTACAACCATTACGCGGATGACGTGGTAGAGTATTTTGTTCAGAAGTCCATCGCCAACGGGATCGACATTATCCGGATCTTTGACTGTCTGAATGACGTGCGCAATCTGAGGACCGCAGTCAACGCCTCCAAAAAGGAGGGCGGGCATGTACAGATCGCTTTCAGTTATACACTGGGCGATGCCTATACGCTGGAGTACTGGGCAGAGCTTGCAAAACGTGTCGAGGATATGGGCGCGGACTCCATCTGCATCAAAGATATGGCCGGTCTGCTTTTGCCTTACACTGCCGAGGAACTGGTCAGAACACTGAAGTCGCATACCACTCTGCCGATCGATGTGCATACGCATTACACATCCGGTATGGCTTCCATGACACTGATGAAAGCCGTGGAGGCAGGTGCGGATATTATCGATACCGCCTGCACGCCGTTCTCACTCGGTACTTCCCAGCCGTCTTCCGAGGTCATGGTCAAAGCGTTTGAGGGCACACCCTATGATACAGGTCTGGATGTCGAGAAGATGATCGATGTAGTCAATTACTTCATGCCGTACCGCCAGGAATGTCTGGACAACGGACTTCTCAGCACCAAGGTACTTGGCGTCAATGTCAATACACTGAAGTATCAGGTCCCGGGCGGCATGCTTTCCAACCTGGTCAGCCAGCTGCATCAGGCGGGCAAGGATGATAAGTTCCAGGATGTGCTTGAAGAGATCCCGCGGGTCCGTGACGATTTCGGACAGCCTCCGCTGGTGACGCCGTCCTCCCAGATCGTAGGAACACAGGCGGTCATGAATGTCCTGACCGGTGAGCGTTATAAGATGATCCCGAAGGAGTCCCACAAGTTGGCGAAGGGTGAGTTCGGACAGACGGTACGGCCCATGAACGAAGAGATCAGGACAAAGATCCTGGCAGGGGAAGAGCCCATCACCTGCCGTCCGGCCGATCTGATCGCGCCGCAGCTTCCGCAGTATGAGCAGGACGTGGCAAAGTGGAAGCGTCAGGATGAGGATACATTGTCCTATGCGCTTTTCCCAAATGTTGCAAAAGAATTTTTCGAGTATCGGGATACGCAGGATACCGGTATAGATCCATCCAAATACAAAGACGGAGCCTATCCGGTATGATATATAAACCATCAGGGATGCAGCGGATCTTCGCTGCATCCTTTTTGTATCGGAACTGCGGTCATACAGACTACAATAGAAACCTTTCGGGAATCTTACGATAAATTTAGAGTTCGATTAACTGTATGGACAAACCATTTCTGCTCCATTAGAATGACCCTGAAAGGCACACTGGGCAGTGTCTGCCTGAAGCAGAAGAGACCCGGATGATGCCTGCTATAGGGTAAAACAGATGAAGAGACGATTTGTCAGAAAGTTCATAACAGCAGTCCTGACCGCTGCGGTGACTCTGCAGGGAACAGTATTTCCGGCCTTGCAGTCATTCCCGGTCATGACACTGACTTCATATGCCGATAACGGCTCCGGTTTTGTAAACACAGACCGGCTGAATGTACGGTCAGGCCCGGGCACTTCCTATGATAAGGTGGCCACGCTCGGAGCGGGGACCCAGGTCACGATCCTTGGGGAGACGACCGGTTCCGATGGATATCAGTGGTACAATATTTCCTTTGGCAGCGGAAGCGGATATGCGCGCTATGATTTTATAAGGCATAATGTGACATATGCCGCAGCCAGTGCTGATTTTGAAAACTGGATGGATCAGCAGGGCTTTCCCGAGAGTTACAAGAACGGACTCCGCGGACTGCATCAGCAGTATCCGGGATGGGTGTTCACGGCTTTTCAGACAGGGCTCGACTGGAATACAGTGATCGCGGAAGAGTCCCGCATAGGCCGTAATCTGGTAGACAAGAATTCTATTTCTTCATGGAAGTCCATCGCCGATGGCGCGTTTGACTGGGCAGGCAATTACTGGCCCGGTTTTGACGGCGCGACCTGGGTGCAGGCTTCCACGGAGCTGATCGCTTATTATATGGACCCGCGCAATTTCCTGACGGATCCGTATGTTTTTCAGTTTGAGCATCAGAGCTTTAATCCGGCTGTGCAGACAAAAGACGGTCTTCGCAACCTTGTCGCCGGTACCTTCCTGGAAGGGGACGCGATCGTTCCCGTGGAAGGAAGCCGGGTCGAAGGCGGAACGATCATCGAGGGAAGCGGTTCCGGATCCGGCAGCACAGGTGTTTCGGGTGCGGCCGGCCCGGGTGCTTCAACAGGATCCGGCTCGGGTTATGCTGTGATCGGCGGCGGGGGAGCAGTGATCTCTTCCGGGTCCGATTCTTCCTCCGGCAGCGGATATGCCGTAATAGGACCGGGCGGGGCCGCTTCATCAGACACTGAAGGGACACAGGATCCGGTTCCTGCAGCAGATGACGGATTTATTTCCCTGACAGGTCCCGGCGTGACCGTGAGCGATGCGGGAAGCCTGTTGTACGGTATGGCCAGGCAGGGCCTTTCCGCTCTGGCTGATGCTGCAGCAGGCGTAATCACCAGCTATGCGGCAAAGTGGAGACAGGAACAGGACCCGGTCGTACGCTGGGTCTATGTCAACGACGACGGATCATATCTGACGGATGGCTGGTATTGGCTGGACGGCAATGGTGACGGGATCGCCGAGTGCTATTATTTTTACAGTGATGGTACGATGGCGGCGGATACAGTCGTGGATGGCTGGCCGGTCAATGCAAACGGACAGTGGATCCATGGAAGCGGCGAGCCTTATACCAGGAATACAGGGACGGGCAGCGGTACGGCTTCGCAGGACACCTCAGAGGGCAATACCACCGTGGGCAATACCACAGTGGGTTCAGTGTCCGGGCAGCTGAAAAAAGTACCGTACGTCGACATTATCATGAAGGCGGCGGAAGTATCCAATGTCAGTCCTTATGTGCTGGCTGCCGCAATCCTGCAGGAGCAGGGAAAGGGAACCAGCGACCTGATCTCCGGAAAGCATGCAAAGTACCCGGGGTATTATAATTTCTTCAATACCGGCGCTTATGCTCATGACGGCATGGGAGCAGTAGAAGCAGGACTGAAATATGCATCCGAGTCAGGAAACGGCGGCCGTCCGTGGGACAGTATAGAGAAAGCGATCATCGGCGGCGCTTCCGCTTACGGCGCCAGCTATGTTGCGCAGGGACAGGATACATTCTATCTTAAGAAGTATAATGTTCAGGGCAAAAATAAGTTCAATCATCAGTTCATGACACATGTACTTGGCGCTGCGGAAGAAGGCGCAAAGGTCTCCAGAGCGTATAGTGCCGCAGTAAAGTCCGGCGCGCTTGAGTTCAGCATTCCTGTATATCAGAATATGCCGGAGTCAACAGTTCTTCCTGCGGGAGACGGCAGTCCCAACAACAAGCTGTCTTCTCTGAGCGTTGACGGGTATACCATTACGCCGACCTTCAATATGGACACGACAGAGTATACGCTGATCGTGGATGGGAGCGCTTCGTATGTCAATATCAATGCACAGGCGATCGACAGCGGAGCTGCTGTCAGCGGTGCAGGAGGCGTGTCGCTCAATGTCGGCAGCAATGATATCGTTATTACAGTGCGCGCCGGAAACGGAAGCGAGCGCAGCTACCGGATCAGTATTACAAGACGCGATGACGGATCCGGAGGCCAGGCATCGATGCCTGTGCCCGGGATCATCGGGAATACGGATTCCGGCGGGGCTGCCTGGGTAAACAGCGGACAGACTGATTCCGCGGCGGGTCCGGGCGTGGTCACTTCGTCCGGTTCCGAAAGCGGGACAGAAAGCAGCGGTTACGCTGTGATCGGACCCGGCGGATCTGCGGAACAGGCAGTGATCCAGAACAGCACTTCAGACAGCGGCGACGGCGGCGCTGTCCTGATCGGGGAAGGCCCCCAGTAAATACAAGAGCCGGAACTTAATCACAGGAGACGTATATGTTAGGTAAACAGTCAATAAAAGTTGTCAGAACCATCATAGTGGCTGCGATCGTCAGTATGCTGGCAGCATTTATGTCATTTGCCGCTTCAGGCCGTATCAATTTCTCTGATCCTACGGTCACGGCGGGAGATGAGGTAAATGTATCGATGAAGATCTCAGCAGACGAGGGTACAGCTCTCAGCAATGCCACAGTCATGCTGCGATATCCATCCGACAAGCTGGAGTTCGTTTCGGGTACGGATGCGGACGGCGGTGCCGGAATGATCCGTGTTCACGGTACTTCCAACGGAGGCGGGACAGCCCTTCTGGAATACAATCTGAAGTTCCGCACTGCGGCAGCCGGAACTTTCAATGTGACGATCGATAACTATGAAGTATATGATTCCGAGGACCAGCTGATCGAGTTCACGCACCTGGGGAATTCCGCGGTAACGGTACAGGCTCCCGCAGAAGCTTCCGCCAACTGTGATCTGAATTCTCTCGAGATCTATCCCGGCACACTGGAGCCTGGTTTCAGCAATGACGTGACCAGCTATACCGCAAGCGTGGGCGAAAGCGTGGACAAGCTTTCCATAAATGCCATAACAGCGGACAACAGCGCGAATGTTCGGATCACCGGCAATGAAGAGCTGCAGCTGGGTGACAATACCGTAACGGTGACAGTCGTTGCAGGCGACGGGACAACGACCCGGGATTATGTTATTACAGTCAGCAAACAGGCAGGCGGGCCGGATGCGGAACTTCCTCCGTCTTCCGTACCTGAGGTGGTCGAAGGCGTACAGCTGTCTTCCAAGGGCAAGACGATCACCATTATGAACCCGACTGCGGATGTACAGATCCCTGATGGATTCCGTCAGGGCACCATCAAGATCGACGAGCAGAAGGTCCAGGGATGGGTCTGGGGCGCCGATGAGGAGCCGCAGTACTGCGTGGTCTATGGCATGAATGACAAGGGTGAGCTCAATTTCTACCGTTATGACATGGTGGAAAAGACGATCCAGAGATATTTCTCCGATCCGCTTGCTGCCGATGCCGTAAGCAGCAGGGAATACAACGAGCTGGAGTCGAAGCTGGATGAGACCCAGCGTGCTGCAGAGATCCGCTTCCTGGTGATCTGTATTCTGGGCGTGATCGCGTTTGTCCTGGCAATGCTTGTGATCTATCTTACCTCCAGATTGAAGTCGGCAGTCCGCAGCCAGACACAACGGCAGGCTCTGCGCCGTTCTGAAAGCGACCGGTATGCAAGAGCAGGCAGAGGCAGAGATGACCGGGCGATGGCGGAACGCGAAGAGGAGTCCGGGATCGGATATGATACGGAGGGAGATACAAAAGAATTCCTGAAGCATGACTTTGACGAGCTGCAGGAAGAAGAGCCGGTCAATGTAGATGAAACACAGGTGATCCGGCGTCCGGAAAGAAAGAGAAGGAAGCGGCATTCCCTGGCAGAGGAAGAAATGATGTTCAGCGATCCCGAAACCCCGGCAGAAGATGCTGCGGATGATGAATTTGAGGATCTGGATATCTGAGTTTAAGCAGTAATATATTTACGTTTGATGAACATGTGCCTTTCGGTCCCCGGAAGGCGCATGTATTCGTGTTTATATAAGACAGAAGAGGTTCTATGCTGGAATTTACAAAAAAAGCGCAGAAAGCCATGGACCTGGCCGGAGAGGCGGCCAGAGAACTGCATCATAACTATATAGGGTCTGAGCATCTGCTCTGCGGGCTGATGAGAGAAGGAACAGGCGTGGCAGCTACGGTACTCAGGGCTGCGCATCTGGAAGAAGGGTCTGTCCTGTCGCTGATCGACCGGTATGTCGCCGATCGTTCCCGTACCGCAGTGCGGGAAAATCAGGGACTCACTCCTTCAGCCAGCCGGATCATTGAACAGAGCAGGCAGGAAGCTGAACATATGCAGTCCGGACAGGTCGGGACGGAGCACCTTCTCATTGCCATACTGAAGAATTATGACTGCGTTGCAGCCCGGATCCTCAACACTCTGGGCGTCAATGTACAGCGGCTGTATAATGAGATCCTGAGTATCATCGGGGAAGACCTGCCGGACTATCAGGGACAGCAGACAGGGAATCCGGCGCAGGGGAGCGCGACTCCCACGCTCGACCAGTATTCCAGGGATCTGACAGAACTGGCTTCACAGGGAAAGCTTGATCCCGTGATCGGCAGAAAACAGGAGATCCTCAGAGTGGTGCAGATCCTTTCAAGGCGCACCAAGAACAATCCGTGCCTGATCGGGGAGCCGGGCGTCGGGAAGACGGCGATCGTAGAAGGACTGGCGCAGATGCTGGTGAAGGATGATGTCCCGTCAACGATCTCGGGAAAGCGTCTTCTTGCCCTCGATATCGGAGGGATGGTAGCCGGTTCGAAATATCGGGGAGAGTTTGAAGAACGTATCAAGCGGGTGATCAGTGAAGCCCAGAATGCGGGCGATACACTGCTGTTTATTGACGAACTGCATACGATCATCGGTGCGGGCGGCGCGGAAGGTTCGCTGGATGCAGCCAATATACTGAAGCCTGCATTGAGCCGCGGTGAGCTTCAGATCATAGGTGCCACCACCACAGAGGAATACCGGCGGCACATTGAAAAGGATGCGGCGCTGGAACGCCGATTCCAGCCGGTCACCGTCGAAGAGCCGGATGAAACGGAAACGCTGGGGATCCTCTTTGGGATCCGCCACAAATATGAAGAGCATCATGGGCTGACGATCTCCGACGCAGCGATCGAAGCCGCAGTGAAAATGAGTACCAGATATATCAATGATCGTTTTCAGCCGGATAAGGCGATCGACCTCATTGATGAATCTGCAGCCAGGATCCGTCTGAGCGGGATCAGAGAGCCCGAGTCCATACACAGGGCGGAGGATAAACTGCAGACACTTATCCGGGAAAAGGAAGAAGCGGTCATGGCACAGGACTTCGAGCTTGCCGCCGGGATCGCAAAGAAAGAAAAACGGGCAGCAGGACGGTTACGCAGACTTCAGGAACAGTGGCAGCAGGAAATGCAGTCGAAAGGTCTTACTGTGACCGAGAATGATGTCGCGGCTGTCGTCAGCAACTGGACAAAGATTCCTGTTGAAAGGCTTACGGAAGAGGAAGCTCTCCGCATAAGGCATTTGGATAAGACCCTGCATGAACGGATCATCAGCCAGGACGAGGCCGTCACGGCAGTAGCCAAAGCGGTCAAGCGCGGACGCGCGGGGATCAAGAATCCTTCACGTCCTATCGGTTCCTTCCTCTTCCTCGGTCCGACCGGTGTCGGAAAGACGGAACTGAGCAAGGCACTTGCCGAGGCAGTATTCGGTTCGGAATCCGCCCTGATACGCGTGGACATGTCTGAGTATATGGAAAAGCACAGCGTTTCCAAAATGATCGGATCACCGCCCGGATACATCGGGTTTGACGAAGGCGGACAGCTTTCCGAAAAGGTGCGCCGCAATCCTTATTCCGTTGTACTGTTTGACGAGATCGAAAAGGCGCATCCGGATGTTTTCAATATCCTTCTGCAGGTCCTGGATGACGGCCATATTACGGACTCT
>JAFSRP010000056.1 GCA_017446045.1 Lachnospiraceae bacterium | reverse complement strand
TTCGTGTGCAGCCAGGGCGTACCTTCAAGCCAGGCAATCAGCGAGTTCAGCAGCTCGTCTTCGCCGGAGCGATGGATCAGATCCCGGACCAGAGTTTCCCAGACCGGAAATTCAAGGTCGCCGAGCCCGGTCATGACACCGTTCCGATAGCCGCTGGATTTGCTGTGCTGGTCACCGAGCCTGCGAACCGCGACGCCGGTAAAATAGTGAACGCTAAGATCCGAAAAGCTCAGATCAGACACGCGATACTCGACGCCATTGATCGATATGGTGTCGTCGTTAGCAGGGGAGAAGTCAGGCAATGTGCAGCGCCTCGCTTTCCTCCGGAAACATGCGGCAAAACAGTTCCATATATCGGCGAAAGGCATATTCGTTGAGCGGTGCGCGCAGCGATGCCTCCGACCAGCAGATCAGCTCCTCTTCGGGCAGAAGATACCGGTCGGCGATAAAACGCACACCGTCAAAGTGCGGTGCCTTAGGCTTGAGGATCTTGTCCATTTCCGTCTTGCTGGAGGCGGACATGATCATCGCGCCCTTTTTCTCCGCAATGCCATTGAGTAGCTTGTCAGCGTAGCCGCGTTCATCATAGTGATGAATCAGCCCCTGCAGCATCTTGAGCGCGTCATACCGAAGCGCGAAGACCTTTTCCGAGATGCCCTCGGAGCAGATCAGCTCCGCAAAGTACGGGACAAGAGAAACAGATGGACTGATGCCATGCGGGAATGAAAGTGTGTCGTCTTCCGGGAGACTGAGAGTTCGATCCAAATCCGGTGCTTCTGGACTAAGTTCGGAGACATCCGGGGTGACTTGCGTCTTTACAGCGGACATTGTTTTCACCATCCTTGATAAAAATGACGGCACCCGGAGAAAACAATCTCTGGGTGCCTTATGGTCAAAAGACCGAGTATTTACGATGTGCCGGTTCAGCGGAAGCTGTACATGGCAAAGCATCCGGAGTGACCGGGATTGCCTTTGACCGCGGCTTCGGATGATCTTCTCGTGATCCTGCGCTCCTCCCGGGAAGATACCAAGGGATAGGAATCGAAGCGATCCACATGGAAGGGATCATAAAAAGACCTGGCTGACTGGGCGGCCTGCTCACTGGAGCATCCGTCGGAGAGCAGCGTGTAATAGATGGAATCTGTAATTCTGGACATATTCTTTATTCTCCTTTTGATGATATGGATTCTGTGCGGAGAGAGATATATGTACGGAAAGCCTGAGGCTCCCCGGTAAAAAAAGTTGGGGGAGCCGCAAAGCTCCAATCTATATAAAAGCGCGTGAGAGCGGAAAACCCCGAACGCTTATGATCCGCAGATCACGAAACTGCGGCGGAAGGGGAGAAGCCCTTGCCATGGACCGCATGTCGCTGTGCCCCTTTGTCAAGGGGCAGAAGAAACAAAAAGTGCCTGAAGAGATGATTCTTCAGACACTTTGAAAACGTGAGACTGTAATACCATGGCGGTATTCGGATACTGATGATGTAAGAATATCATATTTGATCCGAGGATGCAAATTTCAGGAGCTGGCAGCCGTTCAAGCATCTTGAACGAGAAAGATTCTTATCGTATAATTTAATTGATATACTTATGACAGCGTTGAAAGAGTTCTTGAAATAGGGAATAACACTATTAAGGAGGAGAGAGCATGTCCGTCGTCGGTGCGATCATGGTCCCGCATCCCCCGATCATCCTTCCGGAGGTCGGAAGAGGGGAGGAAAAGAAAATAGCCGCTACCGCCGCGGCTTATGAACAGGCGGCAGCTCTTGTATCCGAGCTTCGGCCGGATACGATCGTCCTGGCCTCGCCGCATTCGATCATGTATTCGGATTACTTCCACATCTCTCCGAGGAAGGCCGCAAAGGGAGATATGGGTCAGTTCCGCGCACCTGAGGTCAAAATCCAAGTGGAGTACGACACGGAGTTCGTGGCAGAGCTCACAAAGCGCTGCGATCAAACCGGTTTTCCTTCCGGAACACTGGGGGAACGGAAGGCTGAACTCGACCATGGGACAATGATCCCCCTGTATTACGTGAATCATTTCTATCGGGACTATAAGCTCGTCAGGATCGGCCTGTCCGGATTGCCGCTTGCGGAGCATTACCGCCTTGGACAGATGATTCAGAAAACTGCGGACAAGCTCGACAGACGGGTGGTTTTTATCGGCAGCGGCGATCTGTCCCACAAACTGCGCGAGGAGGGACCCTACGGCTATGCAAAGGAGGGTCCGGACTACGACGAGCGCATTATGGATGTGATGGGCCGGGCTGCTTTTGATGAACTTTTGAATTTTGACGAGAGCTTCTGTGAGAAGGCGGCCGAGTGCGGACATCGAAGCTTCTGCATACTCGCGGGAGCATTGGACGGAAAGCGCCTGAGGACCGAACGTCTGAGCCACGAGGGCACCTTCGGCGTCGGCTATGGGATATGCACCTATCGTGTGCTGGGAGACGATCCGGACAGGCGGCTGCTCCGGAAATGGGAAGAGGAGCAGAGCAAAGTCCTTATGGAAAAACGGGCAAAAGAGGACGCTTTTGTGAGACTGGCAAGAGCGGTGATCAACGCCTGGATCAGAGAGCGTAAAAGACTCCCGCTGCCGGAAGACCTGCCGCCGGAGATGACTTGGCAGCGCGCCGGGGCATTCGTGTCCCTGCACAAGGACGGCAGACTGCGGGGCTGCATCGGAACGATACAGCCGGTGCGAAGCTCTGTTGCGGAGGAGATCGCCGATAACGCGATCAGCGCCGCGACCAGGGACCCGCGCTTCAGCCCTGTGAGGCCCGAGGAACTGGACAGTCTGGAGATCAGCG
>JAFSRP010000055.1 GCA_017446045.1 Lachnospiraceae bacterium | reverse complement strand
TCTCCGCGTCGATCCTCATGGCGCTGTCAACAAGGACCGTGCCGTACTCATACCTGTCTATATGGATACCGTCCCCGTGAACATGGGCTCTTTCCATCAGATCCAGGACAGTAAGGTAATTGAAGGAGTATCCCGCCTCTGCCAGCTTCCCGGCCTGCCTCTTTGGCAGGTGTTCCGGCGAGCACAGCACAGCGGCCTCCGGCAGGTCCGATCCTGAAGACGCGAGCCATGACATCCTTTTGATGAATGAAGTGACGATCCTCAGATCCTCTTCCCTTTCTTCACCCAGCGGATCGGTGCAGGGATCCGCGCCGTTCACGATCACCGTCATGTTGCACCCGGATCTTACGGCCGTATATATCCGGTCCTGAACAGCAGAAAGGTCTTCCGAACCGTCGATGACACCCCAGCATTTCGGCAGTCCCCGGTGCCTCGCGCAGTCCGCTGCGAGCTTGGCGCCGTGGAAATCCGAAAGGCAGGCGCCGGGAGCGGACACATGATCGGCCACAGTAGGATCCAGCGGATCGAAGCTGTCGGCAAAAAGCAGAAGGTTTCTGCCGTCGCACCACTTTCTCAGGGGATCCAGGGCGTACCGGCAGAAGCAGCTGCAGAGGATCTGCTTCATGATATGGCCGGCCTCCCTGCCTGTCTTTTTCACGAGAGGCTCCTCGAGAAGGGACATAAGCGCTTCCATATCCCCTCCTGAGGACAGGAACCCGCCGTATATGTTCTCGTTCCAGGGGACCGTACCGGTCTCACCGGGAAACACGCATTCCGCCCCGGCTCTCCTCAGCATGAAACCTGCAAGGGTGCTGCCCAGATATTTCCCGAACCTTTCGGATACAGGCTCCAGTATCATTGAGATGACCGCTTCGGCATAGGCGTCACAGAGCCTGTCGGGCATCGAAGGGTCTTCCGTGTACCCGATCTCATAGGGCTCGAGCCCTTCCCCGGCCGTAAGGGACACCGACGCCGTCCTTCCCTTTTCGGTCTTTCTGAACACGCGGAACGCGGGCAGGTGAGCCGCGGCGCTGTCCATGGGGCACAGACGGCCGAGTTTACCGGACCTTTCCGAGACCACGCTGTCGTCCGCTTCGATTATGACGCTCATCCCGCGGTTCTTCGCCTTTTCAAGGATCAGGCCCAGCCGGGAAAAATACGGGTCGGAGCAGGAGCCGGCGTGTCTTATGACGACTCCCCCGAATCCGGCCTTATAGAGCCTGTTCAGTCTCTTTGAAAGCATTACGGGATCATCCTCATCCCGTACGTTCATGGTTATGAACGGGGCATAGGCGCAGCCTGGCTCGCTCCATATGCCGCAGAACAGATCAAACATACTTGCCTCCTGTCGGTCATTGCACCGAGAATATACCACAATGCCGCCCTTTAAGCAAGTACCCTGCGGCATGAGGACAGGCCTGCGTGCGTGTGGTGCGGCGGAAAATGCCGCATAAGGCACGAAATACTTGAAAAAATCTCTCTTTTGTGGTAACATATCATTGTTGCGGAAAAATAGATAACTCGCTTAATGCGTCATGATATGGAAAAAGGAGCATTGCATCCGGTTATGAAAAGAAT
>JAFSRP010000054.1 GCA_017446045.1 Lachnospiraceae bacterium | reverse complement strand
TTCCGGATCTTTTATTCCATCCGGAGTCTCGGGCCATCTTCCGTTCCTGTACAGTTCAACGCATTTCCGCTTGTACTCATAACTGTAACGCATAAAAATATACCCTCCTTACTGGTTGTCCAGTAAAGAGGGTACATATCACTTCAGAGGATCATTCTTTTTTTCTTCCCGATACATCTCGTCAAAGTGTGCAGTCCTCCCGGAATGAAGAGAGATCCCTTTCTGGTTGCGGGGCACATTGTTGCAGTGACCTACGAACGAGATGACAAGGGTCGCGATCAGCGAGTGCAGCACCCAGAGCCCCAGTGCCGCAAGCGCGGCGATGAGCGGGGTCTTAAACAGTATGTGGAGCACGATACAGATGCTGACTAGAAACAGGTAATGGAACCGAAAAGCCATGTTGACTGCGAGGGACTTAAAAAAATCGGAAATACTGCGGATCATGGCACACCCCCTGTTGATGCTCTGAATGATAAGCCTGATACGGTCTTCCTTTATCATACAGCATCAAATGAGAAATGAAAACCCTCCCGGTAAACCATCTGTCGATTGTTATCGCATTCCACAGATGTTATATTCTCTATGGGGTTTCTGCCGGGATCCGGATGTACGTGCTGCGGACATCCGTTTTTAAGGCGGATCCGGATGGAATGTGAGGTGCGTGACGATGAAACAATCTACACTCGGATCATTGATCCGCGCCCTTCGGATACAGAATCAGATGACGCAGGCGCAGCTCGGTGAAAAGCTGAATGTCACTGATAAGGCTGTTTCCAAATGGGAGCGGGGTCTTTCATATCCTGATATTGCGCTGTTTCCGGGGCTTGCAGACACGCTCGGGGTGAGTGTGTCGGATCTGTTGAAAGAGTGCGTTGATGAGGATCAGCCGTCAAGGCTGCTGCAGATCTTCGAGATGTCCCATGATCTCCGCACACCGCTGCACATCATCCTCGGCTGCGCGGAGCTGGCGGAAAATCATAGCGATGATAAAGAACTTCTGACAAGATACCTTAACAGCATCCGGATCTCCGGTGATTACCTGCTGAGAGCGATCAACCGTGCCATGCTGGTTACCGGGCGCGATCCGATGTCTGATACCGAAAATGAAACATCAGACGAAACGGCAGACCTGGAAAGCTCACTGCGAAAGAGCGCGGACAGGAAGAATCATTCCGCGGACACAGCAAATGCGCGGGAACAGTGGCTGAGGGAATATGACTTTTCGGGAAAGAGGATCCTGGTTGCGGAAGACATGGAGCTGAACCGTGAGATCATCAGGGAATTCCTGAAACAGACAGGGGTCAGCATGGATTTTGCAGAAGACGGACAGGTCTGCCTTGACAGGGTCCTGGCCGCCCCTGCAGGGTATTACGACCTGATCCTGATGGATGTGATGATGCCTAATATGGATGGCATTGAGGCGACCAGAAAGATCCGCGGTCTTTCTGACCCTGAGAAGGCTTCCATTCCGATCATAGCCGTTACGGCAAATGTTTATGAAAAGGATAAAAATATAGCTATGGAGGCCGGTATGGACGCATTTACCGAAAAACCGATTTTTGTAGAACGACTATTTGACAAGATGAAAGTGTTCCTGCAAAAGAAAGCCTGAACTCTTGTTCCCTTCGCTGACCGGCACTCCCGCTTGCGGGAGTGCCGGTTTTCGGATAGAATGAACAGATATGGAGAAAAACACAGACATCATCGATAAAGGAGGTCGCCGACCGATGTTAAAGAGTGTGAAAAACGAAAAGCTGGCATTTGCCTGTGATTATATGAAGGGTGCCCTGCCGGAGATCCTGGATCGACTGGTCAGTTCGAATATGATCAGTACGATCGGTTACGGAGAGGATGATATCACAGAATCTGCCCGTAACAGGATTCGCGAAGCATGCGGCTGTCCGAAGGCTGCCGTAGAACTTCTGATGGGAGGGACCCAGGCCAATGCGGTCATGATCGACGCATTCCTGCAGTCCTATGAGGGCGTGATCGCTGCCCGGACAGGGCATATCAGCGTCCATGAAGCAGGCGCGATCGAAGCAAGCGGGCATAAAGTCCTGGAACTGCCCCATGAATCGGGCAAGCTCCTTCCGGACACCGTGCGGCGGTATCTTCAGGACCATTTCAGCGATCCTACTCATCCCCATATGGTCAAGCCGGGGCTGATCTATATTTCTCACCCCACGGAATACGGGACTCTGTACAGCAGGGATGAACTGCGGGAATACCGGGAGATCTGTGACAGATATGGCCTTTCTCTTTATGTGGACGGAGCCCGGCTTGCCTATGCGCTGGCTTGCCCGGAGAATGATGTCACACTGAAGGATCTTGCCGAGCTCTGTGACGCATTCTATATCGGCGGCACCAAATGCGGCGCCCTGTTTGGAGAGGCTGTCGTTGTTCCGGATCCGAAGCGGCTTCCCTACCTGTTTACGACCATCAAACAGCACGGGGCGCTGCTTGCCAAAGGCAGGCTTCTGGGTATCCAGTTTGATGAATTCTTCCGGGATGGCCTGTATCTGCGGGCCGGGATCCCGGCGATCCACGCTGCGGACAGGATCCGGGAAGCGCTCGCCGCGAAAGGCTACCGGCTTTGCTACGGTTCGCCGACGAACCAGGTCTTCTTTATCATGGAGAACAGGAAGCTGGAGGAGTTCGGAGAGCACGTGGAATACAGCTTCTGGGAGAAATTCGACGATGAACATACCGTGATCCGTCTGGTAACAGACTGGGGAACTACGGAACAGGTGACGGAGGAACTGATCGGCATCCTGTAAACGGGATGCGTTGCTGTTGGGGGAATGGAAGGAAATATGAAGATCTGTCTTTTAAATGATTCTTTTCCGCCCGTCATAGACGGCGTGGTCAATGTCCTGTTGAATTATGCCGACTATCTGCGCCGCTGCCACGGGGCCGGGATCATCGTGGGGACACCGGAATACCCCGGCGCGGATTATGACGCCTATGAATATCCTGTGGTAGCCTATCCGAGCCTGGACACAGCGGCTGTGACCAACGGATACCGCACCGGAAATCCGTTTTCGGAAAAAAAGATATCCGAACTGGCCTCCTTCGCGCCGGATATCATTCACTCGCACTGCCCGGCATCGTCGACCGTGATCGGGCGGATCCTGAGGGAAGAAACGGGGGCGCCTCTGGTCATGACCTATCACACGAAATACGATATCGATATCAGGCGCTTTATGAAGATCAGGTCCGTTGCGGATGAAACGATCCGTGTCATGGTAAGCAATATCGAAGCTTGCGACGAGGTATGGACGGTCAGCCGCGGTGCGGCGGAAAGCCTCAGAGAACTCGGTTATGAAGGCGACTGTATCGTGATGAGCAACGGGGTGGACTTCGCAAAGGGAAGGGTCGGCAGCGAGGCGGTCAGGACGGCGACAGAGGGATATGACCTCCCGAAAGGGATCCCGGTCTTCCTGTATGTGGGAAGGCTGATCACCTATAAAGGCCTGCCGCTGATCCTTGATGCCCTGGAGAGGCTTGCGGCGCAGGGAAAGGATTTCCGTATGGTCTTTGTCGGCGGCGGACCGGACGGGGAGATGCTGGAGAAGAAGGCAGACACGCCGGGATTAAGGAACAAATGTATCTTTACAGGCCCCATATATGACAGGGATGTCCTGCGTGCCTGGAATACGAGAGCGGATCTTTTCCTGTTTCCCTCCACCTTTGACACCAACGGGCTGGTCGTACGGGAGGCAGCGGCCTGCGGGCTGGCGAGCGTTCTGATCAGGGATTCCTGTGCGGCGGAAGGCATTACGGACGGACGGAATGGTTTCCTCATCGAGGAAACGCCCGAAGCCATGGCTGCCTTTTTAAAAGAAGCCTGTGGGAATCTTCCGCAGCTGCACGATGCGGGACAGCACGCGATGGATGAGATCTATCTTTCCTGGCAGGAATGTACCGCACGGGCCTATGCGCGGTATCAGCAGATCATTGACCGGAAGAAGAGCGGTCTTCTGGCATCGAGGAAAAAGCTCCCGTCGGATTACCTGGTCTCCATGACAGCCCGCGGCATGCAGGAGTGGGAACAACTGCGCCGGAAGAGAGAGGACTGGAGGCAGCAGTTCAGGGAGTACACCCAGGGAATGATGGATAACATAGCGAGCGCGGAAGATACCGCTGATCTGCTCTCAGCCCTTGTACCCGATCGGCGGATCGCGGAAATGGAAAAGCATATAGAGAGGCTCGAAAAAAAGATAGAAACAGGGCAGGGAACAAAGACCGATGGAGAAGATCAGACAATTTGATTTTCGAAAAATGTCCTTTTATCAGATCTGGGTACGCAGTTTCAGGGACGGTAACGGGGACGGGATAGGCGATCTCTATGGAGTATATGAGCGGCTGGAATATATCAGGGATCTGGGTGTAGACGGCATATGGTTCAGCCCGATCTTCCCGTCACCCAATGCCGACTACGGGTACGACATCTCGGATTACCGGAACATCCATCCTGATTACGGTACGCTGGAACAGTTCCGGAAAGTTCTGGACAGGGCGCATGCGCTTGGTCTGAAGGTCCTGCTGGATCTGGTGATCAACCACACCTCCGACGAGCATCCCTGGTTTATCGAAAGTTGTAAAGGAAAGGACAATCCGTACAGCGATTACTATATCTGGAGAGATCCGCGCTTTGACGGCGAGGACCGGCTTCCGCCCAACAACTGGTACAGCCAGTTTGAGGGGCTGGCGTGGGAATACTGTGAGACCCGCAAACAGTATTATCTGCATGTTTTTGCCCGTAAACAGCCGGATCTCAACATGGATAACCCCAAAGTCCGGGAAGAAGTCAAAAGCATCATGCGCTTTTGGCTGGATATGGGTGTGGACGGTTTCCGGGAAGACGTAATAACCTATATATCCAAAGACATGCGATTGCCGGACGGTATCCCGTTTCTTCCGGCGATCAACGGTCTGCCTTTTTACAACGAGGGACCGAATCTGCATCGTTATCTGCGGGAGTTCCGGGAAACAGCGCTTTCCTATGGTGCCGTCCAGATCGGGGAAGCTCCTTTTACAGGCATTAAGGGAGCACGGAGGCTCATTACAGGCAGGGACCGGGTGCTTGATCTGGTGATCCAGTTTGAGACCATGACGGCAGACTGCTTTTTCACGGAGTACGTTCATCATCCTTTCTCCTTAAGGAAACTGAAACGGGCCTTTTCACGATGGCAGTATGGGATGAAAAAAGGCGGATGGAACGCTTTGTACCTGGAAAACCATGATCATCCCAGGGTGATCGATCGTTACGGCAGCCGGAAATACTGGAGAGAGTCCGGCACTATGCTGGCAGCCTGCTTTATTCTGCAAAGGGGCACACCTTTTATTTATCAGGGACAGGAGCTGGGTATGACCAATATCCGGCTGCATTCGATCGGACAGTATCTGGATGTGGCGAGTGTGAATGCCTATCACCGCTTTCATCTGAAAGAGCCGGTCCGGCGCCGGATGCGCCGCATTCATCTCTCCAGCAGAGATTCTGCCAGGACGCCGGTTCAGTGGAGTCCGGCGCGATATGCAGGATTTTCGGTACATAAGCCATGGTTTTATGTCAATCCCAATTACAAAACGGTAAACGCCGCGGATGAAGAAGCGGACCCCGGCAGTATCCTGAATTTCTACCGTAAATGCCTGAAGCTCAGGAAGTCCTGCAAAACGCTGCTTTGGGGAAGCTACAGAGAACATGCGCGCTCCAGCCGCAGGGTCTATGTCTATGAAAGGGAGTACGAAAAGGAAAGGATACTGGTCATCTGTTCCTTCTCTAGGCACAGGGTCTCTTACCGTCTCCCAAAGATCTATAGGAACAGCAATAATAAACTGCTGTTGGATAATTATCCGGCGGAAGAACGCCTTCCGGACGGCAAGAGAGAGCTGCGGTTGCAGCCGTATGAGGTAAAAGTCCTGAAAGCCGGCTGCATGTGAGGACAGCTCATCTATGAAAAGACCCGCTTTTTGAAAGCGGGTCTTTTCGTGTCGTTGTTTAAAAAACCGGGTTATGTTATACTAAACTATTATGAAAATACGAATGCAGTCTTTAAAGACATGGATTCAGCCTATATATAGAAGGAAGCAGAAATGTTTGGCATAGAGATCAGCGGCGTCAATATCTACGGTTCCGTCAGTACAGCGGTGATGACTGTCGGACTTTGGAAACTGTTTGAGAAGTGCGGACAAAAGGGCTGGTGGGCACTGATCCCCGGTGGCCGTTATCTTAAGCTCGGAGAATGTGCCGGCCGCGAAAAGGACGGACGGATCTGTATGGTCCTGGAGCTCGGGGTACTGCTCGGAGAGATCCTTTCAGGGATCCTTGACATTGCCAGCCGGGCTACCGAAAGGATCGCCCTCCTCCTGGCGCTCGGTTCCCTTGTTTTCCTGATCATTCAATGGATCCAGGAGATCAAGGTATACAACGGACTATGCAGTACCTTTGCAATGGGGAAGCGCTGGATCTTCGCATGGATCCTGGCTCCCTTCATTCCTGCGTGCCTTTGGGGATTCGGGGAGAGATACAAGCCGGTCAATCTGGGACGAACTGCGGATGAAGATCATCTGGCAGGCACAAAACCCGCCGAACTGAAAGCCGGAAGTGCCGGAGCCCACGGTGGGGAGATACCGGCAGAAAGCCTGGTGATCCGTCTTAAGGAAAGAACTGTAAATGACTTTTTTAAAAAGCGCTATTTGTTGAAGGATATCAGCCTTACGATCCCCAACGGCAGCATGACCATGCTGCTTGGCGGATCCGGATCCGGAAAAACGACCTTCGTGAATGCGATCACGGGGTATGAAAAGGCGGATGCCGTCATGCTGCTGAACGGCAGGGACATATATAAAGAATATGAACAGATGAAATACCGTATCGGATTTGTGCCGCAGCAGCCGCTGCTGCGCATGAACGATACCGTGAACCGGACGCTGGAAGACGCAGCTGCCCTCCGGCTTCCGACGAGCGTCAGGCCTGCGGAAATGAAAGAGCGGGTCAGAAATGTCATGGATACACTGGGTCTGACTGCAGGACAGCACGGCCTTGTATCAAAAAAGTCCGGCGGAATGAAAAAAAGGATCTCCATCGGTATGGAGCTTATCTCTGATCCGGATCTCTTCATTCTTGATGAACCGGATTCGGGTCTCGACGGTGTGATCGCGAGGGAATTGTTTACCAGGCTCCGGGAAGTGGCGGACCAGGGAAAGATCGTCATAACGATCACGCATACACCGGACCGGGTGATCGATCTCTTTGACTATGTGATCGTGCTTGCCAGGGATTCCGGCCGTGTCGGGCGTCTGGCATTTTTCGGTTCACCGGCGGAAGCAAGGAGCTTTTTCGGAAAGAATACCATGGAAGAGATCGTCATGGCCATCAACCGCAGGGAGGAAGGCGGTGAAGGCCGTGCCGATGAATTTGTTGAAAAATATGCTGCCCTGCGGGACGACACGGAAACTGCGGAAAAAGACGGGTCAGCTGTAAAGGAGGCTGCAGAAGATGAATGCTGAGCTTCAAACAGGCGTAGACTACACCAGGCTTCATTACAGGGGCAGGATTTCCCAGATCGGCATCTATCTGGGAAAACTGATCCGTATGTTCGTCTACCAGAGCGACTGGAAGGTCCTGCCAATGGCAGCTCTTATCGCAGGACTGGTCACCTTCGCAGTGGGAGCGAATCTGTATAAGACACAGGAGGGAACATTACAGGGGAGCTTTGCCCTGGTCTGTGTCTGTATCTGGAACGGCTTTTTTAACTCGATCCAGGTGATCTGCCGGGAACGACCGATCATTAAGCGGGAACACCGCGCCGGGATGCATATCACATCATATATTGCGGCACACATGATCTATCAGATGATCCTCTGCATTCTCCAGACTTCCATCATGCTGGCCGTCTGCATGCTGATGAAGCTGAAGCTGCCTTACGAAGGGCTGGTGACTCCCTGGTTTCTGACAGATCTGTTCATAACTCTGTTCCTGATCACTTATTCTGCCGATATGCTCTCCCTGGCTATTTCCGCCCTGGTGAGGAACACGACGACGGCGATGACCGTAATGCCCTTTGTGCTTATCTTCCAGCTTCTGTTTTCAGGCGGCCTGGTCGTTTTGACCGGCACCGCGCTGAAACTGACGGATTTTACCATAGCAAAATGGGGACTCAAAGGACTGTGTACACTCGGCAATTACAATGCCCGGCCGATGGTGGCTCTGTGGAACACCATTTTCAAGTTCCGTGATCTGGAACTTCTCGGTTACAAACCGATCGGCATGATCATGGATGAGATACAGAACCGGGATATGCTGGATGAAGTGCTGCTGGCATCAGGCCAGTACAACCAGAATGCGGCGTATGTGTATACTGCCGAAAACCTTACGGGGTGCTGGATCCGGCTGATCGGGATCGGTGCGTTGTTTGCCGTGATCTCCGTGGTACTGCTGGAGTTTGTGGACAGGGACAGGCGTTAAGGATGGGAGTTTTCGATGTCGGTGGATTATTATAAAAAGGCGGTCATGGATGCTTCCGGCTTTGTCCTTCTCGCGGACTTTGTACCGGGGATCATCCAGGAGATACGTTACTATTCGACCTATAATTTTATCGGTGACCGTATAGACGGTTATGAGGAACCCTGCGCTATCATGACAGCGGAAGCTGCCCGGGTGCTGAAAGCTGTCAGTAATGAGGTGAGCGTGCATGGATACCGCCTCAAGGTCTTTGATGCGTACCGGCCTGTCTGTGCAGTCAGGCATTTCGTACTTTGGGGGATCGAGGACCTGGATCTCAGAATGAAGCCGTTTTTCTACCCGGATCTGGAGAAACAGGAACTCTTTGTCAAAGGTTATATTGCCGCGCGTTCGAGTCACAGCCGGGGCAGTACGGTAGATCTGACGCTGCTGGATATGAAGACAGGCAGGGAAGTGGACATGGGCAGCCCCTTTGATTTCTTCAGCGAGGCCTCCCATCCGGATTACCGGGGGATCACACAGGAACAGTACGAAAACCGCATGTATCTGCAAAACATCATGGTGAGGAACGGTTTTCAGCCATATGACTGCGAGTGGTGGCATTTCACCCTGAAAGATGAGCCTTATCCCGAAACTTACTTTGAATTTCCGGTCTCATCCCGGTCCATTAATCATTCATGATCGGTAAATTACGTTACAGCATTGTTTTCCGTATACTGTCCGGCATTGTTGTCCTGCTGGTCCTGCTTTCCGTGTTCATCGGTACCATAGGATACCAGGGCTTTACAAGCGCGCTTCTGGACCAGTATGCCGACGGCGCGTTCCGGACGGCAGAGTCGGCAGCGGAGCTCGTCAATGCGGACCATATCCCCCGTTTTATAGAAAGTGGAGGGAAAAGCAGCGAGTATCAGGCAGCGTATTTCAGTATGGACAGGCTCTGCAATTCTCAGGGGGTCACGTTTATCTATGTGATCCAGCCTGATCTGACGGACTACGGGCATATTACTTTTATTTTTTCCACGATCAATCATGATTCCCATTACTCCCTGTATGATTTCGGGTTTGTAAGGGCGACGACCAACGATGACTACCGCGTGAAATACCGCCGTCTGTACGAAGAAGGGTCTGAAAGGGAGCTGGTGATCAGAGATCAGGGATATATACAGACGGATCCTCATATCACTGCCATGGTTCCGCTGAAGGGCGCCGACGGGCGAACAAAGGCGATCCTTTGCGTACAGCGCCAGATGGATGTACTGGATGCTGCCCGCAGGCAGTATATCCGGAATCTGTTCCTGTCACTCGGTGCTGTCGTGCTGATGACGATCCTGGTATATGGGGCATATATTTACCGGAGTCTGCTGTTTCCGATCCAGACCATCACCGGAGAAGCAGAACGTTTCGCGGACGAAAGCATTCCTTCCGGCAATAAACTGACGGACATGATCCTCAACCGGGATGAAATAGGAACACTGGCCGGATCCGTAGACCGGATGGAGGAGCAGATCTGCAGCTATATGGAGAATCTCACCAGGATCACGGCGGAGAAGGAACGTATCGCGGCGGAACTTGATGTCGCCCGAAAGATCCAGGCCGGGATGCTTCCGCAGCTGTTTCCGCCGTTCCCCGACAAGACCTGCATCGATCTTTATGCCACGATGCATCCGGCAAGGGAAGTCGGGGGAGATTTTTATGATTTCTTCCTTGTGGATGATGACCATCTGGCTTTGGTGATCGCGGATGTTTCCGGAAAGGGGATCCCGGGCGCGCTGTTTATGATGATCTCGGACATCCTGATCCGTTCGGAGGTCAAGCCCGGTATTACGCCTGCTACTGCCCTGACAAGAGTCAATGAACGCATATACAAGAATAACCGCGCGGAAATGTTTGTCACGGTATGGCTGGGAATACTGGAACTTTCCACCGGTAAGCTGCAGGCTTCCAATGCAGGTCATGAGTATCCCGTGATCAAACGGGCGGGTGGTTCCTATGAACTGTTTAAGGAGGTGCACGGCCTGGTGCTGGGCGCCCTGGATGACATGGTATACAAGGATTATGAACTGAAGCTGGAGAAAGGCGACAGTATATTCGTGTATACTGACGGTGTGACCGAGGCGACCGATGCGGACAACCGGCTATTTGGCACCGGACGGCTTCTGGATTCCCTCAACCGGGATAAAGACGTCACTGTAAAAGGAGTCCTGGATGAAGTGCTTGCAGGGATCAGGGATTTTGTGAAGAATGCCCCGCAGTTTGATGATATCACCATGATGTGCCTGTATTATAAAGGGACAGATGAGAATGAAAATGGCTGACAGGGATGGCAGGTATGTTCAGATTTGACACAAGGAATAAAAAACCGTTGCTGTATAATATAGCGGCGCTGTCTGCAGCGACCGCGGTGCTGATCATTTTCCTGCTCAGGGACGGAGGCGCGGAACAGACGCTGGCTGTCAGTGCTGCACTGACGGTCTATCTGCTGGCTGCCGAGGTGATGCTCATCAGGGCTTTTTTCGGGCAGATCGAATACAACCCATATTCTTATAACACGATCTATTATATGGGTTTTTCCCTGGTGATCCTCTTCCTCCTGGGGACAAGGATCTATATCACCGTGCGTCTGCTGAAAGATCCGGAAGCCTATGGGGCGCGCGAGGTGATCTATACACTGCTGAATGCCGCAAAAAACTATCTGTTTCTCACATTCCCGTTTTTGTTTGCCTTTTCTGCCGCGCTCTGCATTTCCAACATTTCCCTGATCCGGCATGAAGGAAAACGATTCGTGAATGTGCTGGGTATTATCCTTTCGTTTCTGCTGGTAGGTGGAGCGCTTTGCCTTTTCTGCTTTGAGCGCTTCCTGATCGGCAGAGAAGGACAGCATATCGTACTGAATCTGGGTGCCAGCCTTTTCTCCGCCGTCTATCTGTATTTTGAGTGCATGCTGACGGGCGCGATCGTGGCAGCTTTGATCGCTGCTTTTTATGAGCCGGAGCCGGACAAGGACTTTCTGATCATACTGGGATGCGGCATCAGGAAGGACGGGACCCCGACGCCCCTGCTCCGCGGGCGCATAGACCGTGCGCTGGAGTTTTATCTCAGACAAAAGGCAGAGACGGGCAAGGAACTGATCTTTGTGACTTCCGGCGGCCGCGGACCCGATGAAGTTGTATCCGAAAGCGCCTCCATGAAGCGGTATCTTTTGGAAAAGGGTATTCCCGGAGGGCAGATCATTGAGGAGGACAGATCATCCAGCACCTTTGAAAACATGAAGTATTCAAAGGAAAAAATATGGGCGGTCGATCCTGAGGGAAAAGTGGCATTCTGTACGACCAATTATCATGTCTTCCGGGGCGGGCTCTGTGCCCGGCGCGTAAAAATGCGGGCGGTCGGTATGGGCTCAAAAACCAGGTGGTACTTCTGGCCCAATGCAGCCGTTCGTGAATTTGTCGGCTTGCTTACGGAACATCGGGGAAAGCAGATCCTGGTTTTCGGGGGCATGCTTGCCGTCTATACACTGCTTACTTTTATGATGTACAGGTAACCCTGTCCGTCCCCTGCGAAAGACTGCAGTATACGATCAGCGCGGCAGGAAACGCCGGAACTGATATACCATGATTGCAGGTAGTTTCCTTTTTTGATATACTATTCTAAATCATTTGTGATCTGTGATTATATGGAGATTAGTCGGATATGAATATGAATAGCGGACTGGTTTTTGAGATCGCCGGATTTCTGAATGAACATTTGTCAGCCGGACCGTTTGTTACCCACACGCTGGCAGGAATCATTGCCGTGCTGCTGGCTGCCGGGATCACCGTATTTGCCATTTTTCTGAATCATGAGTTGTTTCAGCGTGTGCTCGGTCAGAATGAACTCACGAAGAAATTTCTGAAAAGCCTGCTGGACCTCCTGTTTATCATCCTGGGAGTGGTGCTGGGCGGAATATTCTTCGGAAGCGGGCGATCCATGGGCCGGGTGCTGCTTGGCAGTACCGGACTGGTCGTTGCCATCATCGGCTTTGCGGCGCAGTCTGCACTGGGTGATGTTATAGCCGGTGTGATGATCGGCGCCAGCCGGCCTTTCCGGCTCGGAGACCGTATCGAACTCCAGTCGAGCGGCATCAGCGGCACGATCCAGGATATGTCGATCCGCCATACGGTCATCCATCAGTTTGACGGATTGTATGTCATCGTGCCTAACAGTGAGCTGAATAAAGAGATCATTCATAATTACAGCTATCACGGAGAACTCACAGGAACCTATCTGGAGTTTGATATCAGCTACGGCAGCGACGTCCAGAAGGCAATGAAGATCATTCATGACGCGGTGGCGAGCAACCGTTACGCGGTCGAGTATCCGGGAGACAACCCGGAGCGCAAAACTGCCGCAGTCTATGTCACCGGTTTCATGCAGAGTTCCGTCCGGCTCAGGACAACGGTATGGGCCCGTAATTCCGATGATAATTTCCTTGCCTGCAGCGCGATCCGCGTACGGGTCAAGCAGGAATTCGAGCGTCAGGGCATAGAGATACCGTTCAACTATCTGAATGTGGTCATGCGCGGCAAAACGAGTCCGGAAGAACAGGAACAGGTGATCGCGGCGGGGCCTGTTCCCGACGGACAGAGCGTGACCGTCACGGTCGGTGAGGAAAACGAAGTTCTGGAGGGCGTATTTGCCCAGGTCGAGAGCTTCTGCAAGAAGTACAGGGTATCGAGCAAAGAATCCATGCATATACGCATGCTGTCAGAGGAAGTGATGGCCATTCTGCAGAGCCAGACAGGCAGTTTCGACGGCAGGTTCTGGATCGATATGAAGGGACACACCGCGCAGATCCGTGTAGAAACGGAGACAATGCTGGATGAACGCGCAAAACGGAAACTCATGTCTGTTTCCGGTTCTCCGGTCAAGCCGACCGGTATGGTCGACATGATCCGTTCGGTCTATGATGACTACAGACTTGGACGCCGCGGCAGCAGCTCGGGTATCTGGTCATGGAAGGGATCGCAGCAGAAAAGCTCGGCTGCTACAAAAGTTGCGGATCCCGTGGCCAATCTCGAAAAATCCATTATCGAGACACTGGCAGATGATGTGCAGATCAGCATTTCGGATAACAAGGTACAGATGATCATTTTTAAACGTCTTTGGTCGCTGAATAAATAGGAGGCATTATGAATATTACGATCAGCCAGAATGGGACAGAAGAATTTGTTGCACTTGAAGGGCGTCTGGACACATTGACAGCTCCGGATCTGGAAAAAGAACTGAATCCGCTGGACGGCGTGGGGAGCCTGTGCATAGACTGCAAGGACCTGGAGTATATCTCTTCCGCGGGACTGAGAGTACTGCTTTCGCTGCAGAAGACCATGAACAAACAGGGCACGATGACGCTTCTCAATGTACGTCAGGAAGTCATGGAGGTTTTTGAACTGACGGGGTTTACGGACATCCTGAGCTTTGCTTAACTGTTTTCTGACAGGAAGGGGAAGTCATGGATAATGTAAGTGTAAAGAAAACGAATGACAGTATCGTGCTGGAGCTGCGGGGAAGGATCGATTCCAACAATGCGCCCGCTGTGGAGACAGAAGCAGCGCAGCTGATCCGCGACGCCGGAAACGGGCCGCTGGTGATCGACGCCGAAGGACTTGAGTATATTTCCAGTGCCGGTCTGCGGATCATTCTGCATTTCAGGAAAGAGCATAAGGATCTTTCGATCATCAATGTCCGGCCGGAGGTATACGAAGTGCTGGAGATGACCGGTTTTACTGAGATGATGCAGGTGAAAAAGGCTTATCGCCGCGTATCTGTCGAAGGCTGCCAGATCATCGGAAAGGGCGCAAACGGGACGCTTTACCGCATCGACAGCGATAATGTGGTCAAGGTGTACAACAACGCTGATGCGCTGGAAGATATCCAGCATGAGCGTGAGGTGGCACGCCTTGCCCTCGTTTTGGGCATTCCCACAGCGATCTCCTATGATGTAGTACGGATCGGCGACAGTTATGGTTCTGTTTTTGAACTGCTGAATGCCAGGTCTTTTTCCAATGTTCTGGCAAATGAACCGGAGAAACTCGACTGGTGTGTCCATGAGTATGTCAGGCTTCTTCGCAAGATCCACAGTACAGTCGTGGGACCGGGTGAATTGCCGGATATGAGGGAGACCGTGATCGGCTGGGCCCGGTTTATGCAGGACTACCTTCCGGAAGCGGAAGGAAAGAAACTCCTTGCGCTGGTCGAGGCAGTGCCGCATGACGATCATATGATCCACGGTGATTATCATACCAAGAACCTCGAGCTTCAGAATGATGAAGTGCTGCTCATCGATATGGATACGCTGGCCGTGGGGCATCCGATCTTTGAACTGGGTTCTATCTTTAATGCTTTTGTCGGTTTTTCCGAGCTGGATCATGCATCCTTCAAAGAGTTCCAGGGCTTTGACTGGGAGCTGGCACAGGAATTCTGGAAAAAGGCGCTTCCCCTGTATCTCGGGACCCATGATGAAAAAGCAGTCCGGGATGTAGAAAACAAAGCCCGTATCATAGGCTACACCCGGATGATCCGCCGGCTGATCCGCCGCAAAGGACTGGAGACCGAAGACGGCAGGAGACATATCGACCACTGGAAGAAGGAACTCATCGAGCTGATCGGTCAGTATGACACACTGCTGTTTACCGTCAATGAGCTGGAAGTGGATGCGGTCAAAGAAAACCTGAATACCGTCCTGGAATATGTGGGAAAGTGTCTGGAAACGACCAAATGCAGCCCGAAGGCCCGTATGCAGATCGACATGGCGGTGGAGGAGATCTTCATCAATATTGCATGCTATGCCTATGCGCATAAAAAGGAAGTGGGCAGAGCCACGGTCCGCGTGGAAACGACGGAAGATCCGCTGACTGTCATGCTGACTTTCATGGATAACGGGGAGCCCTTCGATCCCCTTGAGAAAAAGGACCCGAATGTGAATCTGCCTGCCGAGGAGAGAGGGGTCGGAGGACTGGGCATCTTTCTGGTCAAACAGACCATGGATGAAGTCAAGTATACCTATGAGTACGGCACCAATATTCTTACGCTGAAGAAGAATCTTGCCTGACCGTAAGGCATGGGACTGTATCTTCAGACACAACATCACTGTTTTATGGAAGGCCCGCGGGATCGGTTCCGCGGGTCTTCAGCGTTTTGAAAAACAATTCTCAAAGGAAAAGTATCCATCAAGGGAAGTTTTTTACCCATACCGGAAAGTAAACTTAAGACAGTCAGGAGACCGTGAGGAGCTGACGTCCGACAGGACGGATTCTTAGAAAGAGGTATGGATATGTCTAAAGTTGCTATGGATACTGTATGGCTGATCTTTATGGGAGTGATCGATATTACGATCATTTACCGTTTTGTGACGGAGATCGCGTGCCAGATCGCGGGGGAGCAGGTCAGGGAAGACGGACTGGATCGTTTCACCACAGTTTTGATGGCGATCGGCGTGGTCATCGTCGTCATGCTTCTGGCTCTGCCGAGGTGACCAGACCTGTATTTCCTTAAATTATTGTGAATTCTATGGGATTGCAGCCGGGAAAAGGTTATAATAAACACATGAACCAGATGTCAGAACAATTGACTGCCCGCAGCGGCCTTACTTTTATCACGTTTCCATTGCTTGATGGGACCGGCTTAGTCCGACATGGCTTTTCTACCAGGAAGGGCGGTGTCAGTACAGGATGTTTTGAAAGCCTGGACCTGTCCTACACCAGAGGCGATGAGAAGGAAAATGTCGATGAGAATTTTCGCAGAGTCGCGGGTTTTTTCGGCATATCTTCCGCTGATATCGTGACCGGGCACCAGACACATACGGCCAATATCCGGCTTGTCACCAGGGAAGATGCCGGCAAGGGCGTGACCAGGGTACGGGATTACACGGATGTTGACGGCCTTATTACCGACGAGCCCGGGATCATGCTCTGTACTTCACATGCGGACTGCACACCTTTGTTTTTCGTGGATCCGGTACACCGGGCTGTAGGGTTGAGCCATTCCGGATGGAAGGGTACCCTGCTGAAGATCGGTGCTCATACCGTGGATCGGATGAAGGCTGCTTTTGGAACGGATCCCGCAGATCTGGTGGCGGTCATCGGCCCCTGCGCCTGCGGGTCCTGCTATGAGGTAGGGCCAGAGCTTGCGGAACTGTTTCTGGATCGGTTCGGACCGGATTGTCTGGAGTCAGAGCCGGGCTTATACAGTGATGCTGAAGCGGGCAGGTACGGAGAGCGAAAAAGCGGCGTGTTCCTTCTTAGCAAACCGGACGGTAGATTTTTGATGGATCAGAAACGCGCGAACGAACGCATTCTGCTGGAAGCGGGACTGCTTCCGGAGCATATCGCGGTCTCGGGATATTGCACCATGGAGCGGGCTGATCTTTTTTACTCCCATCGGCGCATGGGAAATGCCCGCGGCAATATGGCGGCTTTTCTGATGTTGGACTGTGTGAGCGGATGAGCAGGGAACAGAGAGTTTTTTTGATCACGGGGACAGTACTGCTGGTGAGCGAGATATGGAAGCAGTACTGCCTGACTTTTGTATTGAATGGCGGTACATATCAGTGGTGGTATTTCCCCTTTCAGCTGTGTTCCGTTCCTATGTATCTTTGCCTTCCTCTGGCATTTATTAAAGGAGGAAAGATCCGGGACAGTCTGTTGGCATTTTTGTCGGATTATACTCTTTTGTCGGGCGTGATCGTATTTCTTGATACGACCGGGATGCATTATGGTTATATGCCGCTGACTATACACTCTTTTTTGTGGCATTTCCTGCTGATCGCGCTGGGAATGTATGCAGGTACGAGGAAGAGAGACCGGGGAATGCGAAGCTTTATTGGAGCGACAGCAGTCTATTTGGTGTGTTGTATCCTTGCCGAAGCTTTCAATTTAAGTTTCGATCGTTTCGATATCATCAATATGTTTTACATCAACCCGCATTACTACATGGGGCAGATCGGTTTTCGGGAGCTCCTGCGGTTTTTGCCGAACCGGGCAGTGATCGGACTGTATATTCTGGCAACGGTATTCGGAGCCTCGTTGTTTCATTTGTTCTGGTTCCGATCCGTTCATCAAAGATAATAAATGATACTTAGGAGGTATTCCTGATGAGTAAGATAGGAGTATTGGGTGCCGGCACCTGGGGCATGGCACTGGCACGCATGCTTTCCAATACCGGAAATGATGTTCAGGTGTGGTCCGCATTGGAGAAAGAGATCGATGAGTACTCTGTGACCCGGCGCCATCCTAACCTTCCCGGGATGGTGATCCCGGACGCGATCAGCTTCACCAAGGATATTACAGAGGTCTGTAGGGATAAGGATATCCTGCTGGTAGCTATCCCTTCCAATTTTCTCAGGTCCGTGGCAAAAAAGGCTGCGCCCAATGTAAAGGAAGGACAGATCATTGTTAATGTCGGCAAGGGCATAGAGGCCGAGACCGTAATGACGCTGACCGAGGTCATCGAAGATGAGCTTGGCAAGGCCGGACATTCTGCCCGGGTGGTGGCTTTGAGCGGACCGACCCATGCGGAGGAGGTCGCTGTGGACCTTCCGACGACGATCGTAGCCGCATCCAGGGATATGGATGCTGCGAAGGAGGTCCAGAAGGTCTTTACCAATGACAACATGCGGGTGTATACCAACGATGATATCCGGGGGATACAGCTTTGCGGTGCTTTCAAAAATATCATCGCGCTGGCATCCGGCATCTGTTCCGGCCTTGGCTATGGGGACAATACCCGCGCGGCACTGATCACACGCGGGCTGGCGGAGATCACCCGTCTGGGAACTGCGATGGGTTGCCGGCAGGAGACGTTCGCCGGGCTGGCGGGCGTAGGGGACCTGATCGTTACGGCGACCAGCATGCATTCCCGCAACAACCGGGCAGGCATGCTCATGGGTCAGGGCAAAACAGCCGAGGAAGCTGTCAGGGAAGTCGGCATGGTTGTAGAAGGAATTTTTGCGATCCCTGCTGCCCTGAAGATGGCGGACCTCTATCATATCGAGCTGCCGATCATTTTTGCTGTTGATGCTGTCGTCAACCACGGCGCGGATCCGCGCAGGACGGTGCATGACCTGATGCTCCGCGATACAAAAGACGAGTGGGGTTAAATATCGGACCCCTTCAGACGATGAAGAGTTCCAATGTATGTCTGGCACTGACAGCTCATGTAGATGCCGGGAAGACAACTTTATCCGAGAGCATTCTGCTGCATGGCGGAGTGATAAGAAAGGCTGGCCGCGTGGACCACGGGGACAGCTTTTTTGACAGTGCAGCCGAAGAACGTGAACGGGGCATTACGATCTTTTCCAAACAGGCAGAAGTCTCCTTCCCGGCAAGGGAGGGCATAAGGACCTTTACATTGCTGGATACGCCGGGACATGCGGATTTCTCTGCCGAGATGGAGCGGACATTATCCGTACTGGATTACGCTGTGCTGATCATCAGTGCGACGGATGGCGTACACGGACATGACATTACGCTGTGGAAACTTTTTGAGATCTATGAGATACCGGTCTTCGTCTTTGTCAATAAGATGGATCAGGCAGGCGCGGACAGGCATAGAGTCCTTGCGGAGCTGCGCGGACGGTTCGGCGACCGGTTTGTGGACTTTACAGCTCTCAGCATCGGGGACACGGATGGGGAGGAACGCGCAGCACTTCTTGAGGAGATCGCGGTAAAGGATGACAGGCTTACAGAGCTGTATCTCGAGACCGGAGAGATACCGGAGGAAGAGATATGCAGGCTGGTCAGAGAGCGCAGGCTCTGCCCCTGCTGTTTCGGTTCCGCACTGAGGGATGAGGGCGTTGATGAGTTTATCAAAGTCCTTACAGCGTATACCCGGGAACCGGATCTTCCTGATATCTTCTCAGCCCGTATCTTCAAGATCTCACGGGACAGCCGCGGCAGCCGCCTGACACATATCCGCCTTACCGGAGGACGTTTAAAGACAAAGGATACCGTGAGGGTCTATATGCCCGGCGCCGGCAGTGAGCCTGTCGAGGAAAAGGTAGATCAGATCCTGCGATGCTCCGGCGAGCATTTCGAGCAGATTCAGGAAGCAGAGGCAGGGATGGTCGTGGTATTGCGCGGACCAGCGGTGACCAGGGCGGGAGGTTCTCTCGGTCAGCCGCCTGCCGGCAGACACCCGCTGCTCGTGCCTTTGTTTTCTTCCAGGATCATTCCGCCGGAGGGTATGGATATACACCGTCTTTACCAGATCTGCAGGGAGCTGGAAGAGGAGATCCCGGAGATCCGGATCGATTTCATAGCCGCAAGGGGAGAGGTCCGCTGTCAGCTGATGGGCGAGGTTCAGACCGATGTGCTGCAGGAGATCCTCCGCAGACGTTTTTCTGTGGATGTATCTTTTGCGCCTGCATCCGTCGTTTATCAGGAGACCATCACGGAGCCGGTCTACTGTACCGGACATTATGAGCCTCTCAGGCACTATGCGGAGGTGCATTTTATCCTGGAGCCCCTTGAGCGGGGCAGTGGAATGGAATATGCATCCGCTCTCAGCGAGGATGTTCTGCCCCGTCATTTTCAGAGGCTGATCCTGACCAACGCTGCGGAAAAATCTCATACCGGTGTTCTGACCGGCGCGGCATTGACGGATGTGCGGATATGCCTGGTGAATGCGAGAGCACATGCAAAGCATACCGAAGGAGGCGATTTCAGGCAGGCGGTCTACCGTGCTGTCCGGCAGGGCCTGATGAAGGCCCGGGCGGAGGGGCACTGTATCCTGCTGGAGCCATATTATGATTTTGAACTATGTGTGCCGCCTTCTGCAGCAGGACGGGCAATGACAGATCTCGGACGGATCGCGGAAGAGTTTACCGGACCGGTTCCAAACGGCGAGGAGGTTTGTTTTTACGGACGGGCGTCTGTGACACGGATGCAGGGATACGAGGCAGTGGTGCGCAGTTATACGGGCGGATTTGGGCATCTGCAGTGCTCCTTCGGAGGCTACGGCGACTGTACCGATCCGGAAGCAGTGCTGGCGGAGACGGATTATGATCCCGAGCTTGATCCTGACAACCCATCCGGTTCTGTATTCTGTTCTCATGGTGCGGGATACTACGTTCCCTGGGATGAAGCTGATGAGATGATGCATCTGCCTTTTGTTCAGGGGCAGGGGACAGGTACTCTTCACTCAGATAGTCAGCCGGATCCGGCCGGGTCCGGCCGGATATCCGGTACTGCATCCGTGAAGACCCAAAGCGGTGATCTTCTCGGTGCGGGGTTGGCGGCGGATCGTGAGCTTGAAGCGATCTTTAACCGTACGCTCGGGAACAACAGAAACCTGAAGAAACTGGCAGAACGGGATGAACGTCGGCCGGGACGCATGCGTTCTGCACCAAAGATGGCAGAGGTGAAGATCCCGGAGCCCCCGGAGTCTTATCTACTTGTTGATGGCTACAATATTATTTTCGCGTGGGATGAGCTGAAAGAGCTGGCTGACGTCAGCATAGACGCAGCCAGGACAGCACTGGCGGACATCCTGGCCAATTATCAGGGATACCGCGGCATGACACTTATTCTTGTATTCGATGCTTACAAGGTGAGAGGCGGGCAGGGTGCTGTAGAGCAATATCACAATATTTACATCGTTTATACAAAAGAAGCCCAGACTGCAGATGCTTATATTGAAGCGGCGGTCCATGAAATAGCGCGGCATCACCGGGTCACGGTGGCGACTTCGGACGGTCTCGAACAGACCATCGTTTTCGGAGAAGGTGCGGTACGCATGTCGGCACGGGAACTGAAAGAGGATGTGGAGAACTGCAGCAGGGATATACTTGCGAGGTTTGTATCCCGCCGGACCGGGATCGGGAACCGAATCGTCCTTCCGGAAACATAAAAACGGGCGGATGTCCGCGTGGATGAAGACTTCACGGGATCCGCCCTTTTTTAATGGTTTTCTTTCAGTTTATGATTCCGTTTCCGGAACATAAGGAGAAGGACTGAATGAATCACGTACAAAGGTGTTCATTTCCTTCAGAGTATCAAAACAGCCGATAAACACACGATTGCCCATGACTCCCGAAAGGGCGTCCGGCATGCGGGTCGTGAGCGACAGAGCATCCTTGTAATCAGCGATCAGCTCTTCATCCGGGATGGTATAGCTGTTCTCGTCGCGGCGCCCGCAGTAGACACAGTAGCGCTGGGGACCGGAGAATGTGTGCCTGGATTCGTCAAACGCGATCATGTCAGCCCAGATCCTGAAGACATCGGAGCTCTGACTGAAATTGATCATATCCGTGGTAAAGCCGCCGGCAGGCCGCATATTGACTTCCAGCCCGGCAACGGTGCCTTTCTTTCCGATTCCGGGAATATCTTTTGTCAGCCTGAAGAACTCCAGATGGAAGAAACGGCAGCGTACATCAAATGCTTTCAGAACTTTTTTGCCGGCTTTCTCGATATCCGGTGCGACCTGTTTGTTAACGTAGTAATAACACGGGATCCCTTCGTTGACCATATCCATGATGGAGTTGGGGGAAATATGGCTTGCGGCAAACAGCACCTCACCCTTTGAATTGATCACGCCGTCATAGGTCTCTACGATTCCTGAAATATACTCTTCCATGACATAGGGGATCTCCGGAAGCGCATGGAAAAACTCACGCAGGTCTTCATCATTTTCCAGTCTCCAGGTAGCCTCAGAACCGACGCCGCGGTCAGGCTTGACGATGACGGGATAACCGACTTCCCCGATAAATGCCTCTGCGGATTCGATATCTGTGACCAGCAGACAGCGCGCCGTAGGAACACCGGCTTTTTTATAGTATTTTTTCATAGTGGACTTGGAACGGAAACGCATGATCTGGTCGGATTTGAGACCGGACTGGATATTGAAATCCGTACGAAGCGCGGCATCCAGTTCCATCCAGTATTCATTGTTGGACTCGACCCAGTCGATCTTGCCGTAACTGGCAGTGAAATGTCCCATGGCGCGGATCATCTGATCGTAGTTTTTCAGACTGTCGACACGGTAGTATTCAGTAAGTGCGGCTTTGAGAGAATCCGTCAGTGAGTCATACGGAGCATCCCCGATCCCCAGGACATTGACGCCGTTTTCGCGAAGATCAATGCAAAAATGTTCATAAGAAGATGGGAAGTTGGGAGAAATAAACACAAAATTCATAACAGCCTCCTCATGTTATTTCGGTTTAATGCGATGATACATCAAAGCGGAAAAAAGAGCAAGCGTATATGCCGGCGGGCACACACTTTTCCTGTTCCATGCCGGAATTCTATGCTATAATATTTAACAGTATGTGAATATAAGAAAGGCAAAGCCTATGGATAAAAAAAGACGGGTCATGCTGAAGCTTTCCGGAGAAGCACTGGCCGGAAGTAAGCATATGGGGTTTGACCTCGCAACAGTACAGGATGTTGCCGGGGAAGTAAAGGAAGCCTGGGATCAGGGCGTGGAGATCGCGGTCGTGATCGGAGGCGGCAATTTCTGGCGCGGCCGTACGGGCAACGAGATCGACAGGGTAAAGTCTGACCAGATCGGTATGCTGGCTACAGTGATGAATGCCCTTTATGTTTCAGAGGTATTTCGTTCTGCAGGAATGAAAACCGCTGTTTTCGGTGCTTTTGAGATCCCGGGCCTCATGCCGGTATTCGATAAGGATGAAGTCGAGCAGGCCTTCGCAGACAGAAAGGTCGTTTTCTTTGCCGGAGGTACAGGACATCCCTATTTCAGCACTGATACCGGGACGGCACTTCGCGCGATCGAGATCTGTGCGGATGAGATCCTGCTTGCCAAGGCAGTGGACGGGGTCTATGAAGCTGATCCCAAAGAGCATCCCGAGGCAAAAAGGTTTGAGCGTATCAGCATCAGCGAGGTAGTAGCCCGCGGACTTAAGGCAATCGACCTGACGGCTTCTGTCCTTTGCATGGAAAACCACATGCCGCTCGGAGTATTTTCGCTCAATACACCCGGCAACATCGCCGATGCCCTGAATGGGCATATAGACGGCACCGTCATTACTGCTGACTGAAATTGCGGGATCGTATCGGATCTCTGTATCAGACATATATCATACGTTTCGGAAGGAGCATTACCATGGAAGAACTGAAAGTATACGAAGACAAAATGCAGAAGACCATAGATAATCTGCAGGATAATTTTCAGAGTATCCGGGCCGGCCGGGCCAACCCGCATGTACTGGACAAGGTAAGGGTCAATTACTACGGAACTGCTTCGCCTATACAGCAGGTCGGCAACATCGCGATTCCGGAAGCGCGCGTGATCGTGATCACACCCTGGGAGAAGAGCCTGATCAAGGAGATCGAAAAGGCGATCAATATGTCCGACATCGGCATCAATCCGACCAACGACGGCTCCTGTATCCGTCTCGTATTCCCGGAGCTCAACGAGGAAAGGCGTAAGGATCAGGCAAAGCAGATCAAGAAATACGGAGAAGAGGCCAAGGTTGCGATCCGCAACATCCGCCGGGACGCCAATGACAACTCCAAAAAAATGGAGAAGGCCGGTGAAATGACAGAAGATGATGTCAAGAATGCCGACAAGGAGATCCAGAAATACACCGACAACGCCATCAGCACGATCGACAAGATGGTGGAAGAAAAGACCAAGGACATAATGACAGTATAAGCTCCTTACGAATGCTGCAAATGATACAGATCTGTCTGCGGGCATTTGGCGGCATTTGGAAGGGTAAAGAATTATTATGGATAATAGTATGCACATCCCGGAGTCCGTTGCCATCATCATGGATGGCAACGGGAGCTGGGCAAAAAAGCGCGGCCTGCCGCGCACGATGGGACATAAACAAGGCTGTACAGCGATCGAAAATCTCCTTCCGGAAGCCAGTGACCTGGGGATCCGGTATCTTACGGTATACGCATTTTCCACCGAAAACTGGAAGCGATCAAAAGAAGAAGTGGACGGTCTGATGCAGTTGTTCCGCTTTTATGCAGGCCGGCTGCTGAAAGCAGCAAAGGAAAAAAAATGTCCGTATCAGGATGATCGGTGACCGACGCCGATTTCAGCCGGATATCGTAGAGTCTATAGGGCGTCTGGAGGAAGAGACCCGGAACAATACAGGACTGACTTTTGTCGTTGCTGCCAATTACGGGGGAAGAGATGAGATCCGCCGGGCAGTGATGCGTTATGCTGAAGACTACAAGGCAGGAAAAGTGTCTCCGGGGGCTTTTGCGGGCCCCGATGCCAAGGTGCCTGAGGGCGAACTGACAGAAGAAGGATTTGCTGCTTATCTGGATATGGCGGACATCCCCGACCCGGATCTGGTGATCCGTACTTCCGGGGAGCTTCGTCTGAGCAACTTTCTGATCTGGGAAGCTGCTTATTCCGAGATCGTTGTAACGGATACGCTGTGGCCGGATTTTGACCGGGATGAATTGCTTCGCTGTATTGCGGAGTTCAACAAACGCAGCAGAAGATTCGGAGGAGTTTAACATTGTTCTGGAAGCGCCTGGCCAGTGGTGTGGTCTTGCTGGCAGCAGCGATTGTTCTCCTGTTTGTCGGAGGAACGCCGCTGCTGTTTATGTTATGTATCATTTCCATTATTGGTCAGAATGAATTGTACAGGGCGATCGGCATCGATCACAAAGGCCTGTCGATGATCGGATATATGATGACGATCGTTTATTACCTGCTGGTCTTTTTTGAAGGCAGGGGATATATGGCAGCCATGATCGTTTTCACCCTGATCATCCTCATGACTGCCTATGTGGCTACTTTCCCCATCTACAAGACCGAGGAGGTATCAGGCGCATTTTTCGGAATGTGTTATGTTTCTGTTCTGATGAGCTATGTTTACCTCACCAGACAGCATGCCGACGGCCGGTATATGGTTTGGCTGATCCTGCTGAGTTCCTGGGGGTGTGACACACTTGCGTATTGTACGGGGATGCTGTTCGGAGAGCACAAGATGGTTCCGAGACTGAGTCCGAAGAAGACCTGGGAAGGCGCGGCGGGCGGCGTTTTCGGTGCGGCTCTCCTCGGGTTTGTCTACGGCTTTCTCCTGGGCGGACGCATGTCGGATACGATCTCTCCCGCACTGACCTGCTGTATTGCCTGTGCGGCTGGCGCTGTGATCTCCATGATCGGTGACCTGGCTGCCTCTGCGATCAAGCGTAATCATGACATCAAGGATTTCGGCAATTTGATCCCCGGGCATGGCGGTATCCTGGATCGTTTTGACTCCGTGCTCTTTACAGCACCGGCGATATATTATGCGATCACGATGCTCGAGCAGTTCAGACATTGATCGTATTCCGGCAGAACTGCACTTCGCAGCAAGCCCGGTTGAATGAGGATAAACAGATGAATTTGTGTGTGCTGGGCAGTACCGGTTCGATCGGTCTGCAGACACTGGATGTGGTGCGTTCGTCCGGGAATATCCGGATCACGGCCATTGCGGCAGGCAGCAATATAGAAATCGCGGAAAAGCAGATCCATGAGTTCCATCCTTCGATCTGCTGTATTTTTGATGAAGAAAAGGCCGAATGCCTTGAAAAGCGCCTTCGTGCCGAGGGAAATGAAACTACCGCCGTCGTCTGCGGGATGGATGGTCTGATCGGCTGTGCCGTTCATCCGGATGTTGATACTGTTCTGGTCAGTGTGGTGGGTATGATCGGTATCCGTCCGACGATCGCGGCTATCCGGGCAGGCAAGAACATCGCACAGGCCAACAAAGAACCGCTCGTCTGTGCAGGCCATATCATCATGCCTATGGCGAAAGAGGCCGGTATCAGTTTCATCCCGGTGGATTCCGAGCACTCGGCGATCTTCCAGTGCCTCCAGGGAGAGAAGGATAATCCGATCGACAAGATCTGGCTGACAGCGTCCGGCGGTCCCTTCCGGGGGTATACCGGTGAACAGCTTAAAAGGGTGACACTGCAGGATGCATTGCGTCATCCGAGTTGGAATATGGGCGCAAAGATCACCATAGATTCTTCGACACTGGTGAATAAAGGCCTGGAAGTCATTGAGGCACATTATCTGTTCGGAGTTCCTGCAGACGACATTATCGTGGCTGTACAGCCGGGCTCTGTCGTGCACAGCATGGTCCAGTTCCGTGACGGCGCCATCAAAGCGCAGCTCGGTGTTCCGGATATGCGCGTTCCGATCGCTTATGCGCTTCATCAGAAACACCGCATCACTTTTGACGGTAAAAAGACACTCGGATTCCGGGAGCTCTCAGAGATCCGGTTCATGGAGCCTGATATGGAGACTTTCCGGGGGCTGCGGCTCGGCATAGATGCCTGCAGGGAAGAAGGAAGCATTACTACGGTCTATAATGCAGCGAACGAAGAGGCTGTAGCCGCTTTTATTGCCGGAAAAATAGGTTATACGGATATAACCGAAGGAATAGAGGCGTGTATGCATGCCCATCACAATATCAGTGCGCCTGATCTCGATCAGATCTTTGAGGCTGAGCGGGAGGCGCGGGAATTTATACGGAACAGGTACGCATTATAATGCTGAGTTTATTGGTATCGATCCTGGCATTGGGTGCCATCATAGCGTTCCACGAATTCGGGCACTTTATCGTAGCCCGCTTATTTGGCGTGGGTGTTATCGAGTATGCAGTCGGGATGGGCCCGAGGATCTGGAGCCGGATCTTCGGCAATACACGCTATTCTCTCCGTGCGGTTCCATTCGGCGGTTTTTGCATGATGCTGTCGGAAGATATCGCGGAACCGGAAGACACGGACGGTGTCAGGGATCCCTCTTCTCCCGGGATCATCGTGACTGAAGATGAGATCATATATGAAGGAAGGCATTTCAGCAAGGAAGAGCAGTTTGCGGCAAAGCCTGCATGGCAGCGTTTCCTTGTTGTTCTCGCCGGACCGGTCTTTAACTTTCTTCTGGCATTTGTCCTGGCTCTGATCATTACGGCATGTACGGGATTTGACCGTCCTGTGATCAGGGAAGTGGATCCGGGGATGCCCGCAGCTGAGGCAGGAATTGAAGCGGGTGACACTATAACAGCGCTTGCAGTAGGCGGAAAAAATGCCAGACGCCAGAAGGCAGAGACCGGAAGGGACATCATGTTGTTCATGAATGTTCATCAGGATGCAATGGAGCGGGGCAGTACATTTACCCTCTATTATCTTGATGAGAGCGAAGGCGGTGCGGAGAAGGCTGCGGAGCTGAAGCCGGTCTACGATGAAAATCTGGGAAGGAACCGTCTCGGCTTTTCCTATAACAGCAGTTACGAAAAGGCAGATACCATCGGAGAGATCCTGTATTACGGATGGTATGACGTGCGTTTCAATCTGCGCACATCGGTAGAATCGATCCGTATGCTTGTGACCGGAAGGGCGAGTACGACTGACCTGATGGGACCGGTCCGCATGGTAGCCACCATGGATGAGACAGTTGACAGCGCGGCAAGTTACGGAGTGTTTGCAGCCCTTATGACTCTGCTGAACCTGATGGTGCTGATCTCCAGTTCCCTAGGCTTTATGAATCTTCTTCCGATCCCGGCGCTGGATGGAGGCCGGCTGTTATTCATTCTCCTGGAGATGCTGACACGGGGAAGGATCCCGAAGGAATTCGAGGCCAGGATCAATCAGATCGGGACTCTGCTGCTTTTGGCTTTGATGGCCTTTATTCTGTTCAATGATATATTCATGTTGTATTTCGGAAGATGATGCAGAGGACGACATATATGCGGATGCAGACGCATGAAGTGAATATCGGAGGAGTTGTGATCGGAGGCGGCCGGCCTGTCGCGATCCAGTCCATGTGTAATACCAGGACTTCGGATGTCGGGGCTACAGTGGCACAGATCCATTGTCTGGAAGATGCAGGATGCGAGATCATCCGTGTGGCAGTTCCGGATATGGAGGCAGCTGCCGCGATCGACGCGATACGGTCACGGATCAGAATTCCTCTTGTGGCAGATATCCATTTTGACTACAGGCTGGCGATTGCTTCCATTGAAAACGGGGCTGACAAGATCCGTATCAATCCGGGCAATATCGGGGGAAGGGACCGTCTGGAAGCCGTCGTGAAGGCGGCCGCCGCTCATAATGTACCGATCCGGGTCGGGGTGAATTCCGGCTCTTTGGAAAAGGAGATCATCGCGCGTCATGGCGGACATGTGACGGCGGAAGGGCTGGTGGAGTCTGCGTTGGATAAAGCCCGTATGATCGAGGAAATGGGCTATGGCAACCTGGTCATCAGTATCAAATCATCGGATGTAATGATGTGTGTCCGGGCACATGAATTGATCGCGGCCGAGACCAGACATCCGCTTCATGTGGGAATAACCGAAGCCGGCACGGTCTGGGCAGGAAATATCAAATCTTCCGTCGGTCTGGGTATTATTCTGCATGAAGGGATCGGTGATACGATCCGTGTCAGCCTGACGGGTGATCCGGTAGAAGAGATCCGGTCAGCAAAGCAGATCCTGAAGACTCTGGGGCTCCGTAAAGGTGGGATCGAAGTCGTCAGCTGTCCGACCTGCGGAAGGACACAGATCGACCTGGTCGCTCTGGCAGAGCAGGTCTGTGCTCTGGTCGCGGATCCGCAGTACGCCGATTGCACTTTGAAAGTTGCCTGTATGGGGTGTGTCGTCAACGGACCCGGCGAAGCCCGTGAGGCGGACCTCGGCATCTGCGGCGGCATGGGCGAAGGACTGATCATCCGCCGCGGTGAGATCATACGAAAAGTCCCGGAAGCGGAATTGCTTGCCGCTTTCAGGGAAGAGCTGGATAAGATCTGTCTCAGTAAGTGAAATAAACAAGTATGGAAAAACAATTCTCAGACGTATTTCCCAATCTGGATATGGATATTACCGACCGGGAGCTCATGAAGCATGCCGCGATCCTCAGGATCACGGCTTCTTCTGACAGGAACTCCCTGACGGTCTATGCCAGAATGACGGATGATGTGCCCCGTGCGACCGTACAGGCCGCAGAGAGGGCGATCCGGCAGAAGATCTTCGACGGAAAGAACATAAGGGTCACGATCGTGGTGACCAATCCGGAAACACCGTCCTTCGGAAATATCTCTCCGGGCGGAGAACAGACGGGCGGCGCAAAGCCGGCAAAGCTGCCGGGACAGAATGGGTTCAAACAGTCGCAGAATGAATGGACACCGAAGCAGGACAGAAAGTCTCAGAATCCTGACCTGATATTCGGTTACGATTTTCACGGAACGCCAATGCCGATCCACCAGCTGGAAGAGGGTATGGGTGACGTGATCGTACAGGGACGACTGTTTGGCACGGAAACCGTCAAAACGAGAAACGAAAAGTATATCATCAAGTTTAATCTGACTGACCGGACCGATTCTATTTCCGGAAAGCTTTTCTGCGATGAAAACGGCAGAAAAGAGCTGGAGGATAAGATCAAAAACGGCAAGTATGTCATGATCTCAGGCAGAGTGGAACCTCCGGATCAGTTTACACCCGAACTTACCATAGGACATATAAAGGGCGTCAAAAAAACGGAAGATCCGTTGGCCAACAGGATGGATACGCATCCGGATGGCCGCAGGACTGAGCTGAACCTCCACACGAAAATGAGTGATATGGATGGCATCGGGTTTGTGGGGGATTATATCCGACTGGCTGATAAATGGGGGTGGAGATCCCTCGCTATTACCGACAACAATTCAGTACAGGCATTTCCGGATGCGGCACATGCGCTTCCCAAGGGATCGGAACTGAAGCTGATCTATGGGGTCACCGGGAGCCTGGTCAATGACGAGAAGAATGCTGTCAGGAAACCGCGGGGACAAAGCCTGGACGGTGAGTTTGTTGTAGTTGATATTGAAACGACCGGTTTCTCTGAGCAGAATGACAGGATCATTGAAATAGGTGCGGTCAAACTGCGTGGTGGCAGAGCAGTCGCCCGCTTCTCCCAGTTTATAGATCCGGAACGGCCGATCCCGCAAAGGATCACCGAACTGACGACGATCACGGACGATGATGTTCGCGGACAGGGCAATTATCAGTACTGGATTCCGAAGTTTCTCGAGTTCATCGGCGACTGGCAGACTGTCCCGGTCGTTGGACACAACGCCATGTTCGATGTGGGATTCATCCGTCATTATGCCGCGGAGATCGGTCTGAAATTCGATCCTACGGTGGTGGATACACTGGGGCTTTCCCATATGCTCCTCAAGTCTCTGTATCGGAACAAACTGGATACAGTGGCCAAAGAGCTTGGGATCCCGCAGTTCCAGCACCACAGGGCTGTGGATGATGCCGGCGCTACGGCGGAGATCTTTCGTACTTTCTGCAGGATGCTGCAGGAAAAGGGGATCCGGGATCTGGATGAGCTTTATGAAGCGGACGTGATGGATGCGGAGACTGTGAAAAAGCTCCATCCGAATGCTTTTACGATCCTTGCCAAAAACGATCTGGGACGGACCAATCTGTACCGGCTGGTTTCTGCTGCTCATATCGATTTCTTCCATTTGGAAGCACGCATGCCGAAGAGCCTGGTGCAGGGACTGCGTGACGGCCTCATCCTGGGTTCTGGCAGTGAGGACGGCGAGCTCTATGATGCTGTTTTCCGGGGCCTCAGTGATGAAGCGGTTGAAAGGATCGCCTCTTTCTATGATTATCTGGAGATCATGCCGCCGTCTAATCTGGTGTACCTGCTGAATGACGAGCATATCCCGGTGGAAAGCATGCGGGAGATCGAAGAAGCGACCCGGCGGATCGTCCGGATCGGGGACAAGCTTCATAAGCCTGTAGCAGCGACAGGAAATGTCCATTTCACGGAGAAAGGTGAGTCTATCTATCGAAGGATCATCAAGTATTTCGAGTTCTCATCCAAAGGCAGGCACTTTGATGAGGATAAATACGGCACGGAGCTGTTCCTGCGCACCACGGATGAAATGCTGGAAGAGTTTGCGTTTCTTGGAACGGAGAAGGCCAAAGAGACAGTCATTGATGCACCGAACAGGATCGCGGATATGTGTGAACGGATCGCACCGGTGCGTCCTGACAAGTGTCCGCCGGTGATCGAAAACTCTGATAAGGAACTGGAGACTGCCTGTTATGACACCGCGAAGGCAATGTACGGAGAAAAGCTTCCGGAGATCGTGAAGACCAGGCTGGACAAGGAATTGCATTCCATCATCAGCAACGGCTATTCGGTCATGTATATCATTGCGAAGCGCCTGGTCCAGGACAGTATGGACCATGGATTCCTGGTGGGATCGCGCGGCTCGGTCGGCTCTTCACTGGCAGCCACCTTCGGCGGCATCTCGGAGGTCAATCCCCTTCCGCCGCATTATCGCTGCCCGCAGTGCCATTATGTGGATTTTGATTCGGAGACTGTAAAGGAATACAAAGACCGTGCCGGCTATGATATGCCGGATCGGGACTGTCCTGTTTGCGGTCACCGCCTGATCAAGGATGGGTTCGACATACCTTTTGAAACTTTCCTGGGATTCAAGGGTGACAAGGAACCGGATATCGACCTGAATTTTGCGGGAGAGTATCAGGCGAAAGCACATGCGTATACGGAAGTCCTGTTCGGAAAGGGACAGACTTTTAAAGCGGGTACGATCGGAACGGTTCAGGAAAAGACTGCTTACGGTTATGTGCTTCGTTATAATGAAGAGCACGCTGCGCCGGACCATCCCTCACATATGCGCCGGGCCGAGATCGAGCGTCTGGCGGCGGGCTGCACGGAGGTACGCAGGACGACCGGACAGCATCCGGGCGGCATCATCGTCCTTCCGCATGGCGAAGAGATCAGCACTTTTACACCGATCCAGCATCCGGCCAACGACATGGAGAACCCTGTCACGACGCATTTTGACTATCACAGCATCGACCACAACCTGCTGAAACTGGATATACTCGGACACGATGCTCCTGGCATGATCCGGTCATTGCAGGACCTGACCGGTGTGGATCCGATGGAGATCCCGGTCGGAACGCCGGAAGTCATGGAGCTTTTCATGGGTACCGGATCACTCGGCATCAAACCGGAAGATATCGGCGGTACACCCTGCGGAACGATGGGGATCCCGGAGTTTGGCACGGACTTTGCGATGCAGATGCTCCTGGAAGCAAAACCTAAATATGTGTCTGACCTTGTACGGATCGCAGGCCTTGCGCACGGTACCGACGTCTGGCTCGGAAACGCGCAGAAACTCATTTCCGAGGGGACCTGCACGATCCAGACCGCTATCTGTACCCGAGACGATATCATGATCTACCTGATCGACATGGGACTGGATCCCGGACGCGCCTTCAAGATCATGGAGCTGGTACGCAAAGGCAAATTCCCAAAGGATCCCAACCACGATACCTACTGCAGGGAGATGCGTGACCATGGTGTACCCGAATGGTATATCTGGTCCTGCGATACGATCAAATACATGTTCCCCAAAGCCCATGCCGCTGCGTATGTCGTTATGTCGCTCCGCATCGCGTGGTGCAAGGTGCATTACCCGCTGGCTTATTACGCGACGTACTTTACTGTAAAAGCGGACGGATTCGACTATGAGAAGATGTGCGTGAGCCTGCCGAAGCTCCGTTCGAATCTGGCAGAGCTCCGGGAGTACCTGAGCACCAACCGTGACGCGTCAAACAATGACAAGCTTTTGCTCCGTGATATGAGGATCGTGGAGGAAATGATGGTGCGCGGCATCGAATTCGAGCCGATCGACATCTTCAAGGCAAAGGCCAGCCGCTTTACGATCACGGAAGATGGAAAGATCATGCCGTCACTGGATTCCATCGCGGGACTCGGCACCAATGCTGCCATGGCGATCGAAGAGGATGTAAAGAACGGACCTTATCTAAGTGTGGAGGAGTTCCTTACAAGGACCCGCGGCAAAGTGACGAGGACCAATGCGGATCTGCTGAAGTCCCTGGGGCTTTTGGGCAGCATCCCGGAAACCAACCAGATCAGTCTGTTCGACCTGATGAAGTAAAGAGGCGCACCGTATTGATGCGCCTGCGTTTCAAAAGCCGCCCGTGAGCATTCTTCACGGGCGGCTTCTTTAGGCGGTGTTTCGGAATGCTGTTTTTCGAACACAATATCTTCATAATCCTTTCGGGAAACGTACAGTGCTTGTGTTTTTTCGTAAGCTTTTACTAAGGGAAAGTTTATTGTAATTTGAATCCGGCTGATATAACATGTAGGCAGATCACATATAAAGCACTTTGATCGACGCGATAGCAAAGGGCGCAGATCACGGATGCAAATGGTACCGTGTGCGCCCCGCCTGAGCGGAAGATTACTGGAAACAAAGATCAGAAAAGATTTTTAAAGAAAGGGCAGAAGAAAGAATGAAAAAGATTGTCAAGGTATTAGGCATTTCCGCTATGCTCGCTGCAGCGATGGCGATCTCCGCCTCCGCAGCAACGATCACCAATGTCAAGTTCGCCTGCGGCGCACCCGAGGATGACACCATCACCGATGGCTACACGACTCCGGAGTTCACTGCTGATGAGGCGGAAGGTTATGAGCTGAGCTCCGTTACGGATCTGAAGGAAGACAGCAATTTTAAGAATCCGCACACCTTTGAACTGGTATTCAACGCGGAAAGCGGCTATGAGTTCCCGGACGGCAACTCCGTGACCGTTTCCGGCAGCGGTATCACCGAGATCACCCGCAAGAAGATGGAAGATGACGGTGATACACTGGTCGTCCGTTGTAAGGCATATGTCTACTATCGTCTGGATGCACCCGGAAACCTTGATCATGATGATTCTGCAAAGAAGATGACCTGGGATAAGGGCGGCGCAAGCAACTTCGAGTACATTCTGACCTATACTGATCAGAATGGTGAGGATCAGGTAAGAAAGGGAACGACGACCGGTTCTTCCCTGTCCACCAAGAACTATGAGAAGGAACTTTCCGAGAAACAGAAGGAAAAGGAAGATAATGAGAAGGTCGATATGGAGCTGACCGGATTTGCGATCCGTGCGATCTCCAGTTCTACCAACAATCCGCGTGTGGCTCCGAGTGCCTGGGCAACATGGGGCACCGATCCTTCCGATGAAGGTGATTTCAAGGAATATGAGTCCTGGTCCGATCTGGGCATGGGCAGAGCTTCCGGCTCCACAAGCTCCAGTGGATCCAGCAGTACCGGAGTGATCACTCCGTCCAGCTCTTCCGCTAAGAATGGCTGGCAGGGTTCCGGCGACAACCGGTACTGGTATCAGAACGGAACCATGATGAGGGACTACTGGGTCCTCGACGGCGGCAACTGGTACTGGATCGGTTCCGACGGTCTGATGAAGTCCGGCTGGCAGTGGGATGGAAGCGGCTGGTATTACATGAACCAGCAGCATGACGGAACCTTCGGCCGCATGATGTCCGGATGGATTACCCTGAACGGCAACAGATACTATCTTAACACTGTTCATGACGGTACTTTCGGCAAGATGTTCACCGGTACCCATGTTATTGACGGTGTGACCTACAACTTCAACGCTGACGGTGTTTGCCAGTAAAACATGACACCGGACCGGCAGAGCCGGTACAGCGGGCAAAGCAAGAAACACAGAAGGGCAGCCCTTAAGGGGCTGCTCTTTTTATATTACGTATCCGATCATCGATACGGGATCGCGGGATCACGGGATGGAAGAGAACAGCGCCAAACCATCTTTCAGTTGACCCGGGCGGATCATTACTTTTATAATGAGTTAGGACAGTACCACTGATCAGTTCTGCATAAAAGAGGCAGGATTGGATCGATATATTTAAGAAGGAGAATACCATGCTTTATACGACTATGGCAGGAGAGCGGGTCTCACGTCTCGGTTTCGGCGCCATGCGTCTTCCGCTTCTCGATGACGGCAAGACCATTGACGAGGTACAGGTACAGAAGATGGTGGATCACGCCATCGCGAGCGGCGTCAATTATTTCGATACGGCATTTCCTTATCATGGGGGCAATTCAGAGCTGGTGACAGGCAGAGCGCTGAAAAAATATCCGCGCGAAAGCTATTTTCTGGCAGACAAGTATCCCGGGCATCAGATCGCGAGTTCCTACGATCCGGCAGAGGTGTTTGAGGAGCAGCTGAAGAAGTGCGGCGTGGATTATTTCGATTTTTATCTGCTTCACAATGTCAATGAAGGTTCTGTAGTCACCTATGAGGATCCCCGCTGGGGCATTATTGATTATTTTCGGGAGCAGAAACGTCTCGGCAGGATCCGGCATCTCGGATTTTCTACGCATGGTTCCACAGAGATGATCAGAGATTTTCTTGATTTTACCGGCGGTGATATGGAATTCTGCCAGATCCAGATCAACTATCTGGACTGGACGCTGCAGGATGCAAAGGCAAAGTATGAACTGCTGGAAGAAAGAAATATTCCGATCATTGCGATGGAGCCTGTGCGCGGCGGCAAGCTGGCAGATCTTCCCGCGGAGGCACATGAGAAACTGCAGGCACTCCGTCCCGGCACAAGCGATGCCTCATGGGGATATCGATGGCTGCAGCAGTATCCGCAGGTCAGGGTAGTCCTGAGCGGCTGGTCCAGCCTGGAACAGACGATGGACAATGTCCGGACGTTTTCAGAGGGCGAGCCGCTGACCGACGAAGAGAATGCCCTCCTTGCAGATATTGCAGAATCCATGAAAGATTCGATCCCATGCACAGCCTGCCGTTACTGCTGTGACGGATGCCCGATGCAGCTCGACATCCCGGTCCTGATCGCAAAATATAACGATTACCGTCTGTATCCTACCTTTAATGTATCGATGTTTATCGAACAGCTCCCGGAGGATAAACAGCCCTCTGTTTGTATCGCATGTGGAAAATGTGTCAGGGTATGTCCGCAGAACATAGATATACCGGGTGCGTTCCGCGCATTTTCCGAGGGACTGGCTTCCCGCCCGACCTGGGCACAGCTGAGCCGTGAACGTGAGCTTGCGGCGATCGAACTCCGGAAGAAGAATAAAGCTGCCGAAAAGTAAGCCGGCAGGACTGATTGAACAGGATAGAAATACGCAAAAAATTAAACAGCAGTCTGTTTCCAGCAGGATCATCAGATCCGGGGAGACAGGCTGCTGTCTTGTATACGGTCAGTCGATCACCGCTTCAGGGATATCTTTCAGACCCAGATAAGCTGCCAGTGCATCCACGATGAACTGGTGGTCATCATTGTGCGCGAGTCCGGAAGCGGAGACGACACCGATGAACTCACCGGTCTTTAAAAACAGTGGGAAACCGCCGCCGCGCTGCACACACTCATTGGGATCAAGGCCGTTATATTGTACGGTCTGTCCGGTCGCCTGCTCCCGCGCCCACATATAAAGGGAACTGTGTTCCCAGGCAATAACCATTCCGGCCTTGCGGCGAAGCCAGTTCTGGGTATTAACAGTATTGGCCCCATCCATCATATGCTGGAAGAGGATGGCGCCGTCGATCTTGCGGATCGAGATGCCCATTGCGATCCCGCGTTCTTTAGCAAGGCCTGCCATCAGACTTCCAAGTTCAAACGCGAATTCACTGGAGAAATGATCGATGCGAAGCAGCTTTTCCTGCTGATCGATCACGGACATGATCTTATTATAGTCTGCACTCATATTCAGTACCTTCTTTCTGCCTGCAGTACATTTGATCATAGGGTTCAGACTTATTATAAACTGTACAGATGTGGATTACTATCAAAACCACAAAAGATACATTATAAAACAGGCGGGTCCCTTTTTCGAGAGCAATCTACTCTGACCTGTTCAGATGTTTCCAGATGGTCATTCGGCTGACATTGAGCCGTCTTGCTGCCTGGCTCTGGTTCATACCTTCTTCCTCCAGGACTCTCATGACGATCCGGTGCGTGATCGATTCGAGATCACCGCTGAGGTCGATGCTGCTGCCAATGCTGCCGGCAGCAGGCCTGGATTCCTTCATTTCTGAAAGTACGGATCTTACTTCCTCTGCCGTAATAAATTGGCCGGCAGCAGACAGGGCAAGCTGTTTGATCGCCAGTTTATATTGGGGTATGCCAAAATCCCAGTGAAAGTGGACGAGATGATCGAGCGCGTCCGGCTCAAAACCTGCAAGTTGTTTGGGAAGCTCCTGGTTGAGTTTGTTCAGATACTGGCGCGCGACAGAAAGGGCGAGCTCCGGAGATTCGTGCAGCTCGGGGATGTGGACGCTGTATCCGTTCAGTTCATAGGCGAGGTCCGAAGACAGCAGGTTTGCCGGCACCAGTGAATTCAAAGGCCCGTTGACAGTGGAGATGATCTTGTTTCTGCGCGTCAGTTCCATGCTTTGGATCACTTCTGCCAGCTGCAGCTGAAAACTGATCGGAAGTGAATCCAGGTTTTTGAAGATGATCACGAAGCCCTGGTCAAATAGAGGCGAATTATCTTCGTTCAGCAGCTTTTGAAAACTGCGCTTATCCAGCCCCTGGCAATCGATTTCCAGGAGAGGCCCGCTGCGCAGGGGGCTGTATGCATATGCAGCCCGGGCAAAAGAGATCTTACCTGTTCCGGGAGAGCCGGTAATGATCAGCGGCGTCGTTCCCGGTGCTTTCTCGCCGATATCCGGCAGCAGGCGGCTCAGAGACGGCGTGGCGAGCACCAGCTGCAGATCCTTCTGCACGTCTGCGGCTTCCCGGTATTTCAGAGAAGAATTCTTCTGATCGATGATATCGAAAGCGTCTTCTATTACACACAGCGCATAGTGCTGATCACCGCAGGCAATGGATTTGGCCTGGATCTTATATGCGGAGGTATCGGAGCGGTAGACCCAGCGCATCCTGCCGTGGTGCATGATGGGCGGAAGGTGCTTTTCAATGGAACGGATGATGTCCGCAGTGACCTGTGTGTTGGGCATGTTGGTATAGCTGCTTTCGCCCTGATCGGAAACGATGGCGAGCCGGGCATCGGTTTCGGAGAGCATGGTGCGGAAAAAATCGTTGCGTTCCACCAGAGCCCGGCTCATCTCACAGATCTCGACAGCCTGTGATATGGCGCTCTCCAGGCACTCCGGACCGGAAGTGATGAGCAGGTGTTCAAACCCGTACTGGGCCGCACAGCGGGTACAGGCACCGTCGCCGATAAAGAGTTCGACACCTTCGATGTCATGCAGCCGCAGTATGATCTCTTCCATTTCCGTGCTGGTCGCGGGCGCGGGCGGGATTATAAAATTCGCCTCACTGAAATTCATGAATTCAGCGATCAGACGGATGATATGTTCCATCTCAAAGAAACTGACGAACGCCATTTTCTTTTCACGGTTCAGGGAAGCCAGCTCAAGACCTCGCAGGATGTCGATCGGGGAGAACTCCACCGTGACGACAGGCCGACGGACATGACGGGCAGCTTCTTTGGCGGACTGTCCGCGGCAGATGACGACTTCGTACTGGTCAGTGTCAATGGATTTCAGCACGTTTTCGATCTCATTCAGAGGCGCGGAATAGATATCTGCCCGTATATCCGGACGGTTTTGGACCGTACGGCTGAATATGTGGGCAAAACCTTCATAAGGCGCGATAACAAGGATGCGGTATGGGTCTTTTGGCATAACGATTCCCCTTATCAATTGTTAAAAGAATGACAAAAATGAGAACGGCGGAAGAAAATGTAAATATATTTTACATACTAACACAGAAGAATTCTGTTTTCAATAAAAAATACCGAAAATAAACACGTAAAATGGGACATTTGTCATAAAATTAACAAGGCAAATCTTACGAAATTCTTTCATGGAAACTGGTGGTTTTGCACAAATAATAGAACATTGAGGCAAAAAATGTCTGAATAGCGGGGATAAATGCGCTTTTCAGGACGGAAATGTAAAAAATATTTACACCATAAAAGTTGAAAAGGCAAGGACTAGCTGATAATATAATTTACAGTTGCACAGGCAATTAAAAGTAATCTTTTTAATTCATATTCCATGAAAGGGGAGTCAACATGAAGAAAATTGTTAGTGTTGTTATGGCAGCAGCTCTGGCAGCGGCATCTCTTACCGGCTGTCTCGGAAGCTCCACCACGGCTACCACCGCAGCTCCGGCTGAGACTCAGGCAGCTGCTTCCGGCGAAGCATCCAGCTACAGCGGCAAGAGCTACAAGCTGAAGATGTCCTCCACCGTTGGCGAGCAGTCCAACGCAGTCGTCGTTGCGAAGTCCTTCGCGGAAGACGTTAAGGCAAAGACCGGCGGCGCGGTTGAGATCAGTGTTTACGCTTCCGACCAGCTGTCCGGCGGCGACATGGCAAAGGGCGTTGAGAACATCCAGGGCGGTTCCATTGACTGCGCATTCGAGCCGGTCGACGTTATGGCTAACATGGACCAGACCCTTCTGACCCTTTCCATTCCGTGGGTCTACACTTCCTATCAGGAAGCTGAAGACGCTCTGAAGGGCGAAGGCGGCGCATATATCACCAAGGCTCTTGATGCAAAGGGCATCCATACCCTCGGCTTCATCCACAACGGTTTCCGTCAGCTGACCAACAACAAGAGACAGGTCACCACTCCGGATGACATCAAGGCTATGAAGCTTCGTGTTCCCGGCGGCGATGTGTTCATGAAGTTCTGGAAGGCAGTCGGCGCTGACCCGGTCGCAATGGCATTCTCCGAGCTGTTCACCGCACTGCAGCAGGGCACTGTTGATGGCCAGGAGAACGGTTTCGACCTGATCACCACCAACAAGTTCTATGAGGTACAGAAGTACATCACTGAGTGGAACTACAGCTACGGCGCATTCGCACTTGTTTTCAACAAGGCTACCTGGGACGGCTTCGAGCCCGAGCTGCAGGAGATCCTGCTTGAGTGTGCTGAGACTGCATGTGCCCTTGGCAACAAGAACGTGGTCGAGAGCGAAGCAGCTAAGAAGCAGCAGTGTATCGATGCCGGCTGTGAAGTCACCACACTGACCGACGAGCAGATCCAGGCATTCAAGGATCTTCCGTCCGTACAGGACTACTACGCAGAGATGAAGGCACAGTACGGTGCAGAAGCCTGCGCAGCGTTCGGTATCGAATAATCACCGGTTATTGATCTGAGATTTCAGACGATGCGGCCCGGACCCCTTCCGGGGACGGGCCGCACTTTTCTTCTCAATTATTCCTTTTATTTTGCAAATCACCACCAAGAAACAAGAGAGGTAGGTACCTGATGAATTCAGTCGATAAGGCTTTACGCGGAATTGAGGACTGGATCAACGTCGTGACCTTCGTCATTATGCTGACCCTCACTTTCGCCAATGTTTTCTCTCGTTTCGTTCTCCATGCTTCACTGGCATTTACTGATGAGTTTGTTACCGTCCTGTTCGTGCTCTGCTCGCTGGCCGGCTCTTCGGTAGGCCAAAGAAACCGCAATCATCTCGGACTTGACTTCTTCACAAGTTTCCTGCCCGAGAAAGGACAGAGGTTCCTGAGCTTTGTCGCGAATATCCTCGCGCTGATCTTCCTGGCGATCCTGTTCTGGCACGGCTGTGGCATGGTGAAGTCCGAGTATGTATTGAAGCAGGTCTCCACGACCATGCAGTATCCGCAGTGGATCTACGGTCTGACCATTCCGGTCGGATCCGCGATCATGATCGTTCGCTACGCGATCGATTCTGTTCTGAAGTGGCATGAGTTTCTTGCAGTCGGAAAGGAGGAAAAGTAAGTTATGGTATCAGGAATCCTGTTTGCTTGTTTTGCCGTACTGCTGATCCTTAATGTTCCGATCGCGGTCTCTCTGGGTATTTCGTCGATCATCGCCATGCTGTATGACGGGATCCAGCTCAGCCAGATCCCGGTCATGGCCTTCACCGCATCCAGCAAGTTCTCGCTGCTGGCGATCCCGTTCTTCGTCCTGGGCGGCAATATCATGGAGAAAGCGGGTATTTCCGAGAAGCTGATCGAGCTCGCGAAGGCATGCGTCGGCCACACCCGTAACGGTGTCGCTATCGTCTGCGTCGTCGTTGCCTGCTTCTTTGCGGCGATCTCCGGTTCCGGCCCCGCGACCGTTGCGGCACTGGGAATCATTCTGATCCCTGCCATGGTCAAGGCAGGTTATCCGGTCACTTACGCGACTGCCCTGATGAGTGCGGCAGGAGCGATCGGCGTCATTATCCCGCCCTCTGTCACCTTTGTCGTTTACGGCTGCGTTTCCGGCGCTTCCATCGGTAAGATGTTCATGGCCGGCGTTGTTCCGGGACTTCTGATGGGCGCGGCACTGATCATTTGTACGATCGTCGTATCCAGGAACAACCCGAACCTGAAACCGACCCCGAAGGCAAGCGGCGCAGAGCGCTGGAGAGCCTTCAAGGACGCGTTCTGGGGCCTTTTGATGCCGGTCATCATCCTGGGCGGAATCTACGGCGGTATCTTCACCCCCACTGAGGCAGCAGCAGTCTCCTGCGTTTACGGTCTTTTCGTAGGTGTCTTCATCTACAGAAGGATCAAGCTGCAGCAGATGAAGGAGCTGATCGTCAACTCCGGCAGCCAGACGGGCGTCGTCATGTACGTTATCATCGCAGCGACCATGTTCGCCTATGTCATTACTGTCGATAATCTCGCAGTCCGCGCTTCGGATGCCATGATGGCGATCACCGGCGGAAATGTTTACCTGTTCCTGCTGATCACCAATATCATCCTGCTGATCGCCGGCATGGTCATGGATGCAGTCTCCGCGCTGTACATCCTGATCCCGATCCTTTGGCCGATCGCGCAGCGTATGGGCTATGACATCACCGCTTTCGGTATTGTGATGTGCGTCAACCTGGCCATTGGTCTGATCACCCCGCCGGTCGGCGTCAACCTTTTCACCGGCGCTTCGATCTCCAAGATCACGATCCGCGACATGTTCAAGGATGTCCTTCCGATCATCCTTTCACTGCTGGTCGTGCTGTTGCTTGTGACCTACATTCCGCAGATCTCGTTGTTCCTGCCGAATCTGCTTTCCTGATCACACAGGTGAGCGGGACCGCATGAAGCGCGGATCGATCCCGGCAGCATTTATCTAACTGTTTTGTGAGCAATTGATACATTTTTTATATATTTCTTATTAAGGAGGAATTATCATGGGATATCAGCAAATGCTTGCTGAGCTGCAGGCTCAGGGTAAGCCCGCAAGAGTCGGTATTATCGGTACCGGTAAGTTCGGAACGATGTACGTTTCCCAGGTCCGCAAGGTCATCGGCTGCCATCTGGTAGCGATCTGTGAACTTGATCCGGCACGTGCGTACTGGGCACTCGAGACCACCAAGTGGCCGAAGGAGCAGTACGACTGCAAGACCATGGAAGAGGCTTATAAGACCGGTAAGACCTGCGTAGTCACCGATCGTGATGAGTTCCTGAAGTCCCCGTACATCGATATCGTCATCGACTGTACCGGTAAGGCCGAGCTGGGTATCGACACCTGCCTCAAGGCTTTCAGAAACGGCAAGAGCGTGGTCGGCGTCAACGTTGAGTGCGACATCCTTGCAGGTGCTGTGCTTGCTGACGAAGCAAGAAAGAACGGCGTTATCTACTCCATGGCATGGGGCGACCAGCCTGCTGAGATCGTCGACATGGTCGACTGGGCAAGAACTGCCGGCTTCGAAGTCGTCTGCGCCGGTAAGGGAACCAGATTCCAGCCTGAGTATCATCAGTCCACACCGGATACCATCTGGGGCTATTATGGCATCACCGCGGAGCATGCGGAGAAGAGCCACATGAGAGCGCAGATGTTCAACTCCTTCCTGGATGGCACCAAGTCCGCGATCGAGATGGCAGCGGTCTCCAATGCGACCGGACTGCTTCCCCCTGTTGACGGCCTGCATTTCCCGCCCTGCGGCACGGATGACCTTCCGCGCATCCTGAAGCCGAAGGCGAACGGCGGCCTTCTGGATCACAGCGGCATGGTCGAAGTCATCGCTTCTGAGGAGCGTGACGGAAGACCTGTCTTCAAGGATCTTCGTTTCGGTATCTATGTCACTCTTCATGGCGACAGCCCGTACATGATGGACTGCTACAGAGAGTACGGCATGCACACTGATCCGTCAGGAGAGTTCACCTGCCTGTACAGACCGTATCATATGATCGGCCTTGAGACCAACATCACTGTCGCGCAGATCGCCTGCCGTCATGAGGCGACTGGATGCTCCAGCGCATTCCGTTCCGACGTTGTGGCAGTCGCGAAGTTCGACATCCCGAAGGGCACCGTGCTCGACGGCGAGGGCGGCTTCTGGGTATACGGCAATGCTACACCGGCAAAGGTCTCTGTTGAGAGACACCTGCTTCCGCTGAACTTCACAGAGGGCAAGAAGGTCCTTCGTGACATCAAGGCTGGCGAGATCCTGTCCCTGAACGATGTCGAGTACGATCCGAACTGCCAGACCATGCAGCTCAGAGAGCAGATGAAGAAGTTTCTCGCATAATCAGCGGCGGACCGGCTTTATTGCAGTATTATTTCACGACCGGGGAGTTTTACCTCCCCGGTCTTTGTATTTAATAAAGTTTTTATAACATTCAGTCAAAATATTTAGCACTCAAAGGTTGACTTTGCTAACAGAAGGATATATACTATGATTCGTTCGGTTAGGATACTGACCGGATCATTGAAATCATACATAACATCAGACGGCCGCACAGAGGCTGTTCTACATGATCAAGGAGGTTGTACCATGAAGTTAGTTCCGTTGGATGACAAGGTCGTTTTAAAGAAGGCGCAGGCCGAAGAGACCACCAAGTCCGGCATTGTACTGACCGGCCAGGATAAGGAAAAGCCGGCACAGGGTGAAGTGATCGCAGTCGGCCCCGGCGGTGTGATCGACGGCAAGGAGATCAAGATGCAGGTCAAGCCGGGCGATAAGGTCGTCTACTCCAAATATGCAGGCACAGAGGTCGAAATCGAGGACAAGAAGTATCTTATCGTCAAGCAGGGCGACATTCTGGCAATCATTAAATAACAGATCATAACAGACAGGAAGGTATAGACATGGCAAAGGATATTAAATACGGTGTAGACGTCCGCAAGGCAATGGAGACCGGCGTCAACAAACTTGCAGATACTGTCAGGGTCACTCTGGGACCGAAGGGCAGAAACGTTGTTCTTGACAAAAAGTTCGGTGTTCCGCTCATCACCAACGATGGTGTGACCATCGCAAAGGAAATCGAGCTTGAGGACGCATTTGAGAATATGGGTGCGCAGATCCTGAAGGAAGTTGCCACCAAGACCAACGAGGCAGCCGGCGACGGCACCACGACTGCGACCGTTCTCGCGCAGGCGATGATCAACGAGGGTATGAAGAACCTGGCTGCAGGCGCTAACCCGATCGTAATGCGTAAGGGTATGAAGAAGGCTGCTGATACCGCAATCGATGCGATCGGCAAGATGTCCAAGAGCGTTACCGGACGCGCACAGATCTCCAGAGTTGCAGCGATCTCCGCTTCTGATGATGAAGTCGGCGAGATGGTAGCAGATGCCATGGAGAAGGTCTCCAAGGACGGTGTTATCACCATCGAGGAGTCCAAGACCATGAGGACCGAGCTGGACCTGGTCGAAGGCATGCAGTTTGACAGAGGCTATCTGTCCGCATATATGTGCACTGATATGGAGAAGATGGAGGCAGTTCTGGATGATCCTTATATCCTGATCACTGACAAGAAGATCTCCAATATCCAGGACATTCTTCCGGTTCTTGAAAACATCGTAAAGATGGGCGCTAAGCTGATGATCATTGCCGAGGACATCGAGGGCGAGGCACTGACCACTCTGATCGTCAACAAGCTGCGCGGCACTTTCTCGGTAGTTGCAGTCAAGGCACCGGGCTACGGCGACAGACGTAAGGAAATGCTGAAGGACATCGCAATCCTGACTGGCGGTACCGTTGTATCCGAGGAGCTTGGCCTCGACCTGAAGGATACCACCATGGATATGCTTGGCCGTGCAAAGTCCGTACGTACCAACAAGGACAATACCATCATCGTTGACGGTGCCGGCAAGAAGAAGGCGATCCAGGACAGAGCAGCCCAGATCAAGGCACAGATCGACACCACCACTTCCGATTTCGACAAGGAAAAGCTCCAGGAGAGACTTGCGAAGCTGAGCGGCGGCGTAGCAGTCATTCGTGTCGGTGCTGCTACCGAGACTGAGATGAAGGAAGCAAAGCTTCGTATGGAAGATGCGCTGAACGCAACCAGAGCAGCAGTCGAGGAAGGCATCGTAGCCGGCGGCGGCACTGCATACATCAATGCATGCGACAAGGTTGCAAAGGTCGTCAAAGACATGGAAGGCGATGAGAAGACCGGCGGTATGATCGTACTGAAGGCACTTGAGTCCCCGCTGTACTGGATCGCAGAAAACGCAGGTCTGGACGGCTCCGTAATCGTCAACAAGGTCAAGGAAGCCAAGAAGGGAACCGGCTTCAACGCCATGACCGAGGAGTATGTAGACATGGTCCAGGCAGGCATCATCGATCCGGCCAAGGTCACCAAGTCCGCACTGCAGAATGCAGTTTCTGTAGCCTCCACTCTGCTGACCACCGAAGCAGCCGTAGCAGACATTCCTGCTCCGGAACCGCCGATGCCCCAGCAGCCGATGGGAATGATGTAACGAAAACAAACAGGAAGATGGATCGGTGACGGTATGAACTTGTTCATATCGGAAGGGATTCATCTGACGGTCAAAACGATATGAGCAAAAAAGAGCCCGAAGCGAAAGCTGAGGGCTCGATTTGCGAATAGGGTTTTGGAGGGATCACGGGAGTGCGAGAGCACGAAGTGATCCCTGTTTGTTTTCTTAAAGATGACATGGGAGCCAAGCCAGCTTGAGCTCCCATGAATTGTTTTTGAGGATTTGCCAGTGTGAGTGCGGATATAAGTAAGTTATAAGACCCATTTTTCCATATAAACGCAAACTCTACATTTGACACCATTCAGAAGCTTGAAATACGCCTGGATTAGTTTACATAAGTTTAAATTTTTCTATATATCATTAAACTTGAATTTTGACACCATGTAAATCGGTAAAACTGATGGTGTCAAAATTCAGGTTTTTTCATATATGGAGAATTCGCTATCTTATGTAAATCAAAACCGGATTTTTCAGACTTAAATTTGGTGTCAGAAATGAAGATTGGTCATATATGGAAAATGCCAGCTTCACACTGTATCTGTTGCATGAGCATTTTCAATAAATATGGTATAATAGTACCGCACTAGACGACGAACAAAACGGAGAGTTTTATGAAATACAGAGAACTTGGTACTACGGGAATAAAAGTAAGTGAGATCGGTATGGGTTGTGAAGGATTTCTGCTTCAGACAGAGGAAGGATACTGCCGGTTTGTTGACCTTTTGGAAGAATATGGGATCAACTGCATTGATATGTACACCCCGGATCCCGATTTTCGCACAAATCTCGGAAAAGCCCTGAAGCGAAGGCGTGAACGCTTCATTCTGCAGGGTCATCTTTGCTCCTGCTGGAAAAACGGGCAGTATATGCGTTCCCGGGATCTTGCAGAAACGAAAGCTGCGTTTGAGGACCAGCTGCTGAGACTCGGGACAGACTATCTGGATATCGGCATGATCCATTATTGTGATTCACTCTCGGATTGGGAAGAGGTCAAAAAGAACGGTATCCTTGCGTATGCAAAGGAATTGAAAGCCCGGGGTGTGATCCGCGCGGTCGGGCTTTCCAGCCATAATCCGCAGGTTGGTCTGAAAGCTGTACAGGAAGGGGCCATCGAAGTACTGATGTTCAGCATCAATCCCTGCTATGACCTTCTTCCGGCCAATGAAGACGTCGAAGAATTATGGAATGAAAAGAACTACGAGCAGAAGCTCCTGAACATGGATCCCGAACGGCAGGCTCTGTATGAGCTTTGTCAGAAAAAGGGCGTGGGCATTACGGTAATGAAGGCATTCGGAGGCGGCGATCTGTTGAATGCAGAGCTTTCTCCTGCGAAAGCGGCGCTGACAGAGAATCAGTGTCTGCACTACGCATTGAGCCGGCCGGGTGCCGCGTCTGTGATGGCGGGAGCGCGGTCTGAGGATGATATCCGCCGGGCCGCAGCTTATGAGGATGCTTCGGATGAAGAACGGGACTATGCGCCGGCACTTGCTGCCATGCCAAAGATCAGCTGGAGCGGGCACTGCATGTATTGCAGTCATTGCGCGCCCTGTCCGATGGGCATCAGTGTTGCCGAGGTCACCAGATTTCTTCATCTGGCGGAGGCACAGGGCGCGGGAGAATCGCGTGAGGCGATCCCTGAGACGGTGCGTGAGCACTATAAGGTCCTGCCGCATCATGCCGGGGAATGTATATCCTGCGGCAGCTGTGAGACACGCTGTCCTTTCTCGGTATCTATTATTGAAAATATGAAAAAGGCTGCGGCTATATTCGGATATTGAGGAGCATAAGACACATTGAAAACACTTGAGTCTGTCAATCGATTTGTAAACCGGTATCTGACGGTATTTGTACTGATCTCCGTGGCCCTGAGCCTTCTTGTGCCGGGACCCTTTACGGCAATGGGGCACATGACTCTTGGGAGCATTCATTTCGGGTCGTATTCCTTCACCCTGTCGCTGACGAGCTTTATGCTCATGATTATCATGCTCGGTGCGGGAGCTTCGATCAGCATAAAGGAGATCCTGGGAGTGATACACCGGCCGCTGGATCTTGCAGCAGGGATCGCAGCCAAATATGTGATCATGGCGGCAGGTGCCTGGATCACTGCAAGGATCCTCCGGATGAATGACCAGCTTGCCTTTGGACTGATCCTTCTGGGAGCAATGCCGCCCGGCACCGGTGCCGCGGTCCTGGTCGCACTGGCCGGAGGCGAGATCTCTTTTGGTGTTGCGCTCTGTGTGCTGTGCACTTTTCTCGCGCCCGTCATTTCACCCCTGCTGACCCTGCTGCTGGGCGGCGCGCGTGTGGATGTGGATCTCATCAGTATGGTGATCAACATTACGATCATCGTGCTGATCCCTATCACAGCCGGCATCATTCTCAGAAGTACATTTCAGGAGCGGCTGCAGGGGTTCCGCCGTGTCCTTACGACATTCAGCCTTCTGTCAGTCATGCTGATCATCTGCAACAGCACAGCGCCCAATAAGGATGTCATCCTCAGTGTTGAGGCACTGATCGTGATACTGGCACTTACCGTAAACTTTGTGATCGCGGCAGCCGGGGTAACTCTGGTAACACGGCTTCTGCGTATGAGCCGGCCGCGTGCCAAAGCAGCGATACTGGTCTCCTGCGAACAGAACAATGCGCTGGCTGTCGGTATTGCTGCCGGATTTGCGGATACCGCGCCTGCTGTTGCGATCCCACCGATCATTGCGGTAGCCCTCAACTTTGCGCTGGCTGCCGTCCTGACCGGTCTGCTCACGGATAAAAAGAAAGATAAGACTCCCTGATACGTCTGAAAAGATGTTTCACAGGTGTCAGATCGAATGTATAATGTTAATCAGAGAACAACAGATCCTTTTCAGACTGCAGGGTTCAGCAGGGAGGAAAATATGAAAAAGATGTATGTGAGAGCTTATCTGGGGGCGTCAGTTGCGGCAATACTGCTGGCGGTATCGCTTGCGGGCTGCGGCAGCAAGAGTGCGCCGGCTTCCCCTGCACCGGAAACGGAGACTTCTGCGGAGTCACAGTCCGGAGGAAAGGCACGGGAGCTCCTGGAGGAATTTACAAGTTCAGCAGAAGCGAAGGAAGAGCAGACCGAAGCAGAGGCTGCAGCGGCGGAAGAGACAGAGCTCGCGGAGGAAACTGCCGCGGAAAACGGCGCTGAAAAGGCTGCTGAAGCTTTGGAACAGCCGGAGGAAGAAACTACTGTCGAAGATACGCCGGAGGAAGCCGGAGATATTCCTGACGGCATTCCCCTCTATATGATCAATCAGCGAATGGACTACCAGTGGGATGAGGTGGACGGAGAGTATAAACAGCTTTCCGGGACGACTTATGACTGTGTGTACCTTACGGATGAAGCGGCAGAAGCATTTCCTGCGCTTGACAGGGCGCTGAACCGGGAGGCGGAAAAGCGGATCAGCCGTTTTCAGGAAGAGTTCAAACTTCTGACAGGAGAAGCCAGGAACATGGTGAAGGATGGTTATCCCCTGTATGCGCCGCTTTCCATGGACGGTTATGTTCATGTGCATCGTGCGGATGCCGGGATCTTCAGTTATCTTGGCGCCAGTGAAAGCTACTGGGGCGGTGCGCATGGCGACTACGGCTATGGCGGATATACCTACGATTCACAGACCGGCCATGAGCTGAAACTCGGAGATCTGGTAAAGGATATCCCTGCCATGGGCGAGCTGGTGCTGGAAAAGCTGCGTACCGATTACGATGAGCAGATCTTCTTTGAAAGTTACGAAGACACCATCCGTTCCTACTTTGACGAAAAAGAAGATGAAAATGAAGCAGAAGCTGCCTTTACGCTTGAGCCGGACGGCATCAGCTTCTGGTTCGGCCCCTATGACCTGGCGGCATATGCATCCGGCATGCAGACGGTACACATCCGTTTTGATGAAGCACCGGAGCTGTTCGATGCATGCTGCACCAGGACCGCACAGGAGAACTATGTGATCGAAATGGCGGATTATGTCCCGCTCAAGACGGATCTCGGTGAAAACGGCACAATGGATGAAGTGCTTATCTGCGCGGATCAGAACGAATACGGCGAGTACAACAGCCTGCATGTGATCATCAACGGCAAGGACTGTGAGGCGGACAATGCGTATTTCTACCGTTTCAACCCGGTCTATATCCGGGCTTATGGCCATGATATCCTGATGGTCGACACCGTGACGGACAATGATTACCGGATCATGTATACCTTTGATCTGCAAGAAGACGGGGCGATCTATTTTGGTGAGGAAAATGCCGCGTTTGGCGGCGTGATCCCGGAACGCTTACGGGAAGAGTATAATGGCTCATGGAGAGCTCTTCCTGTAGATATCACACACTTCAGCATGAGCTGCCGGTACGACCTTCTAAGTACACTGGGAGCGAGACGCTGGTATTCCATCGGCGCACAGGATGTTCTGATCCCGGAGACACCGTACTATGATGTGGAAAATGGCAACTTTGAGCTGACGACGCTTCGGGATCTTGAATTTGACCGGGTGGATCCATCTCTTGACAAGGTGATCGAACAGAACGTCCCGGTACCCGCGGGTACCGCGCTGCATTTCTTCCGTTCCGACTTAAAGACCTATACCGACATGAAGGACAATGATGGCAATGTCTTCCGGGTGAAGATGGACGACCATGAGGAGTGGCCGCCGACGATCAACGGGTATGAGCTGATGGAGTGTTTTGACGGAATGATGTTCGCTGGCTGATCAGGCTGATCGGCTGACGGGAGCGGTGACACATAACGGTATGGGTACAGCCCGCCGCCCTTCTTTGTTAATGATGTTTTAAAAGACGTAAATGCACTGTATGGCACAGTATGTACCGGTATGGTATAGTTAAGGCTGTACAGTGCATTTCCTTTGGAGGCCGTGGCAGCTATTATGAAGTCTTTCAGGAAAAAACTGAATATACTTTTGGTCATTGCGGCTGCGGTGGTATTTGTGCTGGCGGCAGGACATTACGTCAATTCCTGGCAGGCAGCAGAAGATGCCCGTCATTCCGCGGAAAACGCGGGTTCAGGAGAACTGAAGGCGGTGACGGTCAGAAGTGTTGTGGATGGTGACACGTTGCTTCTGACAGATGAAACGAAAGTCCGTCTTCTTGGGATCGACGCGCCGGAAAGTGTGCATCAGGACAAAAAACGTAATTCTGTCTATGGCGATATGGCATCGGAACACATGCATGAGCTGGTACATGGAGGTGACCGGATCTGGATCCTGTTGCCGGCAGCAGGCAGCGTTGCCGGTGAAGATGCAGCAGGAGTGACCGGGCAGGATCCGGGACAGGAAGCAGTGAGAGAAAGCGATAATTACGGCCGCCATCTGCGACTGGTATGGACCGCTCGGCCGGATCTCACTGATGGCCTGACGGAGGCAATACTTCGTGAGAGTCTGAATGCCCGGATGCTGAAGGACGGCTATGCAGTCACGTACATCATGGAAGAGGGGGAACCATATGAATCCCTTTTTTACACGATACGGAAAGAAGCGGAAAATGCCGGCAAGGGACTCTGGGGCGAGGATGGCTGGCGTGCCTATGCGGCGCTCAATTATTTGGGAGAATGATGGACCGGATAATGTGGATCGGAAAATGACGAAACGGCAGAGACCGGTCCGGCATATTTCATATAATGGGGAAACAGGGAGTGCGTTATGATCACGAGAGAATTCACATATCTTTCCGCTGACCGGGAACACAGGATCCATGCGGTCGAGTGGCAGCCTCAAAGCATGGCCGGAGACGGAAGGATAGGAGACAGAAAGCCCCGGGCCGTGCTTCAGATCATTCATGGAATGTGCGAATACAAGGACCGCTATGCGGCATTTGCAGAGTATCTGTGCAGTCAGGGCTTCGTAGTCGTGATGCATGATCAGCTGGGACATGGCGACACAGCCCGCTCAAAAAAAGAGCTCGGACTGTTTACCCGTGATGTCGCCGAACATCATCCGAAGCGTATTCTGCTGGCGGATGTTCACAGGCTTTGTATCATGACACAGAAGAAATATCCCGGCATTCCGTATTATATTCTCGGACACAGCATGGGTTCTTATGAACTGAGGACGTATCTGAGCGATTATGCGGACAGGATCGCTCTGACGGGCAGAGCGGCCGGGAAGGAGACTGGGACTGCGGAAGGTGCCGGGGCAGCGGCGGAAATATCGTTATGCGGTGCGGTGATCATGGGTACGGGATACGTTGCTCCGGCAACGACAGCCGGAGCGCTGATCCTGCTCCGCCTGATCGCTGCATGGAAGGGATGGGCATACCGCAGCAGATTGATACGGAAGATCTCGACCGGGAGCGGACCATATAAACGGTATGATACATTCGGAAAAGATCCGGACCGCAGCTGGCTTTGCAAGGATCGGAAGATCGTGACTGCATATCACGCGAATCCCAAAAGCCGTTTTATATTTACTCTGAACGGATATGAGGGCTTGCTGTCATTTGTGCTGGAGAGCTGCAAAAAAAAGAACATCCGGAATATACCGGCTGCGCTGCCCCTGCTGCTGGTCTCCGGCTCGGAGGACCCGGTGGGAGATATGGGCAGGGGTGTGCGCAGGCTGTATACGCTGCTCAGGAAGACGGGCCATGACCGTATCGCCCTGCGTCTTTTTGCGGGGGACCGGCATGAGATCCTGAACGAAACGGACCGGATGGAAGTGAACAAATATCTGCTCGGCTGGATGAAGGCACAGATGTAACAGGCAGAAAAGGGATCGGGTTCCCGGAACCTCAGGTATCCTTTGGCTCAGGTCCCTTCTTCAGGAAAACATCCTTCAGAAGGTTGACGCAGTATGCTTCACCGAGGGCACCCGTGTTGAGGCAGAGATGGTAGTTGCGCGCATCGCCATACTCCAGGTCAGTGTAGATCTGGTAATACGCTTTTCTCTGCTTGTCTTTGTCTGTCAGACGCTTCTCCGGTTTCTGATCGGTCTCGCCGTAAAGCCGGACGATACGTTCTGCACGGTTTGCCATATCCGCATGAAGGAAGACCTTCAGGACGTCATCGCGGTCCTTCAGGAGATAATCCGCACAGCGTCCGACGATCACGCAGGATTCACGGTCGGCGATATCCAGGATGATATCGCTTTGGATCTGCCAGATCCGTTCTTCATTGGTCGGACCGTAGTAAGACCAGCGGTTCATCAGGTTGCCGATCCTGCCGTGCGGTACATATTCGCCTTTTTCCTTGATATATTCCCGGTCAAATCCGCTTTCATCCGCGACCTGGTCGATGATCTCGCGGTCGTAGCATTTGATGCCGAGCGCATCCGCGACCTTGCGGCCGATCGTGCGCCCGCCGCTTCCGAACTCTCTGCTGATGGTTATGATCTTATAACTCATGGATGTACGCCTCCGCTCTCCGTGTGCATGATTTGTACCCTTTAAGTTCCGGGTATTAAAATAAGTATATCCGAGACAGGCACGGAATACAAGTCCATGAAAGATGCGGTAAAGCAGCTTTGTTTTTATATTTTCCTTTTATGACATCATGAATAACACAACGATTCGAAAACTGATCGTATTATCCGGCACTGTGGGGATCTCCTTCGCAGCGATCTTTATCCGTTTTTCAACTGCACCGGCGCCCGTGCTTGTGCTGTACCGCATGACGATCACCGCCCTGCTCCTGACCGTGCCGACCCTGATGAAGAAAGAACACAGGGAAGAGCTGCAGACACTTGACCGCCATGTACTGCTTTGCTGCATCGTCAGCGGTATTTTTCTGGCAGTGCATTTCTTCAGTTATTTCAGCGCGGTCCGGGCGACCAGCGTCGCGTCGGCAGTGCTACTGACTGATGCTGAGGTCTTCTTTACGGGGATCGCCGGCTATCTGATGTTTGGGGAGCGGATCTCACCGCGCAGTATTATCGGTATCTTCATTGCTTTTGCGGGATGCATCATGGTGGCGGTCAATGACGCCGGCGGGGGATCGCATATGCTGAAGGGGGACCTTCTGGCGATCGTGGCATCCGTGTCCATGGCAGGCTACACCATGATGGGCAGGATCTGCCGGCAGCACATCAGTACGACCCTGTATACCTGGATCATCTATCTGGTCACGGCATGCGTGGCGTTCACGGTGCTGAAGGCAAGCGGTACGCCTGTACTGGGATATGAGCCGGTCAACTGGCTTACGACGCTCGGCATGGCCGTCGTAAGCACTCTTCTGGGGCACAATATTTTCAGCTGGGGACTCAAGTATTTCAATGCCGCGACCGTCAGCACGATCAAGCTTGCAGAGCCGGTATTTTCCGCGCTGCTGGCTGTGCTGTTCTTCGGTGAGATACCCACGCCGCTGGCACTGCTTGGAAGCGCCGTGATCATTTTCGGTATCTGGTGGTATTTGCGCTGGTGTGAGGCTTGACAGCCGGGAAGCTCCGTCTGTATTTCCAAAAAGGGTATCCTGTGCTATGATGTGTGAAACAAGACGGCAGATGCTGGAGCGGAACTGTCCGTGAAGGGACACATGCCGGCAGGAAGCAGGATCGATCTATACAGTTATGACTAAAGGAGGGCGCCGCAATGCTGAAGATCACGTTTTTGGGACATGCATGCTTTTTACTCGATGACGGTACGTACAGGGTACTGACCGACCCGTTTCTTTCCGGCAATCCGCTGGCTGCTGTAAATTCCGGGGAGGTCGAGACGGATTACATCTTTGTTTCCCACGGACACGGCGACCATGTCGGAGATACGGAGGAGATCGCTGTTCGCTGCAGTGCCGAAGTCGGCGGACCGGTGGAACTCACAGGCAGCCTGTTCGGCAAGAGCGGGATAAAGACGATCCCCGGCAATATCGGCGGCAGGACGTACCTTCCTTTCGGTTCTGTCAAACTGGTCCCGGCTATTCATGGCAGCGGGGTGCCGGGCGCGCTCGCCTGCGGATTTATATTTGAGATCGGAGAAAAAAGGGTATACTTTGCAGGCGATACAGCCCTGACAAAGGATATGGAACTGCTCCGTGACGAGGGGATCGACGTCGCGCTGCTTCCGATCGGCGATGTCTATACGATGGGACCGGAGGATGCTGCCAGGGCAGCCTGGATGATCCGCCCCGGTGTGGTCGTTCCCATGCATTACGGAACATTCCCCATCATCGAGCAGACAGCAGACCGTTTTGTGGAATGTATGCAGACAGCCGCCGCCGGGATCCCGGTCAGGGTGCTTGCGCCGGGAGAGAGCCTGGAGTATCCGGATTGAGCTGTCCGGGTCCGTTCCGATGTATTTTCCCGGGTGTTTTAATGTATTTTTATACATGAATACATATTTTGCATTGACTTTTTTTTAGAACGGGTTATAATTAGCACTATTATGAACGGCATTTTGATCAGCAATTTAGTACTCGTTTCCCTCCTGCTGGGTGGCCTACTGCTGGGACACTCTTATAACTCATGCCGTTAAGGAAACGATACTGAACTAATATTGCAGGTGTTATGAAAGCAAGGCTTCGTTTCCGGAAAGGAACGGAGCCTATTATATTATGAAACTCAGCGAGCCGAGCGCGAAGCGCGAAGGGGATGCGCTAGTTTCATATAGTTGCAGCACAGCCCGAAGGCGGAGCGAAAACTACAAGGAAAAAAGAGCGAGCCGAGCGCGAAGCGCGAAGGGGATGCGTTTTTAAAGGAAATACTATGAGAGAAGTTCGTATCAGTGATGTGACAATGAAACAGTCCGGGAACACAAAGGAAGTTTCCCTGACTTTTAAGGAAAAGCTGGAGATGGCGAAGCTCCTCGACCGGCTCGGCGTCGCAGTGATCGAAGCCGAGGGGATCGAACAGAGCAAGATCGATTCTCTCAGGATCAAATCCATCGCCTCTTCTGTCAAAAACAGCTCCCTTGCTGTTCCGGTAAAACTGGATCCGGAGAGCGTAAGCGTGACCTGGAAGGCCCTGAAGGATGCCCGTCATCCCCGTCTGCAGGTTCCCGCGGCCATCAGCCCGGCGCAGATGGAATATATCCATCATCTCAAAGCCCACAACATGCTGACTGCCATTGAGGACACCGTTTCCGCCTGCGCCGCGCTTACGGAGGATGTGGAATTTATCGCGGACGATGCGACCCGCAGTGATCCGGAGTTCCTGTATGAAGCGATCCGCACCGCGATCCAGGCGGGCGCAAAGACCATTACGGTGTGTGATGCGGCAGGCACCATGCTGCCGGAGGAATTTTCTCTCTTCCTGGAGCATATTTATGCCAATGTTCCCGCTCTGCAGGATGTCACCCTCGGCGTCAGCTGTTCCGATGAACTGTCCATGGCAGACGCATGCGCAGTGGCTGCGGTCATTCGCGGAGCAGGTGAGGTCAAAGCGGCGGCATATCCTGTCAACATCGTTTCTCTTGCCAAGGCAGTCAAGGTACTGAATGCCAAAAGCGATCTCTGCCAGGCGTACTGCAAGACCGGCACGACGGAGATGAAGCGCATTACGGATCAGATCCGTTGGATGTGCGAGACCGGCCGTAGCAAGTCCAACCCCTTTGACAACGGCGTTCAGGATGTCGCTGACGGAGTGGCCCTTACGGCACATGACGATCTGGCTGCCGTGATGAAGGAAGTCGCAAAGATGGGCTATGATCTTTCCGAAGAAGACAGTTCCAAGGTCTATGATGCCTTCCTTCGCATCGTTTCCAAGAAGGGCAGCATCGGCACACGCGAACTCGACACTATCATCGCTTCTACTGCCATGCAGGTCCCTGCCACATTTGTAGTGGAAAGCTATGTCATCAATTCCGGAAACCTTCTTACCGCAACGGCTCATCTGAAGATCCGGAAAGGAGAGCAGACGCTGGAGAGTGTTGCCCTCGGCGACGGTCCCATTGACGCGGCTTTCCTCGCGATAGAACAGATCACCGGGCAGCATTACGAGCTGGACGATTTTCAGATCCAGACGGTGACAGAAGGGCGCAACGCCATGGGTGAGGCTGTGGTAAAGCTTCTGCATGAGGGCAAGGTCTATTCCGGCCGCGGCATCTCCACGGACATTATCGGATCCAGCATCCGCGCCTATATGAATGCGCTCAATAAGATCGTCTACGAGGAACAGGAGTGATTTGACCTACTATGAAGCTTTCGTTTTCAACACGCGGCTGGACGGAGATCAGCTGGGAGGAAATGCAGGAGATCGCGGTCGATATGCATTTTCAGGGAATCGAGGTATATAATCTTCACCAGACACCGGAACTGATCCAGCGCGGCGGCCCCTTCCACAGATACAATACACAGGCAACAGCGAGAGGTTTAAGGGAAAAGAAACTCGAGATCCCGGTCTTTGACACTTCGATCGATATCAGCATGCAGGACGGCGGTGTCGGTAATGCCGCCCCCAATGCTTCGGACCGGGAAAGCTATATCCGGATGCTCAAAGACCAGATCGATGCTGCCCGCAACATGGGCGTTCCTTACGTTTCCGTCAAGGCGGAATATGACGATGAAGCCATGGTCCGGGAAAACCTGGAGGCGCTGCTGCCTTATGCGGAAACAGCCGGGGTCGCTATCCTGATGAAGACCTGCGGCATTTATTCCGACACGGCAAGGCTCCGGGAGCTGATGGACGATTATGCGTGCGACCAGCTGGCAGCGCTCTGGGACGTTCATCATCCCTATCGCGATAAAGGCGAGTCGCCGGCGGATACGATCCGCAACCTGGGCGCGTACGTACGTCACGTCCACATGCGGGATTCCGACGACAGGGACACCTACAACCTGATCGGTGAGGGCAACATGCCCATCGACGGGATCATGCGGGCGCTGAGCTCCATCGATTTCGACGGTTATATCTCACTGGAATGGAAGCGGAGCTGGATGGAAGATCTTCAGGATATGGAGATCATCTTCCCCTACTTTGTCAACTATATGAACCGCTATGAGGATACACGCGGCAAGAAGCGTACTCGGTATCTGAACCACGACGGAACCGGACAGTACGTCTGGAAGAAGGATGAACTGATCAACCTGACCTTCCCTGAGGTCCTGGACCGGATGGTGGAAGAGTTCCCGAACCAGTATTGCTTCAAGTATACGACGCTTGATTATACAAGGACCTACGAGGAGTTCCGGGAGGATGTAGATACGTTCGCCCGCGCGCTCATCTCCATGGGGGTCAGGGCGGGATCCAAGGTGGCGATCTGGGCGACCAATGTACCCGCCTGGTATATCACATTCTGGGCGACCACCAAGATCGGGGCGGTTCTGGTGACGGTCAATACGGCGTATAAGATCCATGAGGCGGAATACCTGCTGCGCCAGTCGGATACGCATACGCTCGTCATGATCGAGAGTGCGCTGGATTCCAATTACCGTGACATCATCAATGAACTCTGTCCCGAGATCGCGAAAGCAAAGCCCGGACAGCCGCTTCACTGCAAGCGCCTGCCGTTCCTGCGCAACGTTATTACATCGGGATTCCGCATGCCGGGGTGCCTCACCTTTGAAGAGGCATTTGCCCGCGCGGATTCCGTACCGGTAGAAGAGGTCTACCGGATGGCGTCCCATGTACGGCCGGACGACGTCTGCAACATGCAGTACACTTCCGGTACCACGGGGTTCCCCAAGGGCGTCATGCTGACGCATTATAATGTTGTCAACAATGGCAAATGTATCGGCGACCGTATGGGCCTTTCCACCGCGGACCGTATGATGATCCAGGTGCCGATGTTCCACTGCTTCGGCATGGTGCTTTCCATGACATCGTCCATGACACACGGTGCAACGATGTGTCCGATGCCATATTTCTCTGCCAAGACCTCTCTGGCATGCATCCGGCAGGAACGCATCACCTGTTTCAACGGCGTACCGACGATGTTCATTGCCATGTTCAATCATGAAGACTACCGCAAAACGGATTTCTCCCATATGCGGACCGGCATCATGGCAGGTGCGGGATGTCCTCCGGAGCTGATGCGCCGTGCGGCACAGCCGGATGAGATGAACATGACGGGCATCGTTTCGGTCTACGGCCAGACAGAATCTTCTCCGGGATCTACCATGTCTGCATGGACAGACAGCCTGGAACTTCGTACCGAGACGGTCGGTTATGATTTCCCGCACGTCCAGTGCAAGGTCATCGATCCCGAGACCGGTGAGGAAGTACCCGATGGCGTCAACGGTGAGTTCTGCTCCAAGGGTTACAACACCATGAAGGGCTACTACAAGATGCCCGAGGAGACCCGTGATACCGTAGACAACGAAGGCTGGCTGCACTCCGGTGACCTGGCCTGCCGGGATAAGGACGGCAACTACCGGATCACGGGACGTTTAAAGGATATGATCATCCGCGGCGGCGAGTATATGTACCCCAAGGAGATCGAAGAATTCCTGCTGACCCATCCGGATGTACAGGATGCCGCCGTCATCGGCGTGCCGGACGAACGCTACGGAGAGGAAGCCATGGCCTGCATCATCCTGAAGGAAGGGTCGAAGCTCACCGAGCCGGAAATGCGGGAATTCACGGTTTCGAGACTTGCGCGGCACAAAGTTCCGAAGTATATTAGGTTTACCGATGCTTTCCCGATGAACGCGGCTGGCAAGATCCTGAAATATAAGATGCGGGAAGCGGCCTGTGAGGAGTTGGGGATCGCCAGAAAGTAAATGCTGAAGGATGAAAGATTCCTGCAGTGCTGCATATGTGGCGAGCCGCCCGTGAAGCCAAATACAGCAGCACGGTGGAATCTTTCTCCGGAGAATGAGATCAGTCTGTGTACACACTGCCAGCACTTGCCGGCACGATAATAAATGGAAGTTTCACATGGAGGTTAAGTAACTATGGAGATTAAGATCACGAAGAATCCGAATCCGAAGGAGAAGCCGGCAGACGAGTCCAAACTGGGATTTGGCAAGGTATTTACCGACCATATGTTCCTGATGGACTGGGACATTGACAGAGGCTGGCATGATGCCCGCATTGTTCCCTACGGACCGCTTTCTTTAAGCCCGGCCTGCACCGCGCTGCACTATGCGCTGGAGGTATTCGAAGGCTTGAAGGCGTATCGCACCGCGGAGGGCAAGATCCAGCTGTTCCGTCCCTATGAGAACGCCAACCGTCTCAAGAATTCCGCGGACCGTATCGGTGTTCCGGAAGTGGATCCTGACGATTTCGTAGAAGCTGTCCTTGCGCTGGTCAGCCTGGATAAGGACTGGGTACCGCATACCGAGGGCACTTCCCTGTACATCCGTCCGGTCATTTTCGGCGATGATTCGAATGTTGGCCTGCACACCCTTCGTCATGCGGTCTTCATGATCATCCTCGCGCCTTCGGGCATGTATTATCCGGAAGGCCTCAACCCGGTCAGGATCATGGTTGAGGAGAGCGATGTCCGCGCTGTCAGAGGCGGCACAGGCTATACAAAGTGCGGCGGCAACTATGCGGCATCCCAGCGCGCATCCGTGCTGGCAGAGGCAAAGGGATACACCCAGGTTCTCTGGCTGGATGGCGTAGAGCGCAAGTACGTTGAAGAAGTCGGCTCCATGAACATGATGTTCAAGATCGACGGCAAGGTCATCACTCCGGCACTTGACGACGGTTCCATCCTTCCCGGCATTACCCGCAAGAGCATCCTGGAGCTCGTACGCAGCGAAGGCATTCCGGTAGAGGAGCGCAAGATCACCCTTCAGGAGATCATCGACGCGGCCGAGGCCGGCAAGCTCGAGGAGGCATGGGGCTGCGGTACCGCGGCGGTCGTTTCCCCGGTCGGCTGGCTCTATGCGGAAGGCAAGGAGTACGAGTTCAACGGCGGCAAGATCGGCCCGTACACCCAGCATCTGTATGACGAGATCACCAGCATCCAGTGGGGCAAGGCTGAGGACAGATTCGGCTGGATCGTTCCGGTCGTCTGACCGGTATCTGCCGGTATCCTGCGGCAAATGAATGTAATAGCGGCAAACTGATTCAAAAGGAGGGACCCCGTCCCTCCTTTTAGGAAAAGGATATACTATGGGAAAAAATTATATGACGGTTGACGGCAACGGCGCTGCGGCTCATGTTGCTTACGAATTCACCGAGATCGCGGCGATCTATCCGATCACGCCGTCTTCCCCGATGGCAGGCGCAACGGATAAATGGAGCGCCGACGGCAGGGAAAACATGTTCGGACAGCGCGTGCGTCTGATCGAAATGCAGTCGGAAGCCGGTGCCATCGGTGCCGTCCATGGCGCGCTGCAGGCCGGCGCGCTGGCAACGAGCTATACCTCGAGCCAGGGACTGATGCTGATGATTCCGGTGCTGTACCGGATCGCAGGCGAGCGTCTTCCGGCGGTACTGCATGTGGCATCCCGTACGGTCGGTACGCATGCCCTGAGCATTTTCGGTGATCACTCCGACGTAATGGCGTGCAGGCAGACAGGATTCGCGCAGCTTTCTTCCGGCAGTGTGCAGGAAGCGGCAGACCTGGCGGCAGTGGCACATCTTTCTGCCGTGAAGGGCAGCATTCCCTTTATGCATTTCTTTGACGGCTTCCGTACTTCCCATGAGCTCAGCCGCATCGATATGCCGGACGTAAAGGAGCTTTCGAAGCTGATGGACAGGGATGCGCTGGACCGTTTCCGCGCGCATGCGCTCAATCCGGAGCATCCGGAACTCAGGGCGACTGTGCAGAATGGCGATGTGTACTTCCAGGTGCGCGAGGCCAACAACGGCTTTTACGCGGCACTTCCGGATATCGTTGAAGACTATATGCTTAAGGTGGGTGAGATCACCGGCCGGACATATCATCTTTTTGATTATTATGGGGATCCGGCGGCAACGGATGTGGTCGTTGCCATGGGCTCCGTTTCCGGCGCGGCGCAGGAAGCGGTAGAGTATCTCAATGCGCGCGGCGGTCATACCGGTTTCCTGCAGGTCCATCTGTACCGTCCGTTCTCGGTGAAGCATTTTATCGACGCACTTCCTAAGACCGTCCGCAGGATCGCTGTACTGGACCGCTGCAAGGAAATGGGAAGCATTGGCGAGCCTCTGTTCCTGGATGTCGCGGCAGCTGTCGCGGAGTGGGAACGACAGGAAAGGGCAAGCCGTCAGGATGCACCGGTCACGGTCATCGGCGGACGCTACGGGCTTAGTTCTAAGGACACGGATCCGGCACAGATCGCGGCGGTCTTCGAAAATCTTGCTTCCGATACGCCGGTGAGAAGCTTCACCATCGGTATCAATGATGATGTAACGCATCTCAGCCTTCCGGTACCGAAACTGGAGGGAATCGGAGATGCGGATCCCGTGGCTGACATTTACAGCTGCAAGTTCTGGGGGCTCGGCGGTGACGGCACTGTGGGCGCTAACCACAATACCGTGCAGATCCTGGGAGACTGCGCGGATATGTATGCGCAGGCTTACTTTGAGTATGATGCCAAGAAATCCTTCGGTGTCACCAAATCCCATCTGCGTCTTTCCAAAAAGCCGATCCGCAGTTCCTACTACGTCAAGGCGGCGGATTTCGTAGCCTGCCACAATCAGGGTTATATCGCGCAGTATGATATCGTGGATGAGCTGAAAAACGGCGGAAGCCTGCTTCTGAACTGTACCTGGGGGACAGATACGGCACCCGGAAGCGCTCTGTCGCAGAATCTGCCCGGAAACGTCAAACGGCAGCTTGCGGAAAAGAAGATCCGCCTCTATGTGATCAACGCAACTTCGATCGCCGAGCGGCTCGGCCTTGGGAGCCATACCAATACTGTCCTGCAGGCGGCATTTTTCCGGGTCTCCGGACTGATGCCTGTCGAAGAGGCGCTCAATAACATGAAGGAAGCGGCACGCAGGACCTATTTCATGAAGGGTGATGCGGTCGTCAGCCAGAACGTCGATGCCATTGAGGCCGGCGCAAAGGAAGTGACCGAGGTCGCGATCCCGGCGGAGTGGGCGTCCTGTCCGGATGATGCCAAAGTATCGGCACAGCCGGTCCCGGACGTGGTGAAAAATATCCTGATCCCAATCAACCGCCAGAAGGGCGACGATCTGCCGGTCAGCGCCTTTAAGGGCCGCGAGGACGGCGTGATCGACATGGGTCTCACCGCTTATGAGAAGCGGGGGATCGCGGTCAATGTCCCGCAGTGGAATGCCGATCAGTGTATTCAGTGCAATCAGTGCGCTTATGTCTGTCCGCATGCGGCGATCCGTCCGTATCTTCTGGATGAAGAGGAGGCGGCATCCGCGCCTGCCGGTTTTGTATCTGCGCCTTTGAAAGGCCTGAAAGCGGACGGATCCGGCCCGAAGTATGTCTTCTCCATGCAGATCTCGACCTATGACTGTACCGGATGCGGCAGCTGTGCCAATGTATGTCCGCTGAAGAGCAAGGCGCTGACCATGGTGCCTGCTGAGCTCGAGGAGAGCCAGAAGACGAGATGGAATTATGCGCTTTCCCTGAAGGATAAGGGCGATGTCTTCGATCCCTACACAGTCAAAGGCTCACAGTTCCGTCAGCCCCTCGTGGAGTTTTCCGCTGCCTGTGCCGGCTGTGCGGAAACATCCTACGCGAAGCTTCTGACCCAGCTGTTCGGAGACCGTGTATACTGGGCGAACGGTACCGGCTGCTCCCAGGCATGGGGGTCACCGATGCCGGGAATCCCTTATACCACAAACAAGCGAGGCTTCGGTCCTGCCTGGACCAACAGCCTGTTCGAAAATAACGCGGAGCTGGAACTGGGCCTGTATCTTTCCGTCCGGCAGCAGCGTGAAGCGCAGAAGATGCGCATTGAGCGTCTTGCGGCTACACTGGAGAACAATACAGGAGAGACGGAACTTCTGGATGCCTGCCGCAGCTGGCTGGATAATTACAGCGACTTTGAAGGCTCCCGCCGTGCGACAGACGCGCTGGTGGAGACATTATCCGCGGCTGAAAGCTGTGATGCCGCTGTCCGCGATCTCGCGGCAGAGATCCTGAAATACAAGGATCAGCTGGCCAAAAAGACATTCTGGATGTTCGGCGGCGACGGCTGGGCGTATGATATCGGTTTCGGCGGCCTCGACCATGTGATCGCGCAGGGCGAGAACATCAACGTTCTTGTGGTGGATACGGAAGTATACTCCAACACCGGCGGCCAGAGCTCCAAAGCAACACCGATCGGTGCGGTGGCGCAGTTTGCGTCGTCCGGAAAAAAGTCCCGTAAAAAGGATCTCGGAGCGATCATGATGACCTATGGCAACGTCTATGTCGCCCAGGTCGCTATGGGTGCGGATATGAACCAGCTGGTCAGGGTGCTGAAAGAAGCGGAAAGCTATGAAGGACCGTCAGTGGTCATCGCGTACTGTCCGTGCGTTTCCCACGGCATCCGCGGCGGCATGAGCAAGGTGCAGGAGGAAATGAAGCGCGCGGTACAGAGCGGTTACTGGAACCTGTATCATTATGATCCGCGGAAGGAACAGCCGATGCACGTCGACTCCAAGGCGCCGACGATGGCATTCACTGACTTCCTCGATGGGGAGACGCGTTATGCTTCCCTCCGGAAGACCTTCCCGGAAAACGCGGAACGCCTCTTCAGGATCGGCAGCGAGGATGCGGTGAAACGTTACGAAAAATATAAAAAGATGGAAGAGTAAGGAAGAGTAAAGCCGGGGAGATCCCGTTTCCATTCATAAAACATAAGCTGCATTCTATACTCCCGGAGTCCTCAGGCAAGGCGGGGTATGGAATGCAGCTTTTATTATCCGATCAGGTATATGAACTTATGTTAACTAAATGACTGATGTTATGTCAATTGTTATTTCTGCTTTCGCGAAGCGGGAGTTTCCTGACGATGCAATTCACGATCCGGTCCCAAAGTGCCAGAGGCGCTTTCAGGAAATAGGCCTCGAGCAAAGCTCCCGCGGCCAGGGACAGCACGACATCCGCCAGGATCAGGTACACAAGGCCGGCATGTGTGCCGAGCATGGACTGGATCAGCAGATAGAGTGAGTTGAAGATCCCGCCGGACGCGAAAGCGTTCCAGAAAAGTCTGAGCGGGGCGGAGACTGCGCTGTTTCCCGGTGCCAGATGGGGGTAATAGCGTCCGAGAATGAAGTACAGCGCCCACCAGTGGATCAGGATCACCGAGAAGCTGTAGCGGCCGAAGAAGCGGAGCAGGGAAGTGTCGCGAAGCAGTTTCCGGGGCAGAAGATACACGAAGGAAAAGTAACCGAGGACCAGAAAGACCATGATCGGCGTATACTGAACGATGCGTCCGATATAGTCTTCATAGCGTTCACTGGTCCAGATCATCCGCGCGATCACACCGGCCTGGAGGATCCCCATGGGCAGCAGGAAGCGGTCGAAACGCCGCGACTCAGGCCGGGTGATCCAGTAGCCGAGGATCGCGTACCCGAGCCAGAAGCCGATCACGGGGGCGAAAACAAAGGAAGTATAGGCAACAGTCCCGGAAAAGAGTATGATCCCTGCAGCAAGCACGGTCAGTGCCCCGTAGGGAAGATCTTTTATCATGTAGCGCATGAACGGATAGATGAGGTAAAGGGAAATGATGATATAGATCAGCCAGTAAAACGGGCAGTAGTCGATGTCAGCCGTAAAGAACATGCGAAAAATATCCCCGACGCGCTGCAGCGATAAGGGGAACAGCTGCCCGTTCTGCCACTGATAGAAAAAGAAATAGATCAGCAGGGGCAGCAGGACTTTGGAGACCCTCTTAAGGTAAAAGTCGCGGAGACGTTCCTCCTTCCATGGAAGAAGCAAGGCACCCGAAAGCATGATATAGACGATGTTGAAGCCGAGGCAGCAGGTGCGGATCAGGGCATCCGCCTTCATCGCGGAGGGATTCATGGCGTCCCGGATGACGGCAAATTCCCCCGTGACTTCTGTCGTCAGGAAGGGAAAGAGCGCATCGATGGCATGGATCGTGATAACGCCGACCACAGCAAGGAGACGAAGATAGTCGAGCCTGAGATCCCTTTTCGGAACGGGGCGGGAACCCGAAATAGCCCCGGATGGTGCGGATCCCTTTACCGGTGTCCCTGCGGCGTCCTCTTTCAGCCAAAGGAACAGGGAACAGCCGACAAGGAAAAGGAGCGGCAGGATATGGACCATACGGATCCCGCGGTCTACCGCTGCGCTCATGGCACAAAGCAGAAGCGCCGCCAGCAGCGCGCAGACAGCGCGCCGCAGCAGCAGGCCGGAAGGCAGTTGTCGGATCCGGGTAAGAGAAGTCATAGATGCACTCCTTAGTTTCCATTATTCCTTTGCGAAAAGTCCTGCTTTTCCCGCCGGGCAGGGTCGTCAAAAAAAGGTGTAAGCAAGCCTCTGCCTGCTTTTTTCCCAGTCATTGTACCACATTGTACCACATTTATGTTAGAATAGACAGGTGAAACAGAAAGCTGCAAAGGCTTTCGGAAGGGGGGCTTTTATGGATAAGATCATTATTACGGTAGTGGGAAAGGACACGAAGGGCATCATTGCCCGCGTTTCCGGATACCTGTATAAAGAGGGGATCAATATCCTGGATATCAGTCAGACGATCCTGGATGATATGTTCAATATGATGCTGATCGCTGACATGCAGGACTGTACGAAGGAGTTCGGCGTGGTCGCCGATGATCTGCGCGCGCTCGGTGAGGAAATCGGCCTTCGGATCCTGGCACAGAAAGAGGAGATCTTCACCAAGATGCACAGGCTGTAGTCACCGGTCAGTGACGGCAGCCGAAATAATAAGATCCATACCTTAACACGGAGCATATACTATGATCAATCTGTTTGAGGTTCGTGAAACCAATAAAATGATCGAGCAGGATCTGCTCGATGTGCGTACGATCACGCTGGGCATCAGCCTGCTGGATTGTGTCGATTCTGATATGGACAGGCTGAACGCGCGCATCTATGAAAAGATCACGCGGCTCGGCTCCCGGCTGGTGGAGACGGGCGAGGCGATCTCGAAGGATTTCGGGATCCCGATCGTCAACAAGCGTGTATCGGTGACGCCGGTATCCCTGGTGGGCGCGGGAGCCTGCAGGACGCCGGAGGATTACGTCAGCATTGCCCGGACACTGGACAGGGCAGCCAAGGCGATCGGCATCAATTTCCTCGGGGGCTACTCTGCCCTGGTGAACAAAGGACTGACCGCTTCGGAGCGGCTCCTGATCCAGTCGATCCCGCAGGCGCTCGCGGAAACAGACGTTGTCTGTTCCTCTGTCAATGTCGGCTCGACCCGGACCGGCATCGACATGGATGCGGTGCGGATGATGGGCGATATCGTAAAAAAGACAGCCGAGCTCACAGCGGACAGGGACTCCCTGGGATGCGCGAAGCTGGTGATCTTCTGCAACGCGCCGGATGACAACCCATTTATGGCGGGCGCTTTTCACGGTGTAACAGAGGGTGACGCCGTTATCAATGTCGGCGTCAGCGGCCCCGGCGTCGTAAAATCCGCGCTCGAAAAGGTGCGCGGAGAGAGTTTTGAGGTACTCTGTGAAACCATCAAGCGGACCGCGTTTAAGGTGACGCGTGTCGGCCAGCTGGTGGCACAGGAAGCGTCACGGCGTCTGGGCGTTCCTTTCGGGATCGTGGATCTCAGCTTGGCCCCTACGCCAGCCATCGGGGATTCCGTCGCGGAGATCCTTGAGGAGATGGGACTGCAGCGTGCAGGCGCGCCGGGTACGACAGCGGCGCTTGCGATCCTCAACGACCAGGTGAAAAAGGGCGGCGTCATGGCGTCGTCCTATGTCGGCGGATTGTCCGGCGCATTCATTCCGGTCAGTGAGGATCAGGGAATGATCGATGCGGTACATGAGGGTGCCCTGAGTCTGGAGAAGCTGGAAGCCATGACCTGCGTATGTTCAGTCGGACTGGACATGATCGCGATCCCAGGGGATACGCCGGCGTCCACGATCGCGGGCATCATCGCGGATGAGGCCGCCATTGGCGTGATCAACCAGAAGACCACGGCCGTGCGTCTCATTCCCGTGATCGGCAAGGGCGTCGGGGATACGGCGACCTTCGGCGGTCTGCTCGGCTATGCGCCTATACTGCCGGTCAACAGTTTCAGCTGCGATGCTTTTGTGGACCGAAAGGGACGCATCCCCGCACCGATCCATTCATTTAAGAACTGATCCGGACCATCAGCCGGCTTTTTATGACCGGTACTGCGTATATACGTATAATAAAGGACACATCATTGAGTATAAAGACAACGACGAGACCTCCGAAACGAGGTATTGCTTTTTTTGATCTGGACGGCACCCTGCTGGACAACCGGGCCAATACGATCCCGGAAAGCACCCGGCGGGCGCTTGATCTACTGCGTCCAAATTACTATGTGATCCTGTCGACAGGGCGGGATATGGATACGCACTACAGTGTACGTTATAAGGGTATGGTTCAGCCGGACGCCATCATTCACCAGAACGGAAGCAAATTGACCATTGGCGATGAGCTGCTGTTCGAGCATACGGTCGACCGTGAACTGCTGCGGGAGATCTATGAATTCTGCAGTGAGCGGGGATTCTGCATCGGCACCAGTATCGGAACGGAAGATTTCTTCATCAATCCGGCACGGAAAGCAGCCTCGGATCGGGCATTTCTGAAGGCGGTACGACGCAATTTCGTACCTTTTGAGGAGATCTTCGAGAGGGACATTCGTGTGACGGCACTTTCCTACGCGGGCGATCTTCGTGCGGAAAAGGAGATCATCGAAGCGCGTTTTCCGATGCTGGAACTGTTCGCCTTTAACGGCGGGACCGGCGCGGATGTGGTGGAGCGCGGGTTCAGCAAGGCAGAGGGCATGCGGACCATGTGCAGGCATTTCGGCATTGACCCGACAGACACGTACGCTTTCGGGGATTCCCCCAACGATACGGCACTGCTGCGCGCTGCGGGCGTCGGCATTGCCATGGGCAACGCGGATGAAGAGGTAAAGGCGATCGCCGATTATGTGACAGATGACGTGAGCAGCGACGGCATTTATAACGCTTGTGTGCATTTTGGACTGATCTGAAAAAAGACAGACAAAGCTGTTATTAACGACAGCAGATAAACGGGAGAGAACAAGAAAATGAGAGAACAGATCCTCAGATTACAGCAGAAGATGCGGGAACTGGGTATCGATGTATATGTGGTATCAGACAGTGACGAGCACCTCAGTGAGTATGTCAGTGAGCATTTTCACGCGCTGGAGGAATTCAGCGGGTTTACCGGCGGCGACGGAAAGCTGGTGGTGACTGCGAATACTGTGGGTACTGATGGAAACGGTATAAATGACGGCGGTGAAGCGGCTCTGTGGACCGATGGACGTTATTTCACCCAGGCGGAACAGGAACTGGCCGGCAGCGGGATCGAACTGATGAAGATGGGAGAGCCCGATACGCCGGAGATGAACGACTGGATCCTGGAAAAGCTTCCTGCAGGCGGCGTGCTTGGGTTTGACGGCAAATGTACCCCTTTTACCGAAGGAGAAGCGCTGATCACTAAAGTGGGAAGAAAGCTGAAAAGCCGCGCCGGAACGAAAGCATGCGCACATAAGCATGTCGTAACGAACCGAGATCTCTGCGGCGAGCTTTGGGAAGACCGTCCGGCACAGAAGGCAAGCCCCTGCTGGATCCTGCAGGAGCGCTATACAGGAAAAACGGCAGAAGAAAAGCTCCGGGAGCTTGCGGATACCATGCGGGAAGCCGGGGCTGCCGCGCACATCCTGATCACATCGGATGACATAGCCTGGCTCCTTAACCTGCGGGCGGATGATATTCCGAACAATCCCGTATTTATGGCCTATCTGCTCGTACAGCTCCCGGCAGAAGGCACAGATGCCGGATCAGCAGAAGAGGCCGATATGCCTTTGGTCTTTTTGTATACCGATGAAGGCCACATGACCGATGCGGTCACTGCATATCTCGAGGATCTGCATGTCACGCTCCGCCCTTACCATCAGATCTATGAGGATATACAGAGGCTGGAAGGCCCTGTGCTTCTTGATAAAAAGCGCTGTAATTATGAGCTCGTCACGTCTCTTCCCGGGGAAACGGAGATCATTGACCGGATGAATCCGGAAATGGAAGTCAAATGCTGCAAGAACGAAACGGAGATGGCCAACATCCGGATCGCCCAGCACAAAGACAGTGTGGCGCTGACAAAGTTCATGCACTGGTTCAAGACAGAGGGGCTGGCGATGGCGCGTGCCGCGGAAACAGCGGCTGCAAAAGGAAATACAGACGTGCCCCGTCTTACGGAATGGTCCGCGGCGGAAAAGCTGCACAGCTTCCGGGCAGCACAGCCGGGCTTCTTTGATGAGAGTTTCGGCACGATTTCTGCCTACGGCCCCAATGCGGCCATGGCACATTACGCCCCAAGTCCGGATCCGGACAAAGATGTGGAGATCCAGCCGCACGGGCTGTACCTGGTAGATTCCGGCGGACAGTATCCGGAAGGCACGACCGATGTGACTCGGACCTGGAGCTGCGGACCGATCACGCAGGAGGAACGGCAGGCGGTAACACTGACGGCTGTTGCTAACCTGCGCCTTGCAGATGCGAGATTCCTGGAAGGCACCTCGGGCCTGGTCCTCGATTATGCGGCCCGGGAGCCGTTCTGGAGTCGCGGCATGAATTATAATCACGGGACAGGACACGGCGTTGGCCATGTGCTCAATGTCCACGAAGCGCCGGTCGGCATCCGGTATAAGGCTGCGGCTCCGGAAGGAGCCTGGCCTCTGAAGGAGGGCATGTATCTTTCGGATGAACCCGGTTTTTATGTTGCGGGCGCATTCGGGGTACGCATAGAGAATCTGGTGCTGGTACAGCACGACTACACCAATGAATTCGGACGTTTTATGAGATTCGAAACGGTGACTTTCTGCCCGATCGACAAAAGCTGTCTGGATGCGTCCCTGATGACAAAAGAAGACATACGTCTGCTGAATCTGTATCATCAGAGGGTATACGATGAGCTGGCAGACGATATGAATGAAGATGAGCGGATGTGGCTGCAGGCGGCTTGTGAGCCGCTTGTGCAGGATCCGGAAGCGATCCCGGTCTGATCACATAAGAAAGCCCCCATGAGAATGAACTCATGGGGGTTTTTAAGAGCTGATGACGAGACTCGGACTCGTGACCTCCGCATTACCAATGCGACGCACTACCACCTGTGCTACATCAGCATGTTACTGTTTTCACAGCCATGTCAATATACCATATCGGGTTGCGGCTGTCAATGACATTTTTCGGGCTTTTATTCCTTTTCACAGGGCAGGAAGTGTTCATTATCAAGGACATTCTCCCCGAATGGGCCCGGCCTGTGAACGCTTCAGGAGCCACGCGATCCCTATTGCGACGCGCCTTATGGGATTCGAAAAATGTCCGCATCGCCGCCTTACGGATCTGGCGCAGCGTATCCTTAGCGCCGTTACCAAAGGATCGTCCGATCTTTGGTATCTCTGCCTCCCAGGGGGAAAGCGCCCCGTTCACAGTCCGTCCTCTTTTTCCTCTTCGACAACGAATTCATCCATGTCAAAGCCCCTGCGCTGCGCTTCCTGCAACAGCCATTCATCCGAAGCATACTGCAGCTCCATCAGATTCGGGGTATCCTCGGTAAATCCGACGACCATTGCCGCCATGTATTCATCCTGCAGCGCCTGCCGCAGCTTTCTGTAATCATATTCCATAAGAGCGGTTCCTTTCCGTTCCGGTTTCCGGTTCGCGGGATCACGGTGTTATCTCTATTATCCGTCCTGTCAGCCCGAAAAGCAATCATTTCATTTTCCGCGGCTTAGGACATTTCAGTTTACGATACATGTATGGCTTTGTTATAATACGGAACAGGAGGAGAAAACATGAGGAAAGACTGTGATTATATCGTTGATTATGCGGTCAGGCAGATGCTGCCGGACGAGGCTGTGCGACGCGCGCTGAAGGACCGGGAGTTTTCCTCCGGAAGGCTGATCCTGGTCGCGGTCGGAAAGGCAGCCTGGTCCATGGCGCACTCAGCCCATGAAGTACTCGGAGACCGGATCTCCGATGGCATCGTGATCACCAAGCATGGCTACTCTCAGGGTCCGATCGGCTCACTGAAGATCCGTGAAGCCGGTCATCCGGTCCCGGATGATGACTCTTTTTCCTCTACGAAAGAAGCGCTCGAATTGACCGCCGACCTGTCTGCGGATGACACGGTGCTCTTTTTGCTGTCCGGCGGCGGAAGCACTCTGTTTGAAAACCCGAAGTGCTCCGCGGAGGATCTGCAGAATGTCACCCGGCAGCTTCTTGCCAAGGGCGCGGATATCGTCAGCATGAACATTATCCGTAAGCGCCTTTCCAATGTCAAGGGAGGACGCTTCGCACAGCATTGCCTTCCCGCAAAGGTCTATGCCGTCGTGCTTTCGGATATTATCGGCGATCCGCTGGATATGATCGCGTCCGGTCCCGCGTATCCGGACAGCTCGACCTGTGAGGAGGCAGCAGAGACCATACGAAGATTCGGTATCGAACTTCCGCCCGCCTGCGTGGAGCTTATGAAAAATGAGACTCCTAAGACGCTGGACAATGTGGAGACTGTGATCACAGGATCCGTTAGGGAGTTCTGCAAAGCTGCTGCTCATGCCTGCGAGGAGCTTGGCTATGAGACGCGTTTTCTTACGGACTGCATGGACTGCGAGGCCTCCGAAGCCGGAAGCTTTCTTTCTTCCATCGCGCGGTCCTGGCAAGGCATCGATCATTCGATCGCCTTTATCTCCGGCGGAGAGACCGTTGTCCATCTGAATCCGGAGGGACATGGTGTCGGAGGCCGCAGTCAGGTGATCGCTTTCAGCGCCATAGAAAAGATCGCCGGATTATCGGATACGGTGATCTTCTCTGCAGGTTCGGACGGTTCCGACGGACCCTGCGATGCGGCGGGAGGATATGTGGACGGAGATTCTTTGGGGAAGCTTCGTGAAAAAGGCCTGGACCCCTTTGATGTCATGATGGATAACGATACTTACCATGGTCTGGAGGCGATCGGCGGACTGATCAGGACCGGTGCGACCGGCACGAATGTCAATGATATCTCCGTGGTGCTGATCCGGCGCCGCAATAAAGCTGACAGTTAAAACGAAGGCTGCTGTCCTGCATCGAAAATGACAGCGGCCTTTCTTGTATGTATGCCAATTTATGGTATACTAGGCTGTAAAGGACAGCTGACCTGCATTTCGGAAGATATGCAAGGAGGTTATGATGCGGATCGTATTCCCATATGGAAAAGAGTTTGTGAACTATGATGCGGACGATGCGCGTCTGCAGGGCGTCCTGGTCTCAAAACTCCATCATTACAGGGCAAAGAAGGAACCGCTTTTCCTTGTGGAGGAAGCGCTTGCGGATCCGGTCGGAAGCCCCGGGCTTTCGGAGCTCGCGAAAGGGAAAAAGAATATCGTCCTGATCGCGTCTGATCATACGAGACCTGTTCCCAGCAAGGTGATCGTTCCTCCGATGCTCAGGGAGATACGGAAGGGAAATCCGGACGCGGATATAACGATCCTTATCAGTACGGGCTGTCACAGGGGTACAATAAAAGAGGAACTTGTAAATAAGTTCGGACGTGAGATCGTGGAGCAGGAGAAGATCGTTGTCCATGACTGCGATAATTCCCCGCTTGTCCGCATCGGAACGCTCCCTGGCGGCGGAGACCTTATCATCAATAAACTGGTGGCCGATGCCGATCTGGTCTGCTCGGAAGGATTCATCGAGCCGCATTTCTTTGCGGGCTTTTCCGGCGCGAGGAAATCCATCCTCCCGGGGATCGCGTCAAGAACGACCGTACTCGCGAACCATTGTTCCGAGTTCATAGCGGATAAACATGCGAGGACCGGTATCCTCGAGGGCAACCCGATCCATAAAGACATGGTATGGGCAGCCAGACAGGTGAAGCTTGCCTTTATCTGCAACGTCGTCATCAATGCCGACAAGGAGGCGATCTTCGCTGTAGCCGGCGATATGGAAGCGGCTCACAAGGTCGGCTGCGACTTTCTGTCATCTCTCTGCCGTGTGGATGCGAAGCCGGCAGATATCGTTATTACAACAAATGGCGGATACCCGCTCGACCAGAATATCTATCAGGCTGTCAAGGGTATGACTGCTGCAGAAGCCACAGTAAGACCCGGCGGAGTGATCATTATGCTGGCGAGAAGCAACGATGGTCATGGCGGAGACCATTTCTATCATCAGCTGGCAGATGAGCCAGATATCGAAAAGACCATGGCCCTTTTCCTTTCGAGGGGAAGGGACGAAACTGTGCCGGATCAGTGGCAGACGCAGATCTTCATCAGGGTCCTCAGGAAAGCATCGGTGATCTATGTATCGGAGGCGTCGGATGAGATCGTGAAAGGCCTGCATATGATCCCGGCGCATTCGCTGGAGGAAGCCATGGAGACAGCGGAAAAGATCATGGGGAAGAATGCCACGATCACAGCGATACCGGACGGTGTCGCTGTCATGGTGAGAGAATAGATGTTTTAAAAATAATGCAGCAGGAAACCTTCGGAAACGATCGGACAGACAGGCAGGGCAGGAGTATTATGGCAGACAGACCGGAACGCAGTGATGCCGGCAGAAGCAGAAGAAGATCGGACAGGAGCGCTTCTTCCGTAAGGTCAGCGGAGAGACGAACAGCAGAGAGAAGACCCTCAGACAGAAAGCCGCTTGGCGGGAGGACTTCGCACAGGAGCCCGTCAAAACGGCCGGCTTGGATCGTTCCGGTACTTCTTCTTTTGTGTGTCTTGGCTGCCTGCCTGATGTTTTTTCTGCGCGGAAGCAGGAAAGCAGACACCGAACCGGAAACAGAGAGCCTGACCGTGCCGGAAACTGTTGCGGAAGAGACTAAGGAAACGGTATCGGAAACAGAGGCTCCGGAGACAGATACACAGGAAGAAGCCGGCGGCGGACCGCATGCCTGGGAGGTCTTCCCGCAGAACGGGGAGGTGCTGACCGCTGTAAACGCGCGCGCTTCGGCCGAAGGAGATTCCGCAGTGCTGAGTGTGCTCCAGGAAGGCCAGACGGTCGTTATCACCGGGACCGACGGCACGCATTACATGGTGGAAACCGAGAACGGCATCGGTTATGTGGCCAGGAAATATGTCATTCCGGAGCTCTATCAGGCAGGAAATCATCCCCCGTTCAAGGCACCTTCGCTGGACGGGATCGATCCCGAGAAGCCCATGGTGGCACTGACCTTTGACGACGGGCCGAATGCTCCGTCCACGAACCGTGTCCTTGCCGTACTGGAGAAGTATGGGGCTCACGCGACATTTTACCTGATGGGCAGCAACGTATACGGCGAGAACAATGACTGTGTCCGGAAGATGGTCGAACTTGGGTGTGAGCTTGGCAACCATACCTATAACCATAATTATTTCAACCTGCAGCCGGTCTCAGAGATCCGTCCGTCTGTACGGAAGGCGGATTATATGATCGAGGAGACCTGCGGGCTGATGCCGGCGACAGTCCGTCCGCCGGGAGGGGGTATCGTCGACGAGGCAGCGCAGGAGCTGAATACGCTGGGACTTGCAGCTATTTTCTGGTCCATCGATACACTGGACTGGGAGACGAAGGATCCCGACAACACTTATAAGGTGGTTATGGAAAATGTCCGTGACGGCGACATTATCCTGATGCATGACGTACATCAGGAGACCGCCGATGCGGCGGAGCGGATCATTCCGGCACTTCTGGAAAAAGGCTATCAGCTCGTGACCGTTTCGGAGCTGGCAGCTGCCAGAGGCGCCGTGCTTGAACCCGGAAAAATGTACAGAGAATTTTGGAAGTAATCGTAAAAATAGTTAAATCAGACTAAAATATCGTATTAGAAAGGAAAACATATGGATTTTCAACCGGAAAAGAAACTCGGATTCGGATTGATGCGCCTTCCGCTCAATGACCCGTCAAATGATGCGGATGTTGATATCGAGCAGCTCAAAGAGATGGTGGACATCTTTATGCAGAAGGGTTTCACTTATTTTGATACTGCATGGATGTACAACGGCTTTGCGAGCGAAAGCGCCGCGAAGACAGCCCTGGTGGACCGTTATCCCAGGGAGAGTTTTACACTGGCTACCAAGCTGCACTCGGCTTTCTTCAATTCCTTTGAAGACCGGGACAAGATCTTTACCGCCCAGCTGGAAAAGACCGGCGCCGGGTATTTCGATTATTACCTGCTGCACGGGATCGAATCGGAAAGCCTCGGCAAATACGAGGAGTATGACTGCTTCGGGTGGCTGCTTGACAAAAAAGCCAAAGGGCTTGTAAAGCATGCCGGCTTTTCTTTCCATGACACTCCGGAACTTCTGGAGAAGATCCTGAAGAAACATCCGGAGATGGAGTTCGTGCAGCTTCAGATCAATTATCTGGACTGGGAGAGCGAATGGATACAGTCCCGCGGCTGCTATGAAGTGGCAGCCCGGTACGGTAAACCGGTGATCGTGATGGAACCGGTGAAGGGAGGCACACTGGCCCGTCTGCCGAAGGAAGGAGCGCAGCTGTTTAAAAATCTTGATCCGTCCATGTCCGGGCCGAGCTGGGCTGTCCGCTTTGCGGCAAGCCTCCCCGGTGTCATGGTGGTGCTTTCCGGCATGAGCGATCTTTCCCAGATGAAGGACAATGTTTCCTTCATGGAGCATTTTGTTCCTCTTACGGAAAAGGAAAGAGATACCTGTTTCGAGGTCGCAAAGATCATTAACGATAAGACGGCTGTTCCGTGTACGGGCTGTTCCTACTGTACGGACGGGTGTCCCATGCACATTGCCATCCCGAGGTATTTCTCCATCTACAATGAAGATATGCGCGAGGATCTGGAGGAAAAAGGCTGGACGATCAATTTCACGAATTACCGGGTCCTGGCGAAGAAGTACGGTAAGGCAAGCGACTGCATCAGATGCGGACAATGCGAAGAGGTATGTCCCCAGCACCTCAGGGTCATCCATTATCTGGAGAAGGTCGCGAAGCATTTCGAATCCTAAGGAACGGATAACGTTGCGGATATGACAGTGGCTTAAACGGATCACGAAGATGGACAGAAAAGACAAGACTGTAGCTGAATCAAAGGTTGAGACCTTTCACATCATCATGCCTTCGGATATGAATGATTCCGGACGTCTCTTCGGCGGCACCCTGATGTGCTGGATCGATGAGGTCGCGGGCCTGGTAGGCAGACGGCATGCGCAGATGAATGTGACGACCGGATCGGTCGACAACTTACGCTTCCTCCGGGGCGCCTATCTGCAGGACATGATCGTGATGTGCGGTAAGGTCACGCATGTGGGCAATAAGTCCATGGAAGTGAAGGTCGAGACCTTCATCGAGCAGCCGGATGGAAGACGGGACCTGATCAACAGGGCTTATCTGACGATGGTAGGCATCGATGAGGAAAATCAGCCGGCGCGGCTGCCCCGGCTGATCCTAGAGACCGAAGAGGACAAAGAGGAATGGGAGCGCGCCGAGACCCGCCGGCGCATCCGCAGGCAGCAGAAGGCGGACGGATTCCATTTTTATGATGCAGATCATTAAAAGTTTTCGGGTATGACAGAAAAGAGAGCGGATGCCGGGATCATCTTATAATATCAATGAAATATCGGAGCTGTTCCAACATGACCGGGAAGAAACGATCCGTGTGATCTGCGCCGGCGTGTTCGAGACCGGCAGGGCGAAGGCAGGCGTGTACGAGGATTTCCTGTATTCCATGAAGGAACTGGAAGAACTGTGCAAGGCCTGTTTTCTTGCGCCCGTCAGCCGTATCACACAGAACCTGGACCATATCAACAACAGCATGTATGTGGGACCGGGGAAAGCAGGGGAGATCCGTGAGCTTTGCGCTGACGTGGATGCGGAAGCAGTGATCTTCAATGACAGTCTCTCTCCGGCGCAGTTCCGCAATCTGCAGAAAGAACTCGGCATGCCTGTCCTGGACCGGACGGCCCTGATCCTGGAGATCTTCCGCAGCCGGGCAAGAACGCGGGAATCCATGCTCCAGGTGGAGTATGCAAGGCTGGGCTATATCCGGACCCGTCTTGTTGGCATGTGGGATACACTGGGACGTAAGGGCGGCGCGTCGGGCGCCATGTCGAGCCGCGGTGAAGGCGAGACCCAGCTGGAACTTGACCGCCGATCCATAGACAAACGGATCGCGGAGCTGAACCGGGAACTGAAAGAAGTGGCGGAGGAACGGCGTACCCGCAGCCGGAGACGACGCCGTTCACAGCTGCCGCTGGCTTCCCTGATCGGGTACACGAACGCGGGAAAATCCACGATCATGAATGCACTGCTGGATCGCTACGGAACCGATGCCAAAGAGCGGGCCGGTGTCGGAGATACCGCGGAAGGAGAGGAGACCGGCAGCGCCAAAAAAGTATTTGAGGCGGACATGCTGTTCGCGACTTTGGATTCCTCTGTACGCCGGATCTCGCCAGGCAGGGGAGGTGACTTCCTGCTGTCCGATACGGTAGGCTTCATCCATAAGCTGCCGACGTCACTGGTGGAAGCCTTTAAATCCACACTGGAGGAAGCGGCGGACGCCGACCTGCTGGTCCTGGTCGCGGACTGCAGCGACAGCCATTTCCGAAGCCACCTGGAAGTCACGGAGAATATCCTGACAGAGCTCGGGGCGGGCGGGATCCCAAGGATCATCGTCTTCAACAAGGCGGATCTGTGTGAACCGAAAGTGGAGTATCCTAGACTGGGAGAAGAAAAAAGAGACGCCGGCAGGGCCGGCGAAGTGGGAAAAAGTATCTATATTTGCGCAAAAGAAGATGCCTCGGTGGAAATGCTTGTTGATCTGATCTGCGGAGAGCTGTATGGCAGACTGCAGAATGCGGTGTTCCTGATCCCCTATGACCGGGGCGATGTCGTCAGCGAGCTGATGGAACATGCCGCTGTCCTGGAAACAGAATATACGGACGAAGGCACCAGGATCACAGCAGAGTGCAGCCCCGGCCAGCTGGAGCGATTCCGAAAGTATGTCCGGGAATGATAACTCAGGAATTCCGGCGCACGTAGCCAAGAAAGATATACATCGCGATGGACATCATCGTGAAGCATCCGAAGAGGCCGACCGCAAGCAGCGGGCTGCCTCCGGTCAGGAGCACGATAAGAAATCCTGCCAGAAGGCCGAGGATCAGGATCAGTCCCAGGATGGCCAGGACGCGGCGAAGTTTGGGATGTTCAAGGATACGCATAGGGATACCTCAGTTAAAGTTTTCGATGGCTTCGGATAACTCCTCCCATTTTTGATAAAGCTCCTCAAGAACGGCAGTGATGCCGTTCTTTTTCTGTACCAGCTCGTTCAGCTTCGCGGAATTGACGGCATTTTGGGGAAGCGCCATCTGTCTGTCGATCTCTTCCGAAGCCTGTTCGCCCTCTCCGATCTCCTTTTCGCAGTTGGAAAGAGCAGTGCGAAGCTTCTGCAGCTGCTGCTTGCGCTCTTTCTGTTCCTGGTAGGAAAGAAGAGAAGAAGCGGCTGACGCTGCGTTCCCGGCAGCGGGAGAAGGAACATCCGTGCCTGCCGGGAGAGCTCCGCTGACAGCTTTGGAGGCGTCAAAGGCAGGGTCTGCCTTCTTCTCAAGATAATAGTCATAATTGCCCTGGTAGTTGACGAAATGACGGTGGTCAAGTTCCAGGATCCGGGTGGCTGTCCGGTTGATGAAATACCGGTCGTGCGAGACGTAGATCACCGTGCCCTCATAGTTGCGCACGGCTTCTTCCAGGATCTCCCTGGAGGTGATGTCCAGGTGGTTGGTCGGCTCATCAAGAAGCAGGAGATTGGCCTTGGAAAGCATCAGCTTTGCCAGTGACAGCCGCCCCTTCTCACCGCCGGAAAGATCACGGATCATCTTGAAAACGTCGTCTCCGGTAAAAAGGAAGGAGGCCAGCAGGTTGCGGATCTCCGTATTATTCATGTATGGATAGGCATCGGAGATCTCGTCAAAGACCGTGTTGTCAGGATCCAGGACATGATGCTCCTGATCGTAATAAGCGGTCTCGACGCGGGATCCGAATTCAAGCTCACCGCTGTCGGCAGTCTCGTTGCCGCTGATGATCCTGAGCAGTGTCGTCTTGCCGGTGCCGTTGGGACCGATCACTGCCAGCTTTTCCCCGCGCTTTACATCTAGGTCAACGCCGGCAAACAGCTCCCGGCCGTCGTAGGCCTTGCACAGGCCGTCTGCATAGAGCACGTCTTTTCCCGACAGCTTGGAGGGTGTGAAATGCAGACGCATGGCATCATCGACGTCGAACGGCTTTTCCACGCGTTCGATCCTGTTCAGCATCTTCTCCCGGGACTCTGCCCGCTTGATGGACTTTTCACGGTTGAAGCGCCGCAGCTTTTCGATCACTTCCTGCTGATGCCGGATCTCTGCCTGGTTGTTGAGCCATGCGCGCATGGCGTCCTTCCGGAGCGCAGCCTTCTTCTCGGCGAATGCTGTGTAGTTGCCGGTGTAGAGCCGTGCCCGGCCGTTATCGATATCCAGTACCTTGTTCACGATCCGGTCAAGAAAGTACCGGTCATGGGAAACGATGATCACCGCGCCCTTCCAGCCGCGCAGATAATTCTCAAGCCAGCTGACCGAGGCGATGTCCAGGTGGTTGGTGGGCTCGTCGAGCATCAGGATATCCGGAGCATCCATGAGGAGACGGCCCAGGGAAAGCCGGGTCTTCTGACCGCCGGAAAGGACCGATACCTTCTTGCCGTACTCTTCTTCGGAAAATCCCAGTCCCTTGAGGATGCCGTTCACATTGGAGCGTACCGCGTATCCTCCTTCGGACTCGAATCGGTGGGAGAGCGCGGCGTACTGTTCATATACAGGCCCTCCGCCGGCGGCTGCATCATCTTTCATACTGTGTTCCAGCACCCGCAGCTGCCGCTCGATATCCAGGAGATCCTGCTTCACGCTCAGGACCTCTTCATAGACGGTCCGTCCGGATTCGATATCCGGGATCTGGGAGAGATACCCGATACGGGCTTCCTTCGGTATCACGACAGTACCGCTGTCAGGGCGCTCTTCGCCGATGATCTGGCGGAGCAGCGTGGTCTTGCCGGCGCCGTTGATCCCGGTCACGGCCAGCTTGTCATGCGGCTCTATGTGGAAAGAAACATCCCGGAGGATGTCCTTGCCGTCGTAACTCTTATTGAGATTGTTTACGGATAATACAGACACGAAATATGCCATGCTCCTCATGAAAGTTTCAGCTGGTCTATTGTAGCACAGAACCGCCGCCGCGTCCACGAAAGAAAAGACTGCACGTATACAAAGATTCGTAAGAAACGACCCTGATTCATAAATTGTTTCCCCCAATATCTTGTGGTAAGATATAAAAGTAAAGCTGTGTCCGGACGACAATGCACGACGCAGCCATACAATATATGGGAATGTATCGGATCAATGAAATTTACCAAAGACGCGGTCAATGACCGCCTGGAAGAGATCATATACGGGGATATCAAGGCAGAGAATCAGCGCATCCATTTTGTGAAGCTGCTGATCGTGTTTGCGTGCCTTCTGTCCGTTTTGAGCGTCGGCGCCATGGGAATCGGCATGCTCCTCGGTATCATCGACAATGCGCCGGATATAGAGACGCTGACGTTTTCGCCCCAGGGCTATGCCACGACGACTTATGACACCGAAGGCAATCTGATCGCGACCCTGGTGCAGGAAGGTTCCAACCGGGAGGAAGTGGTCTTTGAAGAGCTTCCGGAGGATCTGATCAACGCCTTCGTTGCGATCGAGGACCAGCGTTTCTGGCAGCATAACGGGATCGACCTGCGTTCGATCACGAGAGCGGTGCGCGGTGTCCTGACCGGCAACTCTTCGGCCGGCGGCGGTTCCACGCTGACCCAGCAGCTGATCAAGAACAACATTTTTTCAGGCGGCAACGAAAAGGGCTTCAAGCTTTACGAGCGCAAGTTCCAGGAATGGTATATCGCGCTGAGCTTGGAGAACCAGCCCGGTGTCGAAAAAGAGGAGATCAAGAAGCAGATCCTGACGGATTACCTCAACACCATCAACCTGGGCAACAATACCCTGGGCGTCAAGGTGGCAGCGGCGAGATATTTCGGTAAGGATGTGAAAGACCTTGACCTCTCGGAGTGCACGGTACTGGCGTCCATCACCAAGAATCCTTCCCGTCTGAATCCCCTGACCCATCCGGACGACAATCAGGAACGCCGGCTGCAGGTGTTGAAAAACATGGAAGAGCAGGGGTACATCACCGCGGAACAGAAAAAAGAAGCGGAAAGCAAAAAGGTCTATGACCGTATCCGGTCCAACAACGAGATCGTAAAAGCGGATGACTCGGTATACAGCTATTTTACGGATGCCCTTATCGAACAGTGCATCCGGACGTTCCGGGACCGTCTGGGACTGACAGAGGCGGAAGCCAAGAATCTGCTTTATTCCGGAGGCCTTCGCATCATGACGACCCAGGATCCCCGGCTGCAGGAGATCGTGGACGAGGAAGTCAACGATCCGGATAATTACGATACCGCTAAATACAGTTTCAAGTGGCGCTGCTCGGTCCAGCACAAGGCAGAGGGGCTGAAGCATTACAGCGAGTATGATATAGAAAAATATGCCAGGGACATCAAAGGCCGCGCCGGCTATGACGGACTGTTCCGGAGCGAAGAAGCGGTCACGGAGCTCCTTGACGAGTATAAAGCGCATGTGATCGATGAGGAAGCAGGAGATGAGATCATTGCCGAAAATCTGGATCTTACGCTGCAGCCTCAGGTCTCTTTCGTACTGATGGACCAGAAGACCAAGGAGATCAAGGCGATCAGCGGCGGGCGCGGTGAAAAGAAGTATTCTCTGACCTTAAACCGTGCGAGCGGGGCATTCCGCCAGCCGGGCTCCGCGTTCAAGGTCGTCACGAGCTTTGCTCCGGCGATCGAGGAGAACGGGGCGACACTGGCTACGACATATTATGACGCGGAGTACGAGCTCGGGACCAAACGCTTCAAAAACTGGTGGCGCGACGGAGAGTATTTCGGTTACTCCACGATCCGCGACGGCATTGAGTTTTCCATGAACATCGTTGCCGTACGGTGTATGAACGAGACCGTGACGCCGCAGGCCGGTGTGGATTTCGCGCGCAAGATGGGCATCACTTCACTGACCGAGGAGGACAACAATCCGGCGACTGCGCTTGGCGGCATTACCAAGGGCGTGACCAACGTGGAGCTGACCAATGCTTTTGCCGCGATCGCGGATTACGGTCTGTATGGGGACTACAAGTTCTTTACGAAGGTCTATGACCACCATGGCAATATCCTGATCGACCTGACCGAGGATCCCAAGACCCGGGTCATGAAGGACACTACAGCCTTCCTGCTGACAGATGCCATGCGCCGGTCGACCGAGAGCCATTCCAAGTGGGCCCGCAGCTTTACAGTCAACAATACCTCGAGCCGTTCACATCTTGATGATATGGTCTGCGCGGGCAAGTCCGGCACGACCACCAGGAACAATGACGTCTGGTTCGTGGGATTCACCCCGTACTATACCGCGGGCGTCTGGGCAGGCTGTGATGACAACCAGTCCCTGAGCGATAATTCCACAGGCCAGTACAACGGCGGCACCTCCTTCCACAAGGATATCTGGCGCAAGATCATGACCAGGGTCCATGAAGGGCTGGAGGACATCGGGTTTGATAAGCCGGATGATATCGTGGAGATGGATGTATGCCGCAAGAGCGGCAAGATCCCTCATTCCGGATGCCGCAGTGACGTCCGCAGCGGAAGCTCGGCGGTATACAAGGAGTACTTTGACGTCAACAACCTGCCGACCGAGACCTGTGATCACCATACCTCCGGCGGTACCATCATCGTGCCTCCTGCGGATGCCGGCAAGTATACTGACGATACATGGACCCCGCCGCCCGTGGTGGTTCCGGAGGAGACACAGCCGGATGAGGGTGATACGGGAGAGATTACTGACGCTCCGTCTGAAGGCCCGGCGATCTATCTGCCGCCGGGAGTACAGATCGGACCGCAGGTTGGACCGGGAGGAGCCTAAGCGTGAGACGGGGAAGACATCTTTGGGAAAACAGATTTTCTAAGAACAGACTGATACTGGCAGCAGCTTTAGTCGCTGTATGCGCCGGCATGATCATTCACGGCGTCCGCAGCGGGCATGGGACCTGGAGTACCGATCCGGATGCGGAAACGGAAGAAGAGACCATTGCCGTGATAGAGACGATGTCGGCAGAGGAATTTGCGGAGATGCGGCTGCAGGAGCGGCTTGCGGATGCCACAGCTTCCTACGGGAACCTCGGCGTAGTCGATGTGAGCGGTTATATCAATGTCCGGCGCGAGCCTGACAGTATCGACATGAAGAACATCATCGGAAAGCTGAGCGATGGTGCCGCCTGCGATATCCTTGAGGAAGAGGGAGACTGGGTGAAGATCCGCTCCGGGGGCATCGAGGGATGGGCGGCAAAACGCTACATCCTGACCGGTGACGAAGCGCTGGAGAAGGCAGCCGACAATCTGAGCGACCGTGTCATCATCGACGCCGAAGTCATGAACATCCGTTCAGCGCCGGAGATCGATCCGGTCAATGTCGTAGGCAAAGCACGGCATGGGGAACGGTATCTCCTTGTCCGCGAAGAGGGTGACTGGGCCTGCATCGATGCGGATTTCAGCGATTCACTCAAGGAGGCATGGGTCAAGATTACGGCGGATGACGGAAGTGCCAACGGGCATGTCGTCGACGGACTCGATGAAGCCCGCAAGCTGGACCTGAGAGAGATGGCCCTGACACAGTACGACAACCTCGTCCTCGCCAACCCGGAAAGCTATATCAATGTCCGCGAAGAGCCGAAGGACGACGGCATCAACAACATCTGCGGCAAGTTCCTCAGGGGCTGTGGCGCGGAACTTCTGGACACGACGGAAAACGCCGGCGGCACCTGGTACAAGATCAAATCGGGGCCTGTCACCGGCTGGGTCAGCGCGGAATACTGCAAAACAGGGCAGGCCGCGAGAGATTCGGCACTGGAGTATGCGGTACTCACAGCGTTCGTGCGCGTGGATGCGCTGAACGTAAGATCCGAACCGACGACCGAGAAGGAAAACGTCTGGACCTCCATTACAAAGAACCAGGCGTATGAAGTCCTGAGCCAGTTTGACGGATGGGTCGAGATCGAGCTCGACTCCACAGACGACGGCAACGAGAATGACAAAGCCTACATATCGACCAGGGACAACAATGTCGAAGTACGTTACGGCCTTCCCGAGGCAACGGAGTATTATCCGGCAGTTGAGGCGGCCAATGCTGCCGCGGCTTACCGCAACTCCATCGTCAACTATGCCTGCCAGTTCATCGGTAATCCTTATGTCTGGGGCGGTACTTCACTGACGAAGGGCTGTGACTGTTCCGGATTCACGCAGAGCGTCATGGCACACTTCGGCATCTACCTGCCGCGTGTCAGCCGCGACCAGGCGGGCAGCGGCACCAGGGTGACCTCGGACCAGATGAAACCCGGTGACCTGGTATTCTACGCCAACAAGAGCGGGACCATCAACCATGTGGGCATATACATCGGCAACGGCCAGGTAGTGAACGCGGCGTCCCGCAGGGCCGGCATCAAGATCTACCGCTGGAACTACCGTACACCGGTAGCGATCAGAAACGTCATCGGAGCATAAGCTTTATAGGAGGAGCTTTGGCTACTACAGCTAAGAAAAAGAAACCATCTTCAACAAACGGTATGAAACGCGGTACTGCCTCTTCCGCCGGGCGGAACGCCAGCCGGAAGACCGGTACATCCGTAAGGCGCAAGGACACCAAACGTGTGGCGGCCAGGAAACGGAGCTTTGTACGCAGTGAGACCGCCGCGGTGGTCGCGGTGGCCTTCGGACTGGTCCTTTTGCTGGTAAACCTGGGTCTGCTGGGCAGCCTGGGAGAGAGTATACTCGCCTTCGAAAAGGGCCTGTTCGGACAGGCCTCCTTCCTGTTGCCCTTTGCCGTGGCGGGGGCAGCCCTCATTGCCTATCTGGAGAAGGGCAGCTACCTCCGGCCGCATAAACTCGTCTGTACGGGAGTGCTCCTTGTCCTGATCAGTGCCATCCTGCATCTGATGTTCGGCGGTGATGCCCTGGCCGGCGGCGGGAATGCCTCCCTGTCTCCCGTGGAGCTCTATCGTCTGGGTGCGGACGGCCACGAAGGCGGCGGTATGATCGGCGGTCTGATCGCCAACGCCCTGAGAAGTGTGATCGGCTATGCGGGAGCGTATCTCGTATTGATCGCGCTGCTGGTGATCTGTGTGGTGGTGATCACAGAAAAGAGTTTTATCAATGTGGCAAGGATCGGCGCGCAGAAGACGGCTGGTGTCGTTCGCAGCGGTGCCGGCCGTACACTGGAAGCAGCCCGCAGCGGACGCGAGATGGCCGTGCAGCGCCATAAGGAGAATATGATCCGCCGGGACGCCATGCGGGAAGCAGAACGCCTCAGGAAGCTGGAAGAAAGCTTTGAGCCGATCCCCGACAGCCGTAACTTAAGCGCGGTGACCCTGGACGGTCAGGCAGCTGCAGCTGATGCGGATATGTATGCAAACTACGGCAGGGATATTATCGGGGATGTACAGCCCGGGACAGCTGACCTGGCAGACATTCGTGAGCCCTTCATGAAGCCGCGGGTCGATATACGTCCCGCGGGTACGGACATGAATTATGATACCCAGGTGATCCGTGATGTGTTCCGGCCGGAGGAGCGGAAGCCTGCGGCCGCAGTGCGCGTGAAACAGATCAATGAGGATGCGGACGACGTCCCGTTTGACGAGCCTGAGGATGAGACTTACAAGTCCTATGCAAATATGCTCAATAAGGGACAGGTTCGTCTTGAGGACGCGCGCATGGCGGGATACGCGGTCAGCCGCGGTGGTGTTCCGGCTGCGGCGGCATGGGCTAAAGCCGCTGTTTCCGAGCCGCAGTTTCTTGATGCGTTCCGCCCGGCACCGGAAGAAAGCGCAGCTGCGGATGTGACAGCCGTGGAAGCTTCTGCTGTCGTAAGCAGCGACGTGCCTGAGGATGATTACGTCAATGAAGGCTTTTCTGCAGAAGACCTCGCAAAGGCATCGGATGAGATCGGACAGGAGCTGGCTGCATCCGGTATCCACGACAGCTGGATACGGGAAATGAAAGAAGGTATACCCGGCAGCGGTGCAGATATCGCGGATGGGGCGATACCGGCGGAAGCAGGGGACTTTGAAGTCTCTTACGCAGAGGGACGCGAGCCTGCGGATACGGTCTATGCCGGAAATTACAGTCCCGAGACCATGAAAACCGGCGCATCATCCGCAGATGACGGATCTGACGATGAACTCTCCCCGGCCGAAGAATCCTGGCTTACCGGATCCGGAAGGCAGATGGAAGCGCCCGACCGTTATGAGGCGGAGCGTATCATGCGTGAGAAACGGGGCGACAGGTCCAAAGCGTCGGAAAGCCGCAAGGAAGGGGCCGGCGGCAGGTACGCAGGACGTGCGGAAACAAAGAAGGCATCAGGACCCGCAGGGGGCGAAGCTGCTCCTCAGAATACGCCTGCAAAAGCGGCTGTCCGGGAAAAACCGAAGCCGAAGCCGAAGCCTTATGTTTTCCCGCCCAATTCACTTCTGGAACGGAGCGTCAGCAATAACCGCAGCAGCCGTGACGAAGTGATGCAGAACGCCCGCAAGCTCGAGCAGGTCCTGAAGGATTTCGGTGTGGGCGTCACCGTAACGGCAGTTACGAGGGGACCCAGGGTCTCCCGTTATGAAATGACACCGGATACCGGCGTCAAGGTCAGCAGGATCACCTCTCTGGAGGGCGACATCAAGCTGGCGCTGGCAGCGCGTGAGATCCGGATCGAGGCGCCGATCCCCGGCAAATCCGCTGTGGGCATCGAGGTCCCGAACGAAGAGAGCCAGACGGTCAAATTCCGTGATATCCTGGAGTCGGAAGAGTTTAAGAGTGCCAAATCGAAACTCAGCTGGGGTATCGGACTGGATATCCAGGGCAGGCCTGTCGTGGGCAATATAGCCAAGATGCCGCATCTGCTGGTCGCCGGCACTACCGGTTCCGGCAAGTCCGTCGGCATCAATTCACTGATCATGTCTATCCTGTACCGGGCAACTCCGGAGGAAGTACGCATGATCCTGATCGATCCCAAGGTGGTCGAGCTGTCTGTTTACAACGGCATTCCGCATCTGCTGACGGATGTCGTGACCAAGCCGGAACGCGCGGTCAGCGCGCTCAACTGGGCAGTGTCCGAGATGAACAACCGTTATAAGCTGTTCCAGACATCCGGAACCAGAAATATCAGCGGATACAATGAAAAGGTCATCGAGGTCAATGCCGAGCTCGACCGGAGGGAAGCTGCGGGAGAGGAGATCACCGAAAACCGTCCGCAGAAGCTCCCCTTCATCCTGATCGTGATCGATGAACTGGCAGAGCTGATGATGCATTCCAAGAAAGATATCGAAAGCAGCATCGTCAGCCTGACCCAGCTGGCAAGAGCAGCCGGGATCCACCTGGTCGTGGCGACACAGAGACCTTCCGTAGATGTGATTACCGGACTGATCAAATCGAACATTCCGAGCCGTATCGCATACCGTCTGCCCAGCCAGATGGACAGCCGTACCATCCTGGATACAGGCGGCGCGGAGACATTGCTGGGTAATGGCGATATGCTGTACAAGCCGGGCGACAAGAACAATCCGGAGCGTATCCAGGGCGCCTTCCTGAGCGATAACGAAGTAGAAGCTGTGGTGGAATTCCTCCGCAAGCATAACCAGCAGAATACGGATACCGAAGTCGAAGCAGCCATTGCCCGTCAGACGGCGGACGGCAGCGGAGAGGCTTCCGGCCAGGGAGAGGAAGCGCATAAGTCAGACCGGGATGAATACTTTGAGAATGCAGGCCGGCTGATCATTACGACAGGCAAAGCGTCCATCGGCGCCCTGCAGCGAAAGTTCAAGATCGGCTTCAACCGGGCAGCCAGGATCATGGATGACCTTCATGAAATGGGAGTGGTCAGCGACGGCGAAGGCACGAAGGAACGTCAGATTCTGATGACGATGGAGGAATTCGAGACCCGGATCAGCAGCTGACGGTGCGGTCTGTAAAACGTCTAATATGAGGAGGTCGTATGGGTTTATTAAAGGATTGGCTGCAGGGCATTGACTACACGGTGCTGGCGGGCACAGATGAGGCAGAGGTACGGGATGTGATCTTTGATTCCCGCAAAGCCGGCCCGGATACAGTGTTTCTCTGCATGAAAGGCAGCCGGACCGATTCCCATGATTTTATTGCTGACACGATCCAAAAAGGATGCCGGACATTTGTGGTGGAAAGAGAGCTCAATGAGCTCTCTTTAGCTGATTTAGACGGTCTCAGCATCATCCGTGTGCAGAATGCGAGGAGCGCTCTGAGCGTTCTCTCCTCTGCCCGCTTCGGACATCCTTCACGAAAGATGACGATGATCGGGCTTACCGGGACCAAAGGCAAGACCTCTACGTCTTACATGATCCGGACAGTTCTGGAAGAATGCGGACACGCGGTGGGCGTGATCGGCACCAACGGCTGTGTGATACGCGGGAAGCATTATGAGACAAAAAACACGACGCCGGACAGTTACGAGCTCAATGAGCGCTTTTCAGAGATGCTAGAAGCAGGCTGTGATACTGTTGTGATGGAGTGTTCGTCCCAGGGGTTCAAAATGGAACGCACCAAGGGGATCGCGTTTGACTACGGCCTGTTCCTGAACCTGAGTCCGGACCATATCGGCCCGCTGGAACATGCTGATTTTGCGGAATACCTGTGGTGCAAATCCAGGCTTCTGAACCAGTCAAAGACCGTGATCGTCAATGCGGACGACCCGCATACAGCAGAGATACTGGAAAAGGCCGCCATTGCCGGGGACGGCAGCGGTCCCTTTGCGCCTGCTGCTGCAGACCATAGTGAAGCAGCGCCGTGGGAAAAGTGCCTCACTTTTTCCCTCCGGGATCCGGCGGCCGACCTCAGAGCCTTCGATCTGGTCTATGAAGTCAATGCAGGCTTTGCGGGAACTTCTTTTAAGACAGCGGGGATCCTGACGGACAGTTTCCGGCTGTCCATTCCCGGCATCTTCAATGTGAGCAACGCGCTTTCCGTACTCGCACTTGCTGCCGATATGCAGCTGCCGCGCGACAAAGTGAAGCAGGCTCTTACGCATATCCATGTGGACGGCCGCATGGAGGTCGTTTATAAGTCCGACCGTTTTACGGTCATTGTAGATTATGCCCACAACGAAGTCAGCATGATCAGTCTCCTGGATACCCTGCAAAGCTACAGACGGGGACGCCTGGTGGTGGTGTTTGGCTGCGGAGGAAACCGTTCCAGGGACCGCCGCGTGGGCATGGGCGCGGCAGCGGCCCATGCTGCGGATTATTGTATCTTTACCGCAGACAATTCCCGCTTTGAGAAGACCGAAGATATCATCGCGGATATCGAAGAAGCATATCTTAAGGCCGGGGGACGTACGGACGGCTATACGAAGATCCCGGACCGTCGGGAAGCGATCCGTTGGGCAATGGAGCATGCTGAGGACGGCGACATGATCGCGGTCATCGGAAAAGGGCATGAGGACTATCAGGAAGAAAACGGGGTCCGGAAGCATTTCCTGGACAGGGAAGAGATCCTGAAAGCCGCAGGAGAGCTCGGAAAGAGCTGAACATGGGATCAGTGACGGAGGAATAAGATGCGTTTAACAGCAGCGGAGATCGCAGCTGCCGTAAAAGGAAAGCTTCTTTGCGGCAGTGCGGATACCATGATCGAAAATATATCCACCGCGTCCGGCACCATGAAGGGCGCGGATCTTTTCGTCCCCATCATCGGCGCAAGGGTGGACGCGCACCGCTTTATCGGAGACGCTTTTGCCCATGGCGCGGCGGCGACGCTCTCATCGGAAGGCCTGCCGGAGCAGGCTGCAGCGTCAGGATGGCCGGTGATCGGCGTGGAAGATACCATGCAGGCACTGCAGGATCTCGGCGCGTATTATCGCAGCCGGTATGTCCGCATTCCCTACATTGGCGTGACCGGATCCGTTGGCAAGACTACCACACGTGAAATGATCGCCGCTGCCCTTTCGGAAGGCTTAAGGACATACAGTACCAAAGGTAATGCCAACTCCCAGAGCGGCGTTCCCATTACCGTGACAGAGACGGATCCGGACGCAAAGATCGGCGTGATCGAGATGGGCATTTCCGAATTTGGGGAAATGCACCGTATCTCCCGTGTCGTGCAGTGCGATATGGCGGTCGTGACAGTGATCGGCATCAGCCACATCGCCAACCTGGGAAGCCAGGAAAATATCATGAAGGAAAAGCTTCATATCCTCGACGGCATGAAGGACGGCGGCATACTGCTCCTGAACGGGGACGATCCTCTGCTGCGGGAGATCACCCCGGACCGCCTTCACGGCTGGGGCATCGCCTGTGACCGGAATATCCGTATTCTCTTTTACGGGACCGGTGAAAATGCTGCCATCCGGGCGGAAAATATCCGTGAGGAGGATGGCTGTCCGGTATTCGACCTCGTGGTCGCCGGGGACCTGCTTAGTCCCGGGACAGACGGCAAAGATGCTGATTCGGATACTACGGACGGAGGAAATGCTGTTTATCTGATGCGGCTTTCGGTGCCGGGAATGCATATGGTGCTGAATTCACTGGCAGCTTTTGCCGCGGCTGTGCTGAACGGTGTAGATCCGCGGTCGGCAATACGGGGTCTGCAGGGATTTGAAAGCCTGAGCGGCCGCGGCCGGATCACAGAGAAAAATGGCATCAAAGTGATCAATGATGCATACAACGCGGCGCCGCAGTCCATGACTGCCGGTCTCAGAGTACTTGACGCGATGCCGGCGTCCGGCCGGCACATTGCGGTGCTTGCGGACATGCTGGAGCTTGGGCCGGAAGAGGCACGCTATCACAGGGAAGTCGGCGAGACCATCGCGCGGGAGCTGAGGCACTTGGATGAAGTCTGGCTGTACGGAAATCTTGCCCGTCATATCGGGGAAGGGATCGAAAATGCTGCGGATCCGGGGGAAAAGACCTGCCTTATCAGACATTATACTGACCGCGGTGCCCTGCAGGAGGATCTCCGGCAGCATCTGAAGGCAGGCGACGCCGTACTTTTTAAAGGATCGAATTCCATGAAGCTTTCTGCAGTGGCAGAGGACCTGATAACGTAAGGATGAGATACGCCAGAGTCATCATCGACATATCAGCCGAACAGGTGGACAGAGCATTCACATACCGCATTCCGGAAGATCTTGAAGACAGGATCGTTCCGGGCGTGCGGGTGCGGGTGCCTTTTGGCAATGCGGACAGGAACCGCATCGGGTTTGTGATCGATATCACGGATCACGTGGATTTTCCGGAGGAAAGGATCAAGCCTGTCGCTTCCCTGCTGCCGAAGGCGCTGAACACCGGAAGCGAGCTGATCGAACTGGCGGCGTTCATGGCGTCCGAATACGGCTGTACGATGAATCAGGCGCTGCAGACCGTCCTTCCCGTAAAAAAGATCATCGGAAAGAACCGGCGGCGGAAGGACCCGGTGCGAAGGATCGAAGACCTGAGCGGTGCGGAGGCGGTGCAGGACGAAGCGCTCAACCCCGAGCAGGCTTCCGTGTGCGCTTCGATCCTCAGGAACAGCGGAAGGCCGGTACTTCTCTACGGGATCACCGGAAGCGGCAAGACCCGTGTCTATATCGAACTGATCCGGCACATGCAGGCAGCGGGGAAGCAGACGATCGTCCTGATCCCCGAGATCTCCCTGACATACCAGACGGTCCGTGAATTGACGAAACACCTGGGACAGCGGGTAGCGGTCATGCATTCCCGCCTCAGCCAGGGTGAAAAATACGAACAATACCGCAAGGCGGCTGACGGGGAGATCGACGTGATGGTGGGTCCCCGTTCGGCTTTATTTACGCCTTTTACGAAGCTTGGTCTCATCGTGATCGACGAGGAGCATGAGCGGACCTATCAGTCGGACACTTCCCCGCGCTATGACACCAGGACGGTGGCGGCGCAGCGGGCTGCCATGACAGGCGCCTGTCTGGTCCTTGGCTCCGCGACCCCGTCCCTGGAGAGTTATACCAAAGCGCTGAATGGGGAGTATGATCTGCAGGTCATGAAATCAAGAGCCCATCCGGGCGCGCTGCTTCCTTCGATCCATATCACGGACATGCGAAGGGAAATGGAGCGCGGAAACCGGAGCATCTTTTCGGGGATGCTGCAGGACATGATCTCCGACAGGCTGGAGCGGAAGGAACAGGTCATGCTGTTCCTGAACCGCCGCGGTTACGCCGGTTTCGTTTCCTGCCGGAGTTGCGGTACGGTCATCAAATGCCCTCACTGCGATGTTTCCATGACCGCGCACAACAATTGGTATATCGACCCTTACACCGGGGAGCGCCGGGCGGCGCTGCTGTCGTGCCATTACTGCGGGCACACACAGCCGATGCCGTCGAGCTGCCCGCAGTGCGGGAGCCCCTATATCGCGCCGTTTGGTACAGGCACGCAGAAACTGGAGCAGGCGGCTCGGAAAATGTTCCCTGCCGCGAAGATCCTGCGCATGGATGCGGACTCCACGACAGCCAAGGGATCTTACGAGCAGATCCTGTCCTCCTTTCAGAAAGGAGAGGCGGACATCCTGATCGGTACGCAGATGATCGTGAAGGGGCATGACTTTCCGAAAGTGACCCTGGTAGGGATCGTAGCGGCCGACCTGTCGCTCAATACTTCGGAATACGATGCCTCGGAACGCACCTTCCAGCTGATCACCCAGGCGGCGGGACGCAGCGGCAGGGGAAGCCGGGCGGGAGATGTGGTGATCCAAAGCTATGATCCGTCTCATTATGCGGTCGGACTGGCGGCGCAGCAGGATTATGAACGTTTTTACGAGCGGGAGATGAGTTTCCGCAGGCTCCTGCATTACCCGCCGGATATTTACATGATGCAGGTGAGGATCCGCTCGGAGGACGAGGGGATGACGGCAGAAGCGGCAGAGCTGGCAGCTGAGATCTGTGTCCGGGAATTCGGCCCTGCAGGCGCTATTCTGATCGGCCCCTGCAACGAGAGCGTATACAAAATTAATGACAATTACAGAAAGATTTTATATATAAAACATAGTTCGCATGATATAATAAAAAAGATACGCGGAACGCTGGAAGAGGCCTTATCTGCGCGTTTTGGAGGCAGAAAGGTCTGGACGGCTTTTGATATCAGGTAGGAGGACAGATGGCACTCAGAGAAGTCAGAAAAGAAGGCGATCCGGTCCTGCGCAAGGAGTGCAGGCCGCTGAAAGAGATGAACGACCGGACACGGCAGCTGATCGATGATATGTTCGACACCATGTATGAAGCACAGGGCGTCGGACTGGCTGCGCCGCAGGTCGGGATCCTGAAGCAGATCGTCGTGATCGATGTGGGGATGGAGGAGCCGGAGCCGCTCGTACTCATCAATCCGGAGATCCTGGAGATGAACGGCGAGTGCACCGACTACGAGGGGTGCCTGAGCGTCCCGGGCTACCAGGGACAGGTCTCTCGCGCGGAACAGGTGAAGGTCCGTGCGCTGGACCCCGAGATGAAAGAATTCGAGCTGACGGCAGACGGGCTCCTGGCCCGCTGCATCCAGCATGAGACGGATCACCTGCACGGTGTGCTCTATATCGATAAGGTCATCGGGGAGCTGGAGCAGCCGGCAGCAGACGAAGAGGCAGCAGAGGAATAAGCACGGACGGATCGCCGTCCGGCTGTTTGAATGCGAATGAACGGAGATGATACAGCTTGAAGATCATTTTTATGGGGACCCCCGATTTTGCGGTGGGTACGCTGGATGCGCTGCATGATGCGGGTCATGAGATCCTGGCGGCAGTCAGCCAGCCCGACAAGCCGAAAGGCAGGCACAGCGAGCTGCAGCCTACGCCGGTAAAGCAGCGGGCGGCAGAGCTGGGGATCCCGGTACTGCAGCCGGAGCGGCCTAATGATCCGGCTTTTCTGGAAGAGCTGAGGAAGCTTGGCCCCGAAGTGATCGTGGTCACCGCGTACGGGCGGCTTCTGAAGCGGGAGCTCCTGGAGCTTCCGCCGTACGGATGCATCAATGTCCATGCGTCGCTGCTTCCCAGATGGAGGGGAGCGGCGCCGATCCAGTGGACGGTCATCGAGGGCGATGCTGAGGCCGGCGTCACGACGATGTTGATGGATGAAGGCCTGGATACAGGTGATATCCTTATGACGGCACGCATCTCGCCTTCCGCCGAAGAGACCGGCGGATCCCTGTTTGACAAGCTTTCCGTACTTGGCGGCAAGCTGATCGTACAGACGCTGGCAGCGCTGGAAGAGGGCAGACTGACCCGCACCCCCCAGCCTTCGGAGGGCATGACCTACGCGAAGATGCTGACAAAGGAAATGGGCGCGGTCAGGTGGCAGGATGATGCCGCGCGGATCGAGCGCCTGATCCGGGGCCTCAGCCCATGGCCCGGCACGTACACCCATGCGGAGAGCAGGCTTCTCAAGATCCATCGCGCGCGGTTGGTCACGCCGGAGGAAGCAGGTGCCTGGCCGGCAGGCACAGCCTCACAGCAGGCGCCCGGCACTGTGATCACCATGGACGGCAGGCTCGTCGTCCGGTGCGGCAGCGGCATGCTGGAACTTTTGGAAGTCCAGCCGGAAGGAAAGAAGCGGATGGCAGCCGCGGATTACCTGCGGGGATACCATCCGGCAAGCTTTCTATAGCACGACAGTTTATTGAACAGAGCAGCAGATAAAGGAGGTATGGTGTCCTATGTTCTATTATTACGACGTGACCTACATCCTGGTCCTGATCGGCATGGTCTTTTCCGTGTGGGCATCGGCCAATGTCAACAGCGCCATCAGCAAATATCGCCAGATCGGAACACAGTCCGGTATGACCGCTTCGGATGCTGCCAGGAGGATCCTGCAGCAGTATGGTATTTTTGACGTGACTGTCAAACCGATCAACCAGGGCGCCTCGGATTATTACAATCCCCAGACAAAGGAGCTCTGCCTTCTGGCGCCTAACTACAACTCAAACAGCATCGCAATCATCGGCATCGCGGCACACGAGTGCGGACACGCGATCCAGGATGCCACGGAGTACGCCCCACTGGCACTGCAGCGCTATCTGGCTCCCGTCTGCGCGAGGAGCTCCCAGATCGGCATATATATCGCCATACTGGGCCTGATGTTCGGCTGGGTGCATTTGCAGAATGTGGGGATCATCCTGTTCTCCCTTGGCGTATTCTTCACGCTGCTTCTCCTTCCGATCGAGTTCGACGCGTCCAACCGCGCGCTGCGGATCCTGGAAGATAACCGCATCCTCGTCGGAGAGGAACTGGTCGGCGCCCGCAAGGTCCTGCGTGCAGCCGGTATGACCTATGTTGCGGCAGCGGCATCGTCTGTCCTGTCTCTCCTTCGGCTTCTCGTTCTCTCACGCGGACGGAGACGCTGAAACAACTGATATATTCCCCGGGTTTACAGGAACGCTCCCATGACGATCCGATCTTCAAAAACCGAATATCCGATCCGTGACTGGCAGAACATGCGGGACATCGCGCTCTGCATCTTTTTGGAGATCACGGAAAATGACCGCAAGTCACATACCATCCTGAAGGAAAAGTTCGAGGAATCAAAGCGCCTGGGAGTGGTGCCGGACAGCCGTGACAGGGCGTTCACGGAGCGCCTGGTCATCGGGACGCTGGACCGGCTCATCACCATCGACACCGTACTGGGACGCTTTTTGCGGCGCCCGCTCCGGCTTCTGAAACCGGTGATCCGCGGTATCCTGCGGACCGGTGTCTACCAGCTTATGTATATGGACCGTGTGCCTGCCAGCGCGGCATGCAATGAAGCGGTAGTGCTGACGAAGCTTCACGGACTGGATGGCCTTGGCGGACTTGTCAACGGCGTGATGCGCGCGGTTGCCCGGGAGATCGACGCCAACAGCGCGAAAGTGACAGTCTTCGAGGAGAACTGGCAGCGGTATTCCGTGCCCAAATGGCTTTGCCGCATGGTCGAAGACCAATACGGCGCGGACAGGGCTGCGGAGATCTTTGAGGCATTTCTCCAGGAAAGACCGGAAACACTTCGCTTCAATCTTTCACGGACGGGCGCGGCTGATCCCGAAGAGGCTGAACGCCTGATCGCGGACAGTCTCCGAAAGGACGGGATCGTCTTAAGCAGGCTGGATTATCCATCACTTCTCGCAAAGGCCGGGCAGTCCGTTCCGGAAGGCATGCTGCCGGTCGTATATGAAGCGAAAGAGAGCGGCGATATCACCCGGACGGAGAGCTTTCATAAAGGGTGGGTCACGGTGCAGGATCCCGCATCCGCCATGGTGGCTGCCTGCGCGGCACCGGGCGCGGATGATTATATCATCGATGTCTGCGCGGCACCCGGCGGCAAGGCTCTTGCGCTGGCTGACCGGCTGATGCTCCTTGGCGGACGCGGCGTGGTCGATGCCCGTGACGTTTCGGCGCAGAAGGTCGCGCTGCTGGATGAAAATGTACAGCGCTGCGGTTTTACGAATATACGTACCTCGGTCCGCGACGCGCTTAAGGCGGATGAAGACAGCTTTTACCGGGCGGATGTCCTGATCGCTGATCTGCCGTGTTCCGGCATCGGTGTGATCGCCAAGAAGCCCGATATCAAACTTAATCTGGAGGCCTTCAGCATCCGGGAGCTGCAGCAGCTACAGCGGGATATCCTGTCCAATATCAGCCGTTTTGTAAAGCCCCGCGGCAGACTCGTATACTCGACCTGTACGATCACAGAGGAAGAAAACGAGCAGAATGCGCGCTGGGCGGCGGACCGTCTCGGATTCATCCTGAAGTCCGAGTGGAAGCTGCTCCCCTCCAAGGATCACGACGGTTTTTACATTGCCGTGCTGGAAAAGAGATTCTAGCGCGTTGGCGCTTATTCATTTTGATGAAGCCTGATATCTGCCAACTGAACATGGAGGAACTGCAGCAGGCTCTTTCCGCGATGGGGGAAGCAAAGTTCCGCGCGGCCCAGATCTACGACTGGCTGCATCGCTGCGGGGTCAGGGAGTTTTCCCGTATGAGCAATCTCCCGAAAGCTCTGCGGGAGCGCCTGGATTCCGAATACATGATCACCGTGATGGAGCCGGCAGAGATCTATGTTTCCCGGATCGACGGGACACGCAAGTATGTTTTCGCCCTTTCGGACGGCAACGCCATTGAAGCCGTGCTGATGCGCTATAAGCACGGAAACTCCGTATGCATCAGTTCCCAGGTGGGCTGCCGCATGGGCTGCCGTTTCTGCGCTTCCACACTGGACGGATGTGTACGCGACTTAAGCGCGGCGGAGATGCTGGCTGAGGTATACCGCATCGGGGAGGACACCGGGGAGCGCGTTTCCAATGTCGTCCTGATGGGATCCGGCGAGCCGATGGACAATTACGACGAGGTGTGCCGCTTTCTCCGTATGATCACGGATGAACGCGGGCTCCATATCTCGGCGCGCAATATTACGGTCAGTACCTGCGGGATACCGGACAGGATCCGGCAGCTGGCCGGCGAAGGCCTGCCCGTGACCCTGGCGCTGAGCCTTCACGCGCCCACCCAGGAAAAGCGGGAGGAGATCATGCCGGCTGCGAAGGTATGGCATCTGCCGGAAGTCCTTGCCGCCTGCCGGTATTATTATGAGCGTACAGGACGGCGTCTCAGCTTTGAGTATTCCGTAGTGAAAGGCGTCAATGACACCCGGGACAACGCGGCTGCTTTGGCAGACCTCCTGAACCGGGAAGGTTTCGGTGGATCGGACCGCCGTAAAGGCGGACGGGAAGGCATGTGCCATGTGAACCTGATCCCCGTCAACCCGATCGAAGAGAGAGAGTATGAAAGCCCCGACCGACGAACGGTGGAGGCTTTTCAGCAGGTTTTGATACAGAACGGCATCAATGCGACGATCCGCCGTGAAATGGGCAGGGACATCAGCTCTGCCTGCGGACAGCTTCGCCGCAGATATATCCGGGCGTGAGGAGGCTTTTAAGTGCAGGCCCAGGCTCTGACGGACATTGGTCGGAAGAGAAAAGTAAATCAGGACTACATCTTTGAAAGCACACGGCCCGTGGGCGTTTTTCCCAACCTCTTTATTCTTGCGGACGGGATGGGCGGCCATAAGGCCGGTGATTTTGCCTCCAAATATCTGACCGAGACGATGGTGGGCTTCGTGTCACGTACGCAGAACACCAACATCGTCCGCGTGCTGCGCAGCGCCCTCAACCTCTCCAATACCATGATACACCAGAAATCCCATTCAGATCCTTCTTTACAGGGAATGGGATCCACTCTGGTGGCAGCAGTCATCCGTGACGGCGTGCTTACAGTGGCTAATGTGGGAGACTCAAGACTGTATGTGATCCGCGACGGGATCACGCAGGTGACGAGGGATCACTCCTATGTCGAGGAGGAAGTTGCCGAAGGCCGGATGGTCCGGGACTCCGAGGAGTACCGGAAGAACAAGAACATCATCACAAGAGCGGTAGGCTCGGAGGAAACCGTCCGGGCAGATTACTTCGAGGTCGATCTGATCGAAGGAGACCACATCCTGATGTGTTCGGACGGCCTCACCAACATGGTGGATGACGACGCGATCCTGGCCATCATCGCAGGTCACGGAAGCCTGCAGTACAAAGCAAGGACCCTTGTAACGGCTGCCAACGAAGCAGGCGGCAATGACAACATCGCAGTGATTCTGATCAAATACGAAAAGGAAGGTAACACCCGTGTTTAACCCTGGAGATATACTTGACGAGAGATATGAAATAAAGGCCAAGGTCGGACAGGGCGGCATGTCCTACGTTTACCGCGCCAGCGATCTGAAGCTGGGACGGGAAGTCGCGATCAAGGTACTGAAGGAAGAGTTTTCCGGCGATGAGGAGTTCGTTGAGAAATTCAACAACGAAGCCAGGTCGGCAGCACGCCTCAGCCATGCCAACATTGTGGCAGCCTATGACACCGTGGACCGCGATGACCTGCACTATATCGTCATGGAGCTGGTGGAAGGCATTACGCTGAAGAATTATATCAGCCGTAAGGAGAAACTGACCAACAAGGAAACGATCGGGATCGCCATCCAGGCAGCGGAAGGCATTGCCGAGGCGCACCGCAAGGGAATCATTCACCGTGACATCAAGCCCCAGAACATCATCATTTCCAAAGACGGCAAGGTCAAGGTGGCGGATTTCGGGATCGCCAAGGCGGTTACCGGCGACTCCGCTAACCAGGCAGTGATCGGTTCGGCACATTACATCGCTCCGGAACAGGCCAGGACCGGTGAGGCGGATGCCCGCTCCGACCTGTATTCTCTTGGCATCAGCATGTACGAGATGATCACCGGACGGGTCCCCTATGAGGGAGACAGTACGGTGGATATCGTCATGTCGCACATCCAGGATGTGATGGTGCCGCCGACGGTATACAACCATGAGATCTACCCGGCGCTCAATGATATCATCATCAAGGCGACGAGAAAAGAGCCCGAAGACCGCTACCAGACCGCAGAGGAACTGATCGAGGATCTGAAGCATGCGGCTGCGGAGCCGGAAGGCCGCTTTGTGAAGCTGTATGACACCGTAGGTTCCGGATCGATCAATACCGGTACAGACAGCGCGGCTGCAGAGGGCGGGATCGAAGGCGAAGCTTCGGAAGGCGCCGTGAAAGCCGACAAAAAGCCGTCGGGTGAGACCGGCCAGTTGGGGCGCGCCGCGTTGGAAGGACCGACCGGAGAGGGTACAGATGATACCATCGGACCGGATGACGGCGGGGAAGAGGAAACGCCGGGATTTTCCTTCCTGCGTATTTTTGAGAACCGTCTGGCGCTTGCCGGACTGACTCTGGCGATGGTCGCGGTGATCGCGCTCGCGGGCGTGATCGCCGGCAAGACGATCGTGGGAAGGCAGAAGGCAGCCCTCACATCTGCGGCGGGTACGGAAACGACGGACGCGGAAGAGGCCGTGCCTGCGGAGTCCTCTTCAGAGGCCGGTGAGACCACGGCAGCCGAGGAGATCGATTATACTTTGAGTATCCAGGGCGAGCAGCGTCTTCCCGATCTGAGCGGTCTGACCGTAAATGAAGCCAGGGCACAGCTTGCTGTCCTGCAGATAAGCATGGATTCTTCCAACACGGCGTATTCGGATGAATACCCGGAGGGCACCGTCATCAATCAGAGTCCGGTCGCCGGAGAAGTCGCGACTGAGGACACCGCCGTATATGTGACCGTGTCTCTCGGACCGGAGTCCAACCATGTGCTGTCTACCCTGAAAAACCTGACGATCGATGATGCGGCAGCATCCCTGCAGCGTGTCGGGATCGGTGTGAGCGCGGAGCCGCGTCTGGAGTTTTCGGAAGATGTGGCGGAGAACTACGTGATCGGATACGAAGAAGTGCCCAACGATGATACGCTCGAAACGATGCCTGCCGGAGAGGGTACAGCGGAGTGGAAACGCGTCATCCGGCTGATCGTCAGCCGCGGACGTGCCGCGGATTACATCGTCATGCCGGAACTGAGCGGCCTGACCCAGTCAGCCGCGGAAAGCCTGATCGAAGCCAGCGGTCTTATCGTTGGCGCACGGACCGCTCTCAACAACCCGGATCATGTTCCCGGGACTGTCGTGCTGCAGTCTGCCCGGGCGGGAGAGTTTGTTAAGAAGGGTACGCCGGTGATCATCCAGATCTGTGTTCCGGCGGAAGCCGGGATCACGGACGGTACGGCGCTGCCGCCGGCAGCAGCCGGTGGCGCAGTCATCGATCCCGCATCCGGAGCGGCTCCGTATATCAGCGGGGATTTCTACTATGGCAGCATCGATACTGTCTGTTCCATCGGCGAAGGTGCCATAGGCCCCGGCGGCGGATCGGAGGTGACCGTTGCGGTCCGTCTGGTACAGCGCATCGATGAGTCCATGGAGTATACGATGATCGATGAACCGCGCCCGGTATCCCTGGGCAGCCGGATCCCGGTGACGTATCACAACATCCAGGGTGCCTATGGAGTAGACAACGGCGAGGTGCAGGTATACAATGTCAACTCCGGTGAAGTGTACGGGTCGTTTGGCATCGAGTTCTATCCGGGTGACTGAGCAGACTATTGACAGGCAGGGGGTCCATGACAGGTAAAATCATCAAAGGGATCGGCGGATTCTATTACATCCATTCACCGGAAGAGGGCATCTGGGCATGCCGGGCGGTCGGCATTTTCCGAAAGCTCGGGATCAAACCGCTGGTCGGGGACAATGTCAGCTTCGAAGTGACGGACCCGAAAGATAAGGAGGGCAGCCTGACAAAGATCCATGAGCGCAGGAACGTCCTTATCCGTCCGGCAGTTGCCAATATCGACCAGGCTATGATCGTATTTGCCGTGCGGGAGCCGGATCCCAATCTGAACCTGCTGGACCGCTTCCTGGTCTATATGGGCATGCAGAACATCCCGGTGGTCATCTTTTTCAACAAGTCGGACCTGAACCGGGAAGGCCGGATGGAACACTACCGGGAGATCTATGAGGCGGCCGGATACCATGTGATCTGCGGTTCGACCACCGATCCGGGATCGGTCGCGCAGATCAGGGAAACGCTCCGGGGCAGGACCACCGTGCTGGCGGGCCCTTCCGGCGTCGGCAAGTCTTCGCTGACGAACAGGCTGTTTGAAGGTGCCTATATGGAAGTAGGAGAGCTCAGCCGCAAGATCAGACGGGGGAGGCAGACGACGCGCCACACCGAGCTGATCGCGCTGAAGGACGAGGACAGCTATGTGCTGGATACGCCGGGGTTCACCTCCCTCTTCGTGAGCGGGGTGGCATCCGCTGAGCTTCAGGATCATTTTGAGGAGTTTGCCCCTCATATCGCGGACTGCCGCTTCGTAGGCTGCAGCCATGTGAACGAGGGCACGGCGATCTGCGGTGTACGGCAGGCCGTGGAACGGGGAGAGGTCTCCCCGGAAAGATATGAGAATTACTGCCAGATCTATGGGGAACTGAAAGAACGGGAGAGCACTTACCGGTGAGTGGGAATGCCGTTTTCGGGCGCTTTGATCCGGTGACGGTCCTTAATGCGTCTGCGGCACCAGCTCCGCAACTTCCAGTATATTTCCTCTCACATAGAAGCGGACATCATAATCGCAGTAATAGAACCCGTAGCGGCGCTTCCCGTCATTGTCCGCGTCATAGCGCGGACGGGGATCCGCACGCAGCACTTCATAAAGCGCCTCCTGCTGTTCGGCAGTCAGGGCGCTTTTTTTGATGAGCTCATCGGGATCGGTCACCGTGAGCTCCTGGAACGGCGTTTCGGATACAAAGCCGTTGCGGGCGTCCGGATGGGAATCGTAGAGACTGATGTAGGGCTTGATGTCATAGATCGGTGTGCCGTCCATCATGTCGATGCCGGAGACGTGCAGCACGGGACCGCGGTCGGCGGTCATCTCGATCCGGTCAAGGCGTACGCTCGAAAGACCGATGCTGTTGGGACGGAAAGGGGAACGGGTCGCCCATACCCCCATATGGGTCCTGCCGCCGAGCCGGGGAGGCTTTGCGGTCGCGGACCAGTCTTCGCGGTGCGCGAGCGAGAAATCCCAGAGAAGCCAGAGGTGGCTGAAGCCGTCAAGGCCTTTGACGCCTTCCGGGTTGCGGTAGTAGGGCTCAAAAACGATTTCGCCCTTCAGTCCTTCCACGAGGCCGCTCTGCCTTGGCAGGCCGAACTTGGTGGGAAAATCGGTATGGATGTATGCGACCGGTCTGATCTCCATGAGCGGGTTCCTTTCGGTTGATCTTTTATCACATTGTATCTTCATTTTACCGGAAAAGGAACATTTTTCTGTACGAAGATATGCAAAATAGTGTACAATGTCTGCAGCGATTTCAGCGCTTAAGGGACATAAGGGCTTCGGACATACCGGCGGGCAGCGCCGGGTGCGCGGATGCTCTGAAGAGGAGGCAGCAGCCATGCCGGAAAGAGAACTAAAGATCGAAGGACGCAACGCGGTGCTTGAGGCACTCCGCGCGGAACGCAGCGTGGACCGGGTCATGATTCAGGATGGCCTCAAGGACGGGGCGCTCGGAAGCATTATCCGGGAAGTAAAGAAACACCCTGAGACGAAGCTGGATCTCGTCCAGAAGAAAAAACTGGATGAGTTGAGCGAGACCGGCCGGCACCAGGGCGTGATCGCCTGGACGGCGGCCTACGACTATGCGTCTGTGGAGGATATCCTTGCCAAAGCCCGCGCGAAGGGGGAAGACCCCTTTATCTTCATTCTGGACGGTATCGAAGATCCGCACAATCTGGGCGCCATCATCCGTACGGCAAACCTCTGCGGCGCGCATGGCGTGATCATCCGCCTGAACCGCGCGGCAGGCCTGACGGCAGTCGTGTCCAAGGCTTCCGCCGGGGCGCTCAACTACACCCCGGTCGCCAAGGTGACCAATATCAGCAGTACGATCGAAGCGCTGAAGAAGGAAGGGCTCTGGTTCGTCTGCGCGGACATGGGCGGGGAGACCATGTATCGTCTGAACCTGAAGGGACCGATCGGCCTCGTGATCGGCAACGAAGGACGCGGCGTCTCCGAGCTGGTCCGGAAAAACTGTGACATGATCGCATCCATACCGATGTTTGGGGATATCGATTCGCTCAACGCTTCCGTAGCGGCGGGAGTCCTGGCCTACGAAGTGGTCCGGCAGAGACTGATGTAGACCTTTGCCGCATGAAATACCGCACCTGTGACGGATCCCGCCCCGGCATCTGAGATCCTCCGGATGCCTGCCCGCAAGAAAACGGGACAAATCAGTAAAAACATGATATAATTACATTTTAATGCAAGCATTGCAAGAACATGACATAAAGGAGCACACTATGGCAGACGAGAAGATGGAAGTTGTTTCCAAGAACTTTATAGAGCGTGAGATCGACAAGGACCTGGCAGAGGGCGTTTACGACCATGTATGTACCCGTTTCCCTCCCGAGCCCAACGGTTATCTCCATATCGGACATGCCAAGTCGATCCTTCTGAATTATGGACTCGCCAAGGAGTACGGCGGCACCTTCCATTTCCGTTTTGATGACACCAACCCGGTCAAGGAGAAGACGGAGTTCGTGGATTCCATCGTTGCGGACGTGGAGTGGCTCGGCGCGAAGTATGTAGGCGGCGTCCGTTTCGCTTCCAACTATTTCGACGAGATGTACGAGAAGGCCGTGCTGCTGATCAAAAAGGGCAAGGCTTATGTATCCGATCTGAGCGCCGAGGAGATCCGTCAGACCCGCGGTGATTTCAAGACCCCGGGCATTCCGGATCCGAGCCGTGACCGCAGCATTGAAGAAAACCTGCAGCTCTTTGAGGAGATGAAGGCCGGAAAGTATGAGGACGGATCGAAGGTGCTCCGCGCGAAGATCGACATGGCCTCCGGCAACATCAACATGAGAGACCCGGTCATTTACCGCATCGCCCGCCTGACCCATCACAATACCGGTGATAAGTGGTGCATCTATCCGATGTATGACTATGCGCATCCAATCGAGGATGCCATCGAAGGCATTACCCACAGCATCTGCACGCTGGAGTTTGAGGACCACCGTCCCTTATATGACTGGGTGGTGAAGGAGTGCGAGTATGAGGAGCCGCCGCGCCAGATCGAGTTCGCCAAGATGTACCTGACCAATGTCGTAACAGGCAAGCGCTATATCAAGCGCCTCGTCGAGAACGGTACCGTGGACGGCTGGGACGATCCGCGTCTCGTGACCATCGCAGCCCTGCGCCGCCGCGGCTATACGCCGGAAGCGATCCACCGTTTCGTGGAGCTTGCAGGCGTATCCAAGGCGGATTCCAGCTGTGAGCTGGATATGCTGGAGTACTGCATCCGCGACGACCTGAAGCTCAAGAAGCCGCGTATGCTGGCAGTCCTGCATCCGCTGAAGCTGATCATTGACAATTATCCTGAGGGACAGAGTGAGATCCTCGAGATGCCCAACAACCTGGAGGTACCGGAGATGGGTACCCGTAAGGTCAGCTTCGGACGGGAGCTGTGGATCGAGCAGGAGGATTTCATGGAGGTCCCGCCGCACAAGTATTTCCGTCTCTTCCCGGGCAATGAGGTCCGTCTGATGGGCGCTTACCTTGTGAAGTGCGTCGGCTGTGACAAGGATGCGGACGGCAATGTCACCGCTGTCCATGTCACCTACGATCCCGAGCAGAAGTCCGGTTCCGAGACCCGCAAGGTCAAGGGCACGATCCACTGGGTCAATGCGGCGGACTGCTTCGACGCGACCGTGCGTCTTTACGAGAACCTCGTCGATGAGGAAAAGGGCAAGCTGGATGCCGAAGGCAACCTTAATCTAAATCCGAACTCCCTGACGATCCTTGAAGGCTGCAAGCTGGAGAGCGCTCTGAAGGACGTGAAGCCTTACGACAGCTTCCAGTTCGTACGCAACGGCTACTTCTGTGTCGACAGTCACGATTCAAAGCCGGGCGTCCCGGTCTTCAACCGCATCGTAGGTCTGAAGAGCAGTTTTAAACTGGCGAAGTAAGCTTTTAGGGAAGCGAAGCACGAAGCGACCCGTGAACCAATGCGTTTCAATAATGTCAGATCATAAGAACCAACAAGCGAACAGCGACCTGCTTCTGGAGCACCAGCGCGCCGGCATCAACACGGATATCGGTACGGTGGTGCCTGAGAGCATGAAGAACCGGGCGGAACTGGTAGGTGCTGCGGATACCTTAGGCATCCGGCAGAACTATGCCGTAGGAGCCGGGGTCACTTTTGCTGCACAGGATCCTGCGGGGGAAGGGGCAGGAACGCCCGCTGCGGCTGGGACTGTTTCCGGGGAGACTGCAGAGCGTTCCGGGACTACCGGTGCCGGTTTCTTTTCGGATTCTGACAATAAAGCATCTGCCGAAGGACTTCCTGCACCCGGAATGACGGGACTGACCGGCGATGTGATCACGGAACCGCGCCTGCTCGAACAGCCTGCGGCCACGACGCCCGAGTCGCTGTTTGAAGACCTGATACGGATCTTCCGCCGCTATCGCCCGGATGAGGACATCAGCCGTATCCGTATGGCCTATGAGGTCGCCAAAGAGCAGCATAAGAACCAGAAGCGTAAATCCGGAGAGCCCTACATCATCCATCCATTAAATGTCGCGATCATACTCGCGGAGATGGAAATGGATACCGACACCATCATCAGCGCGCTGCTGCATGATGTGGTCGAGGATACGGGCATGACCCTCGACAAGATCGAGTACCTCTTCGGTGACGAAGTGGCTGTCCTCGTCAACGGTGTCACCAAGCTGACCCAGATCAACTACAATGCCGACAAGATCGAGGTGCAGGCGGAGAACCTGCGCAAGATGTTCGTGGCAATGGCAAAGGACATCCGTGTCGTCATCATCAAGCTGGCCGACCGTCTGCATAACCTGCGCACCCTGCAGTATCAGTCCAAGGCCAAGCAGATCGAGAAAGCCAGAGAAACGCTGGATATCTATTCACCGCTGGCAGAGCGTCTCGGTATCAGCAAGATGAAGATCGAGCTCGACGATATTTCCCTGAAGTATCTCAAGCCCGACGTCTACCGGGAGCTGGTCGAGAAGATCGCGCTCAAGAAAGAGGAACGTGAGCAGATCATCGGCGATATCGTGCGGGAAGTGTCCGAACACCTTAAGGAAGCCGGCATCAATGCGGTCATGATGGGCCGCGTAAAGCACTTCTTCAGCATTTACAAGAAAATGGTCAACCAGGAGAAAACCGTGGACCAGATCTATGATCTCTTCGCCGTCCGCATCCTGGTGGATTCTGTGAAGGACTGTTATGGCGCGCTGGGCGTGATCCATGAGATGTACAAGCCGATCCCCGGCCGTTTCAAGGACTATATCGCCATGCCCAAGCCCAATATGTACCAGTCGCTGCACACGACGCTGATCGGCAAGGACGGCACACCGTTCGAGATCCAGATCCGTACCTTCGAAATGCACAAGGTCGCGGAGTTCGGTATCGCGGCGCACTGGAAATATAAGGAGTCCGGCGGGTCGACCCAGAAGGCGGACAGCGTCGATGATGAAAAGATGGCTTGGCTCAGGCAGGTTCTCGAGTGGCAGAAGGAAGCTGATAACAGCAAGGAGTTCCTGAGCATGGTCAAGTCCGACTTTGACCTGTTCAACGAGAACGTGTACTGCTTCACGCCGACCGGCGATGTCAAGGCGCTGCCCATGGGATCCACACCCATCGACTTTGCTTACAGCATCCATTCCGCCGTCGGCAATAAGATGGTAGGGGCCCGCGTCAACGGACGGCTGGTGCCGATCGATTTCAAGCTTCAGAACGGTGACCAGATCGAGATCGTCACCTCCCAGAACTCCAAGGGACCGAGCCGCGACTGGCTGAATGTCGTCAAATCCACCCAGGCGCGCAACAAGATCCAGGCCTGGTTCAAGACGGAAAACAAAGAAGAGAACATTGCCCGCGGCAAGGAAGCCATCGAGCGCTACTGCCGTCAGAAGGGATATATCCTCAGTGAGCTGACGAAGCCGGAATATATCGAGGAAGTGCTGCGGCGCTACGCCCTCAAAGACTGGACGGCTGTCCAGGCTTCGGTCGGGCACGGCGGCCTGAAGGAGAGCCAGATCGTCGGCAAACTGGCTGAGGCAAAGCGCAAGCATGAAGAGCGGAACCAGACGGATGAGGACATCCTGCGCGCAAAGCAGGCCGGTGAGACGCCGGAGATCACGAACCCGACAGTCCGCAAGAGCCTGCGGGGCGGCATCGTCGTCAAGGGCGTGGACGATCTGTCCGCACGCTGCGCGCATTGCTGCAACCCGGTGCCCGGTGACGAGATCGTGGGATTCGTGACCCGGGGACGCGGCATTACGGTGCACCGCACCGACTGCATCAACATGATCAACCTGCCGCCCGACGAGCGCAGCCGTCTGATCGAGGCAGAGTGGGAGACCAACGACGAGACCAACGATACCTACTCCACGGAGATCCGGATCTACTGCAACAACCGGATCGGCCTGCTGGTCGACATCTCCCGCGTCTTCACGGAAGCCGGCCTCGACATCACTTCCATCAACCTGAAGAATGCCAAAAAGGGCACGGCGACCCTGCTGCTGACTTTCGACATTCACAGCAAGGAAGAGCTGCAGCATGTGGTGGAGAAGCTCCGCTCCGTACGCGACGTCCTGGATGTCCAGCGGACGACGGGATAAGCGTGATTCTGATCAATGAAAACCAAAGGGGATGTCAGGGGCGGTAAAGCGGTCCCCGGCATCCCCTTTTTGTGAAGAACTAAACAGAAGTGGCCGCTTGGCTTTCGTATCATTGAATGCTTATATTTTAGAGTATGACATAAAAAGATGGTCAGAGTAATCAATCATAATTATATAACCTACGAAAACGACATACGCTCTCTGCTGCAGGCGTTCTTTCCGGGGCAGCAGCTCCTTTGGGAAGAGGACGATGCCGCGGGAAATGCTCCCGGTGAAGTAAGCCCGCAGAGCCTTACTGTGGATGTCGACGCCATCTGTGACGGGTGCGACCGAAGCGAGGATCGTTTTATCGATAAAAGCCTCATTAAGCGTGTGCTTTATAAACATCTTGCGGTGATGACCGGGCGGCTGCTTCCCTGGGGCACGCTCACCGGGATACGGCCGGTAAGGATCGTGGAAATGATGCTGGCAAAAGGCCTGGATCCGGACGCGGCGAGGGAAGAGATCCGGGAACTATTCCTCGTATCGGAAGAAAAGCTGGATCTGATGTTTTCGATCTATGCCAGGGAACAGGAAGTGCTTGGGCGGCTGGATATTGCGCGGGGATACAGCATTTATATCAATATACCGTTCTGCCCGACCCGCTGCCTCTACTGCAGCTTTACCTCCAATCCTGTCGAGCACTGGGAGCATCGTATCGATGAATACCTGGAAGCAATGCGAAGAGAACTGGAACAGATCCGCTTTCTGGCGGGAGCGGCGGAAGAAAACGCAGAAGATCTGTCTGCGGAAGCAGCGGAAACAACAGCCGGAGCAAGGTTGCCCGGAAGGAACCGTATCGCGGACAGGAAGCTGCAGACCATCTACGTCGGCGGCGGCACGCCGACAGCTTTGAGCGCGGCGCAGCTGGATAAGCTCCTGACGATGGTGGAAGAGATCTTCGGGTACGAGACATATGAAAGGACGCTGCCGGAAAACGGATCCGGCGGCCGCGGCACCCGTAAGGAAATGATCAGGCGCGTCCCTGTAGCGGAGCTGACCGTGGAAGCAGGACGTCCGGACAGCATCACAAAGGAAAAACTGGAGGTGCTGCGCCACCACGGCGTCGACCGGATCAGTATCAATCCCCAGACCATGCACCAAAAGACCCTCGACCTGATCGGGCGGCGCCATTCGGTGGAGCAGACCATAGAAGCATACAGACTGGCGCGCGGTATGGGATTTGACAACATCAACATGGACCTTATTATGGGACTGCCCGGGGAAGACCTGGAAGACGTCTGTGAGACGCTTCGGCAGATCGAAGCACTCCGGCCGGACAGCCTGACGGTACATGCCCTTGCGGTCAAACGCTCCTCCAGGCTGTCGACCGAGGGAAAAGCCTGGGGCGGCGTTGCGCGGAAGGGTCTGGATGACGAGGGCATGGATGAGGTCGCGGACATGACGGCAATGGGGGCGGAAACGGCAGCCGGACTGGGACTGCAGCCATATTATCTTTACCGCCAGAAAAACATGGCCGGCAACCAGGATAACGTGGGGTACGCGGCGCACGGAAAAGAATGTGTCTATAACATCCTGATGATGGAAGAAAAACACACGGTCATCGGCGTGGGCGCGGGATCCTCTACAAAAGAAGTAACTTATACTTCGGGCGCGCCTTTTGAAAAGACCGTCCGCCGCTTTGAAAATGTCAGGAACATCGGGGATTACCTTTCCCGCATCGGGGAACTGCTGGAGCGAAAGCAGACGTTTTTTGAAGATGGCGCGCCGATGCCGCGCAGATGATGGCCGGGACAGATAAACCGGCTTGCCGTCAGTATAGCTGAAACATTGAAAAGATTATTTATTTTAGCGATAATTGCATGGACAAGAAGCGCAAAAAGAAGTATGCTTAACCTAATGTGAAAAAAATCACAGCTCTCTATTTTTGCGTGATTGCCTAAGAGCAAAAGCAGCATTTTTTACAGGAGGAACTATCTATGGCAAGAAAAATGAAGACCATGGACGGCAACCAGGCAGCAGCTCATGCTTCCTATCCGTTTACCGAAGTCGCCGCCATGTTCCCGATCACCCCGTCATCCGTCATGCCGGAGCATGTTGATGAGTGGGCATCCCAGGGCAGACTGAACCTGTTCGGACAGCCGGTGCAGATCACCGAGATGCAGTCCGAGGGCGGCGCCGCGGGCGCAGTTCACGGCTCCCTCGCAGCCGGTGCGCTGACCGCGACCTATACCGCTTCCCAGGGCCTGCTTCTGATGATCCCGAACCTTTACAAGATCGCCGGTGAGCAGCTGCCGGGCGTGTTCCACGTATCCGCACGCGCGCTGGCTACCCACGCGCTCAGCATTTTCGGCGACCATCAGGACATCTACGCGTGCCGTCAGACCGGCTGCGCGATGCTCTGCGAGTCCTCCGTACAGGAAGTTATGGACCTCGCCCCGGTGGCACACCTTTCTGCCATCAAGGGCAAGATCCCGTTCATCAACTTCTTCGACGGTTTCCGTACCTCCCACGAGATCCAGAAGATCGAGGTCTGGGAGAATGAGGACCTGGCAGACCTGCTGGACTACGATGCGATCAAGGACTTCCGTGATCACGCGCTGAATCCGAACCATCCCTGCCAGAAGGGCTCCGCACAGAACCCGGATGTCTTCTTCCAGGCACGTGAAGCCTGCAACCCGTACTATGACGCGATGCCGGCGATCGTCCAGGAGTACATGGACAAGATCATTGCCAAGATCGGTACCGACTACAAGCTGTTCAACTATTACGGCGCACCGGATGCGAAGCACATCATCATTGCCATGGGTTCGGTCAATGAGACCATCGAAGAGACCATCGACTACCTTGCGGCAAAGGGGGAGAAGGTCGGCCTGATCAAGGTCCGTCTGTACCGTCCGTTCGACCGTGACGCATTCCTTGCAGCGATCCCGGAAAGCGTAGAGCAGATCTCTGTTCTCGACCGCACCAAGGAGCCCGGCGCTCTCGGCGAGCCGTTGTACCTCGATGTCGTCGCGGCCCTCAAGGAGACCAGGTTCGAAAAGATCCCGGTATTCTCCGGACGCTACGGACTCGGTTCCAAGGACACTGCTCCTAACCAGATCATCGCGGTATACAACAACCATGACAAGAAGCGCTTCACCATCGGCATCAACGATGATGTGACCTACCTGAGCCTGCCGCTCGGCGACGAAGTCGTCACCACGCCCGAAGGCACCACCAACTGCAAGTTCTGGGGCATCGGCGCGGACGGTACCGTAGGCGCCAACAAGAACACCGGCAAGATCATCGGTGACAACACCGATATGTACAGCCAGGCGTACTTTGATTATGACTCCAAGAAGTCCGGCGGCGTGACCATGTCCCACCTGCGCTTCGGCAAGAAGCCCATCAAGTCCACCTATCTCATCAAGAAGGCGGATTTCGTGGCCTGCCACAAGCAGGAGTACATCCGCAAGTACAACATGGTCCAGGAACTGGTCGACGGCGGTACCTTCCTGCTGAACTGCCAGTGGGATAAGGATGAGCTCGAGAAGCACCTTCCGGGCCAGGTCAAGAAGTTCATCTATGACCACAAGATCAATTTCTATACCATCGACGCTGTCAAGCTCGGCATCGAGACCGGCATGGGCCCGACCCGTGTCAACACCATCCTGCAGTCCGCATTCTTCAAGCTGACCGGCATCATCCCGGAGGAGAAGGCGATCGCCCTGATGAAGGAAGCGGCAGAAAAGACCTACGGCCGTAAGGGCGAGGAAGTGGTCAAGACCAACTGGGCAGCCATCGACGCCGGCGCGACCCATGTCACCAGGATCGACATTCCGGAGTCCTGGAAGGACGCTGTCGATGAAGGACTGGATTATCCGGTCGCTGAGGGCGGGAACGCCGCAGTCATCAGCTTCGTCAACAAGGTACAGACCAAGGTCGCCGCACAGGAAGGCAACAAGCTGCCGGTATCCGCATTTACAGACTATGTCGACGGCTCCACTCCGTCCGGCACCTCTGCATACGAGAAGCGCGGTATCGCGGTCAATGTTCCCGTCTGGGATCCGGACCGCTGCATCCAGTGCAACCGCTGTTCCTATGTCTGCCCGCACGCTGTCATCCGTCCGATCGCGATGACCGAGGAAGAGGCAGCCGCTGCACCGGCATCCCTGACCGTGAAGCCGATGATCGGCATGCCGGACAAGAAGTTTGCCATCGTCATCAGCACCCTGGACTGCACAGGCTGCGGTTCCTGCGCAAACGTCTGCCCGGGCAACAAGGAAGGCAAGGCTCTGACCATGAAGCCGCAGGTAGAAGCGGCATTCCAGCAGGAAGGCTTTGGCTTCGGCATGACCGTCACCGAGAAGGCCGATGTCATCGAGAAGTTCAAGGTCGCGACCGTCAAGGGTTCCCAGTTCCGTCAGCCGTACCTGGAGTTCTCCGGTGCCTGCGCGGGCTGCGGCGAGACTCCGTACGCGAAGCTCGTCACCCAGCTCTTCGGTGACCGCATGTACATCGCGAACGCGACGGGCTGCTCCTCCATCTGGGGCAACTCTTCACCGTCCACACCATATACCTTCAACAAGCAGGGCAGAGGCCCGGCATGGGACAACTCCCTGTTCGAGGACAACGCCGAGTTCGGTTTCGGCATGCTGCTTGCGCAGAACGCGATCCGTGACCGTCTGAAGGAGAAGGTCAGCGCACTGGCCGAGAGCACGGACAATGCTGCCGTTAAGGAAGCTGCCGCAGAGTATCTCGACACCTTCAATAACGGCGCGGCGAACGGCGCGGCTTCCGATAAGCTGATCGCTGCTCTGGAGGCATGCGGATGCGATGCCGGCAAGGAGATCCTCGTTGAGAAGGATTACCTCTCCAAGAAGAGCCAGTGGATCTATGGCGGCGACGGTTGGGCATACGATATCGGTTACGGCGGACTGGATCATGTCCTCGCGGCCAACATGGATATCAATGTCATGGTCTTCGATACCGAGGTCTATTCCAATACCGGCGGACAGTCTTCCAAGGCTACTCAGCCCGGTGCGGTCGCACAGTTCGCGGCAGCCGGCAAGGTCGTCAAGAAGAAGGATCTGGCAGCCATTGCCATGAGCTACGGCTACATTTACGTCGCGCAGATCTCCATGGGTGCCGACATGAACCAGGCAGTCAAGGCGATCGCAGAGGCAGAGGCATATCCGGGACCGTCCATCATCATCGCGTATGCTCCGTGTATCAACCACGGCATCAAGAAGGGCATGGGCAAGTCCCAGGACGAAGAGAAGCTGGCGGTCGAGTGCGGCTACTGGCAGAACTTCCGCTTCAACCCGGCACTGGACAAGCCGTTCATCCTGGACAGCAAGGCTCCGGATTTCTCCAAGCATGCTGACTTCCTGAACGGTGAGGTCCGTTACAGCTCACTGGCACTGAAGGACAAGGCACGCGCCGCATGGCTGCAGGCCGAGAACCTGAAGAAGGCTGAGGAGCGCCGCGCTTACCTCGAGAGCCTGAACGAGGTCTACAACAAGTAATCATTGCTTATCAGGATGATAAGACAGGAAGAGCCCCGGCATCTGCCGGGGCTCATTAAGTGTATTCGTAAAGAAGGAGAGGCCGCTGATCTGTCAGAACGTCCCTGCTTCGCGCTCCAGGCCGCCTTTGGTGTACTCGGCCCAGCTGTACTGCTCCATGTATTCGCCGCGGAAGGCGGGGGCATTTTCACGCTTCTTCAGCCAGTCATAGTAGTCGCAGTCGAGATGGTCGGAGTCGGCTGCGATGCCGATACGGCCGCGCTGGCGGATGATCAGGTCGTCGAGCCCGTAGCGGGCAAGGGTACTGATGAGATCCAGCCGGAGATTCTTAAGATAGGAGATCTTGCGCTCCGGATCGTCCGCGTCATCCCAGAGGATGCCGATCAGCTCGCCGTTGGAGCAAAGCGCGCCTCTGCGGTCCACGAGATAGGCGAGCAGTTCCCGCGTCTTGCTGCTGTAGCGGAAATTGAGCGGCGTGTTGTTGACATACACTTCAAAATTGCCGAAGGTCCGGACCGAGAGGGCGGTGCGGGTGCCCGGAGCATTGTCACGTCCGGTGAGCTGCGGGCCGGAAGCTGCCTGGGCCTTGGTATCCGCGGCACTGCTTTCGGCAGGGCCCCCTGAAGCGGAGCCATGGCGCGGCGTATTCGGCGCCGTGCTGTCATAACTGCCGGAAGGAAGCGGGTACCGGAGGTCTGTGAGTTCCTTTCGCAGCTTTTCGGGTGTCACGGGCTTCATGATATAACCGCTCGCGTGCAGCTCCATGGCGCGGCCGGTGTACTCGCTGTAGCCCGTCGTGAAGATGATGTTGATCATGGGATTGGCCTTGCGCAGGACCTCCGCATAGGCGGTGCCGTTCATCCCCCGCATCTCAATATCCAGGAGGGCGATGTCGATCTCCTTCGGATCCACCTCCTGATTCGCACGGGTCACATCCGAATAGCTGATCACCTCCGCGTCCGGCAGGACCTGGCGGACTGTGGAAACAAGTCCCTGCAGCAGACGGTATTCATCATCAATGGCTAAGATCTTCAAGGCGCTGAACTCCTGTCCATAAACATGTCATCGAAACGGTCGGCAGTTCCGAAGCCGACGTTATCATCCTCTTACTGATCATTATACTACGAATCGGCTGTCTGTTGGGGATTATTTCACGATACACCAAAGCGGAAACAGGTAGTAGTTTTATCCGATAAGTGTTAAAATAGTAACATGAACAATCAGGGAGAAAGAGAGTTTAATAAATGGTTCTTCCGGCTTTACGGATTCCTGGTCGCGGCGGCTGTCGTGATCTGTATCGTCGTGGGTATGCACCCGGGATCGCAGAGATACGATTCCTGGGAGTCCGCGCCGGGCAGCTTTATCCGCAAATACACCTATCTTGAGTATGAAGATGAGACCGGACCGGCGGGGATCCGAAGGGAGTATGTGTTCACCTGTCCCGAGATCCCGGACGGGGACACCATCCTCGCGGTCTATATGATCCATCAGTACGGCGGCATATATATCGACGGCGTACTGCGGACAGAACTGACGGCGCCCGAGATACCGGGTATCGGAAAGACACCGGGCAGCAACTGGATGATCGTGCCGATGACTTCGGCGGATACCGATAAGCTGGTCACGGTAGAGACGAAGCCGGTCTATCCGGAGGTGCGGCGCACTCCGCTTGCCATGCGGCTTACGACCGAATCAGAACTTTTCAGGGACTGCTTCCGGGAGGACTCGCTGCAAATGCTGATCAGCATCCTGATCCTCGTTTCCGGACTGGTCTTTCTCGGCGTGTTCGTTTATTACAGCAGAAATGACGCCGATCCCCAGTACCTGCTGCTGTATATCAGCTGTATCGGTATCATGACGGCGATCTGGCGTCTGACGGACCTGCGCTTCATGGATTTCCTGATGGCGAAGCATACCAAGCTGCTTTCCTATATCAGTTTTTCGTCCCTGATGATGTCTCTGGTGCCGATGCTCGTGATCGCGTCCACCCAGGCGGGCGACCGCTACCAGCCCTTCCTGAAGGGCAGTGCCATCGGCCTGATGGGTTTTGATATCGTGGTGCTCTTACTGCAGGTCTTCAACATCTTCGATCTGCGCCAGTTCGCCTATGGTTTCAATATAGGCCTGTTCCTGATCGTACTGATCAGCACATTGCTGGTGGCGGCGCGCGAAGAGGAGAGCACGGGACCGGTCAACATTACCGTCATCGTCGTATTTCTCCTGTGTCTTGCCGGGATCACGATCGACGTGACCAGTTATTTTGTGACACAGAGCTCCACCGGCAGCGTATACACCCTGATCGCTTTCCTGCTCGTCGTCGTGGGAGCCGGCCTGCATACGATGCGGGGATACCTGGAGCAGAAAAAGCGTCTGGAAGCACAGGAAAAGGAACTGACGGAGAACCGGATCTCCATCATGATGAGCCAGATCCAGCCGCATTTCCTGTATAATTCGCTGGCGTCCATCTATTATCTCTGCGACGATGATCCCCAGCTCGCGAAGAAGGCCATCGATGAGTTTTCATCCTACCTGCGTGTCAATATGGATTCACTGAAGCAGACACGCAACGTCCCCTTCAAAGAGGAACTTAGGCATATCAGGAACTACCTGGATCTCGAAAAGATGCGTTATGAGGACCGGCTGACCATTTTCTATGATATCGAAGTTTCCGATTTCCTGGTACCGGCGCTTTCGGTCCAGCCGATCGTGGAAAACGCGGTACGGCACGGCATCAGCAAGCAGCCCGAAGGCGGTACGGTCAGTATCAGCACCTATGAAAAGGACGGATGGTATGAGATCACCGTGGAAGATGACGGCGTGGGATTTGACCCGGAGAAGGGATCGGATGACAAGACCCGCAGCCATATCGGCATAGAGAACGTCCGTTACCGCCTGCGCGAGATGTGCGGCGGCACCCTGGAGATCACTTCGGAGTTCGGATTCGGCACGACTGCCACGATCCGGATACCGGCGGAAAAAAAGAACGAGGAAACCGGGGAGAATTGATGCCGGAGCCTTCGCCGGGAGAAAGGACGGAGCACACGGTCGGCCTTAAGGTACGCGGGAATGATCCGGAAAGAAAGGAACAGACATGACGATTCTTGAAAAGGCAACTACCTTTGCCATGAAAGCACATGAAGGTTCAAAGCGGAAGAACAGCACGCTTCCTTATATCCAGCACCTCATGGAGGCGACTGTGACGGCGGCTACGATGACCGAAGATCTGGAAGTGCTGGCAGCCGTGATGCTGCATGACGTGGTGGAGGACACGGGGGTCACCTTAAACGACATCGAGCGGGAATTCAGTCACTACGTCGCCCTGCTCGTGGATTCCGAGACGGAAGATATGATGCAGTATGAGACGGAGGAGATCACCTGGAATATCCGAAAGCGGGAATCCATCGACCATCTCCGGATCTCGGACGACCGCAATGTCAAGATCGTCTGGCTCAGCGACAAGCTTTCCAACCTGCGCGCGATCCGGCGCGATTATGACCGCCTCGGGGAGAATATCTGGAATACCTTCCATATGAAGGATCCCGCGCGGCAGGCCTGGTATTACCGGACCATCGGGGAGCTGCTGGAAAAGGACCTGGGAAATACGGACGCGTGGAGAGAGTATAACCGGCTGCTAGGCGAGGTATTCCGGGGCGTCTGAAAGGGACTCTCCTGACGGCTCTGCCATTGCTCGCGCGGCATGATCCGGTATTATATTAAATGCATTATTTGTGAACTTTTTATCATTGAAAGTATTACCGACTGATGGTAGAATCTATATACGGACTTTTATGCCCGTTTGTTTTGATTTTAATCGACCCACCATGACGGTGAGCTGTATGACTGGCATGGACATCTTGTTTCCACGAAAGGACCAGATCAGATGACCGATAATTATACGATCGAAGCGATCCCGGTAGCTCCGCTTCGGCTGGCGTCTCACATCAGCGCCGACAAGCTTGCCCGGGAGGTAGATGCAGCACTGGTGGAGTACCGCCGCAACGATATCATTAAGCTCCGCGAGAAGTTTGACGACTCCGTGCTGCTTCGCGATTTTGCACCCGATTCCTTCCTGCTGGATCTCGAGTGCCCCCGTTTCGGCACCGGCGAGGCTAAGGCAGTCTTCAACGAGTCGGTACGCGGCATCGACGAGTACATCCTCTGCGACATTACCAATTACTCCAATACCTATACCGTCAGCGGCTTTACGAACCACATGTCCCCTGACGACAACTATCAGGACATGAAGCGCATCATCGGCGCCAGTATTTCCAAGGCACACAGAGTCAACGTCATCATGCCGTTCCTCTATGAGTCCCGTCAGCACAAGCGGGAGAAGCGGGAGTCCCTGGACTGCGCGATGGCCCTTGAAGAGCTGGTCAACATGGGCGTCAAAAATATCATCACCTTTGACGCGCACGACCCGAGAGTGCAGAACTCCATCCCACTCAACGGATTTGATTCCTATATGCCGACCTATGCCTTTGTCAAGGCGATCCTCGCGAAGTTCCCGGACATGATCATCAACAAGGATACCTTCATGGTGATCTCCCCGGATGAAGGCGCGATGGGACGCGCGATCTTCCTGGCCAATAACCTCGGCGTCGACATGGGTATGTTTTACAAGAGACGTGACTACTCGAAGGTCGTCAACGGCCGCAACCCGATCGTAGCCCATGAGTTCCTGGGCTCTTCCGTCAAGGGCAAGACCGTCCTGATCGTCGACGACATGATCTCTTCCGGCGACTCCATGCTGGATACTTCCCGCGAGCTGAAGGAACGCGGGGCGAAGGCAGTCATCGTATGCTGCACCTTCGGACTGTTCACGAGCGGCTACGGACGTTTCGACGACGCCTACGGCAAGGAGTATTTCGACCTGGTCGTGACCACCAACCTCAATTACAAGCCGCAGGAGATCTACGCCCGCGACTGGTACATGGAGGCCAATGTCAGCCGTTATCTTGCGGCGATTATCAACGCGTTCAACTACAACATGTCTGTCATGGGCTTCAGCAACGCGCAGCGTATCCAGAGGGCACTCCGGGAGCGGGAAGCGCAGCTCTGAGCCCAAGGGTGACGGACCTTCAGGAAGCGCGAGACAGGATGCGAACCATCTGAAACAGACAAGCACGGATGCTGCCGCCGTTCGGCGGCAGCTCTTTTCGCTTTATAAGGCGCTTTATCAAAGAACTACAGGAGACCTACAGTGAAGAAAACGATCGTGGCCGTCGTCGGACGGCCGAACGTAGGCAAATCGACTCTGTTCAACGCCCTGTGCGGGGAGAACCTCAGTATCGTGGAAGATACACCGGGCGTTACCAGGGACCGGATCTATGCCGACTGCGAGTGGCAGAACCATCAGTTCACGCTGATCGATACCGGCGGCATCGAGCCGGAGTCCGGCGATGTAATCCTCCGGCAGATGCGGGAGCAGGCCCAGATCGCCATTGAGACTGCGGACGTCATCATCTTTATGGTGGATGTGCGGACCGGCCTCGTGGATGCGGATTACACCGTGGCAGATATGCTCCGCAAGAGTAAGAAGCCGGTCGTGCTCTGCGTGAATAAGGTCGACAGCTTTAAGAAGCAGATGAATGACGTCTACGAGTTTTACAACCTCGGCATGGGCGAGCCGATCCCGGTGTCGTCTTCCGGGCGTCTCGGCATCGGCGACCTTCTGGATGAGATCGTGAAATACTTTAAGGAAGGCGATACGGCAGAGGAAGAGGATGAGCGCCCGCGGATCGCTGTCGTGGGCCGGCCGAATGTCGGCAAATCCTCTATTATCAATAAGCTGCTCGGGGAGAACCGTCTGATCGTTTCCGATATCGCGGGCACGACCCGGGACGCTGTGGACACGACTGTGGTGCATAATGGCGAGGAGTATGTTTTCATCGATACCGCAGGTCTTCGCCGCAAGTCCAAGATCAAGGAGGATATCGAGCGCTATTCGATCATCCGCACCGTGGCTGCGATCGACCGCTGCAACATTGCCGTGATCGTGATCGACGCCACCCAGGGCGTGGGAGAGCAGGACACCAAGATCGCCGGTATTGCCCATGAGCGCGGCAAGGGCGCGATCCTGCTGGTGAACAAGTGGGATGCGGTCGAGGATAAGGACGACAAGACCATCTATAAGTTTACGGAGGAGCTCCGGCAGAAGTTTGCCTTCATGCCCTACGCGGACATCATGTTCGTCTCGGCGCTGACGGGGCAGCGGCTCGTGAAGCTCTATGACGAGATCGACAAGGTCCGTCAGAACCAGACCCTGCGTGTACCGACAGGCGTCCTCAACGAGATCCTGACCGAGGCAACGGCCATGCATGAGCCGCCGCAGGACAAGGGCAAGCGCCTCAGGCTCTTCTATGTGACCCAGGTGGGCGTTGAGCCGCCGACCTTCGTGATCTTCGTCAATGACCGGGAGCTGTTCCATTTCTCCTATCAGCGGTACATCGAGAACCGCTTCCGTGAGGCCTTCGGCTTTGCGGGCACCCCGGTGCACTTTATCATTCGGGAGCGCAAGGACAAAGACGCGTAAGAACTACATGCTGAAGAGAACGGGGCGATCCCCCGGGATGGAGAAGCAGATATGTTAATGAGACTGATATGCCTGGTGCTGGGATTTGCGTTCGGCAGCATCCCCACCGGCTTTGTGATCGCCCGGCTGCACGGCGTGGACCTGCGCAGCGTGGGCAGCGGAAATATCGGCAGCACCAATGTGCTCAGGAACCTTGGTAAAAAAGCAGGCGCCATGACGCTGGCCGGTGACATCCTGAAGGCACTGGTGCCTCTCCTGATCACCGGCGCGCTCTTCGGAGGGCCGGAGGAGACGCGGTATCTCGTGACTATGTACACAGGCCTCGGCGCCGTCGCGGGACATGACTTTTCGCCCTGGCTCCACTTTAAGGGCGGCAAGGGCATCGCGACCTCCGGCGGAGTGATCCTGTATACGGATCCGCGCTTTTTCCTCGTGACCTTTGCGACCGTTATCGGAACGGCGGCACTGACGGGATATGTATCACTGGGCTCCCTCATGGCGGCGGTGGTCTACATCATCGTCCACTTCGTGGTGATCGGACAGGGCAAATGCTTTGCCTTCGGAAGCGCGGTCAGGACCTGGGCTCCGCAGTACAAGGCGGAGATCCTCATCATCGCGGTTCTCATGGCAGGCATGGCGATCTGGCGGCACAAGGCCAACATCCAGCGCCTCCTTAACGGGACAGAGAACAAGCTGAAGCTGAAGAAGTAAACCGAGCGGAATCGGGAAAGGCAGACCATGAACGTTTTTGATATCATCGGACCTGTGATGATCGGACCATCGAGCTCACATACTGCAGGCGCCGTGCGCCTGGGGCGCGTTGCCAGCAAGGTGATGGACGGCAAAAAGCCCGCAGAGATCGTGATTACCCTTTCCGGGTCTTTCGCGCGGACCTACCGCGGACACGGCACCGACCGCGCGCTGCTTGCCGGCCTCATGGGATATCACAGCTATGAGTCCGAGATCCGGGATGCGCTGGAGATCGCGAAGGAGCGTGGCATCCGCTACCGTTTTGTGACAGAGGATATACCCGGTTCGCACCCCAACACCGCAAGGATCCATTTCATCCTGGAAAACGGTGAGGAAGGCACGGTGGAAGGTGCTTCGGTCGGCGGCGGCAGCATCCGCGTGGACTATGTCAACGGCATGCGCGTCGACTTCACGGGAGAGTACAACACCCTGCTGATCCTGCACTGGGACCGTCCGGGCGTGATCGCGGATGTGACGAACCTGATGCGGCTCATGTATCCGGACCTCAACATCTGCAACTTCCATCTGTCCCGCAAAGAGCGGGGCGGCGAAGCGCTGATGACGATCGAATTTGAGGGGACCGCGCCGGACGGTGTGGTGGAAACGGTCCGCAGAGTGAACCACGTGATCAACGCAATGGTGCTGCGCAAGATCTGACCCGGACAGCGGCATTCCCCGGAACCGGTCCGGGTACAGATAAGGGAGCGAAGAGAGAGATCAGATATGAAGATAGGATATGATTCGATCGAAGAGATCGTCCGGGCTGCCGAAGAGGCGGGCTGCAGGATCAGCGAACTGGTGCTTGAGGAGCAGGCTGTTTTGCTCGAACAGACGCCGGAAGATCTCTACCAGAGGATGGAGCACAGCTTCGAGGTGATGTGTGAAGCGTCATCAGCCGGACAGGACAGGGAACTTCGGTCCATGTCGGGGCTGACCGGCGGCGAAGGCTGGCATATGATGGATTATGCGTCACGGAAGGACGGCGGCATCTGCGGGACCTTCATGACCCGGGCCATGGGACGCGCGCTGGCGGTCTCCAACTGCAATGCCTCCATGGGAAGGATCGTGGCGACGCCGACGGCAGGAAGCTGCGGGATCCTTCCGGGATGCCTCGTATCGATGTATGAGGACCGGGGACTTGATAAAAGAGACGCCGTGATGGCCTGCTTTACCGCCGGGGCGTTCGGCATGGTGATCGCGAAGAACGCGTCGATCGCAGGAGCTGAAGGCGGATGTCAGGCGGAGTGCGGCAGCGCGGCAGGTATGGCAGCGGCAGCCCTGACAGAAGTTATGGGCGGCACGCCGAAGATGTGCGGAGACGCGCTGGCGATCGCTCTCGTCAGCCAGATGGGACTGGTCTGCGATCCGGTAGCGGGGCTCGTTGAGATCCCCTGCATCAAGCGCAATGCCAGCGGCGTCGTGATCGCCATGTCCTCTGCGGATATGGCCCTGGCAGGGATCGAACCGAGGATCCCCGTAGATGAGTGTATCCAGGCGATGCGTGAGGTCGGCCAGGCGCTGCCCGCGTCGCTGAAGGAGACAGCGGGAGGCGGGCTTGCCGCGACACCGACGGGAAGAAAGCTGAAGGAACAGATCTTCGGAAAGGATAAACAGTAACAAAAAACCGGATCCGGTCTGGAAAGACCGGGTCCGGTTTGCTTATAAAGGGATATGAGGATACTGCAGCCGGGATCAGTAGAGCAGGCTGTATCCGCGGGATTCCATATCCTGGCGGAGCTTCAGGACATGCTCGCGGTCGCGGGTCTCCAGCGTCAGTGATACGACGCAGGAATTGACCTCGGTCTTCGCGTCCTCACGCTCATGGTCGATCTCTAGGACATTGGCGCCGTTGTCCGCGATGCAGGAGAGGAGCTGTGCAAGGTTGCCTGCCTTGTCGACCAGCTTGGTACGAAGCTGGACGATGCGGCCGGTCTTCTGCAGGCCCTTGGTAATGATCCGGGAGAGCGTGGTGATGTCCACGTTGCCGCCGGAAACCAGTGCCACGGTCTTGAGCGAGGTGTCGACCTTCTTAAAGAGATAGGCGGCGACCGTAGTGGCGCCGGCGCCTTCGGCAACGGTCTTCGGACCTTCGAGGAGCGCGACGATCGCGGCGGCGATCTCATCCTCGGAGACGGTCACGACCTCGTCCACATATTTCTGGACCATATCAAAGGTCAGGTCTCCGGGAGTCAGCACATGGATACCGTCGGCAATGGTCGGGCCGTCCTTGACAGTCGTGATCACGCCGTTGCGGACGGAAACGAACATGGAAGGTACGGTGGCAGCCTGTACGCCGATGACTTTGATATTGGGACGCATGGACTTGAGGGCGCAGGCTACGCCGCTGATCAGTCCGCCTCCGCCGATGGGGACGATGACCTGGTCCACATCCGGGACCTGCTCAAGGATCTCGAGGCCGATGGAGCCCTGGCCGGCGATCACAAAGGGATCATTGAAAGGATGGGCGAAAGTATAGCCCTTCTCTTTGGAAAGGCGCTCCGCCTCCCTCGCCGCGTCATCGTAAACGCCGGGAACCAGGACGACTTCGGCACCGTAACCGCGGGTCGCCTCGACTTTGAGGATCGGCGCGCCTTCTGGCATGCAGATCACGGAGCGGATGCCGAGACGCGTCGCGGAAAGCGCGACGCCCTGGGCATGATTGCCTGCGGAACAGGCGATGACGCCGTGGGAAGCCTCCTCGGGAGAAAGCTGGCGGATCTTGTTGTAAGCACCGCGGATCTTGAAGGAACCGGTCTTCTGCAGATTCTCGGATTTGATATAGAGATTCTTGCCGAGACGCGTCGAGGTGACCATGGGCGTCACTTCCGCGACGCCCCGCAGGGCTTCGCTTGCGTCACGGATCATATCCAGGGTGACTAAATTCTCCATATGATAAACCTCCGTTCATAGTGTCATTGGAAACAGCCGTATCGACCCGATCATCACGGGTACAGCCGTATTACCTTTACTATACCACAAAGAGCCAAATATTTAAATTCATTCGAGATTGACAGTGGTTATCCGGAGCTTTTTCTTATATAATAAAATAGAAGGATCGGAGATCATGAGACGGGGCGATCCGCTCCGGATGAGATGATCACCGGTGAGGCAGAGTACGATAAGGAGGCGGCAAATGAAACTGACATTTATCGGCGCGGATCATGAAGTGACCGGCTCCATGCATCTGCTGGAGACCTCTGATACGAAGATCCTGATCGACTGCGGCATGGAACAGGGCAAGAACATTTATGAAAATGCCCCCCTGCCCGTCAGCTTCAAGGAGATCGACTATCTGCTGCTCACGCACGCCCATATCGACCATTCCGGCATGATTCCATACGCCTATCTGCAGGGGTTTGCGGGGACGGTGCTGACGACCAATGCGTCCATGGACCTGGACAGCATCATGCTGCTGGACAGTGCCCACATCCAGGAGCAGGAAGCGGAGTTCGCCAACCGCAAGGGCATGCGGGCAGGCAGGGATGAAGTAAAGCCTGCCTATACAGTGGAGGATGCACAGAACTGCCTGAAACTCTTCAAGGCAGTGCCTTATCACGAGATGATCGAGCTCAGCGACACCGTTTCGGTGCGCTTTGTCGATGCGGGCCACCTGCTGGGGTCGGCGTCGATCGAGATCTGGCTGAAGGATGAAGGGGTCGAAAAGAAGATCGTCTTCTCCGGAGATATCGGCAACTTCAACAAGCCGCTGATCCGGGATCCGGAATACATCACCGAGGCAGATTACGTCGTCATGGAGTCCACCTATGGCAATCGTCTGCATGAGCAGGGACTCGACCATCTGGAGGATCTGAGGCGTATCGTGCAGGAAGGACTGGACCGGGGCGGCAACATCGTCTTTCCGGCCTTTGCCGTGGGACGTACACAGGAGCTTCTGTTCCTTATCCGTCAGCTCAAAGAGCAGAACATGATCCAGGGACATGATCATTTCCCTGTCTTTGTGGACAGCCCGCTGGCAGTGGAAGCGACCAAAGTCTTCCATGAGAACATCACCGAATGCTTCGATGACGAGACCAAAGCGCTGGTAGAGAAGGGCATCAATCCCATCATGTTCGACGATCTCACCCTGAGCATTACGACGGATGACTCCACGGCGATCAATTTCAACCCGACGCCGAAGGTCATCCTTGCGGCAGCGGGCATGTGCAACGCGGGACGCATCCGTCATCATCTCAAGCACAACCTGTGGAGGCCGGAGTGTTCCGTCGTCTTTGCCGGATACCAGGCGGAAGGGACTCTTGGGCGCAGCCTGCAGGACGGTATCGAACGCGTCAAGCTCTTCGGCGAGGAGATCGCGGTGCGCGCGCATATCGAGACCATGAGGGACATGAGTTCCCACGCGGATAAGAACGGACTGATCAGCTGGGCTTCGTCCTTCGGCGATCTGAACGGACGCGGAAGGATCTTCCTGGTCCATGGCGACGACGAGGCGATGAAGAGCCTTTCGGACAAGCTCCGGGAGACCACAGGCAACAAGGTCGACTGTCCGTACAGCGGATCGGTCTTTGATCTTACTGCCAATGAATGGATCACTGTGGCGGAGCCGGTGCTGTTCAGGAAGGAAACAGCGGTACATATCCGCAACGATGCTCTGACGGGAGACCTGTTCGATGCCATGACCGAACTGAAGGCGATCGTTGAACGGACGGCAGAGGGAGCCAACGCCGACAAGAAGAAGCTGGCTGAGGCGATCCGCAAACTGGCCGCGAAATACGGTTTCCAAGATGAATTAAATACAAAAAAGGAATGATCTGAAAAAGTATGAGTGTAGTTAGCATATATACAGATGGTGCGGCCAAGGGGAATCCCGACGGCCCCGGCGGCTACGGGACGATCCTGCAGTATACCACGAGGGACGGCGTGCTGCACGAACGGGAGCTGTCGCAGGGCTATATCCGTACGACCAACAACCGCATGGAGCTGATGGCTGCGATCGCGGGGCTCGAAGCCCTGAACCGGCCGTGTATGATCGACCTGTACAGTGATTCCAAGTACCTGGTGGACGCGTTCAACCAAAAATGGATCGAAAACTGGGTGCGCAATGATTGGAAGCGCGGAAAGAGCGGACCGGTCAAGAATATCGACCTATGGAAACGTCTGCTGAAGGCGATCGAACCGCATCGGGTCAATTTTATCTGGGTCAAAGGCCATGACGGCCACCCGGAAAACGAACGCTGTGACGCGCTGGCCTGCAAGGCGGCAACGAGCCGCAGCCTGATCGAAGACAAAGGGCTGGAGGGATGACCTCCGGCCTCTTTTTATGCCGCAGAAAGAGAACAGACCCGATAAGTGCTGAAAAAAGCAAAAATCGATAGATTTATCTGCTATAAGAGAAAGGTTTACAAAAAATACAAAATACAAACAAGAATGAGAAGATACTGTGTTTTGCTGAAAGTCAAGCACAAAATATAGGAAAAACACCCCAAAATCTTACAAATATATTACGGAACGGTTACAAACAGGGGTTTTTGCCAATGACGACAGCCTCGTTCTTTACATATTCCGCTGCAATTCGGGAGATAATAATAATTCTTACGGATTGCATATGGAAAAAGTTCTTGTTTTCTTAAGAAAAATGCGTTATTATTGCAATGATTTTATTGAAAATGAAAGGTGTCACTATGCCCTGACCCTGTGATCCGGCATTTCAGGGGGGGTGTGATGCTTGTTGTATTGTGTAAACGTTTTCAGGAAAGCCGCAAAATGCCTGGAGTGGCAAGAATAGTTTACGGACAGACAGAAGGGCTTTACGCAGGAAATTGTAAGAAATAATTAAAAGAAATACAATAAACTATTGGTTTAGTTAAAAACTGTGTCCGTTTTGTAACTATTCGGATGCTATCATGTATCTGTAACAAAACTAAGGAAATGTATCCGATTTTTACCTATATATAATATGGAAGCAAAGCAGAAAAATACCGATATTAGAAAAGAACTGAGACGGCTGTCCCGTACCGATCTTCTGGAGCTCATGGTCGAACAGAGCCGGGAGCTTGAGAAGACCAGACGGGAACTTGCCGCAGCGCGCGAAGAGATCGCGGCAAAGGATGATGTGCTTTCGGAGCGTGCGATGGAGATCGCCAGGCTCGAAGAGAAGTACAACAAGCGTGAGATCCGCCTGCAGAATGCGGGATCCATCGCAGAAGCATCGCTGGTGCTGAGCGGGATATTCGAAGCGGCCCAGAAAGCCGGGGATATCTACCTGCAGAATGTACGCCGGGTGACCGGATACGCTGTTGAGGCGGAGCCGGAAGCAGAGGAGACACCTGCGGAGCAGATCCGGACAGAGGATGCTGCTGCAGAGCACAGCTCTGTAGAAAAGATCTACGCAGACAGTGCCGAGGCAGCTGCCGAAGCGACAGAGCAGGCAGATACTGCGGAGAGCATGACAGAAGCTCCCGAGGAGACTGACACTGAGGCAAAGGAAACAGCCGTACCCGAGGAAGCAACTTCTGCAGAGGAATCCCCCGAGGCTGCGGACGCAGCCGAGGAGCCTGCAGCGCCGCAGGAGACTCAAGTGGAAAGTTCCAAAGAGGAAGCGCCCGCGGAAGAGATAACGGCAGCAGAAGCGGACAGCGAGGCGGGCGTCATCATCACAGAAGATGACGAGTACGCAGAGGAAGAGAATGGTTCTTCCGAGCATATCAGGCACAGACACGGGCGTCCGAGCAGAGCCGCACTGAGATCAGCAGCGGAAGCAGAAGCCGCCGAAGGAGAAACAGACGATTGAACGATACAATGATACAGGCACAGGAACCGAATAACGAAACCTGGCTGCCGAGTACGGAGGAGCTCAGTGAAGAGCTCTCCAGACTCAAGAACCGACAGAGGTTCCACTCCGTATTCCGCAGCACGATCTTCACCCTGGTCGTCGTCGCATCCATCGCGGTCCTGATCGCGACACTCTGGATGCCGGTCCTGAGGATCTACGGCGTATCGATGTCACCGACACTGAAGGACGGCAATATCGTCGTATCTGTCAAGGAATCGAAGTTCAAGCCCGGCGAAGTAGTGGCTTTCTACTATAATAATAAGATCCTCGTAAAGAGGGCTGTAGCGGAAGCCGGAGACTGGGTCGACATCGACGATGCAGGTAATGTATATGTCAACAATGTATTGCTTAAGGAGCCGTACATTACAGAGAAGGCACTGGGAGACTGCAACATCGAGCTCCCCTACCAGGTACCCGAAGGAAGGATCTTCGTGATGGGAGATAACCGGGCGGTATCGATCGACTCCCGAAACACCGCAGTCGGATGTGTAGCTGAAGAGCAGATCGTAGGCAAGCTGAAATACAAGGTCTGGCCCATAAACATCTTTGGTCCGATCGACACAAATGCACCGACGGTGGTTACGGATGGAGATACATCCGGAGAGCCGGAGACCAACTGATAATAAATAGGAAACAACTTAGGAAAATCAAGTTTATTATATAATGAAGCAGAACCTTATTAACAGGATCAAGGGTTTCTACCAAAGCCCGAAAGACTGAAGAACTTAAAGGGGAACGGAAATGAAACAGATCAAAGAACAAAGCAAACTGAGCAAAGAGTTGTCCGCACTCAGGAAGAAGACGCTTCACAGCAGATGGCAAAAGGCAGTCACAGTGATGGCTGCTCTTGTGCTGTTCTGCACAGTGTATGCTATGATCCTTCCGGCGGCGGCTACCGTAGCTGAGGATCTTGCGAACGAAGCAGATCTTGGCCATACGGGCATCGAAGCCGGTACCAATGGTGTTGCGACCAATCTCGATGAAGGCGGCATCACAGAGGGTGGCACCACAGAAGGTGGCACCACAGAAGGTGGCATCACAGAAGGTGGCATCACAGAGAGTGGCACCACAGAGGGTGGCACCACAGAAGGTGGCATCACAGAAGGTGGCACCACAGAGGGTGGCATCACAGAAGGCGGCACCACAGAAGGCGGCACCACAGAGGGCGGCACCACAGAAGGCGGCACCACAGAGGGTGGCATCACAGAAGGCGGCACCACAGAGGGTGGCATCACAGAAGGCG
>JAFSRP010000053.1 GCA_017446045.1 Lachnospiraceae bacterium | reverse complement strand
TCTCCTGAGCCGCTTTCACGGATATTGCGCATGCCGAGCCTGCCGAGCAGGCCTCTTGCTTCTTCTTCGGAAGCGCAGACGGCGGAGGCGTCATAAGACGGCGCGGGATCCGGAACCGGCGGCTCGCCCCAGCGGCGGGATCTCCGGATAAGCTGCGGCGCCTTTAACACATTGCAGAGCAGAAGGTTCAGGCACAGAAACGCCGTGATCAGAATGAACCACCAGCTGTGGAAGGCGTCGTCCAGATGCAGCGCAATGATCAGCGCTGCCGTCCTTTCAGAGTAGCGCTGCGTGTACCACATATACGTCTGTCCCTGCGTGACCAGGCTGCCGGTCGAGCAGGCCGCAGCCAGAAGTATAAGCAGAAAAATTGCAAAATGCATGGAGGCCAGAAGCCTCCATACTTTTTTCAGTGTTTCCATAATACTGCTGTAACTCCCCAAAGAGTTTCTCTCAAGAGATCATTCCCTGCCGAGCAGTGCCATTGCTTCGTTGATCTTCGCCTCCGCGGTGTCGAGGCAGGACATTGCCAGCTCGGAGTTGTGGGCACCTTCAGAATTCTCCACGTAATCGTAGTCGAAGAACCACTGTGCTTCGCGATGGAGCCTGCGGACCGCATCCAGTTCTTCTTCGCTGAAGTTTCCGGATGCCACGGCCGCTGCCAGGGTGTCCTTGAGTTCGGAAAGCCTGTTGCCTATTTCTGTTTCACGCGCAGTGACACGGTCCTGGATCCTGTGGACCATGTTGACCATGTCTGTGTCGCCGTGACAGCTCACACAGGTGGAAAGCAGGGTCTCGTTCTCGAGCGGGCTCGCGAGCAGATGGCTGTGGTAGACGGTACCGTCTTCCGCCTGCTCGATGGGCATATGACAATCCGCGCAGTTCAGCAGTCCGGCATGTTTGCCCTGCAGGACGGTCTCAAACTCGGGATGCTGTGCCTTGAGCATCTTTGTACCGGTAGCTTCCTGTGTCCAGTCCGCGAAATCGAAACTGTCATAGTATGCCAGGATCGCTTCCGGGGACATGCCTGCCACGTCGTGGTAAGGCATCATGGTCTCTTTGTCTTCCGGCGTGAAGTAGTACTCGATGTGGCACTGGCCGCAGGCCAGGTTGGCCGGATCGATCGAAGACATACTGTCGCCGAGCGCCTTGCGGACATAGGAATGGGTCACGGTCAGCATGCCGCCGTTGCCCGGCTCATTGCCGTGGCAGGTATAACAGCTGATATTCTCCTCCATCATGCCGAGGACTTCGTTGAAATCCATCTTGTAGACGGCAACGCCCTGATCATTGACCAGCTTTGCAAAGTTGGGAGTCTTGCAGGTCAGGCAGTTTGCCATGGGATGCGGACGCTGGGTCTTCGCAACGTCTGTCAGGGTATACTCGTGACCGCGGGCGCTTCCGTAATCTTTGGCAAATCCGTAGCCTTCGTAAATATTGGTCAGGTAGGGATCCTGCTCAAGATAGTCCGTGACATAACTGTTTTTATTGTTGTCCTGCCAGGTCGTTACGATATAAGGATATGTCGAAGCCCAGTCAGAAGCATTAATCGTTCCGTCCATGCTCGTGGGTGCGGGCGCTTCGGCCTGCAGGTACGCAATGTCCGAACGGTTGAGCGGTCCGAGATCCCCGCGGTTCTGCAGGTGGTACATAAGGTCCTTACCGCCCGCCATCCCGAGAGCCGGCACCGATATGACGGCAAGCGCCGCAATTGCGCCGGCCAGTTTATAAATCGTTTTTCGTTCCATTAAGATCATCCGCCTTTCCTGGCAGCCTGATGCTCAGGATGCATGGGATATAAATGATTCTGTTCTTTGATTATAACACAAAACACGTTCTTTTTCACGCACCGGTCCCTGCGGGCGGCGTGATGACCTTCGCAGGACATTTTTCCACGCACTTGCCGCACTGGATGCAGGCGTCATAGTCCACATGCGCCAGATTTTCCGCAACATGGATCGCGTCATTTTCACACTGGCGTACGCAGAGGGTACAGCCTATACAGCCGGCTGAACAGACCTTCTTGACATCGGGTCCGCGGTCTTTGTTGGAGCACTGAACGGCGACCCGTTTTTTCTCGGGGATCATTTCGATCAGCCCTCTGGGGCAGGTCTTCGCACAGAGTCCGCAGCCGACACAACGCATACGGTTGACTACAGCGACGCCGTTGACGACCTTGATGGCCTGCTCGGGACATACGCTTTCGCAGCTTCCGAAGCCCAGGCATCCGTAGTCGCAGTCGGTGACATTAACGCCGGAAAGCGCCGCGCTGCGGCAGTCGTGCAGGCCGACATAATTGCCCTGGTTGTGCGTGACCTCGCAGCTGCCCTTGCAGCGGACAAAAGCAATCTTGCGGTCCACGGGCTCTCCTGCTTCCGTTCCCATGACTTCGGCGATCTTCGCCGCTACAGGATTGCCGCCGACCGGGCATGCGTTGACAGGCGCGTTGCCCATCGCGATCTCTCCCGCAAGCGCGTCACATCCCGCATATCCGCAGGCGCCGCAGTTGTTGCCGGGGAGGCATTCGCGCACCAGCGTCTGGCGCGGGTCAACCTCGACATAAAACTTTTTGGATGTAAATACCAGTCCCGCGCCGACAAGGATGCTGACGATCGCGATGACCAGCGTGGTTATCAGTATGATCATAACAGCCCTCCTTTACAGCGACAGGTTGGAGAATCCCATGAAGGCGATGGACATCAGCGCCGCTGCGATCAGGACGATGGGTGCGCCGCGCAGCGGGGCGGGAAGGTCCTCCTCATGGACACGGGTACGAATGCTGGCAAGCAGTACGATCGCGAGGGTGTATCCCAACGCGGTACCGAAACCGGAAAGCACGCACTGGACGAAATTATAGCCGTCCTGGACGTTGGTAAGGGCGACGCCCAGGACCGCACAGTTGGTGGTGATCAGCGGAAGATAGATGCCCAGTGCCGTATAGACGCCGGGGGAAGTCTTCTTCAGGAACATTTCCACGATCTGCACCAGTGCGGCAATGACCAGAATGAAAATGATGGTCTTCATGAAGTCCATGCCCAGCGGCGCCAGCACGAAATCATAGAGAAGGCTTGCGACCGCTGAGGCAATGGTGATGACAAAAATGACCGCGCCGCCCAGGGAGGCGGAGGCCTTCAGCTGGTTGGAAACGCCCAGGAACGAACAGATGCCCAGGAACTGGTTCAGGACAACGTTGTTGATCAGGGCGCAGCTGATAATGATCAGGATCAGGCTCTTCATTTGTTCTTCACCTCCTCAGACTTAGTGCAGACCAGCGAGCAGGTTGCGCAGCAGCCGTCACAGCCGTCGCTTTCGACCAGCTGTCTCTGACGCGTCCTGATGCCGATGACGTTCATGATGATGATGAAGAACGCGATGACCAGGAATGCTCCCGGCGGCTGGACGAAGAGGCCGATGGGCTCAACGCCTTCCGGAAGGAAGTTCACGCCGAAGAAGCTGCCGTTGCCTAGCATCTCGCGAAGCGCGCCGGCAAGGGTCAGCGCCACGGTGAAGCCGAGACCCATGCCGATACCGTCCATCAGAGAGAGGACCGGATCATGTTTATTGGCGTATGCCTCGGCACGGCCGAGGATGATGCAGTTGACAACGATCAGCGGGATGTAGATGCCCAGCGCCTCATAAACGGAGGGGAAATACGCCTCGATCAGAAGCTCCGTCACCGTGACCAGGGAGGCGACGATGACGATGTAGCAGGGAAGCCGGACGTCATCGGGAATGATCTTCCTGAGCAGGGAGATGACCACATTGGAAACGATCAGGACCGCTGTGGTGGAGATGCCCATGCCGATACCGTTCATGGCCCGTGTGGAAACCGCCAGTGTCGGACACATGCCGAGCATTAGGATCATGGTCGGGTTTTCTTTGATAAGGCCGTTATACAGCCGTTCCATGTATTTGTTCATTTAGTTTCCTCCCTTCACAGTGGAGTGGAAGAAATCCAGTCCCGCGTTAACGGCATTGACGACTGCCCCGGAAGTGGTGGAAGCGCCGGAGACCGTATCGACCTCGTTTTCGGCAGAAGCTTCGCCGGACTTGGTCATTACGAACTTATCTACCATCTTGCCGCTGAACTGATCCTTGAAGAGCGGTTCGTCCACGCGCATGCCCATACCCGGAGTCTCGTTCAGTTCGGTAAAGGCGATGCCGTTCATTCTGCCCTCGGGATCGAGGCCGACCGCCAGGCTCACATTTCCGTCAAAACCGTCGGAACTGGTCACGCTGACGACATATCCGGCAATATTGCCCGAGGCGTCCTTGCCGACATAGGCTTCGTTGATGCGGACGCGTCCGTAGGATGTGCCGTAGACCTCGCCGTTAAGCGCCTCGATCGCCTGATCCATGGTCTCATCGGCCTCAAGTGTCACGGCACCGGGACAGACGATCAGGTAAGAAGCCGCGCTGGCTGCTTTCTTCTGCTCGTCTATCGTATCCTTGGTTATGACATAGACAGAGCTCAGGGCAATGCCGGCTATGGCGGAAATGACCGTCAGCACGACGACGGGACGCGGGATCCTCTTCCAGAACGGAAGGATCGGCGCGCCTTCACGGATGGCAATGGCCCGCTTGGTAAATGCAAAGGGCTTCGGTACGGTGTACATATCGATCAGCGGAACAAAAAGGTTCGAAATGATGATCGAATAGCTGAAGGAATCGGCTGTGCCGCCTTTGATGCGGAACAGGGCGCCCAGGATACCGATGATCGAGCCATATATGATCTGTCCTGCCCGGCTTACCGGGGAGGTCACGTAATCGGTCGCCATGAAAAAGGCACCCATGATGACGCCGCCGCCGCAGATATGCGCGAAAAGGAACTTCGGGTCAAAGCCCTGTCCTCCGAAGAGAGCCAGGACCGCGGTAAATGCGATCAGAATGGAGAAACTGATCTCCCCGTTGATGACACCGATTGCCCAGAGGAACAGGCCGCCTGCCAGCAGCGCCAGGATGGAGGCGCCGATGACGCCGCCGCCGGTTCCCAGGAACATCTTCGTGATATTGACAGCATGACCGCTGCGAAGAACCGCAAGCGGGGTGGCGGAGGTGACGCCGTCCACGGTAAATGTGGACATCGTCCTGCCGAAGGAGATCAACAGGAAGCAGCGGCCCGCCAGTGCCGGGTTAATAAAGTTCTTGCCGAGTCCGCCGAAGGCGCATTTGACGACCAGGATAGCGAAGACCGCGCCCAGCACGGGAAGCGCCAACGGGACATCCGGCGAAAGTGAAAGCGCCAGCAGCAGGCCGGTGATGGCCGCGCTGCCGTCCTTCCAGGTGTCCGGCCTGCGGCATGCCTTGTCAAAAAGGAACTCCGTCACAACGGCTGCCGCCACGCTGGCGGCAACGATCAGCAGCGCCCTGAGGCCGTTGACCATGATGCCTGCGGCCGTTGCCGGAAGCAGGGCAATGATCACGGCATACATGATAAATTTTGTGGTCTGTTTATCCTTCAGATGCGGGGAGGAGGATATGTTGAGCATTGGATTCATGACTTACCTCCTTCCTTTTTTGCGCGCTTGGCTATCATGCTCTCGGACTTGGCCCGTTTGAATTCCTGCATCAGGGGCCGTCCCGCGGGACAGATATAGGTACAGGAACCGCACTGGAAGCACTCGAGTCCGTGGAGCTCATTTTCAAAGTAATCGAAATCCTTTGAGATGATCGCCTCTGCCATGCGCTGGGGCACAAGGCCGGCAGGACATACCGTCGCGCAGCGGCCGCAGCGAAGACATGCCGTCATGTTTTCGGCGGCTTTTTCCGCGGCATCTTCCGCCAGAAGCGTAAGGCCGTTGGTGCTCTTATGAACAGGAACGTCCAGGGAGCCGAAGGCAATGCCCATCATGGGACCGCCTGCCAGGGCTTTCTTCAATGTGACGCCTTCCTTCAGGCCGCCGGAAGCCTCCAGCAGCTCCGCGAAGGAAGTACCGTCGCGCACGATAAAATTGCCGGGGTTCTGCACCGCGTCGCCGCTCACGGTCAGGCAGTGCGAATACAGGGGTTCCTCATAGCATACCGCACGCTGTATGGCATAGAGAGACCCGACATTGCTGATGATGCAGCCCACGCCGGCGGGAAGCATGGTTCCGGGAATATCGATGCCGGATACGACCTTGATGAGGCTTCGCTCGCTTCCCTGTGGGTATTTGGCCTTAACCGTCAGGACCTTGATCTTCTCCTTGCCCTCTGCAGCCTTCGTCATGGCGGCGATCGCCTCGGGCTTGTTGTCCTCGATGCCGATCACGCCCTGCGCGTTGGGGAAGAGCCGCAGGACCAGCTCGAGGCCTTCGACGATCTCGTCCGGGTACATGCGCATCAGCTGGTCATTGCAGGTCAGGTAAGGTTCGCACTCCGCTCCGTTGGCAATACAGAAGCGGATGGACTCCGGCTCAGTGGGCATCAGCTTGATGTGGGTCGGGAATCCTGCGCCTCCGAGGCCGACGATGGCGGCATCCTTGATCCGTTTCAGTATCTCTTCGTTGGTGATGCCGGAAATATCCCTCCGTGTCGTGAAATCTCCTGCGGGCGTGAACTGTCCGTCATTGTCGATCACGATGCTTTCCTGAAGCCGTCCGAACAGGGTGCGGCGTTTTTCTATTGCCTTGACCGTGCCTGAGCAGGAGCTGTAGATATGGGCCGAAACAAAGCCGTCCGCCTCAGCGATCCTCTGTCCGACCAGTATGCTGTCTCCCTTTTTTACGATGGGCCGCGCCGGCTTGCCAATATGCTGGGACAGTGGGTATACCATCTCGCCTTTGGGGTCAAATAAGCGCAGCGGTACATCCCGGCTCAGGTCCTTGTGGCCCTCCGGGTGTACGCCGCCGTGAAAGGTGAATTTCACAACCAACCTCCTCCTTTATATATGCGTAATTATTAACTATGTTTCATATTTTGTACATTCATCGTATCAAAGCGAAACATTTTAATCAATCGCAATCGTAAACATATCGTTGTTTTTGGTGTATTTTTTCACTTTTCCGCGTCCCGCGGCCTCGTGTCCTTTCGGATCCGTCCCAGGCAATGGTCCGCGACGGCCTTCCGGACTTCCGGGACCTCCAGGATTCCGCCCCCGATGAGCTGTGTTCTGATTCCCGCATCAGAAAATGCCCTGCGCAGAAAGCTGTCCTCAGAGGCGATGTCTTTTTCGAAATGAAAGCCTGCCGACATAAAGAGCGGGAAAATATAAGCGTTCCGCATCCCTTCAGACTTCAGAACGGGGATCACGTCCCGTGCGGAAGGTCCTCCATGCATCATTACGAGATATGTTTTCTCATACATCCGGGCTGTTTCTTCCCGAAGCAGTTCATAGTTCGGATCCCGGCTTCCCGCGGCTCCGTGGCCGACCAGGATAAGCGCTGTATCATTCATGATGTACCTCACCTCGATAACTGATATTTATAAAGGCTTTCCGCCTGTCCTGAAGGGATCAGGCAGGCGCCGGTGATCTCCCGCATAAGATCAGGCTTTCCCGCAAGCTCCTCCGGTGTCCCCGCAGCGCCGATATGCCCGCTCTTCATAAGGCAGACGGTATCGCTGACCGTAAAACTCAGGGGAAGATCATGAGAACTGATAATGATTCCCCGTCCTTCATCCGCAAGCTTCCGCAGATCGTCCGACAGCAGCTGCTGATGCGGGATATCCATGTCCGACGCCGGCTCATCCAGGAGCAGGTAGTCGCTTTCCTGTGCGATCACCATGGCAAGGTAGGCCCGCGTCCTTTCTCCGCCGGAGAGCGTTTCGACGCTCCTGTCCGCAAGATGCGCAAGGTCCATGCGTTCCATGGCGTGATGCACCGCTTCCCTGTCTCCGGCATCCCAGGGCCGCGAGAACGAAGTACGGGAGTAGCGCCCGTGCAGGACCAGGGAAGAGACCTTCATCTGTACCGGCGGCAGTGACTGGGGAAGATAGGCGATCTTCCTTGCCCGATCCTGATGGGAATATGCCCTCAGATCCGTTCCGTCGACGGTGATCCGTCCGGCCGAGGGGAGCAGGGCGCAGACCGTTTTCAGAAGCGTCGACTTGCCGCTTCCGTTTTTGCCGGCGATCGTCGTGATCCTGCCGGGCAAAAGCTCCAGCCGGTCAACATGAAGATACGGGCTGCCGGCATGACCGGCGGTGACATTTTCCAGAAGGATCAATGCTCCCACCTCCTTCTCCGGACCAGCAGGAAAATAAAGAACGGCGCGCCGAGCAGCGAGAGGAGCGTGCCGACGGGAAGCTCATAGGGGTAAGCCACGGAACGCGCGGCAAGGTCGCAGCAGACCAGGAACCCGGCCCCAAAGACCATACAGAGCACGATCCTTTCGGCGGTGCTCTCCCGTGAAAGCTTCCGGATAAGGTTGGGTATGATCAATCCGACAAAGGAGATCAGGCCGCAGGCGCTGACCGCCGCCGCAGAGAGCAGTGTCGAACAGAGGATCGTCAGAAGTCTGTGGCGCCGCACTGCAAGACCGAGGCCGTGGGCGGCTTCATCGCCCAATGCGAAAAGGGAAATGCCCCGGCTCAGTCCAAGCGCGCCGGCAATGCCCGGCAGCACCAGGATCGCCGTCATCAGCAGTGTGGACGGCTGGATCGAGTGCAGGCTTCCCAGCTGAAAAGCAGCCTTGTCGGCAACGGAATCGGGACGCAACGTGATCAGAAGGTTGATGCAGGCGCTCATGACGGAGGAAACGGCAACGCCGGCCAGCAGGAGCGTGGATCTCCGGCTGCCCGCAAAGCTTCCGATGGCCCAGACCAAGGCCATGGAACACACGGCGCCCAGGAAAGCCATACAGCTGCGTGCAAAAGAAAACGGCCCGAAAAAGAGAGCGGACAGCAGCGCAAAGAACCCCGCGCCGTTATGGATCCCCATGATCCCGGGCGAAGCCAGAGGGTTACGGAGCGCTTCCTGCAGCAGAAGTCCCGAGACTGCCAGCGCAGCCCCGCAGACAATGCCTGCAAGGAGACGCGGGATCCGGATCCGGTACAGGATCAGCACGGCTGCTGCCGGCGCCTCCTCCGGATGCATGGCGGCTTTCAGCAGTGTTTCCGCGGATACGGAAGCGTTCCCGCCGAACAGCGAGACTGCGGAGCCTGCCAGCAGAAGCGCAAGGCTGATATAAAACCATTTATTCTTTATAAAGGATGCCATACATGTAACGGTACGCTTCGTCCCACTTTGCGTTGGGCTTGTACATAAAATAAGAGGAGGGCAGGACGACGATCCTGTCCGCGGCCGCCGCACTGAGTTCCTTCCAGACGGCTTGGGAGGTAAAGACCTCCTGATAGACTTCCATGGCTTCTTCCTCGTCACCCATGGGGATGACGAAGATCCAGTCCGGATCGGCAGCGGCGATGGCTTCCAGGTTGAGTTCATCCAGGGCCGAGCTGTCTGCCGCAATGTTGACGAGGCCGAAATCACTGATGATCTCGCAGGCAAAATAATCCTGCTTCATGACGCGGTTCTTGGTCGGGGAGACCCTCATGCACAGATAGGTGCCGGCTTCTGCCTGCTGCAGCGCGGCTTCTTCCAGGATGCTGCCGATGCGTTCCCTGACAGCCGTGACATTCTGATCGTACAGATCCTTCCTGCCAGTCATGCCGGTCAGTTCCGCCATGATGCCGTCGTAATCCCCGAAGCTGTCGATGTTTACGGTGCGGACCGTCAGGCCGAGCCCCCGCATTTCTTCCGCAAGCTTTTTGTGCGTCGGCATGTCTTCGGTCATCAGGATCATCCCCGGATCCAGGGCAAGGATCGCTTCCGAACTGGGATGCGCCAGAGAGCCGATGCTGACAGCGCTCTCTTCAAGGCCCGGCAGATCCATCGCATCTTCTGTCACGCCGGTAAGCTTTCCGCCTGCAAGGAGCCACAGCTCGCCGATGGAACGGGACAGCGCGACAACATTTTCAGGAAGCTCCGAAGGTGCCTCCGCCGGTGCGGGATCCGTGACGTCTTCCGCGGGAGCAGCCGTTTCCTGCAATGACGGCGCTGCAGCTTCCGGTGCGGTCTCGGCGGATCTGCCGCAGCCGGCTGTCATCAGACCTAGGAGCATCACGCCTGTGAATAAGGCAGCTGTTTTAAGGTGTTTCATTGTTCATGCCTTTCTTCAAAGAATTTCATGCCGGTCTTTTTAAACTGGCGCAATGTCTTAAGACTGCAGAAGCTGACAGGCCGGATCTCCTTTTCCAGCATCTCCGTCAGGATCCGCAGCTGATCTTCCCCGGCCGCGTGGACCATGGTGTAAAGATTATAATCGAACTCCGGGAGCGGCTCCCTGAGGTAGCAGTGGGAAATGGCCCGGAAACGGGCAGCCGATTCCGCCGCCTCCCCGGCGCGTTCCCCGGGAACATTCCATACGATCATGGAATTATGCGTATAGCCTGCGCCGGTATGATTCAGCGCTGCCGAGATGCGGCGCAGGGTGCCGGCGGCTTTCATCCCGCGGACAAGTTCCAGGACCCGGTCTTCACCGCATCCCAACGCCTCCCCGATCCGGGCAAAAGGCCTTTCACAGAACGGAAAGTCTTCCTGCAGTACACGTACAAGGGAGATCTCTTCCTCGGTAAGCGGAACTGGAGCGGCCCCGCCGGAAGAGTCCGTACCCGCTGCGGGTCTGCCGGATGCCGGCACACCGCTGTCCGGGCTGTCCGTCCCGGCTTCCGCCTGTCCGGGGACAAACATCGTGCTAAGCTTGATCAGGCTCGTTTTTCGGAAGCGGAGCACCCGTCCGGTCCGGCCCGAAGCTTCGATCTTCCCGATGATGCGGTCCTCTTCCGCACCGTCGCGGCAGCAGAGCGTAAACCACATGTTGAGCATATGGTCACGCAGATAGTTGTGCGTGATCCCCGGAAAGCCTTCGAGAAGATCCGCCATTTCCTCCAGATGCTCCTCCGCTACCGTCATGGCGCAGAGCACAGACCGGTATCCCAGCCTGCCCGGGTCGAAAAAACCGCTTATGCGGCGGATCATCCCGCTCTCTTTCCACTGCGCGGCGCGGCTGAGGACTTCCTGCCTGGAGATGCTGCCGTCCAGCATTGACGCGATCCCGGCGTAGGGATCCGAGATAAGAGGGATCTCCTTCTGGAGGAGCGTTAACAGTTTTATGTCCGTCTGTTCCATGCCGCTCAACACTCCCTTTTCCCTTCCGGAATCGGCAGCTGAAGCATCCGTTCCGCTTCCGTCATATAGCATGCGGGGTCAAAGCCCCAGAAATCCCCGCTGACGGCCTCGGCCCTCGAGCGGAAATTGCCGTTGCATAGCGGCAGCCAGCTGCAGTCCCGGCACACCTGCGGAAGCAGTGCCCGGCGGTCCTTCAGACCGTCCATCAGGGGATGGGAACGGTCTGTCCAGATCTCGGAAAACTTCCGCTTCCGGACATTTCCCAGGGTATGCTGCTGTGTAAACTGGTCGGGGTGAACATTTCCTTCCGAATCAATATTGGCAAATGCCATGCCGGAACGGTTGCCGCCGTTCTGCATGAGCAGGCGGCAGATCGATGCCGCACGTGCCGGGTCGCTGTCTTTATATTTCAGACAGAGATAGGCGCCGTCCGCGTGGTTGTCCACCATGAGGACTTCCTTTTTCAGTCCCCGCGCCTGAAAGTCCAGGGTTCGCTCTATGATGCGGTCCAGGACCGCGCGGGTCTCCTCATGATCCAGGTCTTCCCTGATCAGTGCGCTGCCGCGCCCCGAATAAACAAGATGATAAAAGCAGATGCGATCGACTTCTTCTTTTTCCATCAGGTCCAGAATGCTGTCGGTCTCCGCTGCATTGCCGCGGGTCAGGGTGAAGCGGAAGCCCACGCGCAGACCTTCGGCCCGGCAGTTCCGCACGCCCTCGAGGGCCTTCTCATAGGCGCCCTTCATGCCTCGGAACAGATCGTTGGTCTCCCTGGTGCCGTCGAGGCTGATCCCGACGTAGCTGACGCCGATATCACGGATGGTCCGGGCCATTTCCGGTGTGATCAGAGTGCCGTTGGTGGAGATCGTGACGCGGATGCCGCATTCCGCCGCGTGGCGTGCGAGCACCGCAAAGTCGGGACGGCTCAGAGGCTCACCGCCGCTGAACAGCAGGGCAGGTACACGAAACTCAGCCAGATCATCGATCAGGCTGAGTGCTTCTTCCGTATTCAGTTCATTTTCATAGGAACGGTTTTCCGAGCGGGAATAGCAATGACGGCAGTGCAGGTTGCAGCTGCGGGTGTAGTTCCAGGCCACGACCGGGCCCTTTCCCTCCGCCACGCCGTTTTGCTGGCAGCGGGCGGTGTCTGTATATCTGAATTCATCCCCGGCATAGACTTCTCCGGTCAGCAGCCTGGTGAGACTGATCATTCCATTATACTCCTTTGGTTGTTTTCTTCTGTCCCGGTCCGAAAAGAAAAGACCTTTGCAGGGGGACCGGCGTTGTTCTAAAGACCCAGTCCGTAGGCGCAGTAGGTATCCTCCGCCATATAGTCCCCATTGTGATAGTAGGCGGCTCTCGCCCTGCATCCGCCGCAGATATCCCGGTAGGAGCAGCCTCCGCAGGCTCCGCCGTACTGCCGGGTCCGCAGCTTCTCAAACAGCGGGCTTTCTTTCCATATCCGCTCAAACGGCATTTCCCGGATGCTTCCGGCTTCCTCGGTCATATATGCGCAGGGACGGACGATCCCTACCGGGCTTACGATACAGTAGCTTAGCCCTGCGAGGCAGCCTCTCGTAAAACGGCGGCTCACGGGCACATCCAGCTGCTTTGCCACGCGCATGAACTGCGGAGCGCAGGTCGGTTTGATCAGGACAGGCACCCCGGCAGATTTTTTCATGACGGTCTGCAGCAACTCTTCATAGGCCTGTACTTCCAGGGCGGACTCCTTTATGAATTCGCCGCGTCCCACGGGGATCAGGAAGAAAAGATAGACGGCAGCGGCGCCGATCCCCGCTGCAAAATCGATCATGTCGCAGATCTCGTCCCGGTTCCAGTCCATGACAGTGGTATGGATCTGGAAGGGGAGTCCGAGTTCGCGGCAGTTCTTCATTCCCTGCACTGTCAGATCAAAGGCGTCAGGATCGCCGCGAAAGGCATTGTGTTTGGCTGGGTCGAGGCTGTCAAGGCTTATGCCCATGGCCATGGCGCCCGCCTCTTTCAGCTCTTTTACCATCTCAGGCGTGAGCAGGGTGCCGTTGGTTCCGACGACGGGCCGGAGGCCGCGGGCGGATGCATGCGCGATAAGCCCGGTGATATCGGGGCGCATCAGCGCCTCTCCCCCGCTGAAGATCATGATCTTAAAGCCTGCTCGGGCAATGCTGTCGATCAGGGTCTTTGCTTCCTGTGTCGTTAATTCTTCATTTTTTTCGAAGCCGGCATTCTGATAGCAGTGTTTGCAGTGCAGGTTGCAGCGGTTCGTCGTCATCCACGATACGATCATGATCTCTGTCTTTGTAAACGATGCTGTGCGGCCGGAGGCCGGATCGTTATCCTTCCTTTAATATTGAATCATTCTGAAGACAGAACGGAATTACATTCATCATTAAATGATATTAAGTGAATCCCCCTGCGATTTCAAGTTAAGCGGGACTTCAACCGGTCAATGCCGCCGGACGCATCGGGATATCCCTGTGCTTAATCCAGGATCCTGCCGTCCCGGGAGATCGTAACCACCTGCCAGGGGATGAACCTGCCGCTTTCACGAAGCGCATTTTCCGCGGCTCTCTGCAGACCGCCGCAGCAGGGCACATCCATACGCACGATCGTCACGCTCTTAATGTCGTTATCGCGGATGATCTTCGTCAGCTTTTCGGAATAATCAACTCCGTCCAGCTTCGGACATCCGATGATCGTGACCCTGAGATATAGTATACACTATCAGGCGCTTTGTTTCGATAACCATTTCTCTGTTTCCTCTGTCAAACCGGATGTTATGCACTTCTTCCCCACGCGCGTCCCTGATCCATGGCCGATAGACGCAGGCAGTAACCTTCAGCATGCCGTTGACCAGCCGGTTGCCGCTCCAGCCCATCAGAATATAAGTGCCGAAATCCTTGCTGACACACCAATAGATCAACGCCATGATCACGATCACCGTATTGATTTCACCCAGCCAGGTCATCTTTGATAGAAAACCTGCTAAAAACGCTCCCGGACCATTTCGAAAATCCTGTAAAACCAGGAGAATGCTGATGTCCATACTCATCCTCCTTTGCAAATTCCGGGTTGAAAGATCCCAATGCTTTTATCAGGATCTCATCTGTCTGCTTTTCAACAAAGCGGACCATCTCATCCTGAGATGTAGGGACTAACTTTCTTCAGAAGGACTTCAGTATGCCCGCACCGGCATCGCAAGGATGTCACCGGCTATGTGTTCTTTTAGCCTTCAAATCTCTCCAAAGCCCTTGGCGCTTTTTGAGAAAAAACTGTCAAAAAGCCCTTTGATTTTTAGAAGAAGAGTGTGGTATACTCCCTGTCGTTGAGTGAGCAGCGAAAGCGTAAGTCCGGCTTTCGCATGCGCACTCTTTTTTTGCGCAAGGAGGTAAGGACCAATCGTGTCAAGTCTGATCATTACTGCTTTATATCTGGAATATCGCCTTTTAATCCCAATGCAATTAATTTGATTAAGCTTACTGTCTCTCCTGAAATACGCGGAGATCCGTTTAGAATTAACGTTTTCAACAATTCCCCCTAATATCGATTATGCTGGAAGAGCAAGCATCCATCAACTGATAGTAGAATCCGCTCTTGCATACATAGTTTTTCTACCAGCACCAATTCTAACAAGCGTTCCATCCTCAACAAGTTTCTTCAAAGCTGACTCTACAGATGAACTTCCCAAACTTGGGCATCCCATAAGAACTTCCTGCTTAGAGAACTTACCAATACGTTCGCTGACATAAGCCTTTACAACATCATAAGATGTACTCTTTGCACCTGATGCATAAGCGATAGACACTCTCGCTTCAAATTCCTTGTAGCAAGAAAGAATTATGCTCAGCATATATTTGATAAATGGCTTAGGATCATTCGTCCCCTCATGCCATCCTTGGTCGGCTCTTTGAAGCGCATCATAGTAGGCTTCCTTAGTATCAGCAATTGCTTTTTCAATACTGATGTATTGACCTACCAGATATCCACTTCGGTATAGCAGAAGCAACGTTAACAAACGGCTCATGCGTCCATTGCCATCATTAAATGGATGAATACATAGAAAATCAAGTAAAAAGCATGGAATTAAGATTAACTCGTCTACAAGCTCCTTATCCAAGGCTTCTTGATACTTGGTGCAAATTTCTTCGATTGCCGGTGCTGTCTCGTATGGTTCAAGAGGCTTGAATAAAACAACCTTCTCACCATTTTCAAGCACCATATCTATCTCATTTGGTGTGGGCTTAAATTGACCGCCATATGAATAGTTCGTAAATTTCAGCAAATCACGATGCATCTGAAGGATATAGCTACTGCGAATCGGTAACACCTCGTAGTTTTCATGCACAAGATTAAGCACATTTCGATACCCAAGAATTTCCTCTTCATCACGATTCTTAGGTGTTGTTTTATCAGCTACAAGCTGCTTCAATCTGGCATTAGTAGTGATGATACCTTCAATCCTATTGGATGCTTCGGTACTCTGTATCTTAGCGATTTCAATGAGTCTGTTCAGTTCCACAGGTCTTTGACGTAAGAAAAGTTCTTGCTTACCCTTATACTCATGAATCTTTGAAATATACAACATTATCTCGTTATCCCATGTTCTATCTGCGAGATAAGAATAATCAAATTGTCGCATCAGCTGAAACTCCTTTCTCCCAAGGCAATTGTATATCGCCCATTTTATAATTACTTTTGGGAGATTATCTCATCTGTTGGGAGAAAATCTCTTACTCCCAATTATATTGTTCTTTCTCCCAAACTTCAATTAGTTTTGGGAATTATTTAAGTTCTGCATCCTCTCCCTTCTCTGCTCTCTTACCTTGGCTGATACTCTTCTGGTCTTACGATAGAATAGTTAATAGGGTATATCTATCCAGGTACTGCTTCAGGATCGTTTCCCGGCTCATGGCAGTGACCAGTGAGACTTCCGTCCCGGCGAGAGCGATGTTTGCCGGAACCAGGTCTACGCCTTCCGGGTGATGAAGGATCCCTTCCCCCGGCGCGATCGGCTGGTCCTGTATGACCTTTGCCATCAGATCCGAGAGAGTAACCGGCAGGTCATCAGGGCGGTTATGTCCCAATGCCACCGTCAGGCTCGCCTGCGGATCCGTGTCTACCAGAAGGACTTTCTTCCCGGCCATGGCCAGTCCCACACCAAGGTTCTCACAGGTGGTGGTCTTGCCGGTCCCGCCTTTCTGGTTCGTTACTGCCGTAATCACGGCCTTATTCGACAATAGTGATCACCTCCTAGTCGTGATTCCCGTAGAAATCGTAGTTAACTTTGGCCTGATAATAAGGACTGATCGTAGTCGGAGCATTGTACAGAGCTGCCAGCAGGTACTGCTTGATGTTGCGGACATCCGTGGTGTTCTCTTTCAGACAATCCATTACGTACTGGATATGAGAAGAATTCAGTTTAGATCTCCATCATTCGGCCGTAAACGATCACGAAGATCGCCACCGACAGGATCGAAGAGCAGACCTGCACGATAAAGCTCTGCAGGAACAGGCCCAGAAGCGGTCCGACTTCCATGGCCTCCAGTGTGTCCCGGATGGAATCCAGGGTGGAGGCATCGACCACAGTGCTGCCGGAAATGAGCCCGGCGGAAGCATTGACTACATGCTGCGCCACATCAAAGACCGCCATGACGATGTTGAAGGTGTTCGTGATCAGCATGACAGCGACGAAGGTCTTGAAGATCCACTTGAAGAAGATCCAGGTTTCAAAGTTTGCCAGGTTGTTGTGTTCGATGATCAGC
>JAFSRP010000052.1 GCA_017446045.1 Lachnospiraceae bacterium | reverse complement strand
TTCCGGATCTTTTATTCCATCCGGAGTCTCGGGCCATCTTCCGTTCCTGTACAGTTCAACGCATTTCCGCTTGTACTCATAACTGTAACGCATAAAAATATACCCTCCTTACTGGTTGTCCAGTAAAGAGGGTACATATCATTGATATACACTCAAGTTTCATGTATACTTGACAAAAGGTTTGTGATATGATACGTCAAAACACGCCGGCGAAAATACCGGCACAGTCAGAACGGAAGGTAAAGAGGATGTATTCAGCTACATCCTTTACTGGTATGTCATGAGCAGTATAGCAGTTTTTGATTCCGGCTTCGGCGGGCTGACCGTCCTGAAACAGCTCCAGCGCGTAATGCCGGAAGAAAAATATATATTTTACGGGGATTCGGCCAATGCCCCCTATGGCGACAAAACGGCAGATGAACTGCTGGCTCTTACGTCCGGGGTCTGCCGCAGGATCCTGGAGCAGGACAGGGTCAAATGCTTTGTGATCGCCTGCAATACGACCACATCCGAAGCGATGGGAAGGCTTCAGCAGATGTTCCCCGAACAGCGTTTTGTAGGCATAGAGCCGGCGGTCCGGTGGGCTGTCCGTGAGAATCCGGGCAAGAACATCCTGGTTTTGGGAACGACAGCGACCATTCGCGGACGGCGCCTTCAGAACCAGCTCCGGGAACTGGAAGGCCGGGCCGAGATCTCCCTGTACGCGGCGACCGGTATCGTGCCCTATGTGGAGGGCCAGCAGGCAGATCACGAACAGTTCGTAAGCTATCTGCAGGAAGCTATGGCGCCGTACAGAGAGAAAACGGACTGCATCGTGCTGGGATGCACGCATTTTCCATTTGTCCGCAGGGAACTGCAGGCTTGTTTTGACAAGGAGATCCTTTTCTATGATGCCGCAGTGCATGTGGCAGAGGAGACAAAGGCGCTTCTGGAAGCGGAAGGTCTGCGGGAAGAAATCGCGGGAAGCGAAGGCAGTGTGTTGTTTATGAATTCTGATCCGGATAAGATCGAAAAAGAAAAAGAATTACTCAAAACATACGAATAAAAAGAAATGAATCTTCAGAATATTCGAAAAATCACAGGCGGAGAGATCCGGCAGAAAGAGCCCATGGCACAGCACACCACATTCCGCGTGGGCGGGCCGGCGGATTATTATATCATACCGAAGAACGCCAGAGAGACAGCGGGACTGGTACGGTATATGGAGCTGAACCGGATCCCGTATTTCATCATCGGCAACGGTTCCAATCTGCTGGTGTCAGACACCGGGTTCCGGGGCGTGGTCATTGATCTCGGGCGGAATGACGGGACTTCATTTACGATGCTTGGCTATGAGTATACTGATGATGAACTGGTCATGGATGTCGGAGCCGGATGTACCATGACATCTGTGGGAAACTATGCGGCCAAATTCGGCGGCACCGGATTTGAATCCCTGGCAGGCATTCCCGGCTGCGTCGGCGGCGCCTGCATCATGAACGCCGGTGCCTTTGAGCGTGAGATGAAGGATGTGGTACGCTCTGTGGAAGTGATCACGCGTCAGGGAGAGCTGAGAACGATTTCAGGAAGCGAAGCCGCATTTCGTTACCGCGGTTCCCGGCTGATGGATGAAGGGTATATCGTCAGCCGCGCGGAGATCGTTCTGCAAAAGGGTGATCCGGAGGAGATCCGGAAGCGTACGGAAGAGATCGCGGCGCTGCGGAAGGAGAAACAGCCCCTGGAGTATCCGTCAGCCGGTTCGACGTTCAAACGTCCCGAGGGGCATTTTGCCGGCAAGCTGATCCAGGATGCGGGGCTGAAGGGCTGCCGGATCGGAGGAGCACAGGTCAGTGAAAAACATGCCGGCTTTATTATCAACCATGACCGTGCGACAGCATCCGATATCGCGGCGCTGATCCGCCATGTACAGGAGACTGTGTATGCATTGAGCGGCGTTCGCCTGGAACCGGAGGTCCGGTTCCTCGGTGACTTCTGAAAATCGTGAAACCATAACCTTGTCCGGTCATTTCCGGGCTGCATGTACAGGAGAGCGGAAAATGCCAAACACCATTCTTAATCAGGAAGCTAACGTCGCGAACCTCTGCGCAAGAATGAACATGGAGAACCTGCTGCCGGAGATCGATCTGGCCAGCCGGAAGATCCTGAGTTATAACCTGACCAGGCCTGCATTACAGCTGACAGGATTCTTTGATTATTTTCAGGGCGGAAGGGTGATGATCTTCGGGCAGGCTGAGCAGCAGTATCTCGATACGCTGGAAAAGCCTGTGATACGGGAACGCATAGCCCGCATAGCCTCTTATGAGGGGATCCCGTGCTTTATTTTCACCAGGGGGTATCATCCCTGTGACGGCATCATCGAGATCTGCAGGGAAGAGAAGCTCCCGATCCTGATCAGCCCCCATTCCACCGGGGAGACGACCAGTGAACTGATCCGGTGGCTGCGGGTATTGCTTGCGCCGCGCACCACCCTGCACGGAGTCCTGATCGACGTATACGGCGAGGGGGTCCTGATCATGGGCGACAGCGGCATCGGCAAGTCGGAAGCAGCTCTGGAGCTTGTAAAGCGGGGACACCGGCTTGTATCGGATGACGTCGTAGAGATCCGTAAAGTGTCGGATGAGACTCTGGTCGGCGTAGCTCCCGAGATGACCAAAGACTTCATTGAGCTTCGCGGAATCGGCATCATCAATGTCCGCGCGATGTTCGGCTTTGAGGCCGTCAAGCAGAGCCAGAACATCGACATGGTCATCAATCTGGAAGAGTATAAGAAGGACAAGAAATTCGACAGACTCGGTCTGGAAGACACGTATATGGAGATCCTCGGCAACAAGGTCAGGACGCACAATATCCCGATCCGTCCGGGCAGAAATATCGCGATCATCGTGGAGAGTGCTGCGGTCAACAACCGTGCGAAAAAGATGGGATACAGCGCGCCGGAGGAATTCTTCAAGAGAGTCAACGCCGAGATGAAGGCATAAAGGGAGACTGCATGGAATTTGTGATCATGACAGGAATGTCGGGCGCCGGCAAGACGGTGGCGCTGAAAACGATGGAGGATCTGGGATATTATTGTGTCGATAATATGCCGGTCCTGCTGATTCCCAAATTCCTGGAGATCCTGCAGGAAGGAAGCCACCAGAAAGCCGCGATCGTAGTAGATATCCGCAATGCCGACCAGCTTTCGGTGTTAAGAAGTCTGCTTGAAGCGAGGGAACAGGACGACAACGAGTACCGTATCCTGTTTCTGGATGCGTCCGACCAGACGCTTGTCAAACGCTTCAAGGAAACGCGCAGGGCTCATCCCCTTTCCGCGGACGGTCATGTGGAAGACGGTATACGAAAAGAACGGGAGGCGCTCGGATGGCTGAAAAAGCGCGCGGATTATGTGCTGGATACTTCGACCATGCTTACCAGGGATCTGCGGCAGCAGCTTGAGCAGATCTTTTCACGAAATGCAAGCTTCCGAAATCTCTATGTAACGATCCTGTCGTTTGGCTACAAATACGGGATCCCGCAGGATGCGGATATGGTTTTCGACGTTCGTTTCCTTCCGAATCCGTACTATGTGGAGGAACTCCGGGCTAAAACAGGGCTGATGCAGGAAGTCAGGGACTTCGTGATGCAGAATGAGGACTCCGTGGAATTTATGCAGCGGCTCAACGGGCTTTTGGATTTTCTTATCCCTCGTTTTATCGAAGAAGGAAAGAACCAGCTTATTATTGCTTTTGGCTGCACGGGAGGACGGCATCGTTCCGTGACGGTCGCAGAAGCCGTTTATGCGCATCTTAAGGAAAATGCGGATTACGGGCTGAAGATCGAACACAGCTGCATCAGCAGATAAAAGCAGATCACGCTAAGACACCTTTGTACGTTTACCCGGAGCATATATAACATGTCTTTTTCCGCCGAAGTCCGGGATGAAGTCAAAAATAAATACTTTACTTTCAAAAACCGGCATAGTAAAATAACCGAAAACAGAGAGCTGATAGAGGAAAAAGAGTTTTTAATGACCCTTTTCGTTCGTTCCGGTTCGGTCAGTGATCCGGAAAAGCTTTATCACCTTGATTTTGTCTGTGATTCTTCGGAAGAAGCAGAAAAGACCATGCGGGCGATCCGAAGGTTCGGCATTGCCGCAAAGCGGATGCAGCGCAAAGGCAGGCCGTTGGTCTATCTGAAGGACAGCAATGCGATAACGGATATGCTGGCACTTCTGGGTGCGCACAATGCCCTGCTGCATTACGAGAATGTACGTGTCGTCAAGGAAATGCGGGGGACGGTCCAGCGGCGTGTCAATTTTGAGACAGCCAACATCAACAAGACCGTATCCGCGTCCCTGAGACAGGTGGAGGATATCGAACTGATCCGTGACCGGATCGGCCTCAGAAATCTTCCCGAGCCCCTCAGGGAGATCGCGGAGCTTCGCCTCGAGTTGCCCGAAGCGACTCTGCAGGAGCTGTCCGGGCGGATTCCCGGAGTGGGACGCTCAGGCATCAACCATCGCTTTCGTAAGTTAGCGAAAATAGCAGATGAACTTAGGAACGGTTCATTGTAAACTGCAAATAGTCAGTTTTATGGGAGGACTATTATGACAAGTCGCAATGTGGTAGTTAATCTGGCGCATGATACCGAGCGGGCTATGGCTGAACTGGTTTCCCTGGCGGGTGAGTATACCTCCAGGATCCACCTGAACTGCCAGAACAAGAGGATCAATGCCAAAAGTATCATGGGAGTAATGACACTGGTGTCTTACAGCGGGGATGCCATCACAGTTACGGCGGAAGGCAGTGACGAAGAGGAAGCCGTGGAGGCGATCTCGACGTTCTTTGCCGGGTAAGGTCATACCAGACAACACTTCGGTGCGGGCGCTCCGGATCTGCGGGGCGCCTGCACTTTTTGTTTTTAAAAGGACAGACTTGGTGTATTATATGATGTAAGGGCAGGCGCCCATATTTCGCGGCAGATATCCTTAACGATCAAGAATATGTTTACGCATCTTCATGTACATACGCAGTATTCCCTGCTGGACGGTTCTTCACGGATCGGCGAGCTTATTTCGCGTGCAAAGGAGTTGGGACAGACTGCGCTTGCCATCACTGACCACGGAGTCATGTACGGCGTGATCGACTTTTATAAAGAGGCGCTGAAGCAGGGCATAAAGCCTATACTGGGCTGTGAGGTCTATGTTGCGCCGGGTTCCCGCTTTGAACGGCAGAACCGTGAGGATGAAGACCGCTATTATCATCTGATCCTGCTGGCTGAGAACGATCAGGGGTATGCCAATCTTATGAAGATCGTTTCCACAGGATTTGTGGACGGTTTTTATTATAAGCCCCGCGTGGATCTGGAAACATTGCGGCAGTACCATGAGGGGATCATCGCAAGCTCCGCCTGTCTGGCAGGCGAAGTGGCAAGGTATCTGGGAAGCGGTCTGTATGAAGAAGCAAAGAAGGCAGCGCTCCGCTACAGAGATATATTCGGGCCGGACAATTTTTATCTTGAGCTGCAGGACCACGGGATCGAGCTGCAGCGTACGGTCAACGCAGGACTGATGCGGCTCAGCCGGGAAACGGGCATCGAACTGATCGCGACCAACGACAGCCATTATACCTGGCCGGAAGATGCGGAGGCGCATGATATCCTCCTATGCATCCAGACCGGCAAAAAGGTCTCCGATACGGACCGGATGCGTTATGAGGGAGGACAGTACTATCTGAAATCCGAAGAAGAGATGCGGGAACTCTTCCGCTATGCTCCGCAGGCCCTGGATAATACCGCAAAGATCGCCGACCGGTGTCAGGTAGATATTGAATTTGGCAACTATAAGCTGCCGGTGTTTGCGGTACCGGAAGGGGAGACTGCAGACTCCTTCCTGCGGCGCCTGTGCCATGAAGGAATGGAGAAACGCTATCCCGGCTGTCTGCAGGCAGCAGACGGCGGCTTATCCGTATACGGGACGGATCTGAGGGGCCGGCTGGAATACGAACTTAAAACGATCGAGACGATGGGATTCGTTGATTACTTCCTGATCGTTTCTGATTTTATCGGATATGCAAAGCGGCATGGGATCCCGGTGGGACCCGGCAGGGGGTCTGCAGCCGGATCGGTCGTAGCATACGCCCTGGAGATCACCAACATTGACCCGATCCGCTACAGCCTGCTGTTTGAGCGCTTCCTGAATCCGGAACGCGTCTCCATGCCGGATATTGACGTGGACTTCTGTTATGAGCGCCGGCAGGAAGTGATCGATTATGTGATCGGGAAATACGGCAAGGATAATGTCGCGCAGATCATTACTTTCGGAACGCTGGCGGCACGGGGAGTGGTCCGGGATGTCGGACGCGTACTGGATCTTCCCTATGCCCTGTGCGACCAGATAGCCCGGATGATCCCCAACGAGCTCGGGATGACATTGGATAAGGCGCTTGCCCAGAGCCCGGATCTCAAAAAGTCCTATGAGACAGATACGCAGATCCGTTATATGATCGATATTTCCAAACGGCTGGAAGGACTTCCCAGACATTCGTCGATGCATGCTGCAGGTGTACTGATCACCAGGGACCGGGTGGATCGGTTCGTTCCGCTTTCCAGAAACCAGGACGGCACGATCGTGACGCAGTTCACCATGACGACTCTGGAGGAACTGGGACTTCTGAAAATGGACTTCCTGGGTCTCAGGACCCTGACGGTGATCCGGCATGCCCTGGATCAGATCCGGCGCAATTACGGTGTGGAGATCGACATCGACCGGATCGACAACACCGATCCGGAGGTCTTCCGTATGCTTTCCCGCGGAGATACGACGGGCGTATTCCAGCTGGAATCCGCGGGCATGACGGCTTTTATGAAAGAGCTGAAGCCCGAGAGCATCGACGACATCATCGCGGGACTGGCACTGTACCGGCCGGGCCCGATGGACTTTATTCCCCGGTATATACAGGGCAAGGAAAACCGGGATTCTGTCCATTATGAATGCCCGGAGCTGGAGCCGATCCTTTCCACGACCTATGGCTGTATCGTTTACCAGGAGCAGGTAATGCAGATCGTGCAGAGGCTTGCGGGGTATACGCTCGGGCGGGCGGATCTCGTGCGCCGGGCAATGTCCAAGAAAAAGCACGCTGTCATGCAGAAAGAGCGTTATAACTTCGTCTATGGCAATGATGAAGAAGGGGTACGCGGGTGTATCGCAAACGGTATTGAAGAGCGGACGGCCAATCATATCTTTGACGAGATGACGGACTTTGCTTCGTACGCATTCAATAAATCCCATGCAGCGGCGTATGCTGTGGTCTCTTTCCAGACTGCCTGGCTGAAATATTATTATCCCGCAGAGTTTATGGCTGCCCTGATGACTTCTGTGATGGATAATACCTCCAAAGCTTCGGAATATATTCAGGCTTGCCGCGGGATGGGGATCCGGATGATGCCGCCCGATATCAATGAAGGAGACTACGGATTTACGGCTGTCAGGACTGCTTTGGAAGGAACACTGCCCAATACCGGCGGCAGCAGGGCAGGCAATGAAAACCGGGGGACGATCCTATACGGACTGACGGCGATCAAAGGTGTAGGACGTACCGTCGTGGAGGATATCGTCCGGGTACGTGAAGACAGCGGAAAGTTCAGGGATCTGGAAGATTTTATCGATCGCATGCCTCCTTCGGTCAACCGTAAAGCTATCGAAGGATTCATCAAAGCCGGTGCCTTTGACTCCCTTCCCGGAAATCGGCGTCAGAAACTCAGCATGATGAATGAACTGCTGGATGAGGCGTCATCGCGACGGAAGTCCGAGATCAGCGGACAGATCACACTGTTCGATATAGCCGATCCTTCCGGCAAGGCAAGCTTCAGGCACAAGATGCCGGAGCTGCAGGAATTCAGCAAAAATGAACTGCTGGCATACGAGAAGGAAGCTGCCGGGATCTATCTCAGCGGGCATCCCATGGAGACCTATGCGGACAGCTTTCGAAAGATCGTGAATGCCTGGTCATACGACTATCGGGCAGATGATGCTACCGGATCATGCCGGCTGAAAGAAGGAGACAGCGTTGTAAGCGGAGGGATCATCTTGGAGCGAAAGCTGAAGGTCACCAGGAAAGACAGGCAAATGGCGTTTCTTACGTTCGAAGATATCTACGGGCAATTCGAAGTGCTGGTCTTTCCGGATGTGCTGGATCGGTTCCGTGAATTGACGGAGCCGGACAGCCGGGTCTTCGTGACCGGACGCATCAGCATCGGACGGGATGAAAACGCAAGCCTGCTGGCGGAAACACTGCGGGATGTGGACAACATACGCAAGGAACTCTGGATCGCATTTGAAGATATGAAGGCTTATAAAGCTGCCGGATCCGGGCTGGAAGAAAAGTGCTTTGAGCATCAGGGACATGTACCGGTAGTAGTCTATCTCCGCAGGGAAAAAGCCGTCAAGCGGCTTCCGCGTGATCTTGCGGTAAGGACGGATGAGGATACCCTGGCTCTCCTGTACAAAGAATACGGGGAGGAAAATGTGAAGACCAGGGTACTCGGGCTGTAGGTGTCCGGTATGATATGCCCGCAAACGACACAGGCAGGAATATCTCACGGGCAGCAAAGATTTAAGAGGAAACGATATGGATACAGTACTTTGCGGCGCCAATGCGCAGAGCATGCGCTGGTATTTCAATGAAGAGGATTTCGGCATTCTGCCGGAGGAAGTCAAAAAGGAGCTGAAGGTCATCTGCGTGAGCTACTGTGCGGATGTGGGCGGCGCGATCACGATCTCGTATGATCAGGATCACCGGCTCCACCTGCAGACGATCGATCCCATCGATGAGATCGGCGCGGAACTGAAGATCCGCAGGATCCAGGCAGACAATGCCGAATTGTTTGAACAACTGGAAATGTTTTCGAAAACATTTCGTTCATAATTTAATAATTTTATTCAGAAAGAGAAAGATTTGATCAGACTCGGAAATATTACCCTGAAAAATAATGTTATCATGGCACCGATGGCCGGCATCACCGATACGGCATATCGCGTTCTGCTGGAGGAAATGGGTGTCGCCCTGACCAGCACGGAAATGGTCTCTGCCAAGGGCATCTTTTACAACAACAGAAACAACCACCTGATCCTGCAGACGGCGGAAAATGAGCATCCCATCGCAGTGCAGCTCTTTGGTTCCGATCCTATGATCATGGCAAGAATGGCAGAGCGGATCGCTCCCGGCTTTGATGTGATCGATGTCAACATGGGGTGCCCGGTGCCGAAGATCGTCAATAATGGTGAAGGATCTGCCCTCATGAAAAAGCCTGATCTGGCATTTCAGATCCTGGATATGATGGTCCGTGTTCTCTCACCCATGCCGGTCACAGTCAAGTTCCGCAAAGGATTTGACGATAAACATGTAAATGCGGTGGAGTTTGCGAAAATGGCGGAGCAGGCGGGTGTGGCAGCAATCACACTGCACGGAAGGACGCGCGCGCAGATGTACAGCGGCCAGGCGGACTGGGATGTGATCCGGCAGGTGAAAGAGGCCGTGCGGATCCCCGTGTTCGGCAACGGCGATATTTTTTCACCGGAGGATGCGAAACGGATGATCGATGAGACGGGATGCGACGGCGTCGCGATCGCCAGGGGCGCAAAAGGTAATCCCTGGCTGATCCGGCGTACGATCCGGTATCTGGAGAGCGGCGAGCTGCTCCCTGAGCCGACACCGGAGGAGCGGAAGGCCATGGCTGTCCGGCATGCGGAACTGGCAGTCCGTTTCAAAGGAGAGAAGCTGGCGATCCCGGAAATGAGGAAGCATCTGGCATGGTATACTTCGGGTCTTCCGGGGGCGGCAAAACTCCGTGTCGAAATGAATGTCATCAATTCTTTGGATGAACTTCGTGACTTCGTCGGAAAGATGTAGGATCAGACAAAAAGTATCATAATTCATACGAAATTCATTTTTTCGTCAGTTGACAGCCACTTCTTCTATGGATATAATTTGCGTTTAGAACTATGCCTATCATTACCATGGAGGAGTTATAAAAGTCATGGCGAAAGAAGAAACAAAAACCATGATCACTTATGCGGGTCTTAAGAAATATGAAGAAGAACTGCATGAGCTGAAAGTGGTCCGGCGGCAGGAAGTTGCCGAGAAGATCAAGGTAGCGAGAGAGCAGGGAGACCTGTCCGAGAATGCGGATTATGATGCGGCAAAGGACGAGCAGAGTGAGATCGAACGCCGTATCGTCGAGCTGGAGAGCATCCTTAAGAATGCGGAAGTCGTTGTCGATGAGGAGTTTGATCCCGGCAAGGTAAATGTCGGCTGTGAAGTAATGCTTTATGACATGGAATATGAGGAAGAAGTTGAGTACCAGATCGTCGGTTCCTCCGAAGCCAATAGTCTGAAAGGAAAGATCAGCAATGAGTCTCCCGTCGGATCCGCCCTGATGGGGCATAAGATCGGGGACGTTGTGGATGTGACGCTTCCTGCGGGAGGCACCGTACAGTACAAGGTGCTTGACATCCGCAAGGCAGGCTGAGATATGACTTTGAAAATGCTGATCTGATCAGCATTTTCTTTTATAAAGAGTTGCATGACGCCCGCGGGCGGTATGAGAGCGAAAGGGTATATGTATGGGAGAGAATATGGACAGGAAAGAAACAGCACAGAGCAGTCAGAAGGGACAGAGCCAGGAGATGGATCTGAACCGCGTTCGCCAGGTCCGCCGGGAGAAGCTCGCGGAGCTGCAGGCTGCAGGGAAGGATCCTTTTGTGATCACGACCTATGACCAGACGCATCACTCCGAAGAGGTCACTGCCCTTTACGCGGCACATGAAAAAGAATTACTGGGCGACCGTCCGGTGCCGGATACGGAAGGATTGGACGAAGCAGCTGCAAGAGAGATCCTGAACGCGGATTATAATGAGCGCAGAGCGATCATGGACGCATCTCCTATCCGGGTCTCCATAGCAGGCCGTATCATGCTCAAGCGCGTCATGGGCAAGGCTTCTTTCTGTCATATACAGGACCGTGACGGCAAGATCCAGGTCTATGTAGCCAGAGACGCGGTCGGCGAAGAGGCTTATGCGGATTTCAAAAAGATGGATATCGGAGACATCGTCGGTGTAAAGGGATATGCTTTCCGGACCAAGACCGGTGAGACTTCCGTACACGCGGAATCTGTGACCCTGCTTTCCAAGTCCCTGCAGATCCTGCCGGAGAAGTTCCACGGTATTACCGATGTGGATACCCGCTACCGTCAGCGCTACGTCGATCTGATCATGAACCCGGAGGTAAAGGATACCTTCATCAGGCGCTCCATGATCATAAAAGAGATCCGCAATTTCCTGGATGGCAGGGGATTTATCGAGGTGGAGACACCGATGCTCGTATCCAATGCGGGCGGTGCGGCAGCACGTCCGTTCGAGACCCATTTCAACGCACTGGACGAGGATCTTAAACTTCGCATCAGCCTGGAGTTATACTTAAAGCGTCTGATCGTCGGCGGTCTGGAGCGCGTCTATGAGATCGGCCGTGTATTCCGCAACGAGGGTCTGGACACCCGCCACAATCCGGAGTTCACACTGATGGAACTCTATCAGGCATATACAGATTATAACGGCATGATGGAACTGACCGAGAGCATGTTCCGGTATCTTGCCGAGAAAGTCTGCGGCAGTGCGGTGATCGAATATAACGGCACGGTGATCGACATGGCCAAGCCGTTCCTGCGTCTGACCATGAATGAAGCTGTGAAGCAGTATGCCGGTGTGGATTTTGAAGAGGTCCACAGCGATGAGGAGGCAAAGGCGCTGGCGAAGGAACGCGGTATTGAGTTTGAAGACCGCCATAAGAAGGGCGATATCCTGAATCTTTTCTTCGACGAGTACTGCGAAGAAAAAATGATCCAGCCCACCTTTATCACGGAGCATCCGATAGAGATCAGCCCGCTGACCAAAAAGAAGCCCGGTCAGCCTGACCGTGTCGAGCGTTTTGAACTTTATATCTACGGCCGTGAGATGTGCAACGCCTATTCCGAGCTCAACGACCCGATCGACCAGAGAGAGCGTTTTAAGGCACAGGATGCGCTCAGTGAAGCCGGAGACGAGGAAGCACAGCATACCGACGAGGATTTCCTGAATGCGCTGGAGATCGGCATGCCGCCTACAGGCGGTATCGGGTACGGTATCGACCGTCTCGTCATGCTTCTGACCGACAGTCAGGCGATCCGCGACGTTTTGCTGTTCCCGACGATGAAGTCGATCAAGACCGGCGGAGAGGGAAATGCGGAATCTTCGGAAGAAGATCCGGCTGCTCCGGATGCCGCACAGGCTGCACCGGCAGATCCCTTCGCAGCACCTGCAGAGCCTCTCGATTTTTCCAAAGTGGAGATCGAGCCGCTGTTCAAAGATCATGTGGACTTTGAGACCTTCAGCAAGTCTGATTTCCGTGCCGTGAAGGTACTGGAGTGCGAGGCTGTGCCGAAGTCCAAGAAGCTCTTAAAGTTCGTCCTGGACGACGGAACGGACGAGAAACGTGTGATCCTGAGCGGAATCCACGCCTTCTACGAGCCGGAACAGCTCGTCGGGAAGACGCTGCTCGCGATCGTGAACCTCCCGCCGAGAGCGATGATGGGGATGGAGTCCAACGGTATGCTGCTGAGCGCTCTTCATAAAGTGGAGGGTGAGGAAAAGCTGCAGCTGATCATGGTGGATCCGCACATCCCGGCGGGCGCGAAGCTCTATTAAAAACCATACTCTGATAAATACATGACGACGACCCTGAAGATAAAATCTCCCGGGTCGTTTGTTTATGGATGGGATTCTGCAAGATCTTCCGCTTGACTTTTAAGATGTGATATGATATTACATGTTATAATAAAAAAATCAAACCGTTGAGGGAGAGTAAGTAGGTGTCTTCCCTGTCACATGAGAGAGCTGCGGATGGTGAGATCGCAGTGTGAGATATTGCACCGAATGGACTTCCGAGGGCGCGGTCAAAGGAAGAGATTCCGAGTATTCCGCGACGTGAGGCAAACGTTACATGCCGGGGATATGCTGGTATCCTGACAAGCGCACGGGTCAGACCGTGAATTCAAGGTGGCACCGCGGATAGTGTCGCACGGCAAGTGTATCTATTCGTCCTTGACAGATAGTATCTTTCTGTCAGGGGCTTTTTTATTTCCCCGGCAGAGTATCAGAAGTTTTTTGCAGGAGGAAAAACGATGTACAAAGAAATCTTGGCAAAGCTTACAAACAAGCAGGATATGACGGAAGAAGAGGTTCTGGAGATCATCACGGATATCCGGGAAGACAGGCTGACAGAAGGACAGATCTCCGGTTTCCTGGTAGCACTCGTCATGAAGGGCACAACATTGAAGGAAACGGCCTACATCGCCAAGGCCATGCGGGAAAACTGTATTCCGATCGTTCCGCATACTTCGGCGGAGACCATGGATACCTGCGGCACCGGCGGAGGCCTGTCTACGTATAACATTTCCACTGCGACCGCACTGATCGCCGCGGCTGCCGGGATCCCGGTCGCTAAGCACGGAAGCCGCTCCATATCCAGTTTGTCGGGCAGTGCGGATGTCCTGGAGGCATTGGGGGTAAATATCAACCTGACTCCCGAACAGGCGGCAAAGCTGATCGAAGACATCGGCATCGCCTTTATCTATGCGCCTTTATTCCATCCCGTCATGGGCAAAGTGCTGGCGCCGGAAGCGGCACTGGGCATCAAGACGATCTTCTATACGATCATCGGTCCCCTGATCAACCCGGCTTTCGCGCCAAGACATCTGCTGGGCGTTTATAAGCCCGAGCTCCTGGAGCAGGTCGCTACTGTCGCCAAAGAGATCGGTTATACCCGGGCGATGTTTGTTCATGGTATGGACGGCCTGGACGAGATCTCGCTTCTCGGTACAACACGGATCCTGGAACTGAAAGACGGAGCGTTAAAAGAATATGAGATCTCCCCGGAGGATTTCGGACTGGAACGGTGTACCATCGACCAGATCAAAACCGGAACACCGGAAGAAAACGCGGCAACGATCAGAGGCGTTTTCAACGGGAGCATACGGGATGCCAGAAGGGACGCGGTACTGATCAATGCTGCCGGAGCCCTGGTCGTCGGAGACAAAGCGAAAGGCTTTGATGAAGGGATCACGATGGTAAGGAAGATCATCGATGACGGTCTTGCCGCGGCAAAGCTGGAGGAACTGGTTCAGCGCTCCAATGCATTCTGAGACTATGGATTTTTTAGAGGGACTGAAAATCAAAAAGGGGGAGGGTCTTATCCCGGTAATACCGGACATTAAGGCATTTTCTCCCAAAGAAGGCGATCTTCTGCGGGGAAGAGATCCTGCCGGATACGCGGCTATGCTTGCCGCTGCCGGCGCTCCGGCGCTCTCCGTGGTCACGGAAGAGAAGGAGTTTCATGGATCGGTACGTATGCTTGAGGATATCTGCAGTCATGTGAAGATCCCGGTTCTGAGAAAGGACTTCATCGAGGATGAGCGGGATCTTGACGAAACCGTAAACGCAGGAGCATCGGCCATTCTCCTGATCGTATCCTGCCTGGGAGAAGAAAAGCTGGAGCGGCTCTATAAGGGGGCGCTTCGCAGAGGCCTGATGCCTCTGGTGGAGACGCACACCGAAGAAGAACTGGACTTTGCCTTCCGTCTCGGGGCGCCGCTTGTCGGTATCAACAACCGGAATATTCTGGAGCTGGAACGGGACAATGGGGATGTCAGGCATGCGTCGGGGCTGCTGGAAGGTATCCGCGGCCGGGAGGCTTTTATTGTTGTCGAGAGCGGGCTGAGCTGCGGAGATGACGCCAGGACCGCGGTCCGTGCGGGTGCGGATGCGGTCCTGACGGGGACGGCTCTTTTGCAGGCGGAAGACCCGGTGATGATGTTCCGTTCCCTGTCACGAAAAAGCGGATTGAAGATCTGCGGAGTCACTGATCAGCGGGGTGTGGATATCTGCAACGCGCTGCAGACGGATATCACCGGTCTTGTGGTGGAGTATCCTGTCGATGTTCCGTGGAACATCAGCCGTCAGCAGGCACAGTCATTGATCGGGAAGGTGAAGACCGGAAGCTGTGTCGTAACCGGGGGCGCACCGGAAAAGGTGCTGGAGATAGCCCGCTTGCTCATGCCGGATAAGGTGCAGCTGCACTATACGGAAACACTGGAGGAAACAGACCGCATTGCCGAAAGTCTGCATGATATCGGGATAGAGCTGATCCGCAGCGTTCCGGCGAATTCCGCTTTACGAAAGCAGATGTTCGGCACCGAAAGCCTTGCCGATACCATTCACTTATTGGGATCCTCGCAGGCAGATTATATTCTTATTGACAGCCGTGATGCCGGGAACGCAGCGGCAGGCGGAGGAAAGCTTTCTCTGACCGGGGAGGAAAGAAAGAGCGTAAAAGCATCTTCCAAAAAGATGATCCTCGGCGGAGGCATTACAGAGAAAAACATAAGGGAACTGCTTTTGGAATTCCAGCCGGATTATATGGATGTTATGACCGGTGCCGAAGACGTTCCGGGCCTGAAATCGGAAAAAAAGATCCGGGCCATTATGGAAGCGATGTCGTGAAAAAGAAAGCAGTCTCTCTTTTCGGACATATTGCGGGAGCGGACAGAGTAAAACACCATACAGGATGGTCGTGTGTGGAAGGAGGTTATTGTGATAAACGGAAGATTCGGCATTTATGGAGGGCAGTATATCCCGGAAACACTGATGAATGCCGTGATAGAGCTGGAGAAAGCTTACGATCATTATAAAGATGATCCCGGTTTTAACAGAGAACTTACGGAGCTCTTCAATGAGTACGCCGGCAGGCCTTCGAGGCTTTATTACGCAGCCAGGATGACAAAGGACCTTGGCGGGGCGAAAATATACCTCAAGAGAGAAGATCTGAACCATACCGGTGCCCATAAGATCAACAACGTTCTGGGTCAGGCACTGTTGGCAAAAAAAATGGGCAAGACGCGGCTGATCGCGGAGACCGGCGCGGGGCAGCACGGCGTAGCTACGGCAACTGCTGCGGCACTCATGGATATGGAATGTATCGTGTTTATGGGAGAAGAGGATACGGTCCGGCAGGCACTGAACGTCTACCGTATGCGGCTGCTCGGCGCTGAGGTGATCCCGGTGAAGACAGGAACGGCTACGCTTAAAGATGCGGTATCGGAAGCCATGCGTGAATGGTCCTCACGGGTCAGCGATACCCATTACTGCCTGGGTTCCGTCATGGGCCCGCATCCTTTCCCTGCCATCGTACGGGACTTCCAGTCCGTGATCTCGCGGGAGATCAAAGAGCAGATCCTGGAAAAGGAAGGCCGGCTTCCGGATGCGGTCCTGGCCTGCGTGGGCGGCGGCTCCAACGCGATCGGGAGCTTTTATCATTTCATCGATGACCCGGATGTACGGCTGATCGGCTGTGAAGCTGCCGGGCGTGGAATAGATACCCTGGAAACCGCGGCGACCATCGCCACCGGAAAACTGGGCATCTTTCATGGAATGAAGTCCTATTTCTGTCAGGATGCCGACGGCCAGATCGCGCCGGTATATTCGATCTCGGCCGGTCTGGATTATCCGGGCATCGGACCGGAGCATGCATATCTTCATGATATCGGGCGCGCGGAATATGTTCCGGTGACGGATGAGGAAGCTGTGCAGGCTTTTGAGTATCTGGCACGCACGGAAGGCATCATTGCCGCCATTGAATCCGCACATGCTGTCGCACATGCCATGAAGATCGCGCCGTATTTGTCTCCGGATCAGATCATTGTCATTACGATCTCCGGCAGGGGAGACAAGGACTGCGCCGCCATCGCCCGCTACAGAGGAGAAAACATCCATGAGTAATATCAAAAAGGCCTTTGAGAAAGGAAAAGCATTTATACCCTTTATTACCTGCGGGGACCCGGATCTGGATACGACGGAAGCTGCGGTCCGTCAGATGGCGGAAAACGGAGCGGACCTGATCGAACTGGGCATCCCCTTTTCGGATCCTACCGCGGAGGGGCCGGTGATCCAGGGTGCCAACGTCAGGGCGCTCGCCGGCGGTGTCCGGACAGATCATATCTTTGAGATGGTAAGAAAGCTCCGCCGGGATATCGGCATCCCGATGGTTTTCATGACCTATGCGAATGTCGTTTTTTCCTATGGAGCGGAACGGTTCATCTCTGCCTGCCGGGAGACGGGGATCGACGGACTGATCCTTCCGGATCTACCCTACGAGGAAAAAGAAGAATTTCTGCCGGCCTGCCGGACATACGGTGTGGACCTGATCTCCATGATCGCGCCCACCTCGGAAGACCGGATCTCCATGATCGCAAAGGAAGCCGAAGGCTTTTTATACATTGTCTCCAGCCTTGGCGTAACGGGCACCAGAAGCGAGATCACCACGGATCTTGCCTCTATCATTAAAGTGGTAAGGCAAAACACAAGTATTCCCTGCGCCATCGGTTTCGGTATCTCCACGCCGGAACAGGCAAAGAGAATGGCGGACCTGTCCGACGGCGCCATTGTCGGATCGGCGATCATCCGCTTGCTTGAGAAGTACGGCAGGGAAGCACCGCCCCATATCGGGGCATTTGTCCGGGAAATGAAGGAAGCGATGCGCTGAGATAAGAAAAGGTCCGGCACGGTAATACGGTATGTAAAGCCGGATCTGCTGAGGCGTTGATATTTTTACGGGTTTTGCTTATACTTTTATCAGGGATGGTACCCTGCTGTTCAAGTGGAACACTGACCATTGCCCTATAGTTGTTTCGGGATCTACGGCATGGAAAGGAGACAGTAATGCTGCAAATTGGAACGAAAGCCCCGGCGTTTACGCTGCCGGATCAGAATGGGGAAATGAGGAGCCTTTCAGACTACCGGGGTCAGAAGGTCATCCTGTATTTCTATCCCAAGGATATGACGGCCGGCTGTACGAAGCAGGCATGTACGTTTGGAGAGCTGTATCCGCAGTTTCGTGAAAAAGGCGCGGTCGTACTGGGAGTGAGCAAAGATACGGTGGCATCTCATAAAAAATTCGAAGAGAAATACGGTCTGCCTTTTACGCTGCTTTCCGATACAGAGACGGCGGTGATCCGGGCATACGATGTATGGAAAGAGAAAAAGAACTACGGCAAGGTATCCATGGGCGTCGTGCGGACGACCTATCTGATCGATGAGGATGGGATCATCATCAGGGCGTTCGACAAGGTGAAAGCTGCCGACAATCCCGCCCAGATGCTGGGAGAGCTGCCGTGAGGATCATTATCTCTCCGGCAAAACAGATGCGGACAGACACGGATTCCATTGCCTGCGCCGCGCTTCCGGTGCTTTTGAATAAGACCGGGATCCTGCTGGACTGGATCCGCGGTCTGACATATGAGCAGCAGAAGGCCCTTTGGAATTGCAATGATAAGATCGCCCGACAGAATGCCGGGCGGTTTGCGCATATGGATCTTTACCGGGATCTTACACCGGCGATCCTTGCCTATGACGGGATCCAGTATACTTACATGGCGCCGGCAGTATTTGAGGATGGCGAGTATGACTATGTACAGGATCACCTGCGCATCCTGTCAGGGTTCTACGGCGTTGTAAAGCCAATGGACGGCGTTGTGCCGTACCGTCTGGAAATGCAGGCCAGAGCCGCTGTCGGCGGCTGTAAAAACCTGTATGATTTCTGGGGTGCCGATATCTATCGCGAGGTGATGGATGAGAGCCGCATACTGGTCGATCTGGCTTCAAAAGAATACGCAAAATGCATCGAGAAATATCTGCAGCCGGGAGACCGGTATATTACCTGTGTTTTCGGGGAGCAGGAGAATGGTAAGATCGTCCAGAAGGGTGTTTATGCCAAGATGGCACGGGGAGAGATGGTACGCTATATGGCAGGCATTCATGCAGAAGAACCTGAACGGATCAGGGACTTTAACTGGAGCGGATATCGATTTGATGAAGACCGGTCAACGGAAACAGAATATGTCTTTGTCAGACAGGATCGTTCGTCAAAGAACGGCAGGGCATAAATGACCGAGAATAGCGGTATTCAGGAATAAAAATGATCCTCACTTTGATATGTACCCAGTTTCCTGGACACATTGATTAATGACCGAGGTTCAACAAGTGGATGCCATTCTGTACTTTACAGGCGGCATCCACTTTGTTTTTGCCTGGATGCGCTCGTTGTTGTAGTAGTCAATGTAATCAGCCA
>JAFSRP010000004.1 GCA_017446045.1 Lachnospiraceae bacterium | reverse complement strand
TGGAGCCTCTGTTCCTGATCTGCTCTAAGAGGACAGCATCATAGTCGATATCACGCTCCATGCCCCTTCTGGCTTCTTTGAGAGACTGTTGTCTGTCATGTATATATGGATTATGATCATTGACATATACAGTATCATTATCATAATCATTAACATATACATAATCATTATCATGTTCGTTTGCTTCATTTTTCGAAGCAGACGAAGCAGATGCTTCAGACTTCACACGTCTTGAAATGCCGGAAGCGATACCGCCGATCGCACCGGCAGCACGTTTGGCGTCGATGGTCCGCTGCCATTTCTCATAGTCCTCATCCAGCCGCTCTTTTACAAAGCTGAAGGCCATACTGACCGCGGGTGTCATCTCCGGAAGCGGGAGCCCGTTTACATAGTGCAGGATCGCCGTGATCCAGATTCCCCGGTCATCATTTGAAAGAAGGTCCAGATGTTTCAGATAGCTGCGGTAAAGGACGAAGGTGTCCTTTACGGGGTAGGGTCTGTTTTCGGTTGTCATGGTTCTTACTCCGATCTGTTAAGACCGGGCCGCCTGCGAACGGCGGCGTCCGGTGACAGGAGAGTGCCGGGAAGAATACCTGCCGTAAACGGCATCGCTTTGGGAGTTCTTCACGGACATAACCCGCAGTCTTTTATGGACTGTCTTTATGTAATGCCGGTGACCCTGTACCGGCATCGAATTTTGTTAAGCGGACAAAATGACCACTTACCAAAAATCACATCTCAAGTCTCACACTGTATATGTTCCGGAGAAATACCGGTCCTGGAAGTCTTCCAGGAACTGCCTGCAATGGCCAAGCAGGAAGTTTACTTCTGTCCGGTTGTCGATGTTCTTTCCCCAGTTATCATGGCCTTCCATGGCATGCTCCCAGCGCCAGGTAAACTGATCAAGTGCTGAACGAAGCTCGGGGAGGATCTCATCGACCTTTGTATCGGGCAGATTCTTCTTTTTCTTTTTGCCTGTAGCTTCGATCGCGGCCTTGATATATGCTTCCCTTTCTTCCTCAGGGAGCTTCACGATCTCTTCGATATCCTTATCCCTTAGTTTCAGCTTTCCCGAAAAGACCTTGTCTCTGAATCCCGGACAAACCCTGTCGCCCTCTTCTATACCGTGTGTGTAATTGATGCACCGCTGGATGTGGGATTCGCTTACACCCATCTCTCTTGCAAGACGCTGCCTTGTATTATCCTTTTTCAAGTGTTCATTTTGATCACTTGATCTTTTCTTCCGGTTCCCGCCGTGGGAAGCCTTCTCCGCTTCATACCTTGTACCTATCAGCACCTTCTTCTGCGCCGGGGTCAGGTTCCTTCTGCCAAGCTGGTTTTCGCAGATCCAGGAGAGCGCCTCGTTCCTGTTCTCAAAATAGATCTCCCTGACAGAGTAGGGAATCTCGGGATGCTTTAAGAGGATGCGGTAACGGTTATGCCCGTCTATGATCACGTCATCCCATAAGAGGATCGGGGTATAGATGATGCCGTCTGCCAGGATGTTTTCCTCAAGCTTCCGGAATTCTTCTTGCGAAAGCGGC
>JAFSRP010000051.1 GCA_017446045.1 Lachnospiraceae bacterium | reverse complement strand
GAAGGGACCCCGAAAAAGGGGCCGTTTCCAACTCTGTCTTTTTGCCTGAGAGATTGGCAGTGTCGAGCGCCTTTTCACCTGACGAATAAGCTGACTCTATCTGCTTTGCACCTTCGGCACTCGCTCGAAGCGGGATTCTCCAGAGCGCTATCCATCCCCAGTCTTTATCCCTTTGCGGGACGCCTGAGAGTGTTATTCCTTCGGCGGGGCTTCGGCCCGCTTTCCTGGGGACTTCGATTAGCAAGTATTAAGTTTCCGATATTTATGATAGACAATTATAGCAAACATGAACAGCGAATGCAATAAGGCGTTAAAAAAAGTTGGGGCGGACCGGCAACAGAAAAGTTCAGCTGGACCCCCTTGCGCCATTGCCATCCGGCAGATTTTATGATAACTTTTGTAAGGATCGTTTTCAGCCTTTATTGGCATGATCGTACTCACGGTCTGATCGGATAGCAATGCTGCACAGGAGAAATAAATGATAACGTTCTCTATCGGTCTCGCCCTGCTTCTCGTCGGCGCCGCAGTTTACGGCAGGATCTGCGAAAGGGTCATGGCGCCGTCGGACAGGAAGACGCCTGCCGTCGCCAAATACGACGGCGTGGATTACGTGCCGATGAAAAAATGGAAGAACAGCCTGATCGAGCTGCTGAATATTGCCGGCACGGGACCGATCCTCGGCCCCATACAGGGCATCCTCTTCGGCCCCATCGCGTTTCTGACCATACCGGTGGGTTGCGTGATCGGCGGCGCGTTCCACGATTATATGAGAACTGAGCAGACGGACCCCTGCAGGAAAACATTATTTTAAGGAGGTACTTTATGGAGATCAAAGCAGTTAAATCCAGAAAAGACGGATTCTATTCCCAGCCCTTCGTCTTCGGAGGCGAAGAAGGACCGCAGAATTTCGACCCCACCATTCGCTATCGCGGCAGTCTGCAGAATTACCTGATCGACACCGGCGATGAAGTCATTCTGGTGGATACCGGTCTGCCGGCAGGAACACCGGAGGAAGTGCCGGATGAAACGAGCGCACTTTACACCGGAAAGGATATCTGCAGCTACATGGAGGCGTTTGCGGCGCTGGGCTATAAGCCGGAGCGGGTCACAACGATCTTGCTGACCCACAAGCACGGGGATCATTCCGGTGAGCTGCGCTCCTTCCCGAACGCGAAGATCTATGTCAACGAAGAGGAGACCTCCGCTGACGAGCTGCAGGGCCTTTCAAATATCGTTCCGGTGAAGTTTACGGACGGCGCTTATTTCAACTTCCCCGAGAGTCAGAAGATCCGGGACGGGATCACGATGATCAAAGCCAAGGGGCACACCAACGGCAACAGCATCGTCGTCGTTGAGAACGGCGGTCTGTTTTACATGATCCACGGCGACATCACCTATGTGGACGAGGCGCTCTATGAGAACAAGCTGTCCATCGTGTACGACGATAAGGATGCCGCCCGTGAGACGCTGGACCGGGTACGGGAATTCATCCGCAATCATCCCACGGTATACTGCGGTACCCACACACCCCAGGGCTATGAAAACCTGGAGGCGAAGCGTGTGATGGATCTGGATCATCCGGT
>JAFSRP010000050.1 GCA_017446045.1 Lachnospiraceae bacterium | reverse complement strand
GAAGATCAACGAAGCAATGGCACTGCTCGGCAGGGAATGATCTCTTGAGAGAAACTCTTTGGGGAGTTACAGCAGTATTATGGAAACACTGAAAAAAGCATGGAGGCTTCTGGCCTCCATGCATTTTGCAATTTTTCTGCTTATACTTCTGGCTGCGGCCTGCGCGGCCGGCAGCCTGGTCACGCAGGGACAGACGTATATGTGGTACGCGCAGCGCTACTCCGAAAGGACGGCAGCGCTGATCATTGCGCTACATCTGGACGACGCCTTCCACAGCTGGTGGTTCATTCTGATCACGGCGTTTCTGTGCCTGAACCTTCTGCTCTGCAATGTGTTAAGGGCGCCGCAACTGATCCGGAGATCCCGCCGCTGGGGCGGGCCGCCGGTTCCGGATCCCGCGCCGTCTTATGACGCCTCCGCCGTCTGCGCTTCCGAAGAAGAAGCAAGAGGCCTGCTCGGCAGGCTCGGCATGCGCAATATCCGTGAAAGCGGCTCAGGAGAGAAGATCCTTTATGCCTGCAAAAACCGTGCGGGGCTCTGGGGCGCCTGGGTCTGCCACCTGGGCATCCTCTTCCTGATCGCAGGCTACAGCCTAGGCCAGATGAATATGCAGCAGTACACCGTATACGGAGTGCCCGGGGAGACACGGGAGATCGGCGACAGCGGGTATATGCTTCATATCGATGACTTCCGCACCGACTACAATGAAGACGGCTCGGTCCGGCAGTACACCTCAGACATTACGGTATGGCCCGGAAGCGACCCTGAAAGCGCCGCTTCCGCCACTGTCAGCGTCAATGCGCCAGCCGGCCTTTTCGGGATGAAATACTATCAGAACTCGACCGGCTGGGCAGGCAGCATACATATCCTGAAGGACGGCGCGCCGCTTATGGACGCGGTGATCTGCGCGGGAGATATGATCCGGGTCCCCGGCAAGGAGGATCTGGTCATTATCCTGAATGTTTTTTACCCTGATTATCAGGCTGTGCCGGGCAGCGCGCCCGTTACGCTTTCCAATGAGGTGCGCAATCCCGCCTGGCTCTATTCCGCATACTATCAGGAGCGCCTGCTCGGGATGAACGTCCTGATGGGCGATGAACCGCTGACCATAGACGAATATACGATCACCTTTACGGATCCCCGAAACTACACTCTGATCCAGGTAAAGCGGGATCCCTTCACCCTGCTCGCCCTGATCGGCGGGGTGATCGCCATGGCAGGCCTGCTGCTTGCGTTTTACGTCCAGCCGGCCAGGGCATGGGCTTCAGAGACCGGAGACGGCAGCTGGCAGGTCTTCGGGAACTGCCCGAAAGGAGGCGCGCTTTTCAGAAAACGATTTGCCGCCGCTGCAGAAAAACAGACAGAATAAAAAAGGAGGCTGATTATGCTCCGGATCGAGAATACACTCTTTACGATCGTTATGCTGATATATTTCGCGGCAATGATCCTGTATTTCCTTTTCATTGCCGTGAAACGCGACCGGCTGGCGGAGATCGCCGTATGGCTGCAGGCCGCAGGGCTGATCCTGCACACAGCCGCGCTTATCTGCCGCGGGATCGGGGCGGGGCGGCTTCCGCTGACGAACCAGTACGAGTTCGCGACCTGTTTCGCATGGGGCCTGTGTCTTGTCAGCCTGCTTTTTGTGGTCCGTTTCCGCTTTCCGGTGCTCGGCGCCTTTGCCGCGCCGCTCATTTTCCTGGTGATCGGTTACGCAGCCATGCAGAGCAGGGAGGTGCATGAACTCATGCCTTCCTTAAGGAGCAACTGGCTGGGATTCCACGTCTCCACTGCGATCATCGCATACGGGTCCTTCGGAGTATCGTTCGTTCTGTCGGTCATTTTCCTCCTGCGCGACAAAATGAAGGCACAGGGCTTTATGGACCGGCATATCCCGGACCGTGAAATGCTGGACCTGATCAGCTACCGCAGCGTTTCCCTGGGTCTGCTGTTCCTGACCTTCACCATCCTGACAGGAGCCATCTGGGCGGAACGCGCCTGGGGCAGCTACTGGTCCTGGGATCCCAAGGAGACCTGGTCCCTCGTGACCTGGATCATCTACGCCGTCTATCTCCACCTCAGGATCCGCCGCAGCTGGGAAGGCCGCTCGGCAGCCGTTTTTGCGGCGATCGGCTTCATCTGTGTCCTGTTCACCTACATCGGCGTGAACACCTTCCTGCCCGGCATCCACAGCTACGTATAAGCTGCGGCATCTTCGGGTCAGACATAACAGATCTGTAAAGAGCGCACGATCTGCGGCCGTAATGACTGCAGACCTGTGCGCTCTTTCTTTTATCTGCAGGGAGATATCCTGCTTCAGTTCTTATGGGAAAAAACCGGATGGAAGCCGTAGATCCGGCCTGAAGCACAAAATCTGGCTTTTCTCATGCATGTTCCGTTATAACGGCTGCTATATTTGAGCTGATTATTGACATATGTCACTTTCGAATTTATACTATTTTCGACAAATGTCAGAAAGGAGAGTTTATGCCAAGACCAGTCAGGTGCCGACGGATCGGGCAGCTTCCGGTCTACCGAAGCTTCTCGCCGGATGACACCGCAGCCACTGAAACTGTTTTGATGACTGTTGACGAATTTGAGGCATTCAGACTCCTGGATCATGAAGGGCTGACACAGGAAGCCTGCGCGTCCAGGATGAATATCGCCAGGACGACTGTTACCGCCATTTACGACAGCGCAAGGAAAAAAATCGCTGATGCGCTGGTCAACGGAAAAAGGCTGTTGATCTCTGGCGGACATTTCGAGTACGAACCGGTTGAAATCAGACAAAAACTCAGAGAGAAGGGAACAGATACCATGAGAATTGCAGTCACCTATGAAAACGGGGAGATCTTTCAGCATTTCGGTCACACAGAACAGTTCAAGCTATACGACGTTGAGGATAGCCAGATCGTAAATGAGCAGGTCGTAGATACCAACGGGAGCGGGCACGGCGCACTGGCCGGTTTCCTGCAGGCGGCAAAAGCCGATGCGCTGATTTGCGGCGGGATCGGTATGGGTGCGCAGACGGCACTCGCGGAGGCCGGAATCAAACTCTATGCAGGAGTCCGGGGCTCTGCGGACGAAGCGGCAAAAGCGCTTGCCGAAGGAAATCTGGAGTTTGACCCCGACGCGCACTGCGATCACCACGGACATCATCATGACGGTGACTGCGGTCACGAACACTGCGGTGAGCATTATTGCGCGGGAAACTGACCCGGGGGAAAAGCCAGGGGGATGCCCTGTGATCCATCCGGGTCCGGTTGGTGGTAATGACAACGCAGAAAAGCATAACGGAAATGAATCTGCCAATATGAATATGTTTTTTGATCTGTTTCTGACCTTTGCAAAGGTCGGGATGTTTACCTTCGGTGGCGGATACGCCATGATCGCGCTGATCGAAAATATATGTGTGGAGAAAAAGCGGTGGATCACCCATGATGAGATGATGAACATCACGGTCATCGCCGAATCTACTCCGGGGCCGATCGCGATCAACTGCGCAACCTATGTCGGATATAAGCAAAACGGCTTTGCAGGGGCATTGGCTGCCACGATCGGGATAATTTTCCCCTCGTTCTGCATTATCTTTGTGATATCAAGGTATCTGGATCATTTCCTTGAGATCACCTGGATCGCATATGCCTTCCGGGGAATCAGGATCGCTGTCGGGATCCTGATCCTGGATGCCGCTGTAAAGATGCTTCAGAAGATGCGGAAGAAGCCGAGGCCTCTGGCGTTCATGTTCTCCGCTTTTGCAGTTATGCTGCTGATCAACATCTTCTCTGTCAGGATCTCTTCAATCATCCTGATGCTGACCGCCGGATTGATCAGTCTGATCATCTTCATTATGAGTAAGTCTGCCGCAAAGGGAGGTGCCGGAAAATGATCTTCCTGGAATTATTTTTCGGCTTCCTGAAAGTCGGCTGCTTTGCCTTCGGCGGGGCGTACGGCGCGATCCCACTGATCCGCGAAGCGGTCCTTTCTTATGGGTGGCTGGATGATGAAATGCTGACCTGCATGATCGCTGTCAGTGAAAGCACGCCCGGACCGATCATGGTCAATCTGGCCACCTATGTCGGAAGCTCGCAGGCAGGGCTCCCCGGATCGATCATCGCGACGCTTGCGGTCGTGCTTCCGTCCTTTATCATTATCCTGCTTATAACAGCTCTTCTGAAGACAGTCCTGAAGAACGAATATGTACAGGCTGTCCTTCGCGGACTGAAGCCGTGTATGATCGGGATCATCCTTGCCACCGGAGTCTGTATGATCCTCCGAAACGGCATTGTTATTCAGAGCGGTACGTTACTGATCCGGCCGCTGATCCTGACGGCGGTGCTTGGAGCTATATACTTTGGATCCGAAAAGGTAATGAACGGCGGCATTTCTCCGATCCTTCTGATCTGTATTTCCGCTGTCGCAGGACTTGCTGCTTACGGATTATAAAACGAAATACTGACACTTAGGGAGGGAACAGCATTCCAGGGATGAAAGATTTAGTGGAAATGTCGAGTCGTCCCGGATACAAAAATGTTCAGTCATAAAAGATGGTTATTAACTATGACAACTAAGAAAAAAATACTGATCGGTGTTGTTATAGCTGTTGCTGCTGTAGCGATCATAAGAGTGCTGGCCACGATCGGACTTATAGGGTTAATGCTTTTTGGTTCTTTTACCGCAAAACCCGAAGTATATGATGAAATTGAAAAGTATCCGGAATACATGTCCTTTTCCTATGACAACGCGGACACTATATGGAATAAGTGGGGGATGGATGAAAGTATCTGGCCGCGTACGATAAATGAGGCTTCTGATGTCGTTGATTATAAGATGGTCTGCTATGATCCGTGGGATGCTCAGTATCTCGGCTATCTTGTGATAGATTACTCAGACGAAGATTTTGCTGCCGAAGCAGCCCGCCTGAAAGAATATTCTTCGACGGACTATGTTGGATATTACAGTGTCATTGAAGAACACACATATGAACTATTGGCGGTTAATGCAGACGAGTATAACGGATTTGTGTATGCGCTGACAGATGGAAACAATCGGATAATCTATGCGGAAGAGATATTCTGCAACTATTATATGGACCTTAATTATATGGAGTATATCCCGCAGGAATATCTTTTGGACGGATTCGATGCGACAAAAGATAATCCCTACAGAAAGAAAATGATGAAAGAGTGACCGGAGATCATCTCCGGTCACTCTTTTAATTATGTCTTCATTTGTCCTTCCACTCGCCTCTTAACTATCCTGTATTCCGTTATACTGCAGGCACATCATGGTCAGGTCATCAAATCTGGGAGCTCCCGCGACAAAACGGTCCACAGCATCGTGTACGTTTTCCAGGATCTTCTTAGGTGCTTCGTTCCTATCATGGTTGAGCGCCGCGACGGTACGTTCCAGACCGAAGAATTCTTTTTGCTCATTACAGGCCTCGGGCACGCCGTCGGTGTGGACAAACAGTTTTGCTCCCGGCTTGAGTAAAAGATCATATTCCCTGTATCTGGTACCCGGCATGCCGCCCAGTACAAAGCCGTGAGGATCCTTTATGATCTCGAATGAGCCATCCGGCTGCCGGAGAACAGGGCATTCGTGTCCCGCGTTGGCAGCGGTCAGAAGTCCGGTCTTCAGGTCCAGGATGCCAAGCCACACAGTGACAAACATTTCTTCATTGTTGCTGGCCGTCAGCGCCGCGTTTGCGGCCTCCAGGACCTCTTTGGGTGATTTTCCCATTTTCGCGTGGCTGCTGATGGTCATCTTGGCGGACATCATATACAGCGCTGCCGGCACACCCTTATCGGATACGTCAGCGATCACCATGCCAAGATGGTTGTCGTCCACCATGAAGAAATCATAAAAATCACCGCCGACTTCCTTTGCAGGTGTCATGGAAGCATATATATCAAATTCCTTTCGATCGGGAAAAGCCGGGAAAATACTGGGCAGGGCCCCAGCCTGTATGCTGGCCGCCATATTCAGTTCACGACTGATCCGCTCCTCTTCTTTTCTTCGTTCTTCTTCCCTGGCCTTGTGTTCCAGTGTCCGGGCCTGCTGTCGGAGCAGCTGCCGCACGATCCATGCGATCAGCAGGAGCATTGCCGAAACCACAGCAAGCCAGAATACCGGCTGTTCATAGAAAGCCTTCATCTTTACGATGGTAACAGAAGCCCTGCGGGCCTCTCCCGATTCATCCTCCAGATCCAGATGGAAGGTGTAAGTGCCTCCCTTCAGGTTCGTATAGCTGACCTGGCCCAGATCCTCCTTGGAGCTTTTGATGGGCTCGCGGTCAAAACCCTCCAGATAGTAGGAGACCTTTGGGTCATCCAGCCCGTAGGAAAGCACGAAAGGATAAATGTTGAGACGGCGGGTGCTTGCAGGCACGGTTATGGTCTCGCCCTCGGTCAGACGCCGCGGCTTCTCGTCCGTATCAGTCTCCACAAAGGGGATGGCGAGGATGGGCGTCACGCCTGTCGACTGAATATTGATGAGGTTCATCCGCACCAGGCCGTCGCTGCAGGCTACATAGGCATCGCCGTTTTCCATGACACAGCTTCTGGAGTTGGGCGTTACCATGTGGGGCAGGCCTTTTTTGGAATTATAATGCTCGTATTGCGTAACCGTTCCGCTGATCAGATCGTCGCCGTTCATCACAAGGATGCCGGTGTTGCACATCAGGAATACCTCGTCGGTATTCGCCCACAGTACGTCGTAACAGCCGTTGGAATTCAGCTCCGGAGGATAATAGGCAAGCAGCTGCGCGACGCCATCCTTCAGATAGCTCAGGGAACCGCCTGTAATAAGCCAGAAACAATGACGGCGGTCATCCCGTTTGATGCCCATGATCACGCCGTTGTCCAGCTCGTCACGAATCGGGTACGGAACCGCCTGGTCCCCGTCGATCATGTAGAGCCCTCTTCCGTTGGTACCGAGGATCAGCCGGCCGTCAAAGTCTTCGCACAGCGACAGGATAGAGTTGGTCGGAATACCGTCGGATTCGCCAAAGCTCTGCACGATCTTCCCGTCCCGCAGCAGCTGCACGCCGCCAGTGACAGAGACTGCGATCGTGCCGTCCTCCATTTCGTATAATGTACGGATGTTGTTCGAGAACATGCCGTCATCCTGGGTGTAAGTCACGATCTCCCCGTCTGCCCTGCGGCACATCAGGCCGTAATCACTGAAAGTGCAGAACCACAGATTCCCCTTGCTGTCTCCTTTGATGGCGCGTATGCGGGCGTTTTTTAGAGCAGAATAAACGGGCTTTTCGACCGTCTGTCCTTCACTGTTCAGGACCAGAAGACCTGTGTCGGTACCCACGTAGAGCAGGTCATCTTCCATCCATGTGGTGTTGACCACACGGTCATTCAGTTCCCTGGTCATCTGGTTGAGATCCGCAAAGTCGCTCGTACTGATCCGGATCAATCCGTTTCGGGAAGAAGCAAACCAAAGGTTGCCTTCATAGTCAGCGCACATCGCGACCCCGGAATTGAATGCAGTGTCAGACAGTTTCGTAAAGTTCCGGTTTTTATCGATAAAGCCGACGCCGCCGTCGGAGCAGATCCACAGCCGGTCTTTGTTATATATGATCGCATTGATGTTCATAAGGCCGGGAACAGAAATGACATCAAAGCTCTCTATGGGCTGGGAAACTCTGCCGTGCAGGATCTCCGAGCCTGTGGTGCCGATATAAATACAGCCCTCCTGCAGGGGATCTCCGCTGACCGTCTGGACCGGCCTGCCGATCGATTCGCCGGTATAATAGTATTCGATCCCGAGGTCCCGGATCACAAACACATTTCCGTCGTAATCCGAACCATAGATGAGGCCCTCATCATCACTGCTCATCTGGTTGACATAGCACTGTTTCAGGCGATCATCATCCATGAGGCGGATCGTACCGGCGGTATCCAGTATATAGACGCCCTGGTCCGTTCCGAAGACCAGATTGCCTGCGGCATCAGCGCAGATCGCGCGAATGGATACGACATCCAGGCCCTCTTCCTTGCCATAGTAGGTCATTTCATCGTTGGGAGACATATGTACAAGGACACCGACGTTCGTACCGATCCACAGGCTTCCGTCCTTTGCGACACAGAGGCTCACGACACTGTCGACTCCGGAGAGACGCTCGAATTTTTTGCCGTCATACCGCACCAACCCGCCGTAGCCGCCCATATAAATAAAGCCGTCCGGCGTCTGTGCGACCGCCATATAACCCAAAAACGGCAAGCCTGAGTCGATATCGAATATCCTGTAATTGTTTTGGGCTTCAAAACTCATCTCGTCCCAGCCGGCGGCATTGTCCGCGAATGCCTGCCCCCTGATTCCTGTAAAGGTCAGTATAAGGAGTATGACTGTGACCAAAGTTTTAAACAATTTCATCTTAATGTTTTTCACCGGTTTAGGATCCCTGCTGTAATTAAATGTTTCCTGTAAATATGCTGATGAGATAAATATACAATCAAAGATATCATATTTCCCGGAAAACCTCAAATCCGAAACGAATTTTAAAGAAAGAATCTGAATATCTTCCGTTCTCCATGAATGCCGGGACCGATGAAAGGATCTTCCGGGCTTACTTTATCTCTCCCATAATAAAAAACAGGCATAGAAAAGGGGCCCCGCACCACAGATCTGAGATCTGCAGCGCGGCAGCCCCTTTTCATTTCACAGAAGCAATGTTTGAGTTCTTTGCCTCAAGGGGGGGTCAAGCTTCCGGAAATAGCATGTTGGTGCCGGGGGTTATAAACCGGCGATTCAGCGCTTGTCTTCCTGGCTCTTCGGGCACCATTTCTCGAAATTCCACGGATCCTTTCTCAGAACGCCATCCGCGAAAGGTACGAAGATGGATACGATAGCAAAGACTGCAAGCAGCATCTGATACCACAGCCTGGGGATCACAGTGAATGCCGAAGCAGCTCCCGCGGTAAGAGAACCGACCATCAGGATCTGAGCTCCGTAAGGAATCGCACCCTGCATGACGCAGGAGAAAAGGTCCAGCAGGGAAGCGGTACGGCGCGGGTCAACCTTATACTGCTCAGAGATACCGCGGGCAATGGGACCGTCCAGAATGATGGAGGCTGTATTGTTGGCGATAGCCATATCGGTCACGCAGACCATGGCTGCAATACCGACTTCCGCGGATTTCGGTCCCTTGATGCTGTTGTGGACCTTGTCCAGCAACCAGTTGATGCCGCCTTCTTTTTCCACCATCTTGGCCAGACCTCCGACAAAGAGGGAAAGGATGAAGACCTCGGTCATACCAACCATGCCGTCATAAATAGCCTGTGCGAAACCAAGGAAAGAGATGGAGCCGCTGATCATACCGATCAGACCGGAGAAAAGGATACCGATCGTCAGGACTGCAAAGACGTTCATACCGATCATGGCAAGGACGATAACGGAAAGATACGGAAGGACCTTGATAATGCTGAAGGAACCCACTTCCACAGCTGCAGCTCCCTGTCCTCTGCCGAAGATCAGCAGGAGAATAAAGGTCAGGATAGCGGCGGGCGCTGCGATCGTCAGATTGACCTTGAACTTGTCGCGCATCTCGCAGCCCTGGCTGCGGGTAGCGGCGATGGTGGTATCCGAAATGAAGGACAGGTTATCACCGAACATCGCGCCGCCGATGATAGCTGCCATCATCATGGAGATGTTCAGTCCTGTCGCTTCGCAGACACCGATACCGATCGGAGCAAGCGCGGAAAGAGTTCCCATGGAAGTACCGGTCGCGGTGGACATGAACGCAGCTACCAGGAACAAGCCTGCGGTGACCACGCTGGCCGGAAGGATGGAAAGGCCCAGGTTGACGACGGAATCTACGCCGCCCATTGCCCGGGAAACCTGGGCGAAAGCACCGGCAAGAAGATAGATCATGCACATGATGATAATATCTTCATTGCCCACACCTTCTGCAAAGGTCTTGAATTTCTCATCAATACTGCCCTTGAACATCAGGAAAGCAACAATGATACCGAACAGCGCGGCTGTGGGTGCCGGGAACTGGTAGAAAGCCATTTCCACGCCCATGGCATTCAGGATGATGCCTGCGCCCAGGTAAATGACAATGAACAACAGGAAAGGCAGCAGTGCCTTGCCATTGGTTTTTCTTTCGGTTGGCATATCGACCTCCTTATCTGTTTTTGTTTTCCCGGTTTAACAAAGCTCTCACTCACCCTTTGTCCGGGATCCTGTCTCAGCTGTCAACTTTTAATAGCTGAATATAGCACAATTGTCCAAAATAATACTAAAATTAGAATATTATCTGTCAATTCTGCTAGTTTTAGTCATAATATGTGAATTGTATTTTTAGAAATGCGAATTATTCATGGAGAATCATGCAGAAAAGGAATCTTTGAAAAAACAGCAATACCAACAAGCTGCTTATACGATCAGCAAAAAAACGGATCATATGTATAAGTTATGATATAATATTATATAGAGATTGACAGAGAAAGGAGAACCTGATGATCATTAAAGCAGTTAAATTCAGAAAAGATGGATTTTACTCACAGCCGTTTGCATTTGGCGGTGAGGAGGGCATGGACAAGTTTGACCTGAGTATCCGTTATCGCGGCAGCCTTCAGAACTACCTGATCGACACGGGTGACGAGGTGATCCTTGTGGACACCGGTCTGCCTGCCGGGACACCGGAGGAAGTGCCGGACGAAAAGAGCCCCGCGTATACCGGAAAGGATATCTGCAGCTATATGGAAGCATTTGCGGCACTCGGCTATAAGCCGGAACAGGTCACGGCGATCCTCCTTACGCACCGGCATGCCGATCACTCCGGTGAGCTGCGTTCCTTCCCCAATGCGAAGATCTATGTCAATGAGGATGAAATCTCCTCGGACGAGCTGCAGGGGCTGACGAATATTGTGCCCGTGAAGTTTACGGATGGTGCCTATTACAACTTTCCGGAGAGTCAGAAGATCCGGGATGGCATTACATTTATCAAAGCGAAGGGTCACACCAACGGCAACAGCATCGTGATCATAGAGGAGGGCGGCCTGTTCTATATGATCCATGGAGATATCACCTATGTAGACGAGGCGCTCTACGAAAATAAGCTGTCTCCCGTATTTGACGATCGTGCGGCTGCCCGCGAAACGCTGGACCGGGTACGTGAATTTGTCCGTAACCATCCGACGGTCTACTGCGGCACCCATACGCCCCAGGGCTATGAGAACCTGGAGGCAAAGCGCGTAATGGATCTGGACCATCCGGTCCCTACGGTCCTGGCGGAAGTCGATTTCTCGGGCCATCAGTCGAGCGGTAAATATGTCTGCTCCGTCTGCGGCTACGTCTATGATCCGGCAGAGCATGACGGCGTTGCCTTTGAGGACCTTCCGGAGGACTGGAAATGTCCGCGCTGCAAACAGCCGAAGGAAAAGTTCAACAAGGCCTGAGCTGCGGCGAAGGCTGCGCCGGCATAGCCGGAAGCAGGCCCGGATTGATAATTAAGATGGGATAAGATCAGGGGATCCGCATCAGCGGATCCCCTGACTGGTTCAGATATGCCTGTTTTTGTCAAAGCTTAGAAGCCGGAAGCTTTGGTCTTTCTCTCCTGTGGGATTTTTGTGCATTGACGCGGAGCATAAGGCATTGTTGTGAAAACGAGAGGTGAATGTTATGATACATAAGACAGCGAATCGGATGGGTCAGAGAAGTGAAAGGAAAGGTCGGCTATGGAAACAATATGGGTAGATGGATCTGTGATAAATGTCAGCATTGAAAACGACACTGCGGTTATCTCTGCCAACAGAGAGGGTTTGCTTTCCCTGGCAAAGCAGCTTACAGCGCTTGCAGATGGATCACCGGGGGATCATATCCATTATGATGAATATAATTCTCTTGAAGAAGGCTCGGCTGAAATGATTATTGAAAGACTATGCTAAGCTCGGGCCGCAGCCGGAAAGCCTGCGGAGCCGACATTATCGGGACGATCTATATTATGATTCTGTGATATGATAGAAACGATGAAAGAACCGGACATGTGTTTTATGGAGAGAAAGGAAAAGCCATGGTTAAATATACTGATCTGGAACAGGCGATCCAGGACCCGTCACTTGCCATAATAACCGAAGATATAGCCACGCAGACAGAGCTCAGCAAAGTTTACGTCAAATATAGGCTCCTTCCGAAAAAACAGAAACGATTCTCCAACTATTACTCAAATGTATTTCTCGGGCAGGGTGTACCGGAAATGTATGTCCTTGTAAAGGACAGGTTGTCAGCTGACAATGAAAGTCCCGGAGAATGGCAGCTGCCAAACGAAAAATATACAGTGTCGGAGCCGGATCTTTACTACAAAGAAGACAGTTTCAATACAGGGGAAACAAATATCTGTTTTCTTCTCGGTCATTCGGGGAGCGGAAAATCCAGGATGGCAAGAACTCTTGAAGGGGACGATATCGATCATATCGAGCTTGACGACCTGCTTCTCATCAGGGATCATTTTACAATGGATGCGCTGAAGGGCTATTCTGATATGCTCTACAGTTTCTTCAACGGTGAGGGGGCAAAATACTATATCGGTTTTGATGAGAGAAACGATATCCCTAAAGAAGAATATGAAGATAAGGTATTCATAGACTTCGTCAGATTCGCAATGGATTATGCAAAACAGCATAAGGAAAAGAAATACATCATAGACGGGATCTGGATCTACCTCTATTTCGATGACCCTTCCGTATTTGAGGATTATACGGTATTCATCAAGGGAACATCTTTCCTGAAATCCAAGGTGCGCGCGATGAAAAGAGAATTGCACAGAGACAAGGAAACTCTGCAGGACAGGAAACAGATGTTCGGAAGAGAAGTCAGAAATTATCTTCTTGACGAAGATAAGATCAACAGCTACCGAAGCTTCTATGGAAACAAGCCTGAAACGATTCTCAGGGAAGAGACAGATGAAGCCGCAAAAAAGCGTGAAGATGTTCTCAACGAACTGCGCAGCATCGACAAATGTTTCGTAAACGAAGACACAGACGGCATAACCCAGATAATGAAAAGAGCGGAAGCAAATACGAAATTATCCAACTGGAACAGACTGAGGATAGTCAATGAATGCAAGTCGGCCTTGTCCGACCTTAGTATATAAGCTCCTTTCAGGAAACCGGAGGAGATCATGATCAGGAATATTGCGATCGTCAGTCTGTCAAGCGGGATCATCGGAGAACCGTCTGCACAGTTTGAAGTGGAGATCGGTCTTCGGAGGCTGGAAGAATATGGTCTCAATGTGAAGTTTATGCCGCATGCGCGAAAGGGGCTGGAATACGTCAGAGAGCATCCGGAAAAACGGGCGGAAGACCTCCTGCAGGCATTTCGTGACCCGGAGATCGATATGATCCTGTGTGCCATCGGCGGAGACGATACCTACCGTCTGCTGCCATATCTCTTTGATCATAACGAATTGGCGGATGCTGTCTCGGATAAGATCTTTCTCGGTTTCTCCGATACCACGATCAACCACATGATGCTGCACAAGGTCGGAGCGAAGTCGTTCTACGGCCAGGCATTCTTTCCGGACATTTGCGAACTTGGCCCGCAGATGCATCCGTACACCAGAAAGTATTTTGAAGAATTGATCCGCACCGGACGGATTCGGGAGATAACGCCAAGCGATGTCTGGTATCGGCAGAGGGAATGCTTCACACCCGACCAGGTCGGCAGGCAGCTGCCTGCCCGCAAAGATCACGGATTTGAATTGCTGCAGGGACCGCCGGTCTTTTCGGGTAAGATCCTCGGCGGCCGTATAGATTCCCTGTATGATTTCTTCAACGGAAGCCGGTATGCAGACATGCCGGCGCTCTGCCGGAAATATCATCTGTTTCCGGATGCAGAGGATTGGAGGGGGCGCATCCTGCTGCTGGAAAGCAGTGAGGAAAAGCCGGCACCCGATAAATATCGCGACGCTGTGGAATACCTGAAGGGAACAGGTGTATTCAGCGCAGTCAACGGTGTACTCGTCGGGAAGCCCATGGATGAGACCTGGGCGAAAGAATACAAACAGCTACTGGTCGAAGTGATCGACCGGCCCGACCTTCCTGTTGTTTTCAACATCAACATCGGGCATGCCCTGCCCCGATGCATTATGCCGTTCGGTGTGGAAGCGGTCGTAGATACAAAAGACCAGATCATCCGGTTTGATGAATGAGATCGCAGATCTTGGAAAAGAGCCTCTGATAAGGATGGAAAACGATGAACATACAGATCTTTGGGACGAAGAAAAGCAGCGATACGAGAAAGGCGGAACGCTTCTTCAAGGAGCGGGGCATCCGCTTTCAGTCTGTGGACCTTAAGGAAAAGGGTCTGAGCAAAGGTGAATTCCAGTCGGTGATGCAGGCAGTGGGAGGGTTGGAGGCCATGATCGATCCGAACTGCAGGGATAAGGATCTTCTGGCGCTGATCAAATACATCGCTGCCGAGGACAGGATGCAGAAGGTGCTGGAAAACCAGTCCGTTCTGAGGCAGCCTGTTGTCAGGAACGGAAAGCAGGCCACAGTCGGATATCAGCCGGACGTGTGGAAAGAATGGCTGTAAGGCCGTTATATAAAAAACAATGGATAATGCAACATTTTTATAGATAATCATTGTTTAAAGCGGCAGCGATGTATTATAATACAGTGAAATCGCATTTGCGGTTCGCAAGTATTTAACAAAGGGGAAACATCGATTATGAATGAGAGAGAGAAACTGGGCAGCCGTTTAGGCTTTATTATGCTGTCCGCGGGCTGTGCGATCGGCTGCGGTAATGTCTGGAAGTTTCCGTGGATGTGCGGCCAGAACGGCGGCGGCGGATTCATGCTGGTATATCTGATCTGTCTGATCCTGCTTGGACTTCCGGTCATGACCATGGAATTTGCGGTCGGCCGTGCTGCACAGGCCAGTCCGCTTTATATGTATGGCAAGCTGCAGAAGCCCGGCGGCAAGTGGTCAGTCATGGGCGCGATCAGCCTGATCGGCAACATTGCCCTTATGTCCTTCTACACCGTGGTCACCGGCTGGATCATCTATTACTTTGTCAAGTTCCTGACCGGGGCAAATGAGAATTTCGGATTCGTATCCATGATCACGGATCCCGCAGTCAATGTTGCTTATCTACTGATCACTGTCGCACTGGCATTCGTCATCCTGAGCTATAACATTCAAAGCGGCCTGGAGCGCGTCACCAAATACATGATGACCATCCTGATCATGCTGATGCTGGTCCTTGCGGGCCGCAGCATGACGCTGTCCGGTGTTAAGGAAGGTCTGTCATTCTACCTGATCCCGGATTTCTCCAAGATCAACGGCCGTGTCATCGTCGCAGCAATGAATCAGGCATTCTTTACACTTTCACTTGGTATCGGCAGCATGGCGATCTTCGGCAGCTATATCAACAAGGACCGCGCGCTGATGGGTGAGTCCATTAATGTCATTCTGCTGGACACCCTGGTGGCGGTCGTTGCGGGTCTGATCATGTTCCCCGCCTGCTTTACCTACGGCGTGGAGGTCACTGCCGGTCCGAGCCTTCTGTTCGACACGATGGCAACCGTCTTCAACAACATGGAGGGCGGCCGCTGGTGGGGCACCCTGTTCTTCCTGTTCATGGTATTTGCTGCTATGTCCACTGTTCTGGCAGTTTGTGAGAACATCCTTGCAATGGTCCGGGAGCTGACCGGCTGGAGCCGCCCGAAGGGCAGCGCTATCTGCGGTATCGTGATCTTCGGTCTTGGCATTACTACCGCCCTGGGTTACAGTGTCTTTCATTTCCAGCCGTTTGCGGAAGGATCGGCCTGGCTGGATTTCTGGGACTTCATCGTATCCACCAACACACTGCCGATCGGTTCCTTCGCGATCGCCATATTCTGCTGCACCAGATTTGGCTGGGGCTGGGACAATTTTGTGGATGAAGCCAATGCAGGCGAGGGCATGAAGGTCCGTGACTGGATGAAGCCGGTATTCTGCTATGTGGTACCCATCGCGATCCTGATCATTTACATTTACGGCCTGGTCACCTTCCCCTGGAAGTAAAAACAGGATAACAGATTTGATGCAAAGGGGCTGTCGCTGCGCGGCAGCCCTTTTTGTAGAAAAGAAAATTAATATAGAGATAACCGTTTTCCACCCATACGTCTGTTGCGAAACGGAGCGAAACACAGTAAGATTGTGTTTAGATATCAGTTTGGGCGATCATGTTCTTGGAGGCTGCCTATGAAAAGTAATCAGGATAAAGGGATCGGCAAGCTTATCCTTACCGTATTCCTCATTCTCATTATAGTGTCTGCTCTTCGCGGGGGAGGCGGGGGACCGTTTTCGCTTTTGTTTAAGTTTCTGGGATTCTTTTTCTGGACCGGGTTTATCATATTGCTGCTCTGTCTTGCCATTACCGCGGCGGTCATATGGTTTACGGTAAAGGATAATAAATTCCGCGGGAAACATGATCCCCCCAATGTCACCCCGGAAGGAGCCAGGAAGGCAGGCAGGAAGCCGGCCGGACAGACCGCCGGCAATGCCGGTCGGACAGGAACAGGCGATGATCCGGAAAAGGTTTACCGCGAAGGGAAAGCTGCAGCTTCTGAAGCAAACTATCGTACGGCAGACCGCTCTAAGACCTACGATAAAACGCCTGAGGGGGTAATGCAGATGCTTACCGATTACCGGGTCGACCATATCCTGGGACCGGTTGCCGCAGATGCCTGCAGGCAGAAGGAGCGGCTGACTGCACAGCAGGAGAGCTACCGGCGCCTGGTGGAGCGCCGCTTCGGCAAGGGCACGTTGAGCGCCGAAAAGTACCTCAGCGTTGAGAAAAGCTCCAATGAGGCGATGCAGAGCGCATTTCTCCGGATCACAAACCGCATGGAAGCCTTCGACACCAGGGAATACATGCATTTCAAAAGCGGCGCATACCGGCATGACTCCATTCCTGACCATGTGCAGGAACAGCGGCAGGAGATCTATGAGGAGAATCTCCGATACATGAAGGAGTGCCTCGCGGATAACGAACACATCCTGGCCGGGATGGACCGGCTCATGCTGAAGCTGGCGGATTCGGAAATTGCCGACGAGCACAGCATTACTGAAGAGATCGAGCAGCTGGAAAAGCAGCTTGCGTATTACCGTAAACAGATCTGATCCAAGCATACAGAAAGAGGAGGATAGCTATGGCATTCACACTGGATATTCCCGAGAAGGAAGAGATCGTTAAGATCGTAGAAGAAGAAGTGAAACTTACGCCGGAAGAAGTCGCCGGTATTTCCGCGGAATCGATGGAAAAAGGCAGCGAGATCCTGGCATTGGATATGGATTCGGCAGAGAGCCGTGCTGATATTCGCAACGCTATTGAGAGCTTCGGATCCGATGTTGTAAAGAAATCTGCCCAGAAGAACGAGCTGCTTAAGACCCGGCTGTCAGAGCTGTCGAAGGCAGGAGAGGAAGGAAGCGCCGTAGCGTCCGGCCTTGAGGAACTGAGCCGCCAGATGAAGGAGCTGGATCCTTCGGGAATCGATTTTACAAAGAAAGGTATTTTCGGCAGGATCTTCAATCCGGTACGCACTTATTTTGACCGTTTCCAGAGTGCTGACGGCGCGATCGCGGATATCGTCGGTTCACTTGAAAAGGGTGCCGGCGTACTTCAGGATGACAATGTGACCCTTGAGTTCGAACAGGCTTCCATGCGGGATCTGACAAAGCAGCTGAACCGGAAGATGCAGATGGGTGAAGATCTGGATAAATACCTTACCGCCAATATCGCAAAGCTCCGCAGCGAGGGCGGCGATGAAGAAAAGCTGAAGTTCATCGAAGAAGAGGTCCTCTTCCCGCTGCGGCAGAGGATGATCGATTTTGGCCAGATGCAGGCAGTCAACCAGAACGGCATAGCTGCAATGGAGGTCATCCGGAAAAACAACCTGGAGCTGATCCGTTCGGTCAACCGCGCGCAGACCGTGACCGTATCCGCGCTGACAGTGGCTGTGACGGTGGCGGCAGCGCTGTTCAATCAGAAGATCGTGCTGGAAAAGGTCAAGACGCTCAATGCGGCGACCAACAGTATGATCGCCGCTACTTCGACCATGCTGAAAGAGCAGGGTGTAGAGGTTCAGAAGCAGGCGATCGAATCCAATATCGATGTCGCCACCATGAAGACGGCTTTCCGGGATACCCTGGAGGCGCTGGAATCCATCAGCGCCTATAAGCAGGCTGCGCTTCCGAAGCTCCGTGAGACGATCGATGAGTTCCGCGCCATGACGGATGAAGGCGAAAAGATCCTGCAGCGTATGGAAAAGTCCGGAGACCTGCATGCTCTTCCGGAGAAGGAAGAAGAAGCGGCTGAAAAGTGACGGGGCAGCATGAAGATCATCGTCAGCGCGTGCCTGCTGGGGCAGAAATGTAAATATAACGGCGGCGACAACTACAGTGAGAAGGTCGCCGAATATATCAAAGGACATGAAGTCATTCCGGTATGTCCGGAGGTAGAAGGCGGTCTGCCTACGCCGCGTATCCCGTGCGAGATCGTAGACGGGGTCGTGACCAACCGTGCAGGCGAAAGCAAGGACCGTGAATTTCGTGCAGGCGCTGCGTGTTGTCTTCAAAAAGCCCTCGCGGAAAAGGCAGAACTTGCGATCCTGCAGTCGCGGAGCCCCTCCTGCGGTGTCAGGCAGGTCTATGACGGAAGCTTCACCGGACGGCTGATAGAAGGGCAGGGCATATTTGCTGAAATGCTGACTGAATGCGGTATCCGGGTGATGGATGTTGAAGATATAATGTAAAAAGGATCGATTTCATTGAAGAAAAAATAAGCTGCCCACCGGCGGCAAAACGACATGAAAAAGCCTTATGCACTGTCAGGATCGACAGGCATAAGGCTTTTGTGATATTTCGCTGATCTCAGTCAGGTCTTTAGTTCAGAATGTGGATATCCCGCGTCGCGGGCTGTCCCAGCGGCAGGCTCGTGTCACTCGGCCAGTAGGTGGTGTGTGGATCGATGCTGAAAATGACCTCCCGTCCGTCGTCCTGTTCGAGGCTTCCGCCGAAGATCTTGATCATGGAAGCAGTCCCCAAACTGGGAGTATACAGATCATCGACCGTCATTGCGCTGATCTGCTGCGGCTCATCAAGGATGATCACGGTGATCGGACCGGTCATGCTGGTATCCGTCCCCGGATTGGGGTCGGGGACTCCCTGGATCTCAAGCATTTCCTGATAACTGGCGATCCGTACGGTTCCACGCAGCACGGTCCTGTCCCCGTCTGTGGGAAGGGCGGCGGCGAGGCTCCCTTTCAGGTCCTCCAGATGGGAGCGGTCCTGCCAGACGATATCCCGGTACGCGATCTCCGGGACAGTTTCTGTAAACATATTGCCGGACCAGAGGTGATCACGGACAAGACGGTCTCCCCGGAGCTCGACCCGGCTGATCTCCCCTTCACCTGTACCGCTGCTGATACCGGTCTCCCTGAAGCCGTTTCCGTCTGCCATCATCGCGATCGAACCACGGAAGCCGCCGGCGGAACCGACACCTTCCTCAAGCAGTTCATCGGGTGCGAGGATGGAGCCTGAAGAGGGCTCATAGTAGAAGACCCGGATGCTGTCGATGCCGAAAGTGCTCTCGGCGCTGATGAGAAGCGCCGGGACCGGATCGTCGGGGCGGACCTTTTCGAAAGCATAGCGGTAGACGCCGGTCAGGGTATTCGGGCTGTCAGTCACGCTGCCGTAGTTGGGGAAGAGGAATTCATAATCTTCGGCATGCAGGATGATCTGCCGGTAGGCTTCCATTGCGGGAACATATTCCAGATTCTCCGCCACAGTTTGTGCGCTGACTTCGGCCAGCATGCCTTCATCTGCCGCCAGTTCTTCAAGCAGCAGAGTCGGATAGTCTTCCGGGGTGACGGGATCCAGATGAAACCTCGTTTTTTCGTCTTTGGCTTCGATGATCACACGCTGCCCCGCTTTCAGATGCTGTGTCTCACCGGTCATTGCCCGGAGCTCGACCTGTCCGCTGGTAAGGATAACGGCGCTGCTGTTTTCTGTGAGAGCGGAGACGTAGCCGCTGGTCCCACGGATACCCATGACGATGGTCGAGGTCTCGATCTCGAAAGTCTCATCTTCCTTCAGAGGCTCGGAAACACTGAAATACATTTCCCCGCTTTCTAGTCGGAGACCCAGAAGACGGTCTTCCTGCCGCAGGATAGCGCGGCTCTGTTCGCCCACGGTGACCGCTTTTGTGTCATCCAGGCTCACGCCCGCACGGCTGCGTATGGCTGTTGAGAGTTCGTCGCCGCTCGCGAGCCGCATGTTTTCATGTTTGTTGACCGGGTTGCCATCCCCGTTTCTCAGGGAAACAGCTCCAACCATACGGACGAGACGCATTTCAGCAGCGACGGCGGAGGTAACGGAAGCGGCATCTGCGGGGATCTTCTGTCCAGCTTTTTCTCCGGAAGCGTCAGAAGTCGTTTCTGACGCTGCAGAAGGCATGGTACTTTCCGAAGGCGTCGGTTCCTGTTTGGGTACAGCTGCGTTTGATTCCTTGCCGGATCCGCAGCCGCTGAGGGCGACAAGGATGACGAGGCAAAGCAGGAGGCCGGGCACAGCTGAACCTGTCCGGATGCGGGGCACCGCAGGGTGCCGTGGAGATCTTATGTCGGTAATCGTTACCAGCGGATGATCGATCATAACAGAATCGTTTCTCCTTCTCTCGCGAATGCAGGCAGGTCCGCAGTTTCAGCAGCTTTTATGCCGTTGATCCCGGACCAGTATTCCAATACCGCGGCTTCCCGCTCCAAAAGCGCTGAGTCTGTCATTTCCGGGTCGTGGTGAATGAAGCGGATCGATCTTGCGCCGGAGCGCTGCAGCAGACGGAGTCCGGCTGTTTCTGTTGAGTGGCCGAAACCCCGGCGCTCCGGTATCTGCGTGGCAGTATACTGGCTGTCATAAAGGAGCAGGTCTGCGTCTGCGGCAAAAGCTGCGAGTGCCGGATCTGTGTCCGCATCCGGTTCGGAGTTGTGCTCGTAGTCGGTTGCGAGCACGATGGAACGCCCCGCTGCCCCGACACGGAAGATCAGGGATCCGCCGGGGTGCCGGGATTCCATCCACCGGACAGCGAAACAGCCGGTCCGGACTTCGGCGGCGGAAGATCCTGTCGTGCCTTCTGTGGGGAGAACTGTTCGGGCAGGGCTGTCGTCTAATTCATGAAAATGAACCACGATACCCGCATAGGCCGTAAGCTCAGCCGGCCAAAGCGGCGGATGCAGGAAGCAGGCGATCTGTTCACGGACAGATAAGCCGTTGCGTGTCCTGCCATAGATATGCAGTGTTTTTCCCCGGCAGGGTCCCGCAAGAAACAGCGGAAGCCCAAGGAGATGGTCAATATGTGTATGCGTGAGGAATAGACGTACCGTATCGGATGGGAGCATTGCCCGGGTAAGATTCATCAGGCCGGTCCCGGCGTCAAAAAGAAGGCGCTCACCACCGGCTTCGATCATATAAGCCGAAGTGGACCCTCCGAAAATGCGCATGCGAATGTCAGAGACAGGGATGGAGCCTCTCGTGCCGAGAACAGTGATACGGACTGCGGAATGATCGTCTTTATTCATCATAACGGATGGAAAAATGGGTAAAAGACCGGTAAAAAAGAACTATTGCATAGTGTACCCGATTCGGTATGGATTGTCAATGAAGCCGCCGCAGGCATCGGACAGCAGCGGATGACAGCGGCCTTAGTTGTCTAAAACACGGGCTTGTATCTTTTTTAATCCATTTGGTGCAGCTATTCCTTTCGCGCATGGTAAACTGTGAAAATAAGTTGCTTCACAAATACAATATCAACAATTATGATAGTATATGAAGGACTATTTTTCACGAATTTTACAAAAATTCGGGTCCTGAACGAAAATGAGGAGGAAAGGACAGATATGAAAGAAAAGAATATTACCACCAAACTGCTTCATGCGGGCGAAAACACTCTGGCAAAGAAGATCAATACCGGTGTTTCCGTCCCAAAGGTCATCCCGATCTACATGAGTTCCGTTTTTTCTTTTGATGACGTACCGTCGCTTGACGCTGTCTATGCGGGTGAGGCAAACGGTTATATTTACGGCAGAAACGGCCATCCGAACCAGGAAGCGGCTGCAGAATGCCTGGCCCTTGCAGAAGGCACCGACGACGCTCTGATGTTCGGTTCCGGCATGGCGGCGATCACGACCTGCTTCCTTGCTCAGGTCAGCCAGGGCGATCATATCGTGTCTTCCCCGGTCCTTTACGGCGGCGTTTATGATTTCATGAAGAACGACCTTCGCCGCTTCGGCGTGGAAGTGACATTTGTGGAGTTTGATGATGTCGAGGCAGTGGAAGCAGCGATCAAGCCCAACACAAAACTGATCTACACTGAGACGATCGTTAACCCGACAATGAACATCTACGATCTGGAAGCCATTTCAAAGATCGCACATGCTCACGGGTGCAAGCTGATCGTAGACAATACCTTTGCGACCCCGTCCGTCTGCCGTCCGATGGATTACGGCACGGATATCGTGGTATACAGCACCACCAAGTTCCTCGGCGGCCATTCCGACATCGTCGGCGGCGCGATCGTTGCCGACCAGGCTACCATCAACAGCCTCCGTCATGCGCACTGCATCTATGGCGGTCAGATGGGACCGTTGGAGTGCTGGCTGCTCTGCAGAAGCCTTCGTACCCTGGACCTCAGGGTGGAGCGTCATTCAAAGAACGCGCAGAAGGTCGCGGAATTCCTGGAGAAGCATCCGAAGATCGAAAAGGTCTACTATCCGGGACTGCAGTCCTCCAAGTATCGCAAGCTTGGCGAGCGCCTGTTTGTGGACAACCGCTTCGGCGGCATGCTGAGTGCGGATATTGCCGGCGGTGAGGAAGGCGCCAGCAAATTCATCGCGGCCTGTGAGACGATCAAGTTTGTACCGAGCCTTGCAAGCTACTCCACGACCCTTTCCTATCCGGCAAAGACTTCGCACAGGGCATACAGTGCGGAAGAGCTGGTAGCTGCAGGCATTTCCATGGGTACGATCAGATTCTCCATCGGCATGGAGGATCCGGACGACATCATCGCTGAGTTTGAAGCTGCTCTGGCACAGGTATAAAGGAGGGAGGCGGACATGAACGAAGTTTTAAAAGCGATCGCTGCGAAGTATAAGGATGCGATCGTTGAGACGGCGCAGGAACTGATCCGCCGTAATTCCCAGTCCAATGAAGAAGCTGAAGTCGCGGCGTACGTTACCGCCAAGATGAAGGAGTTGGGCTATGACGAAGTGATCACCGACCGGTACGGCAGCGTTTTCGGCGTGGTGAAGGGCTCGGGCGGAGGCAGTTCCGTTGGCATGAACTGTCACATGGACGTCGTCGATGAGGGCGATCGCTCCGCATGGAAATATCCGCCATACAGCGGGGAGATCGCAGAAGGCCGTATCTGGGGACGAGGCGCTTCCGATACCAAAGGTACCATGGCGATCCAGATATATACGCCCATCATGCTTCGTGAAGCGGGTATGCTCCCGAAGGGCGACGTCATCACATCCTGTGTGGTCTGCGAGGAGATCGCCGGTTTCGGTTCCATGATGCAGTGCAGGGATGAATTCATGCTGACGGATTATGCGATCATCGGCGAGGCGTCCGAGAATGACCTGGCGATCGGCAGCCGCGGCAGATGCTGCCCGTATATCACGATCAAAGGCAAGTCCTGTCACGCGTCGATCCCGCATACAGGCCACAACCCGATCGATTACCTGGAGAAGCTCCTTCCGAAGCTGAAGGAAGTGGAGATGGCGGACGATCCTCTGTTTGGTCCGTCGACGATGACGGTCACCCGTATCGACACGCCGACAGACTCCAAGAACCTGGTCACGAATATCGTTCCCGGTACCGTGATCGTATATATGGATTACCGCCAGGTGGGCGATGACACCGTCGAGAATGTCAAGAAAAAGATCCAGGCAGTCATGGATCAGGTCCATGTGGAAGGCGTAACGGCCGAGTTGAATGTTTACTACTTCCCGATGACGACATATACTGGTTTTGAAGGTATGGGTTATCAGGGAGAAGAACCGTTCAGCGTCAGCCCGGAGGAAGACTTTGTGCAAAAGGCAAAGGCGGCCATCGAGGCGGCAGTCGGTCATGAGATCCAGACCAAGGCCTGGGCGTTCGCGACAGATACCGGCCATTTCACTTCCAAAGGCGTAAAGTGCATCGGCTACTCCCCGGCAGAGATCAAGCTCTGTCATACGGCGGAAGACAGCATCAGCCTGGAGATGATGGACGAGGGCATCGTAGGATATCTGGCGCTTGTTAAGGCGCTCGCGGATACGGACAAATAAGTCCTGTAAAGCAGAGGTAACTGCAGGCAGGCCCGGCGGTGCACCCGCGGACATGCCTGGGAAACAAATAAATACAATCAGGAGGGGTAACAATGAAAGACAAGAAAGGATTTAATGTCAACCCATTTGTGTTGATATTCTGTATCGTTGTCATTGCCTGGATATTCACGTTTATCATCACTCCGGGTACACTGACAGACGGCGTTTATGAGCCGATGCCTCGCAACGCCGTCAATTTCAACAATGTATTCAACCTGTTCCGCGCTATACCGATGGGCCTGAAGGATACCTCGAACCTGGTCATCCTGATCCTGACCATTGGCGCAGCCCTCGAGATCTACAAGAGGACCGGTGCATTCGACAGCGGTATCGGCGTTCTCGTACAGAAGTTCGGACAGGGCTCCAGCACAGCACTGCTGGTAGCCATGATCATTGTATTCTCGCTGATGGGCGGCTTCCTTGGCTGGATCGAGGTCCTTATCCCGTTCTGCCCGCTGGTCGTCGGAGTCGTACTTGCGCTAGGCTATGACTCCATCGTCGCGGTCGCGGTCGTCATCCTCGGATGTATGGGCGGTTTTGTAGCCGGCCCGACCAACCTTTATACCGTCGGCGTATGTAATGGTATTCTTCAGAACATGGGCATCCTGCCGGAAGGCAGCGACGTATTCGTCGGCCTTGGTCTTCGTGTCGTGATCTGGGTGATCATGACCGGCATGTCCATCGCTTACATTCTCTTCTATGCGAACAAGGTAAAGAAGGATCCGTCCAAGAGCCTGATGGATGGTGTGGATGTTTCCGACCTGATCCTGGAGTCCAGTGAAGAAGTTAAGTTCACCGGCCGTCATGCATTTGTTATTCTTTCTATCGTCGCTGCAATGATCATGACCGTCATCGGCATGCAGAAGGGCTTCGGCGGCAAGAAGTGGGCTATTGATGATGTCTCTGCAGTATTCCTTGCATCCGCACTGATCTCCGGCCTTGTAGGCGGACTGAAGCCCGCTGAGATCGCCGACGCGTTCATCGCCGGTGCCAAATCCGCGATCGGCGGCGCAATGATCGTCGGTTTCGCGCGTGCCGTTTACTGGATCATGAATACGGCCAACGTCAACGCAACCATCATCTATACCGGCATCCAGCTGCTGAAGGGACTTCCGCCCATGGGCGCAGCGATCGGCATCATCCTGCTGGTCTCCCTGATCAATGGTCTGATCCCGTCCGGATCCGGCAAAGGCGCTCTGCTCAGCCCGATCCTGGTCCCGATCGCCATGGAGCTCGGACTTACCAGCCAGAGTTCCGTCCTTGCTTATCAGTTCGGTGATGGTATCACCAACATGTTCTGGTTCAGCTACGGCACCCTGATGATCTTCCTTACCTACGGCAAGGTCTCCATCCAGAAGTGGTGGAAGTTCTTCGTTCCGCTGATGATCGCTTTCTTCATCCTGTCCTTCGTCATGATGGGCGTCGCGATCGGTACGGGATTCTAAGATCTTAAGGATATCCGCTTCGGTCTGACGTTTATATTCTGCAACAAACGAGGCTGTCGCTTTTGCGGCAGCCTCGTTCTCTGTTTCAGATATTGTCAACGCTCTTATTATAAAGGCATATGCTCAATGACCAATCGTCAGAAATCTGTATCCTGTATTGGAATGTCACGTTCAGGAAGTTCCGGATACCGGCGCGGAACCCACAGCCAGGGGGTGTCTGGCGTTTACGGGATGACCCGTATAGCATTGTTCCAGGGATTCATGGCAGTAGATCAGGAGCCGGTCACCGATGCTTCCCGGCGCGGGACGCATTCCCCGAAGTGTGATCCAGCCGATGTGCATGGCGGTATCGATCGTGGTCCGGATGGGAATAGTGACGATGTTGGAGTCGATGAAGCCGTCCCTTAGCAGTCCCGAGCCCAGAGAGTAGGCGTCTGAGTGTGCCATGATCTTGAACAGGGATGCCCGGTCCAGGACACGGATCACCCGGGAGCTGTGGAGTGGGAAAAGGATCTCTTCGGCATATTCGACGGCATCCGTCCCCAGATCATAACATACATAAGGATAGTCGGAGAGCTGTTCCTGCGTTACCTGGTCCTGTCCTGCGAGCGGATGGTCCAGGGAACAGTAGATATGCGGCTTCAGCGTACAGAAATGGTGGAACTCCAGGTCGTTCCTGGCGAGCTCGCGCAGGATGAACTGCTCGTTGAACTGGTAATAAAAGATGAATCCCATCTGGCTGGAGCGGGTCGCTACATCACGGATGATCTTAGAGGTCCGGTGCTCGCGCAGACCGAGAGAGTAGTGGTCATCCAGTTCATTTACCAGCCGGGAGACCGCCTCAACAACAAAAATATAGTGCTGGGAGGACACGGTATAGCGTGTCTTTTCGTAGTCCGGCCGGCTGTAATGGTCCTCCATGATGTGGAAGTTTTCCACGAGGGAATATGCTTCCCGGAGGAATTCCTCTCCCTTGGGCGTGAAGACGACGCCCTTGTAATTACGGTCCATCAGATCAAAACCCAGCTCGTTTTCGAGCTGTTTTACAGATTTACTGACACTGGATTGGGAAATATACAGCTTTTGTGCTGCCTGACTGATGGATGAGCTCTGTGCGATGGCGACAAGATATTCTAACTGCTGTATCGTCATGTCCGATCCCCCTGGGTGCGATGTTCTGCAGCGACCAACGGATGATTCTGCAATCGGCTATTCCATTTAGAGATAACTCAAAGAAAAAAAGATTTTCTACAGAGATTATAAACAACATTCTGCAGGAATACAACCTTTTTGGAGCCGGACAGCGGCCAGATCCGGGGAAATCTGATAAAAACATGCTGTGAAGCCCGGGAAAACACCATATGATATTCCTTCTGTGCATGGCTGAAGTGGAAGAATCTGAAATGGTCATAATTACCCATACATACTATAATGTATTTGTAGATTTTTGAACATGTTGAACAAATCGATGCATGTGTATTTTCGAAGGAGGAAAGCGATCATGATCAACGCAAGAGAGATTTTCAACGATTTTGTCAATGGTGTAGGCAAACTTTCCGAGACCAACGGTGATTTTATAGGAAAATTCGTCGATATCGATGGTTTTGCCGGAAGCGGCAGCGGCGTGATCGATGACAAGACCAAGGAGCTGATCTGTGTAGCGATCGGTATCTACAACCGTTGCCAGTACTGCATCTGCGTACATACGCGCGGCGCATATCAGGCAGGCGCAAGCCGCGCGGAGATCCTTGCGGCTGCGGAAGTTGCGATCACATTCGGCGGCGGACCGAGCGTAGCGTACAGCGCTTCTGTACTGAACGCGGCACTCGATGAGTTTGAACACGATTTTGACTGATCGTAAATCATCATAGTACAGACTGACCGAATACGCCCGGAAACGGAACCGCGAGGCGGCTCCGTATTCCGGGCATCTTATCAGCAGGAGGAAAGTATGATTCAGGAGATCAAGGCCGCAAAACTGGACACTGTATTTCTGGAATGGAAAGTTGCGGCGGGAGACCGTGTGGAAAGTGGTTCCGTACTTTGCATGGTGAAGCTCGGCACCATGAAACGCACCGTTACAAGTAAGTTTGATGGTGTTGTGACAGAGCTTCTGGTACAGCCGGGGGATGCTGTGCCCGGCGGAGCGCTGATCTGCAGGATCGACGCAGAGGAAAAGCCGGACGGTCCTGTTCCCGTTGCGGCGGGGACCATGGTCGATGTGATTCTGGACCGGATCAGCGGAAAGTCTGCTATAATCAAAGAATGGTATAAAGAACCGGGAGACGATGTACGGCCCGGTGAACCGATCGTTTCAGCTGAAGCCGGAAAGTTAAGTACGGATATCTCCAGCCCATATGGTGGTACGCTGCAGGAGATCCTCGCAGAGACAGGCACTGCTGCGGCGAAGGGAAGCGTTGTGGCGAGGATCACCGCGGACGGGACCATGATCGGACCGGAGGCACCCAGGACCAAAGTCGCTGTGATCGGCGGCGGTCCGGGCGGCTATGTGGCTGCCATCCGGGCTGCTCAGCTGGGAGCGGACGTCACACTGATCGAAAAGGGGCGCATCGGGGGCACGTGCCTTAACGCCGGATGTATTCCTACGAAAGCATTGCTGCACAGCGCAGAGAATTATCAAACCGCACTTAATAGCGCGGCGTCGGGTGTACTTGCGGATAACGTACGTCTCGACTGGAAAGCTGTACAAGCCTACCGGCAGGGCGTTTCCGACAAGCTGATCGCAGGTGTGGAGGGACTTCTGACCGCCAATGGTGTGACGGTGATCAAAGGAACGGCGAAGTTTGCCGGTCAGAAAAAGCTTGCTGTACAGATGGATGGCAAAGATACGACGCTCGAGCCGGATAAGATCATTATCGCGACCGGCTCCGGGCCGGTGATACCCCCGATTCCCGGATTGAAAGATAATGAGGGCTGCATCGACTCTACCGGAGCCCTGATGCTGGAGAGTCTTCCGTCTTCGATGATCATCATCGGCGGCGGCGTGATCGGCATCGAGCTGGCCTGCGCTTACGCGGCGATGGGCACGAAGATTACGATCGTGGAGATGATGGACCGTCTGATGCCTGTCATGGATCTCGAGCTGACGAAGATCGCCCAGGATCTGATGACCGCGCGCGGTATCGAGTTTTACCTGGAGACGAAGGTGACGGAGTTCCGGAAGAGCAGCGCCGGCACCGAAGTCGTGACACTGCTGAAAGACGGAACAGAGAAGGTCTTTACAGCGGATAAGGTGCTGGTCGCCGTCGGAAGAAAGAGTATTCTGGACACACTTGCCGTTGAAGCGGCAGGGATTGTTACAGAGCGCGGGCACATCGTCGTCAATGATAAGATGGAAACGAATATCCCGGATGTATACGCCATCGGTGACTGTGTCGGCAGGATCATGCTGGCCCATACCGCTTCCGTCATGGGAGAGGTCGCGGCGGAGAATGCCATGGGACAGGACGCGGTCTATGACGAACGGGTCTGCCCGTCCTGCGTTTACATGCTGCCCGAGTTCGCCTGTGTCGGACTTAACGAGGAGCAGCTGAAGGCAGAGGAATCGAAGTACCGAACGGGCAGGTTCCCTCTGAAAGCCAACGGCAAGTCGCTGATCATGGAAGAGACCGACGGATGGATCAAGATCCTGGCGGATAAGGAGAACGGCCGGATCCTGGGCGTCCATATCCTCGGGCCGAGAGTGACAGACCTGATCGCCGAAGCAGCTATGGCCATGCAGATGGGTGCTACGGTAAGCGATCTGATCCACACGATCCACGCGCACCCCACTGTGGCGGAAGCCATGAAGGAAGCCGCCCTTGCGGTGGAAAAGCGCGCGATCCATTATAAATAAGTGACCCGTTTTTAATAAAGCAGAAAGGTTGAACAAGCAGCATGGAGACCTACAATCCGATACCATGGAGAAAGCATGAGAACCTGGACAAGTATGCCTGGAAGAAAAATGTCCCGGTCTGGATCGGCGGAAAAAAGGTGATCGCGGACCGGGTCGTCAAGACCTGCTGTCCCCACAACTGTTATGATACCTGCGGCGAGCTGGTATATGTCAAAGATGAAAAGGTGATCAAGATCGAAGGTGACCCGGAGCATCCGATCACCAGGGGTCATCTTTGCCTGAAGGGTTTTGCCAATGTCCAGAAGATCAACAGCCCTGACCGCGTCAAGTACCCATTGCTTCGCACAGGAAAGCGCGGAGAGGGCAAGTTCAAAAGGATCACCTGGGACGAGGCTTTGGACTGGATGGTGGATAAGATCCGATCTATCCAGGCCGAATACGGTCCGGAAGCGATCATCGAGTACTGTTACTCCGGAAACCGGGAACACATGGCAAAGTCTGTGGCGGGAAGGCTCTGGAACCTGATGGGCGCGTCGAAACTGGTGGGCAGCTTCTGCCTGCTTTCCGGTGTTGCGGGGTCTGTAGGCACCGTGGGAAGCCAGTTTACCATGGACCCGGAGTACTGGGCGGAAAACTGTGAGACCCTGTTCCTGGTAGGACGCAACTGTACCGCGACCAATCCGCACATCTTCCCGTTCCTGTATAAGGCAAAGGAAAGAGGCGCAAAGATCGTAGTGGTCGATCCCTATGCCACCGGCGTGGCCGGAAAGGCGGACATCCATCTGCGTCCCCGTCCCGGAACGGACGGCGCCATGGCGCTCGGCATGATCCACTGGATCCTGAAGCAGGGACTGGAAGATAAGGAGTTCATTGCGGAGAAGACGGTAGGCATCGAGGAGCTTCGTGAACTCGTGGAGCCGTGGACGCCGGAGTATACGGAGGAAGTGACTACGATCCCGAAGGCGCAGCTGATCGAGACGGCAGAGCTGCTGGCGAAGACCGAGACCATGTTCGAGACAGGATACGGGCAGCAGCGCTATTCCAACGGACATCAGGTGCAGCAGGCACTGGCATGTCTCGCGGCCGTCTGCGGCAGTTTCGGTAAGAAGTCTGCCAACTACGACTGTATTTCCGGCATGGCCTTCCCCGGGATCACAGGATTTGCGGACGGGGCGGCAGTCAGCGTTCCGAAGAGGGCGAAGATCCCGCCGGCACGCATGATCAATATTGCCGCGATCGCGCGTGCGATCCACGAGGCCAAAGAGCCTCCGATCCGCGGAGTGATCTCCTACCGCGGCGGCCTGATCTCCCAGCAGCCGGATGTTGACTACACGATTGAAGCCGTTAAGAAACTGGATATGTTCGTGACGATCGAGCAGTTCATGACGGATGACACGGACTACGCCGACCTGGTGCTGCCGGGCTGCCACTACCTTGAGCAGTACGGCGTCCACCCGTCCTACTGGCATAATTATAACCAGATCCTGGTCCCCGTGGTCCAGCCGCCATATGAGTGCGTGCCGGATATCGAGATCTTCGAGGAACTGGGAAGACGTCTCGGCTACGGACGGTATTTCCCGAAGAAACGCACCGGATTGGATTACTGCCGGATGCTGATCGGGAAGGAATGTGATTTTGACTCGATGGTCTCTCCGAACGGACCGGCCAGAAATCCGGAGAAATGGTGTCCCGAAGTACCCTATCAGAGCTTCGATACGCCTTCGGGCAAGTTTGAGTTCCATTCTTCCGTCCTTGAAGAACGGGGAAAGAAGTATCCGGGACACTACGATCCGCTTCCGCGTTATTACGAGCCGGATGAGAGCGTTGCGGCCACCCCGGAGCTGGCTGAAAAATACCCCCTGAATATCATTTCTCAGCATCCCTCGTTCCGGACGCATTCGCAGTATTATAACCTGCCCTGGATCCGTGAGATCGAGGGTCCCGCGAGAGTGTTCATGAGCCGGAAAGACGCAAAGGATCGCGGGATCGCGGATGGCGACAGAGTCCGGATCTTCAACGACCGGGGCGAGCTGGAAAACATCGTCGCGCGGGTGGGCATCCGCCTGAAGCCCGGCGTCGTGGAGATGTCCAGCGGCATGTGGGTGAAGCTTGGCGGCAGCGTCAATAAGCTGACGAAGCTGGTCCCGGCAGGCCCCCGTGACATTCTTGCGGAAGACGGGATCCTGTATGATTACAATCCGCTTCTGGACGGCAATACCGGATCGTATTTCAATACACTGGTGGAGATCCGGAAGATGGAGGATAAGAAGGAGGCGGAGCAGTAATGACGGATTTTATGCAACAGCGCACGCTGTATATCGATACCAGAAGATGCATGGGATGCCGTGCCTGTGAGACGGTCTGCAAGCTGGAAAACGACCTTCCTGCGGGACCGCGCTTTACCATGGTCACAGAGGTGGAGACCGGTGAAGGCACCGAGGAAAGACTGAATTTCCTTCCCATGCCCTGCCAGCACTGCGGGGATGCTCCGTGTGTGAGAGCTTGTCCCACGGGTGCCCTGTTCAAGAGGGAGGACGGCATCGTCCTTTCGGAGCAGGAACGGTGCATCGGGTGCCACGAGTGTCTTTGGGCGTGCCCGTTCGGTATTCCGCAGTTCGGGTCCAACGGCCTCATGCAGAAATGTACCATGTGCTTTAACAGGATCGATGAGGGCGGGGAGCCCGCCTGCGCACATAACTGTCCTGCAGAAGCGATCCTCTGCGATACGGTAGAGAATGTCTCCCGCATCCTGAGGGAGCGTTACGCAAAGGATGCAAACAGGATGGGCGGTTACGCTGACAAGCTGGATTAACCGGGAGGTTCGGGAGATGAAACTGTTAACATACGATCAAACCAGATGCAATTACTGCGGTGCGTGCCAGATCGTGTGCTCACTGTCCAAAAAAGACCGGATCGATCCCGGGCAAGCCAGGATACGGATCCAGACCGCGGGGGACGGCATCCCGCTCAGGGCAGCCGTCTGCCAGCACTGCGAGGAGCCGGTCTGCGTTACGGCATGCATGAGGGGGATCATAGAAAAAGATCCGGAGACCGGCGTGGTTCGGAGACATTTTGAGGACTGCTTCCGCTGCGCGGCCTGCCACGTCATGTGCCCCATCGGAGCGGCTGTATTGGACGAGGAGCTGAAGGCTTTCGTGACCTGTGACTTATGCGGCGGTGACCCGGTATGTGTGAAGGTCTGTCCCACCGGAGCACTCGGTTATGCGGATGTACAGGAGAGCAGCGAAGCGATACGTACGAGGTATGCCAGGATGGCACTCGGCCAGCCCGGCGTTCCTGTCGTCCCGGGAACGGTGCTGCGGCATACGCCAGTGACACTGACCAAAGCGGAAGAATCCGCGCAGTGGAAAAAGATCTCTGAAACGATCGGTGCGGAGCTTGGGAAGAAGGTGAGCCCGGCCCAGCTTAAGAAATGGAGCCGCCGGATCCGGGAAGAAGAAACCGGAAAGGAGGACAAGGTATGACAGAACGTGTGGACCTGCTGATCATCGGCAGCGGTGCCGCCGGTACGAGCGCCGCCTTCGCAGCCCGCAGGGCGGATCCCGGACTGTCTGTCCTGATCATCGGGAAGGAAAACCGGACGGAGTATTCCGCCCCGGCGCTCCCTGACTATCTTTCCGGGGAGCTGGAGCTTGATAAGGTCATGGTCCGTACAAAGGAGGACTATGACAGGGAGGGGATCCGCCTGCACCTGAATGATACGGTGGCCCGGATCGACCCTAAAAAGCGCGTGGTGAAGACAGAAAGCGGCAAGTCTTTCAGATATGAAAATCTGATCCTTGCGACAGGCAGTCTTCCTATTCAGCTTCGGCGGATGAAGGGTACGGATCTTCCCGGTAATTTTGTGATGAAGACCGTCGGAGATATCGATGCGATGATCGCCTACGGCGGTAAAAATGCCGTCGTGGTCGGATCGGGCGCCATCGGGCTGGAAGGCAGTATGGCGCTCAAAGCACGCGGATACAAAAAGGTGACAATGGTAGAGGCTTTGGACTGGCTGAGCCCGAAGTCGCTTGATAAAGCAATGTCAGACGAGCTGACGGCCAATCTCAATGCGTTCGGGATCGAGGTACTTGCCGGAGAAGCGGTGGAAGGCGTTATCGGGGAAACGAAAGTCGAAGGTGTCGTCACTTCCCGCAGGACGATTCCGTGCGACATTATTCTCTGGGGTATCGGTATGCGTCCGGATGTGGAGCTGGCGAAGACTACAGGGATCGAACTGGGAGAACTCGGAGCGGTCAGGGTCGACGACCGCATGCGTACCAATGTACCGCATATCTATGCCTGCGGAGACTGTATAGAGTCTGTTGACAAACTGAGCGGAAAGCCGGCTGTGCACCTTTTCTGGGAGCCTGCGCAGAGGGGCGGCACCGTCGCGGGTTTGAACTGTGCCGGGCTGGATAAAGCCTGGGGAGGGTCGGTGGCGGTCTTTCTGACACATAAAGGCGGACTTTCGATCGTCGGATTCGGCAAGACCGAGGCGGAGCTGGATCCGCTGAAAGGTTTAGTCCTGGAAGAAAGGAAGGGAAAGGTCTACCGAAGGCTGCATTTTGAAGATGGGCTGCTCTGCGGTGTTCAAATGATCAATACGCTGGACGACGTGGACCTTCTCTTTGATGTGATCACCAAAAACGCACTGGAGCGCGACCGGAAATGCCGGCTTGTAAAAAAACCGGAACATTTGGATGAAATGACGATCACGGATGTGATATACTGGCTACGTAAGGAACGGCGTGCAGTGATCCTGTAAGCAGAACCGAGGTGAACGCATATGTCAGGAATGACAGAGAAGATCAAAGCGTGTGGTGAGAAATACCGCGATTACCTGATCGAAATGAGAAGGTACTTTCATCAGCATCCTGAACTGAGTCTGAAAGAAGAAGAGACCGGAAAAAAGATCAAAGAAGAGCTGGAATCATTCGGGATCCCGTGCCGTCACGTCGGAACGCCCTGCAGCAACGGTGTTGTGGGGACGATCGAAGGCGGCAGACCCGGCAGGACGATCATGCTGCGTGCGGATATGGACGCTCTTCCCATTGTGGAGGAAACAGGATATTCCTATACCAGCGTCAATGACGGTGTCATGCACGCCTGCGGACATGACTGCCATATCGCTATCCTGCTGACAGCTGCCCGGATCCTGCAGGATCTCCGGCAGGAACTGTCCGGTACGGTCCGGGTCGTATTCCAGCCCGCGGAGGAGATCGGGCGCGGCGCCGGCATGATGATCGCGGACGGGGTGCTCGAAGGAGTGGATGCCTGCTATGCTTCCCATGTCTGGGCAACACTTCCGGCAGGAACGATCGCGGTTGATCCGGGGTCGGTCATGGCGGCAGGCTCCAAGTTTGAGATCTTTGTAAAAGGTATAAGCGGGCACGGGGCAGAACCGCATAAGAGCGTGGATCCGCTGCTGACGACGGCGGCGATCGCAATGAATCTGCAGTCCATCGTGAGCCGCGAGATCGATACCCAGGAGCCTTCTGTACTGACCATCGGCCACATGGAGAGCGGATCCGCCTTTAATATCATTCCGGCAGAAGGATATATGGAGGGTACGACCCGTACCTTCTCCCGCGCCGTGGATGATGCCTGGGCGGATATGATCCGCCGGGTCGCCGAAAACACGGCAGCAGCCTACCGTGCGAAGGCAGAAATGAAATATACTTACCTGTTGGGTCCAGTAGTTAACGATGAGGAAATGACCGAGCTGGTGCGAGGATCGGTGCGTAAGGTCGGCGGCGAGGCGCTGCTCGGACACATGAAGCCGACCCCGGTCGCGGAGGACTTTTCCGAGTACCAGAAGCGGATCCCGGGTGTTATGGCATTTGTCGGCGTAGGCAATGCAGATTGCGATGCCGTGTATCCGCAGCACAGCTGCCATTATAAGGTGGATGAGAGTGCGCTGCTGAACGGTGCCCTGGTCTATGCGCAGGTCGCCGCGGATTTCCTGGGCTGACGCGATGCCGGAGAAAAGTATCGCACTGCTGATCTTAAGCGGCGGGATGTCCACACGTTTCGGAAACCGCAGGAAGATCCTTCTTGAGTGTGAGGGCAGGAGTTTTGCCTCCCGCATCCTGGACGCTTTCGAAGGATTCAACAGGGTATATCTTTCCGTTGACAGGGAAGAGAAGTACCGGGAGCTGGGACTCCCGATGATAGAAGATAAGTTTCCCGGATGCGGGCCTCTCGGGGGGATCGCATCCGGGCTTATGGCGTGTGAAGAAGACGCCCTTTTTGTCGTAGCATGCGATATGCCGTTTGTAACGAAGGAAGCTGTACGGCGCATGCTGGAGTCGTATGCGGGGCGGGATGGGATCCTGCTTGCGGCGAACGGAGATCTTCTGGAGCCGCTGTTCGGCATCTACCCGAGGACAGTGCTTGAGACTGCAGTAGAAATGCTGGAAAATGGTCATTACAGGGCGAGAGATCTCTTTTCGGCATTCGGAGGAAATGTCGTGCAGATTGGCGACAGGCAGTCCTTTGTCAATATCAATACACCGGAAGAGTACCGGATGTATGCCGGGAATGGAGATGGATCCCGAGAAAACAGGAAGGCTGATTCGGGATCATGAAACGGAGGAACTTCACATGAATAGCGTGCAGAACAACCGAACAACACGCATCGCTGCAGCCGGCATCCTTCTCGTTGTGCTGATGCTGATCGCCGGGACGCTTTGGACCGGACGAAGCGCGCAGAAGGATACCGTGGAAGCGGCAAGATCCGTAAGCCGGCTGTACCTGGATGAGCTTGCAGGCCGCCGGGAACAGGTGGTGAAGAACAACATCAATAACAACATCCGTGTTATCGATGTTGCGCTTGGACTGCTGAATGAAGCAGATCTCCAGGATCCCGAACATCTGAGCGACTACCAGCGGCGGCTGAAGCTGCTGTTTGAACTGGAACGCTTTGCGTTCGTGGATGAGGACGGTTTTGTTTATACGGCAGATGAGGGTATCCAGAATGACATCGACCGGTATTCCTTCGATTATAAAACGATTTCGGAGCCTTTGGTCTTCGTCCGGAATCTGGACAGCATCGATAAAAAGGTGATCATCGCGGCGCCGACCAGAGACCGGGATCTTTATGTCGGCGACAGACATCTTGTAGCCTGTTATATGGAGATCGATATGGACAACATGCTGTCCGGTGTTTCCATGGGCTCGCAGGATTCTGATTTTACATTCTGCAACATTTACACCTCCGACGGCATCGCACTCAGCAATACTGTGCTCGGAGGTCTTGCTGTGGAAGATAATCTTCTGGAGGCCTTGCGTCACGCGGAGTACAAGGACGGGTCCACGGTGGAAAAGGTCATCAGTGATTTTGCCGAAGGCAGGAAGGGCACTGTTTCTTTTACTTATAACGGTATCGACGAGACGCTAAGTTATGTCCCTGTGAATGGGACGAACTGGCTCCTCACGTATCTGGTTCGGGAAAAGGCGATCAATGACAGGATCAGCGCGGTGTCTTCCGGGATCATTCTGCGGAGCGTTATCCTGTCTGCTGTGACTGCTCTGGTGCTGGGGATGATGTTCGCGTATCTCATCATGCAGCTGCGGAAGAATGCGGCACTTGCGCTTGAAAAGGAGACCGCTGAGGTGGAGAGCCGGATCAAGCATGAGGAGATGGAGCACAGACTGGAGCTGCAGGAAGAGATCCTCCGGCAGAAGGCCGAAAGGGAGCAGCAGGAAAAAATGATCGTTGCGCTGGCTTCCGATTACCGCAGTGTATATTACCTGGAACTGGATAAGAATCACGGCATCTGTTACCAGTCCCGCAGCGATCTGGACGGCTTTAAGGCCGGGGAAGACTTCCCCTACCTGGAGGCTGTGACCGCATACTGCAATCAGTATGTCCTGCCGGAATATCGGGAGGAGTTTCTGCGTTTCATCCAACCCGACGCCATCCGTGAAAGCCTGAAGGAGAACCTGGTGATCTCCTACCGGTACATGATCAGCGTGGGCGGGGCGGAATCATGGGAGGCAGTCCGTTTTGCCGGCGTTCGCCATCCTGAGGACCGGGATGACAATGTAGTCCACAATGTGGGTGCCTGCTTCATGAATGTGGATACGGAGACCCGTAAGGATCTTGCCCAGCAGCAGGCCCTGACGGAAGCACTGGCTGCGGCGGAGCAGGCGAGCAAAGCCAAAACGGTGTTCCTCTCCAACATGAGCCATGAGATCCGTACACCGATGAACGCGATCATCGGCCTTAACAATATTGCCCTCAATGAGCCGGATGTCCCGGAAAAGGTACGGGGACACCTGAAGATGATGGGTGATTCGGCACAGCATCTTCTGGGGATCATCAATGATATTCTGGATATGTCCCGGATCGAGTCCGGGCGGATGGTGATCAAGAATGAAGAGTTCTCTTTCGCTAAGAATCTTGAGCAGGTCAACACCATCATCAGCGGACAGTGCGCCGAAAAGGGGCTGAATTACGACTGCCATTCTGTCGGAACGATCGATGATCACTATATCGGCGACGGCATGAAGCTGAAACAGGTCATGATCAATATTCTGAGCAATGCCGTCAAGTTCACCCCGCGGGGCGGTTCCGTGACCTTCCTGATAAAGGAAGAACGGCGTTATAAGGGCCAGGTAACGCTGAAATTCGTTATTTCCGATACGGGTATCGGCATGAGCAAAGAGTTCCTGCCGCACCTTTTTGATCCCTTCAGCCAGGAAGATTCTTCCTCCACCAGCAGGTACGGCAGTACAGGTCTTGGCATGCCGATCACCAAGAGCATCGTGGAGCTCATGAACGGACATATTGAGGTGGAGAGCGAAAAGGGCTCCGGTACGACCTTTACGGTCACGGTCACCCTGGAGGAGGCCGCGCACCGGAACAGGGCGGACGCGGAGGCCGAGGCGGTCCCCAGAGATATGAGCGTCCTGGTTATTGACGATGATCCCATTGCCCTTGAGCATGCGCAGATCGTATTAAAGCAGATCGGCGTGAGCTGTGATATTGCTGCTTCCGGAAAGGAAGGCGTGGAGAAGGTACGTCTGCGTCACGGGCGAAGAGAAGACTATGACCTGCTTCTGGTAGACTGGAAGATGCCGGATATGGACGGGGTAGAAACGACACGCCGGATACGTTCCATCGTCGGAAACGAGACCCCGGTCATCATCCTGACCTCCTATAACTGGGACGAGATTGCTGATGAGGCGCGGGCTGCCGGCGTGGATACTTTCGTTCCGAAGCCGCTCTTTGCCGGAAGCGTCATGGATGAATTCCGGGAGGCTTTCAAGAGAAAGAACAGGGACCTTATACAGGAACGTGCGGACCTTAAGGGACGGCGCGTTCTGCTGGCAGAGGATGTTGCGGTCAACGCCGAGATCATGATCATGGTCTTAAGTATGCGGGAGATAGAGGCTGATCTGGCAGAAAACGGCAGGATCGCCGTAGATAAGTACGAAAGCCATGAAGCCGGTTACTACGATGCGATCCTGATGGATATGCGTATGCCCGAGATGGATGGACTGACCGCCACGAAGGCCATCCGGGATTCCGGACGCGAAGATGCGATGAAGATTCCGATCATCGCCCTGACGGCGAATGCGTTTGACGAAGACGTGCAGCGGAGCCTGCAGGCGGGACTCAATGCGCATCTTTCCAAACCGGTGGATCCGGACGCCCTGTTCGATACACTGGAAACGCTGATCAGACCATAATAACAAAGGGTCCCGTCTGGCGGGATCCGGGGAGAAGTCGGATACATGGAACAGTCACAAAATGTGAAAGGAATGGACAGATATCTTTCGGTTGCCGATGTTTTCGCCCTGTCGATCGGCGTTATGGTTGGCTGGGGTGCATTTGTCATGCCCGGGACCGTGTTCCTTCCGGTCGCGGGACCGTTTGGCACGCTGATCGCTTTTGTCCTCGGAACTATCATCATACTGGTGATCGGCAGGAATTTTGCTTATCTGATGGAGCGCAGCCCATGGACCGGCAGTGTGTATACCTATACGAAAGAAGCGTTCGGTCGTGACCATGCTTTCCTAGCTTCCTGGTTTTTGTGTCTGTCTTATCTGACGATCGTATTCCTGAACGGGACAGCCCTTTTTATTGTGGTACGGACGATGATGGACGGTCATGTAGGCGGATTTCACTACACAATTGCAGGCAATGAGATCTACCTGAAGGAAGTTCTGGTTTCTGTGTTGGCTTTTGCCGGGGTCGGATTCCTGTTCATCACGGCAAAACCGCTCCTTCAGAAGATATTTGCCGTGTTTGCCTTCACGCTGGTCGCAGGCGCGCTGGTGATCTCCGTCATATGCATCCCGTACGCACTGAATGGTGATGTCCTTACTTCCTTTGGGACGGCAGGCGTGAGCGGGGGTTACGGGATCTTCTCGGTCGTGATACTTGCGCCCTGGGCGTTCGTGGGTTTTGATACGACCGCCTTTGATACCGCGCATTTTTCCTTCCCGATGAAAAAGACCTGGATGGTGCTTGCTTCTTCGATCATTACTGCAGGTCTGATCTATGCAGCTATGACGCTCGTTGCTGTTTCCTTTGTCCCGGACGGCTATGCGTCCTGGAGAGAGTATATGGCGGACCTCGACAGTCTCGTAGGGATCAGATCTGTCCCGACTTTTATGGCTGCGCAGGCCCGTATGGGGAATGCCGGACTTGCCGTGATCTGTGTCACGGCCCTTTCGGCTATTTTTACGGGCATTATCGGAGCTTACCGTGCCGCGATGCGGATCCTCTCCACTATGGCGGAGGACCACATTCTTTCCGGGATCTTCAAGGAGACGAAATACAGCATCCTGTTCATTATGGGTATCTCCGTCCTTCTGTCGCTGTTCGGGCGCAATACGCTGAACTGGTTCGTTGACCTGACTTCCTTTGGGGGCATCGTCGGTTTTGGCTACACATCTGCAGCGGCTTACAGGATCGCCTGCGCCGAAAATGACCGGAAAGCGGCTGTGTCCGGATTGGCAGGCGCCGTCATTTCCGTATTGTTTGGTATCGTCCAGATCGTCCCGCGTCTGACGGCAATGGAGACCATGGGCAGCGAGGCTTTCCTGCTGCTGGCCTTATGGTGTCTCCTGGGCTTCGTTTTCTATCTCAGGACAGTTTCTGAAAGCACTTTGGCCGAGTTTGCGGGCATGTCCGTTTCCGGAGTTGTATTATTTGCGCTGCTGCTGTATTCGTCACTGATGTGGATCGCACAGCAGATCGTAAGGAATGCGGATGTGACGGTCCAGCGGACGCTGAGCAGAAACGGGATCCTGCTGCTGGTTATCGTTTTCACCGGTCTCGGGGCTATGATGCATATCCAGGACCTGGTTCGGAAAAAGCATGAGATCATTGAACGGGAAAAGATCCGCGCCGTGGAAGGAAGCCTTGCAAAAAGCCAGTTCCTTTTCAATATGTCCCACGATATCCGCACGCCGATGAACGCCATCATCGGCTATACCGGTCTCGCGATGAAGGAAAATGATCCGGACACGCTCCATGAGTATCTTTCCAAGATCGATACCTCGGGAAAGAATCTGATGATACTGCTCAACGATATTCTGGAAATGAGCCGCATTGAGAGCGGGACCCTGAAACAGGAGTATGTCCCCGCCGATCTTGATGCGGTGTTTGAGGACGTAAGCGCTCTCTTTGCCGACCAGATGGAACAGAAAAGCCTGCGATTCACGGTGAATACGGAACAGGTGCAGCACAGGTATGTCTGGTGTGACAGAAAGAACCTGATCCGTGTACTTATGAATGTGATCAGCAATGCATGGAAGTTTACACCGGAGGGCGGATCGGTCAGTGTGTCCCTGCGGGAGAATGCCGGCATTGAAAACGGCTACGGCAGCTACGAGGTGCAGGTGGAGGATACCGGCATCGGCATGTCGAAAGACTTTGTCGAGAAGATGTTCACGGCTTTTGAAAGGGAGCGGACCAGCACGAACAGCGGGGTGGAAGGCACGGGACTGGGGCTTTCCATTACCAAGAGCATAGTGGATCTGATGGGAGGAACGATCGAAGTATTTACATCTCCCGGAAGCGGCACGAAAATGGTCATTCGCGTAAAGTTCCGACTGGCGGAGGAGAGCGACCTTCCAAAACAGGAGAAAACAGAGACGGAGACAGACACGGCCGGCTTTGAAGGAAAGCGCGTCCTCCTCGTAGAGGACAACCTCATCAACATGGAGATCGCGGAAATGATCCTGACTCAGTTGGGCTTTACAGTCGAGACTGCGTCCAACGGAAAGGAAGCGGTGGATATGGTATCCGCGTCAGCGCCGAACTGTTATGATGCGGTTCTGATGGATATCCAGATGCCGGTCATGGACGGCTATGAGGCGACCAGGGCGATTCGCGCCCTGCCTGATCCGGCGGCTGCCGGGATCCCGATCCTGGCTATGACAGCCAATGCGTTCGCGGAGGACATCAGGGAGGCGTCGGAAGCCGGCATGCAGGCGCACATCGCAAAGCCGGTGGATGTGAACGTGCTGGTAAAGGAGCTGAACAGGGTGCTCCGGTCATCCTCAGGCCAAAGCCCGTCAGCGCAGACTTCCCGTGATTGACAAACCGGGCGATCTGTGCTAAATTATCCTGGTCGCAAACGACATGCCTCGGTAGCTCAGTTGGTAGAGCAACGGACTGAAAATCCGTGTGTCGCCAGTTCGACTCTGGCCTGAGGCACCATACTGCGGGAATAGCTCAATTGGCTAGAGCGCCGCCTTGCCGCCCATTAAAACCGCCAATTCTTCATCAACAATTTTTATGACGGACTGCGCAGGAGTCAGCTTGCTCAAAATTTCCGTGTCAACCGCGCGCGCCTTTACGTTCTTTTCAAATTGGCGAACAATTTTATAGTTCACGTCAGCCGCCAGCAATGCCATGCGAACATCTTTTAATGCTTTGTCAACATCTTTTTCTGTCAGCTTACCGTGCCCGCGTAACTTCCGAAACGCCTCTTGAATATTTTGCGACAAGTCTTCAAACATATTTTCACCGCCCTTTCGCGTCAAAAATAGTTCCGCAATTAATAATTGGCACTACTCCGCGCAGTGCCAAGAAAATTACAAAGTTGGAGGCGACACCCAGAATTGAACTGGGGTATAGAGATTTTGCAGACCTCTGCCTTACCGCTTGGCTATGTCGCCAAAATCTTTTCGTTGACTCCGTAAAAAATTTGTTTCAACGTCAACGCACGAATTATAAACGCTAAGCTTTTATAAGTCAAGAGAAAATTTATTTTAAGCTTCAAGCTTTAAGCTTACTACTGATGCTCCGGCGCGGGCATTTCTTGAAGAGTAACTTCAACCGTGTTGGATTGTCCGCCGCGCGTGTAAGTGACTTTAACTTTGTCGCCGACTTTGTGCGAATTAATTTCCGCACGAATTTCACTCACGGAATTAACTTCCTTGCCGTCGATTGTCAAAATAATATCGTCGCGTTGCAAGCCGGCACGATCCGCAGGACTGCCCAAAGACACTTGGAAAACGTAAACGCCTCTGTCGATTGACAGCGAATAACCGTAGCGGGCGGCAGTCGGCTTGTCAAACGGAGTAATTCCCAAGTACGGGCGCGCCACGTAACCTTTTGAAACTAAATCGTCAACGACGTTTTTCACGGTGTTAATCGGAATTGCAAACGCCATGCCTTCAAAACCGCTACGAACAATTTTAACGCTGGGGATTCCGATAAGTTCACCGTCCGCGTTGACGAGTGCGCCGCCGGAATTTCCTTGATTAATCGCGGCGTCCGTCTGCAAGTAACTGACGCTCTCGTTGCTGGAAATTCTTCTGTTCAACGCGCTGATGACGCCGACAGTGACACTTCCGCTGTACTCCAAGCCCATAGGATTGCCGATTGCGATTGCGGGTTCGCCAACCATGATGTCATCAGAATTTCCAAATTTTGCCGTCGGTAAATCCTTCGCATCAATTTTTACAACGGCAATATCCGTGAGTTCGTCCGCGCCGACCAATTCGCCGTTGAAAGTTCTCCCGTCAGAAAGCGAAACGATTAATTCGCGTGAATCAGAAACGACATGATTGTTCGTCACAATGTAGCCGTCACTTTGGAAAATTACGCCGGAGCCCCAGCCGGTTGCCTCAACTTGTCGATTGAAAAAAT
>JAFSRP010000049.1 GCA_017446045.1 Lachnospiraceae bacterium | reverse complement strand
TATTTCGGTGAGGTGCAGTTACCAACGGGGACACTCGTTGGTTTTATTGATAAGAAGCCTCAATAGCTCAGTTGGTTAGAGCATCTGACTGTTAATCAGGGGGTCCCAGGTTCAAGTCCTGGTTGGGGCGTGAAGAACACGATATCTGATCGTGTTCTTTTTAATTTAAAAATATCAATTTAAACGATATTTTATTACAAAAACATTCGAAATGGTTATAGGCGGGATATAATGGATTTACTATTGATATTTTCGGTATTTATTGGTAATATAGAGCCGCTTGATAATATAAACGGATATTAAGGCATAGCTATTAATGCCGGTATCTTAATACTTGAGAAAAGGAAAAGAGATATGAAAGAAACATTCAAGATCGGCGAACTGAGTGTGGCCAGCGGTGAAAAAGTATGCAGGAATATTATTGTTCCGGGTACGGATTATGAACTTCCCATCACTGTGATCAATGGTGTGGAGGATGGAAAAGTCTTTCTTGCAACGGCCGGTGTCCATGGATGTGAGTATCCAGGAATTCAGGCTCTGGTAGAGCTTTCTCAGGAAATCGAACCCGAAGAAGTCTGCGGCGCTATTGTTTTTATTCCTGTCGTTAATCCATCCGGTTTTTACGGAAGACGCGCCTATGTCTGCCCGGCAGATGAGAAGAGCACGAACTTCAATCATATCTCACCCGGTGACAAAAACGGTACCTTAGCCTGGAAAGTATCCGCATTTATTTTTGATGAGATCGTTCCGCAGTGCAATTTCCATGTAGATATGCACAGTGGTGATATCGTTGAGGATCTCGAAGAGTTCATCGCTGTCTGTGCTACCACTGATCCCGAGATGGAGAAGTTCTGCACCGAAGTCGCAAAACACACGAGCTTTACGCATCGCATCAATTCTCATGGCAGAAGAGAGCTCTATAATTCTTCCGCGATCGACCGCGGCGTGCCCGGTCTGCTCTTTGAAAGAGGCGGACAGGGTATCCTCAACTGGGATGAGGCTGAGAAGGATAAGGATGATATCATCAGCATCTGCCAGTATCTGAAGATCCTTGACGGTGAGCCCATCGATAACAGTGAGGGACAGATCTACTATCCGAGACATCACTGGGGTGAAGCGGAGCATACCGGACTCTTCTATAAATTTGTCAATACCGGTGATGAGATCAAGAAGGGCCAGAAGATCGGTGAGATCCGCGACATGTGGGGTAATGTACTGGAAGAGATCATCGCGAAGTTCGATGCGCGTGTAAAGATCTCCCCGAATTCCCTGGGTCTTAGCAAGGGCCATGATACCTTTATGTATGGTTCGACCCGCGAGGAAGACTGACAGACAGCAGCCGGGATAAAAAGATAAGAATTTCGGAAGCCTGCCGCATGAAAACTGTGGCAGGCTTCTTTCATACATTCTCAGACTCGCGCAGGCAGGTTTCTTGTGCTATACTACACAGGAATTCCGGAGGTAAGTATTTTGGTCAAAGTAGAGAATCTTGTTAAATCATACAGTGATGCGCCTGTACTGCACGGCATCAGCTTTGAGATCACGGAAAACGGAGTCTATGGTTTTCTTGGACCGAACGGCGCCGGAAAATCGACGACTATGAATATCATTACCGGATGTCTTTCCGCTACGGAAGGCAGGGTGGTGATCGGGGGATACGATATAGTGGAAGAGCCGGAGCAGGCCAAGAAACTGATCGGTTATCTGCCGGAGCAGCCACCGCTCTACATGGATATGACTCCGTATGAGTATCTGTGTTTTGTGGCGGCGGCGAGAGGCGTTGAAAAAAGTGAGATCCGCGGGCAGGTGGAGCGTTCCATGGAACTGACGGGGATCACCCCGGTAAGGGACAGACTGATCAAACATCTGTCCAAGGGCTACAAGCAGCGTGTCGGGATCTCGGAGACTCTTTTGGGAGATCCGCGGGTGATCATTTTGGACGAACCTACCGGCGGCCTCGATCCCAAACAGATCACGGAGATCCGTGATCTGGTCCGGGAACTGGGAAAGGACCATATCATTCTATTTTCCAGCCATATCATGCAGGAAGTGCAGGCGATCAGCGACCGTGTAATGATCATTGCGAAAGGACGTCTGATCATCAGTGGAAAACCGGAGGAGTTGGAGCAGTATCTGCGCAGAAAACCGGTGATCACGATCCGCGCTCGGGCATCCGCCGATGAGGCAGCGCGTATACTCGCGACTGTCTCCGGAATCGATGATATTGAACTCCTGGAGGAGTCCGAAGGCTTTTCAGCTTATAAAATGACGGCGGAGGATTATGAGGGAGCGGCAGAGAAGATCTTCTTTGCCTTTGCACGAGCTGGACTTGCGCTCACGACGCTGGAACATGAGGCTATTTCCCTGGAGGAGGCATTCCTGCAGCTGACTTCCGGAATGGATACCTATTCGGCGGACCCGGATGAAGAACAGAAGGTAAATACGAAAAATGGTTAACATAATCAAAAAAGAACTGAATCAGTATTTCAAGGGAATGTTCGGCTATTTCTTCGGCGCGGTCCTTCTGATGTTCGCAGGGATCTATACTGTGATGGTCAACTGTAATATGGGATACGCCAGTTTTGAGTATACCCTCAACAACATGTCCTTTATGTACCTGATCCTTATTCCGATCCTGACGATGCGGTCGCTCTCTGAAGAAAAGAAACAGCGTACGGATCAGCTTTTGTTTTCTCTGCCTGTAAAGCTTTCCGAAGTTGTCATCGGAAAATATATTGCCATTCTGGCGGTGCTGGCTGTTCCTGTCATCATTACGGCCGCCTATCCTCTGATCCTTTCCCGCTACGGAGAAGTGGTTCTGAAAACCGCTTATGTCAACCTGGTGGCGTTTTTTCTGTTAGGGGCGGCGCTGGCGTCGATCGGCCTTTTTGTTTCCTCTTTGACTGAAAATCAGGCGATCGCGGCAGGCTTGAGCTTCGCTGTCTTCCTTTTCGCGTATTTCGGCTCCAATCTGACAGATTATCTCCCTGGCACCGCGGCTGCATCGCTGGCTGCCCTGATTGCCGCAGGCGTCGTTATAGCCCTGATACTGTATATCCTTACCGGGGACATTACAGCGGCTGCATGGACAGTTGCGCTGTGCGTCGTGGTGCTGACCTTTGTCTACCGCAGGAACCACCGTATTTTTGAAGGCTTGTTTTCCCGTGTTGTGGGCAGCCTGTCCCTGTTTGAGCGCTACTATGTATTTGCCAGGGGAGTACTGGATCTTCGGTCTGTCGTCTATTTCCTTTCCGTGATCATTTTCTTTCTTTTCATTACGGTCCACTCTCTTGAGAAAAGGAGGTGGAGCTGATGCGTTCCAATATTCTGCGTAAGGGCGTGTTCAGCCTGGTCACCTCGCTGCTCCTTCTGGCAACGCTGGTGTTTGTCAATCTGTCTGTATCCCGCCTTCCTTCCGTATGGACGGAAGTGGATATTTCCGATTCGGGTCTGTATGAGCTTTCTGATCAGTCAAAAGAAGTCGTTTCACGTGTACAAAAGGATATCGATGTTTTCTGGATCGTTCAGAGCGGCAAGGAAAACAGTGAGATCCGTACGCTTCTGAACCGGTATCAGGACCTGAACGGGCATATCCATGTACAGGAGATCGATCCCGTTGTAAATCCCAATTTCACTGACACTTATACCAGTGAGATCATCCTGGACAACAGCCTGATCGTTGCCGGGAATGTACGGAGCCGGTACATCAGTTATAACGATATATTTACCAACAGCTATAATTACAATACGCAGGATAATTCCACGGTCTATTTTGACGGTGAGAACAAGATTACAAGCGCGATCGATTATGTAAATGAAGGAAAGACCGCACAGATCCGAAGGGTGACAGGCCACGGAGAATCCGTGCTGAGCATTGCTTTCGAAGAAGCTCTGGAGAGACAGAATTATGAACTGTCCGATCTGAGCACGCTATCCCTTGAAAAGATACCGGAGGATACGGACTGCCTTCTGATCGTTGGACCGACGAGCGATCTTTCCTCTTCGGAAGCCGATGTGATCGCTGCATATATGGCAGCAGGCGGCCGCATTCTGGCATTCACGGATTATGAACATACGCAGCTTCCCGAATTGATGGGATTGCTTGAACACTATGGTGTGAAAGCATATGACGGCCTGGTCCTGGAAGCGGATCCGAACATGTGTTACGGGAATTATCCCATGCAGCTCCTGCCGGGGATCATGGGGCATGATATCACACTGCCGATCACACGAAGCGGTTATTTGGTTCTGGTGCCAATGGCACATGCCATGAAAGTGCCGGAAAATATGCCGTCGGGCATAAGCGTTTCTACTTTGCTGACGACATCCGCGGCTGCTTATGCGAGAGAGGGGAGGATCACTTCCTTTTCCAGATCAAAAGAAGATATGGAAGGACCGTTTACGGTCGGACTCGCCGCAGAAGAAAAGCTTCATGACACGAAAAACAGGGCGGTCTGGTTCAGTTCTTCCCAGATCATCAACAAGGAATATGATGCTATCGTTAACGGGGTCAATACGGATCTTGTCCTCAATGCTTTGGGATGGCTTACAGAAAACGAATCCTCGATCACGATCCATTCCAAACAGATCTCCTCGAAAAAGCTGACGATCCCGGCAGCTGCGGTCACCAGGACAGGTATTCTGCTGGTTGGAGTGATCCCGCTTCTGTATCTTATGATCGGGATCGTCATCACGGTGCTGCGGAGGAAAAAATAATGAAACAGAAAAAACAGCTCGTGATCCAGCTTATCCTGCTGGCAGCTTCTGCTGCCCTGTACGCCGGAACCGGTATGATCAAGTCCGTCGGAGTTTCTGAAAGTACCGGTACTGCGGAGGAAAATGCGGAACCGCAGAAGATCCTGTCGTTCGAGGCGGGAGACATATGTTCGGTCCGTTGGAACAACGGAACAGATGAATTCGTTGCAGAAAAAAACAATGGAGTATGGACGCTCGAGAACCATCCGGAATTTCCGCTGCAGGTCAGCCGCTTAGAAGATATCGCCGAAGATATCGGATCACTGAAAGCTCTGCGGTCACTTCCTGCAGAAGACCTTACGAGATATGGCCTGGATAAACCGGGACACAGTATGACCGTTGGGACAGACGACGGCAAAGAGTATATCATCCATCTGGGCGATCATGCCACGGTCGATGATGCTTGGTATCTGACCTGTGAGGGAGATCAGTCGGTCTATCTGGCAGAGACTCTGCTCCCTTCCATGCTGGATGCGGATATACTGAAATTTGTACGGAATGAGTCTATGCCGTCTATTCTGTCGCCGGAGAAGATGACGATCCTGAAGAATGATGGAACATCTGTGACACTGGAAAAACCGGAGCATCCGGAAAAGTATTCTTATACGGATTACTATACCTGGTTTATGGAAGAGGAAAATGGCTCTTTCCGCCCGCTTGACCGCGGAAAAGCGGAGGATCTGGTAAATAAGGTTCTGCACGTCAAATGGAAGGCCTGCGTGGATTATGACCTTGGAAGGGATCCGGAAGCATCGGAGGCATATGGTTTTATGCCTCCTGTACTTCAGGTTTCAGTCGAAGGGAACGATGTCTCTGCGGTTCTGAATGTGGGAACGGATGCGGGAAACGGTCTGGTCTATGCTCAGCCGGAAGGGTCTGTAATGGCATATACGATCGATGCGGAAGAAGCCCTTGCATTAAATGATGCTTCCTATGATACGCTTCGTCCGGAAGATATCTGCCGTATGGACTGGGGAATCGTTACGGAGATGATCCTGGAATCCGGAGAAAACGTACGGGATATAAAGATCACCCGAAATCCCGATCCGGCTTCGGAACAGAAGTATATATACTCAGAAAACGGGGAGGAACTGGCGTACTCCCGTGTCATGGATATCCGGGATATGATCGATAAAATGATCCCGGACGGACAAGTGGACGATCCGGATCACCTTCCGTCAGGAGATCCCGTACTGCGCATCACATTTTTGCAGGAACGTCCCGGATATGAGAGGTTGGATCTGGAGTTCTATCATTACAGCGATATGTACGACCTGGTGCGCTTCAACGGGGAAGCCCGTCAGCTGATCAGCACCCATGCGGCGGAGGCTGTGATCCGTCTGATGGAGCGTCTCGATATGCCGTCTGAATAAAGAAATCCAAGGAAAGAAACGCTATATATTCAGTAGACTAAATATTTAGAATACATACATACGGATATCTATAACATTACAATTAACTGGACTTTTTTATTACGAAATGTTAATATATATATTGCAATTTATACTTAATGACCATAAAGGCTGTTAAGTCTATTTTAAGAAGGGAGAAATCTTATGAAGAAACAGTTATCACTTGTTCTTGCAGCAGTGATGGTGGCCGCTTCTCTGGTTGCCTGCGGCGGCAGCTCACAGCCTGCGGCAACGACTGCAGCGGCAGCTCCGGCAGAGACCCAGGCAGCAGCAGCGGCAGAGACCCAGGCGGCAGCCCCGGCAGAGGCAGCTCCGGCAGCTTCCACCGGCAAGACTGATCTTACGATCATCAATACCGTTGAGCCGCAGACCCTGCTTCCCGGTTCCGAGAACCTTTCCGCAGGACATCTGATCCAGTGCCAGCTGTACGATACACTGGTCATGGAGACTCCGGGCGCTCGTTCCACCCTGGTTCCGGGTCTTGCGACCGAGTGGGAGTATTCCGAGGACGGATGCACCATCACCTTCACCCTGAGAGAGGGCGTCAAGTTCCATGACGGTACCGAGATGACCGCTGACGACGTCGTATTCTCGCTGAAGAAGGACGCTGAGGGTTCCTACAATGCTGATGCGGCTAAGCTGCTCGCTTCTATCGAGAAAGTTGATGATAAGCATATTGCCGTTTCCACCAATTATGCTTACAAGCCGTTTCTGCAGGTTCTGGCAATGCCGTCCTTCGGTATCTACAGCCAGAAGTGGTATGAGGAATGCGAAGCAAGCGGCACCAACATGGCTCGTTCCGAGAACGGTACCGGCGCTTACAAGTTTGCCGAGTGGCAGTCCGGTGACTATCTGAAGCTGGAAGCATTTGACGATTACTGGGGCGGCGCTCCGATGATCAAGAATGTCACCATGAAGATCATGACCGACGGCCAGACCGCAGCTCTGTCCATGCAGAGCGGCGAGGCAGACGTATTCTTCGGTCTTGACTCCGCAGACTACGATACCATGAAGGCAACCCCGCACATGGTCGTTTGGGATGTCCTTTCCAACGGTACTCATTTCCTTGCTCTGAACAGCACCGACGGACACTTCTTCAAGGACAACAAGGACGCACGTAAGGCCGTTCAGCATTCCCTGAACCGTGAGGAAATCAACCTTGGCGGTCTTGACGGTACCGGCCATGTCACTCCGTATCCGGTCAACCCGGATCACTTCGGTTATGATCCTGACTGGCAGCCGACTCCGTTCGATCTTGACAAGGCGAAGGAACTCCTTGCAGGCACCGGTTACAGCGGTGAGACCGTTATCTACAAGTCCGCAAACTCCTCCTGGTACCAGAACCCGGCACAGGTCATGGCCGAGGAGATGCGTAAAGCAGGTTTCAACATTGATCTTCAGATCATGGAGCGTGGTGCATGGGAAGATGATGTCGACGCAAAGGGCAACTCCGATATCTGGAACTACATGACCTGGGGTCAGTTCCCGGATGCTGATGCAGACCTTTACATCTATCTGCACACCAGCCAGCGCGGCATTGAGTATGCGAACATGATCGATGCCGGTAATGATGAGTGCGATGCTGCTCTTGACGGCGGCCGTTACTCTGTTGATGATGAGGAGCGTTTCAACTACTACAAGCAGGTAGCTGATATCAACGAAGAAGAAGGTTGGTATGCATTCCTGATGACCGGTTGTAACTTTGCTGTTACTACTGATGAAGTTCAGGGCTTTGTTCCGCATCCTGCAGTATTCTATCACATCAAGGATTGGTCTCTTTAATGGCATCCTGATGCACAACTGATCAAATCAATTGATTAGAGGGTGAATGGGGACTGTGGATTCACTCCACAGTCCCCTTATATTTAGAAAGATGAGGATCCTGTATGGCTAAAATGATAGGACGGCGCCTGTTGATGCTGATTCCGGTACTTCTGGGCGTGTCAATTATTATATATTCCATTTTGAGCCTGACTCCCGGCGACGCAGCTACCCTGATCCTGGGCGACTCCGCTACGGCAGAGTCGGTTGCAAAGCTCCGTGAGGAGCTGGGATTGAACGGCGGATTTATTGAGCGATATGTCCGCTGGCTGTCCGGAGTTCTGAGAGGCGATTTCGGAATCTCCTATAAGACCCGTAACCCCGTCTTCATGGAAGTATTCCAGAGATTCCCGAACACTGTAAAGCTTGCATTTACGGCTATTGCAATTTCATCGATTTTTGGTGTATTATTTGGTATTCTTTCCGCAGTCAAGCAGTATTCCCTGATCGACAACGTCGTCGTTGCGGCGACCCTGCTTCTGAGTTCTGTACCGGACTTCTGGCTGGGCCTTATGATGATCCTGCTCTTTGCGGTTAAATTAAAGTGGCTCCCCTTGAGCGGTGTAGACCATTGGTACAATTTCATCATGCCTGGTATAACGGCTTCGGCCCATTACCTGGCCAACACGATACGTATGACCCGTACGTCCATGCTTGACGTCATTCGTGCGGACTATGTCCGTACGGCAAGGGCAAAAGGATGTCCGGAGCGTACCGTCATTTTCCAGCATGCCCTGCGTAATGCCCTGCTTCCGGTCGTTACCCTGATCGGTGTCAACATGGGATGGCAGCTCGGTGGTACGGTCATTACCGAGCAGGTCTTCGCTATTCCCGGTATCGGTTCCCTGATGATCACTTCGATCCGTCAGAAGGATGTTCCGGTCGTGCTCGGCGCTCTGGTATTCATCGCACTTTTGTCTTCGCTGATCAATCTGGCTACAGACGTCCTGTATGCTTACATCGATCCGCGTATCAAGTCGCAGTATGTTAAGAAGTAAGGAGGAAATGAATTATGAGTGAGAATACAAATAAGACAATTTCCGACGCGGAACGTGCTGCGAGGAGAGCAAAGTATAAGAAAAAGTCTGAGCTGGCTGTTGTATGGAGACAGTTCAAGAAAAACAAACTGGCACTGTTCGGCCTGTTCGTCATTGTGATCATGGTCATCCTTGCTCTGACGGCTCCTTTGTTTATTGATTTTGAAAAGGATGTTATCGAGCAGAATGTCATGAATCGTCTTCAGGGCCCGTCTTCCGAGCATCTGCTGGGCACGGATGCGTACGGACGAGACATTTTATGCCGTCTTCTGTGGGCAGCCCGTGTCTCCATGTTCACTGGCTTCACAGTCATTGCGATCGGTATCGTAGGCGGCATCATCCTGGGTGCGACTGCCGGCTATCTCGGCGGTGTTGTCGATAACCTGATCATGAGATTTATCGATATTTTCCTGGCGATCCCCTTCACTCTGATGGCGATCTCCATCGTTGCTACCCTGGGCAATAGCATTCCGAACCTGGTCCTTGCACTGAGCCTTGCGCTGATCCCGAAGTTTACCCGAATCATCCGGTCTTCGGTCATTGGCCTGAAAGGTCAGGAGTTTATTGAGGCTGCCAAGCTCTGCGGCGCCAGCGGCCCCGTGATCGTCCTGAAGCATATCATTCCGAACGCTCTTGGCCCGATCATCGTCGAAGCGACTCTGGCAGTTGCAAGAACGATCATCGACATCGCGGGTCTGAGCTTCATTGGTCTGGGTATCCAGCCTCCGAACCCGGAGTGGGGCGCTATGCTTTCTGACGCAAGAAAGTATATGATCCAGTATCCTTACCTGATCATGTCTCCCGGTATCGCGATCATCCTGACCGCAGCTTCTCTGACGCTGATCGGTGACGGCCTTCGTGACGCCCTGGATCCCAAGATGAGAAACTGATGAGGAGGACTGATCATGGCTGAAAAATTATTGGAAATAAAAAATCTGCATGTCGTTTATAAAACAGACGAAGCAGTGGTACGCGCGGTCAACGGTCTGGATCTGACCATTAATAAAGGAAGCACCGTCGGACTTGTCGGTGAGACCGGTGCCGGCAAGACCACGACCTGTCTTTCGATCCTCCGCCTGCTTCCTGACAGAGTCGGTGAGATCACCGAAGGCTCCATCGAGTACAACGGTGAGGACCTGCTGAAGGCTTCCGAAGAGCGTATGCGTGAGATCAGAGGTTCTGAGATCTCCATGATCTTCCAGGATCCCATGACTGCATTGAACCCGGTATTTACGGTTGGCGATCAGATCGGTGAGGTCGTTAAGCTTCATAACCCGAAGTTCACGAACGAGGACGTGATCGAGCGTGTCGAGACCATGTTCAAACTGGTAGGCCTTCCTCCGGAACGTCGTGTGGAGTATCCGCATCAGTTCTCCGGCGGAATGAAGCAGCGTATCGTCATTGCAATGGCGCTGGCGTGCGAGCCGCTGCTGCTTCTTGCGGATGAGCCCACCACCGCGCTGGATGTTACCATTCAGGCGCAGGTGCTCCGTCTGATGAAGGAACTGAAGGAAAAGCTGCAGACCGCGATGATCCTGGTCACCCATGACCTGGGCGTTGTCGCGCAGACCTGTGACGAGGTCGCGATCATGTACGCAGGTGAGGTCATCGAGAACGGAACACTGGAGGATGTCTTTGATGGTGAAAAGCATCATCCGTACACCGTCGGACTGTTCGGTTCTATCCCGGATATCCATTCCGAAGCCGACAGACTGACCCCCATCATGGGATTGATGCCAGATCCGGCTAACCTGCCGGAAGGCTGCAAATTCAACCCCAGATGCGACCACTGCATGGAGATCTGCAAAACACAGGCACCGTCAGTTTACAAGAATGGTACGCATCAGATCCGCTGCCATCTGTTCGGTAATCAATAATAGGAGTGTAGCATATGTCAGATATATTGATTGAAACCCACGGCCTTAAAAAGTATTTTAAGACTCCCAGAGGACTGCTGCACGCTGTTGATAATGTCAATATCCGCATCAACCGCGGACAGACCCTGGGTGTCGTCGGTGAGTCCGGATGCGGAAAGTCGACACTGGGCAGAGTTTTGCTTCGCCTGTTGGAGTCTACAGAAGGCGAGATCCTGTTTGAAGGCAAGGATGTCGTCAAGTATAACAAGCATGAGATGATCGAGTACCGCAAACAGGCACAGATGATCTTCCAGGATCCGTATTCATCTATCAATCCCCGTATGACCGTCAGCCAGACGATCTCGGAACCGATGGAGCATTTCCATACATTCCCGAGCAAGGCTGACCGCGAGGACAGAGTCTACGAACTCATGGAGACTGTCGGTCTCGCGGAAAGATTCGTCAATGCGTTCCCGCATGAGCTGGATGGCGGACGCCGTCAGCGTATCGGTGTTGCCCGGGCCCTGGCACTGAACCCGAAGTTCATCGTCTGCGATGAGCCGGTCTCCGCACTGGATGTATCCATCCAGGCACAGATCCTTAACCTGCTGATGGACTTGCAGGATGATAAGGGACTGACCTATATGTTCATCACCCATGACCTTTCCGTCGTTAAGCATATCAGCGACGAGATCGCGGTCCTTTATCTGGGTGAGTGTGTAGAAAGAGCACCGTCTAATGAGCTTTTCCTTCATCCTGAACATCCTTATACCAAGGCATTGCTGAAGGCGATCCCGGTCCCGAGCATCCATCATAAGATGGCGGAAGATGACATCATCAAGGGTGAGGTCACCAGCCCCGTCAATCCGAAGCCGGGCTGCCGTTTTGCTGCCAGATGTCCGTATGTCAAGCCCGAGTGTACCGATCATCAGCTGCAGCTCAAGGAGATCAGCAAAGACCACTTTGTGGCATGCACACTGTTCGAATAAGGAAATGTGGCTGACAGTACTGTGATCCCATCTTAAAAAAGATCCCGAAGCCGCTTAAGCAGCGGTTTCGGGATCATTGATTTTCAAACTGTGCGGTATAACATGATGAAGATGAAAACAACGGACAATCAACAGACTATGATGCATAAGATCAGAACATATGCTGTGCAGCAGATCCGTTCCTGGGAGACACTGGAAACTGTTATCATGCTGCTGCTGATCATCTATATGGTCTATCTGTTCACGGTACGGCACTATCAGATCGGTGTGTATAGTAGTATCCTTTTTGTTTTTTTCTTTGGCCTGTTGATATTCGGGCTGTATGAGACCATTCCTTATCTGATCATGTATTTCCGTCCCTATGACTCAAAAGCCTTTGGAATGAAGGCAGATCAGGAGACCAAGCAGAGGATCTGCGAGGAGATCGATGCATCGACAGTGCCGCTTCATCGTCATGAGATGCCGGATATGACCTGTACGGAAAAATACTGTATCCTGGAGGGGGTCCGGAATATCGAGATCCTGCGATGGGAGGATATCGCAGAGCTGAAAAAGAAGGAGTATCCCTTCCGACAGAAATATAAAGGAACATTTATTCTGGTTTTTATTGATAAAGACGGAAAAAAACATGAGCTGGATATCCATAACGGCAAGTCATATAATCCGGTAAGGCAGGTCAGCTCTATTTTTACATATATTATGGAGCATCATCCCGATATTCGCATGGAGCTTTCGGAAGTCGATAAGACGCGCATAGAGGAAATGCTGGAAGAAAACAGAAAGATCAGGAGTGGGAGTCTGTATTCCTGACATAGGGTCTGAGATCACTCTGTAAAAATATGTCACAAAAAAGTATTCATGAGATCGATATGCTGCACGGTCCGATTCTGCCCAGTTACCTGGCGTTTACCATCCCCATGGCACTGAGCATGATGCTGCAGCTTCTTTTTAACGCTGCGGATATAATAGTCGTTGGCCGGTTTGCGGGAGCTGCCGCACTGGCAGCGGTAGGGTCCACAACTGCCCTCGTCAGCCTGATGATCAATTTCCTTTCAGGCCTTGCAAGCGGTGTGAATATCATTGTTGCACAGGATTACGCAAGGGGTGATTATACGGATGTCACTGATATCGTACATACGGCTGTCAGTCTGGGAGCTCTGGCCGGATGTCTTTTCGCTCTGATAGGTGTTCCCGCTGCGTTGCCGGTCCTCCGTCTGATGAACAGTCCGGAGGATGTTATTTATCTGTCTGCTTCATATCTTCGTATCTATTTTCTTTGTATGCCTGCAGTGGCATTATATAATTTCGGCGCTGCGATCCTCCGTTCGATTGGGGATACAAAGCGTCCGATGTATTATTTGCTGCTTTCCGGCGTGATCAATGTACTTTTGAATCTATATATGGTGATCGTCCTGGGGATGGGCGTGACCGGTGTGGCGATCGCCACTGCGGTCTCCAATTATATATCTGCCGGACTTGTATTGCTTGCGCTGCTTAAGGAGGATTCCTGTCTGAAGCTTTCTGTGCGGCAGCTGCGTCTGCGGACTGACGTCATCCGCCAGATCGTTATAAATGGCTTGCCAACAGCGATCCAGGGGAGTCTGTATGCCGTATCCAATGTCCTGATACAGTCTTCGGTCAATAGTTTCGGATCTGTATACATGGCAGGAAATGCCGCATCCCAAAGCCTGGAAGGATTCCAATTTGCTTTCCTGGTCACCAATCTTAACACGACACTGACCTTTATGAGTCAGCATTACGGGGCAGGGATGTATCTCCGCGCAAAAAAAGTCTTCGTAACGGTGGTCGTTGCCGGTATGATGATCGCTACGCTGATCGGATTGTTGTTCATGCTTTTCCGCGTTCAGCTTCTTTCCATCTATAATTCGGATCCCGAGGTGATCAGTGTCGGAATCCGGCGTATGTCCATCGTGGTGATGTTCGGGTTTATCGAGATCCTGATGGACAGCCTGTCCAGTGCGATTCGGGCATCGGGTCACACTCTTGAGCCCACAGTTATATCCCTTCTGACGGCCTGCCTTTTCAGGATCCTCTGGCTTCAGACTGTTTTCAGGGCATTTCGTGTATATGAGATCATCATTCTGGTATGGCCTGTCAGCTGGATCCTGACGATTATTCCCTACCTGTTCCTGTACCGCAGGGCAACCAGGAACTTTCCGAATGCTGATACAGTCCGGGTTTAATCCAAAAGCTCAATACCTTCCTGGCATCTTGCCATTTCCCGCATCAGTCCGATGCATTCGTCGATGAGAGGATTAGAGTTATGAGCATGCCGGAGCGCATAGATCGTACGGCGGGGAGCGTCACCGAGTATGCTGTGAACGGCAAGACCTTCTCTATCACGCAGATAAGCTGCATAGGATACGGGAACGACAGACCACATATTCATTTCACGAAGATAATAGCCCATACCGTCGTTGGTCCTTGATTCAAACCCGGCGCCGCCGGCACTGCCGTAGTTAAAGTGTTCCCAGACAAAGTCGTCGGTATCCCAGACGATAAACAGCTGCTTTTCGGGGTTCAGCAGGGTGAGATCCAGCGGAGCACTGCTTTCACCTCTTCGCGCACATACAAGGCGCGATTCTTCCCGAAACAGGGGAACCGAGCTGATCGTCTGCGCGGGCATGGAAAGCGGAGTAAATGCAAGATCCAGTTGGTTTTTGCTGATCAGTTCTGCAGCCTGCCGGGAAGTGTAGGAAGCGATGCTCAGGTGTACGCCTGGATTGGAAACTGTGATCTTATGACAGATCTGCGGCAGAAAGGTCTGCGCAATAGTGGGAACAGCGCTGAGATGGAGAAGAGTATTATACTTTTTTTCTGACAGTTCCAGTGCGTCGTCGATCAGATACTGCCACTTCTGAGCGATCTCAAAGAAAATGTTGCCTTTGTCACTGAGCATCATCAGTCTTCTTCCTTTTTTACGCTCAAATAATTCGCAATTGAATTCTTCTTCCAGAGATTTGATGCTTCTGCTGACTGCCGGTTCGCTGATGGACAGGGCTTCTGCAGCCCCGCTGAAGGACCCGGTAGCTGCTACGGCAAGGAAGATCCGGATCTGTTTTTGGGTCATAACAGGCACTCCTTTTTGTTTTTACGAGAAATGTCATAATTATTATAACATAAATGATATAACTTTGCTGTTAAATACACTAAAAAGCCAAAGAAACAGTGTAAATATAATAAATATGTTATAAAAAATCAAAGAAAATACTGGACAGATACGATTGGAATTGTTAATATAGTATCAGCTGAAAGAATGGCTATTATACTGTACATTTATGATGTATTTCATTCAGGAGGACATTTATCATGAAATGTATGCACACAAGGTTACCGGATTATTATGCAAAGGTCGAGGCAGCAGCCAAGAGGCTCCGCCCCGAGACCAAGTTCAGCATCAGCGGCATGGAGAATGTTAAGACCGCGAAGCTGGCTTCTTTAAGATGCGGCCGTATCGAGCAGGAAATCGTACAGGTCACGGAAGATCCGGAAATCGCTGAGATCGAGATCAATATGGTCCCGTTCAACCCGGAGGAGGCTTACAGCGTTGTGATCAAAGGCAAGAGAGCAGACGGCACCTGCAAGAAAGCAGTTCTTGACAACATGTATGCGACGATCCCGTCAGTTGAGTACTATCTGTTTGATGCAGAAGAGATCGATGACCGCCGTTCCGGCAGCCGTCAGTATGATGTATAAAGGAGGAGATAGTTATGAAATTCAGATACCGCTTACTTCCTGAAGGCGCAGCTGATGGTGTCGTGCCGTTGAACGTCGCGTTTATTGATCAGGCGGATGCCAAAGCCTGCGGACTTACTGATCTGGATGCTGTAAAGCTGGTCGCGAAGGACCTTGGCAAAGGTTGTGCGGCTGTCAACGTCATGGATAAGAACGGAGTATCCGTTTCTTCTGACGGCATCATGAATCCGATCGCAGTCACTTCCGTTGCATGTGTGGATCACGGCATGATCAATCCTTCCTTCGGTTTCATGCCGCTTTCCGAGATCCCGATGTATGACAGCATGATGAAGGATGAGCCGCATATGAGACAGTGGCTTACCGAGAAGTTTGCCGGCAGACCCCTGCACAGAGGCCCGAACAAGACTGATCTCGGCGAGAGGACCGGTCACAATGAGTACATGACCACCACTGGACGTATTGCCAACAACAACTCCGGTTCTGAGTTCTTCAACATGATCGAGATGACTGAGATCCTTGCCCTGATGGCTGGTCAGTATGAGATCATGAACGATGGTGAGGTCATCATCGGTGTTGCAGGCCCGGAAGTTTCCGTCGGTATCGGCATGGTCGTTTCCGAGCGTTGGGGCCGTATCTTTGGCGGCACCAATCTGGGTGGCTATAAGCCTGGTATGACCGCGCACTGCTCCGGCGAGTATGCTAAGACCGTCAAGTCCGACTATCCGGTCATTGCGGCACCGAAGCCCAAGTTCATGGAGACCATGCTGGATGCGCTTGACATCGGGTTGGTCCCGGGCAGAGAGCTGGGCTGCTCTCCGGCACTTGTATCCGTTGCGCATGCATACGGCAAGGAGATCGACTTTGATCGTATTACACCGGCATCCTGGGTCGAGCTGGAAGATATCGGCTTAACCAGAGAAAAGCTGATGAAGCCGGTCGAGAAGCCTTATACCAGGGAAGAGATGATCCTTCATGCAGAGGAGATCATTCCTGGCATCCCGAATGCAAAGGCATACAAGGTTTCCGATATTATCGAGATCCGCGAAGTAGAGTTCTGATTTCGTCGGATAGTATGAATAGTTCCCCCGCCGCGAGGAAATGCGGCGGGGATTATAAAACTGTGAGGGGTATGTTATGTCAACTTCAACAAGACTGGTAGAAGGTGTTAAGATCCCTAAATTTGTCAGAGTAAAGCAATATTTCCCGCATAACGAGATGAACAGGGAACAGATCATCGCATGCATAGCTGAGAACTTTGCGAGACCTGAGATCAGGGCGACCATTCAGCCCGGTATGAGCATCTGCATTACTGCCGGCAGCCGCGGCGTAGCGAATATTGAGACTGTGACCCGCGCGATCGTGGACAACGTGAAGGCGCTGGGCGCGTATCCTTTTATTATTCCTGCCATGGGCTCTCACGGCGGCGCTACAGCCGAGGGGCAGAGAGCGATCCTGACCAGCTATAATATCACGGAAGAAACCATGGGCTGTCCGATCCGGGCGACTATGGAGACCGTGAAGATCGGATTTGCGGAAGAGATCGGCGAAGAAGTACAGATCGACCGGTATGCAAAGGAAGCAGATGGTATTATCGTTGTCAACCGCATCAAGGCGCATACAGGTTTCAAAGGACATCTGGAAAGCGGCCTGATGAAGATGATGACCATCGGTCTCGGAAAGCAGGCGGGTGCTTATGTGGCACATAAGGCAGGCGATGACAACATGCCTCCGCGTTTGGATGCTATTGGCCGCGAAATTATCCGTAAAGCCAACATTCTCTTTGGCGTTGGCCTGATGGAAAACGCACATGAAGGCACTTTCAAGATTCCCTTCCTTCTTCCCGACGAGATCCCGGAGCAGGAGCCGGCGCTCCTTAATGAAGCGAAGGATGCTATGGCCAAAATTTTCCTGGACGCCTGCGATGTCATCATCCTGGAACAGATCGGCAAGAACTTTTCAGGAGGCGGCATGGATCCTAATGTAGTAGGACGCTCCAGACTGCCGATCGGTATCAAGTCGGAACGCATGGGCATATTCGGACTGTCCGAAGAGTCCCACGGCAACGCGACGGGAATGGGGCGCGCGGACGTGGCAACGATGCGTTTCTTTAAGACCATGACCTTTGACGGAACATATCCCAACGCTATTACTGATCATGATTCTTCTGTCTATAAAGTCCCGTTGATCATGGATAACGATAAGGAATGTCTCCAGTGTTCCATGGCGATCTGCCTCAACATGGATGCAGAGAAACCGCGCATCATTATTCTGAAGAATTCGCTGGATGTGGAAACAATGCTGATCTCTGAGGCACTGATCCCGGAAGCGAAGACAAGGAAAGAACTCACGATCCTGGATGAAGAGCCGTTTGAGCTGGAGTTTGATTCAGAAGGCAATTTCCTGACAAAGTATTGATAGAGATCTATCTAAGAAAGGCACACAAAATGATCGACCACGTTATTGAGATGGAAACTTTTGACTATGAGGAGCTGAAAAAGCAGAAAGGCCTCAAGAAACACGGTTTCATGGACATCGCCAGCCAGGCGGACGGCGCCATGATGCGTATCCCCTACTGCATCATCGTAGGTGAGCAGGACGGACCGACCCTGCTGATCGACGGAGGTATTCACGGTGATGAAGTGGAAGCGGCTGATGCAGCTGCACATGTATATCAGGAGCTGGATCCGAAAGACGTCAGGGGCATCTACATCGCAGTCCCGCATCTGAACCTGGCAGGATTCAACGGTGGACAGCGGATGAACAGCTATACAGATGTCACCCATGCGGATATGAACCGTATCTTCCCGGGAGATCCGAACGGCAAGATCACTGCATTCATTCTGGATAAGTTTGTGAACCACTTTGTGAAATACGCGGATTACTGGGTCACCTGTCACAGCGGCGGCAATATCCTTTACCTGACTCCCACAGCCTGCTATACGAATCCGGAGCTGGATACGGAATTCGGTGATCTGACCCTGAACATGGCAAAGTGCTTCCAGACACCGATCCTGTGGAAAAATGACCCTTCCGGCGGCCGCGGCGGAAGAGAAGCCGTAGGTGCCACATCCGCACGAGAACTTGCCGAGGTCTGGCACAAGGCTTATATCTGCCTGGAACTTGGCGGCAATACCGCATTCATGGAGGAAAGAGAAGCAATCTATGATATGGCACATGACGGCATTATGGATCTGCTTGTATTCCTCAAGATGAAGGATGGCGAGATCAGGAAGTTCCGCGAGGATGCGATCGAGACACCGGTAGATTATCTTCACATTCTTCACGGCGGTATCTACAAGCCGAAGAAACGTCTCCTTGAAAAGTGCAAAAAGGGAGATCTCCTTGGCATCGTGACCAATATCTTCGGAGAGACCATTGATGAGCTTTATGCGCCGTATGATGGTATCGTGGTCGGATCCTGGACACCGCCGGTGGTCTTCCCGAGAGACTGGGCTTGTCTGTATGGCAAGCTGTAATAAGGAGGGAAAATCATGTCCATGGATTTGAGAAAACTTGCAGAAGGCGTCGAGATCCGGCCGTTTGTTCTCGGGACCAACGTGATCGGCTGGACCTGTGATGAGGAGAAGAGCGCCCGTATTCTGGACCGTTTTGTTGACTACGGCTTCGATGCGATCGATACAGCCGAATCATACAGTGACTGGGTGGCCGGTCATGTGGGCGGAGAGTCGGAGCGCACGATCGGAAAATGGATGAAATCCAGACCGGGCATGCGGCAGAAGGTGAAGATCATCGACAAAGTCGGCTGGATCGATACCTGTGACGGGTCTTTCCTGGGCCATGCGGATAAGAAGTATATCATTTCCCACTGTGATGCCGCGCTTCAGAAACTCGGTACGGACTACATCGATGCCCTGCTTGTGCACGCTCCGGATCCGTTGACTCCGGTCAATGAATCCATTGAAGCGCTGGAGTATCTGAAGAAAGAAGGAAAGATCTTAAGCTACGGATGTTCCAATTATGATGGAAAGCAGCTCAGGAACGCTCTCAATGTGAGCCAGGCGAAGGGTACGCCGATGTACCAGATCATCGAGCCCTGCTTCAACCTGGTTGATCGGGAAGACTATGAACGCAATCTGCGTCCGGTCGTCGAAGAGGCCGGTATGAGCGTAGTTACTTTCTACAGCCTTGCCGGCGGATTCCTTACCGGTCTTTACAAGAAGCCGGAAGATCTGACGCGTGATAATCCCAGATACAGGATCCTTTCCCATTACTGCACGGAGCGTAATTTCGAGATCATCCGCATTCTTGATGAAGCGGCAGCAGGTCTGGGTGTCAGTGATCAGGAGGTTGCACTGGCATGGCATATGCAGGCCCGCTCCATCACCGCCCCCATCTCCAGTGCGATCGAAGAATCTCATGTGGACAGCTTCTACAAGGCAGCGACACTGGAGCTTCCGAAAGATGTGATTGCGGCACTGGATAAGGCCAGCGAGTATTGATGAGGGAAGCCATGATTACAAAAGGTGCAGCTTTAAAACTGGCGAACGGGGTTGAACTGCCCCAGGTCGGACTTGGAGTCTATAAGCTTGGCGACAAGACTGTTGCCTCCATCCATGCAGCGCTTGCAGCAGGATATAGAAGCATCGATACCGCGACCCGTTATCAGAATGAAGATCTGGTGGGAGAAGCAGTCCGTACCTGCGGGCTGCCGCGTGGTGATGTGTTCGTGACGACCAAGGTGTGGAATGACGCGCAGAGAGAGCACCGGCAGAGACAGGCATTTGAAGACTCTCTTCGTGTCCTCGATATTGAATATATCGACATGTACATGGTCCACTGGGCGATCGAGGGATGTTATACGGAGACATGGAAGATCCTTGAGCAGTTGTATGAGGAAAAACTCGTTCGAGCGATCGGTGTTTGCAATTTCGAGATCCGCCATCTGGAAGAGTTGGCTAAGTATGCCAATATCATGCCGATGGTCAACCAGATCGAGATCCACCCGAAGAATACCCGGAAGGAGCTGATCCGTTACTGCCAGGAGAGGGGCATCGTGTGTGAGGCATGGGCACCGCTCGGCTCGGGCACGGTGCTGGAAGAACCTGTGCTTACGGAACTTGCGGAAAAATACGGCAAGACCCCTGCGCAGGTGATCCTGCGGTGGGATCTGCAGAACGGACTCGCTGTTATCCCCAGGTCATCCAATCCGGTCCGCATCGCGCAGAACATTGATCTTTATGATTTTGAACTGAGTGAAGAGGATCTGGCTAGGATCAATGCATTGAATGAAAACTGGATCAATCCCCTTTCCGGAGGAGATCCCAACAATGTCACTTTTTAAAACTGTTGGAAAGCAGCAGAAAGACACAGAAAAGCACCTCGGCGTGAGGTGCTTTTTTGATGCCGTCAGGCACTGCCGTGACAGATCGTCACAACATCTTTTCGCTTATTTAACGAGCGCTTTCCAGTCGATGATCGCTCCCTTGTCAGCAGATTTGGCAAGCGCAGAGAAGATGGAAAGATAACCGCTGGTCGGCTTCGGCTCATAGTGCCAGTTCTTTCTTCTTTCTTCCAGCTCCTCATCACTTACATGCAGTGTCAGTTCCCTGGTATTGACATCGATCGTGATCAGGTCACCGTCTTTTACCAAAGCGATCGGACCGCCCAAAGCGGCTTCCGGAGAAATGTGACCAACGAAGCAGCCGTTATTCGTGCCGGAGAAACGGCCGTCCGTGATCAGCGCAGTGGATGTGTCCAGCCCCTGTCCGTAAAGCAGTTTCATTGGCCGGTACATTTCCCGCATACCCGGACCTCCCTTCGGCCCTTCATAACGGATCACTACGACATGGCCGGGCTTTACCTCATGACGTGCCAACGCTTCGCAGCACTCCTCCTGGGAACTGAAGCAGATTGCGGTACCGGTGAATCTCCGAACCTCTTCCTTGATGCCTGCAGGCTTTGCAACACCGGTATCCGGAGCCAGGTTTCCACGCATGATCGCAAGACCGCTTAAGGTACTGAATGGCCTGTCAAGCGGACGGATGATATCGTCATCTCTTTCCCCGTAAAGGTAGATATGCTCCTCCAGATTCTCACCAAGTGTCTTTCCGGTAGCCGTCAGAACACTGAGATCCAGCTTTTCCTTCAGCATATCCATGACCCGCATGACTCCGCCGGCTTTGTAAAAGTCCTCCATGTCATGCTCATAGGAGGAAGGATTGATCTTGCCGATCTGCGGGATCAGCCAGCTTTGCTCATCGATCTCTTTCAGGATCTCGTCAGTATCATATCCGAGTTCATATCCCAGCGCGCAAAGATGGATGACCGCATTGGTAGAGCCGCCGGTCGCAAGAACGAATTTGATCGTATTCTGAAGCGCGGAAAAGCTCATGATATCCCTGGCGCGGATCCCTTTTCTGACCAGTTCCATGATCTTCTCGCCTGTATGGGTAGCAATACGCAGGCGTTCATTGAATACCGCGGGGGCACTTCCTCCGTCTGGAAGAGTCATACCCAGAGCTTCTGCTGCACAGCACATGGTATTGGCAGTGCCATAGAAGTTGCAGGAGCCGCAGGTGGGCTGTGTCACATACTGCAGACGTTTAACATCATCCAGCGTAGCCTTGCCGACCTGATACATTCCGAAAGCTTCCGTAATGGCAGAACTGTCTGCTTTTGCTTTTTTACCGAATGCCGGTCCGCTGAGCATCGGACCGCCAGGTACCAGTATTGTCGGGACATTGACTCTGGCAGCGCCCATCAGCAGGCCGGGGACGATCTTGTCACAGGAACCGAGGATCACCAGTCCTGCAAATTTATGTGCCTTGCACATGGTCTCCACACTGTCTGCGATCACCTGGCGGGAAGGCAGGATGGAACAGGCACCGTCATGAGAGTTGCCCACGCTGTCACAGCACCCGATCGTACCGAACTCAACAGCATTGCCGCCTGCCCTGTAGACTCCCTTCCGCACACAGTCTGCCAGCTGACGCAGATTCATGTGACCCGGGACCACATCACTGTAGGTGTTGCAGATCCCAATGGTCGGACGGGACAGATCATCATCATCCAGACCGCAGGCTTTCAATACACGCATCGGATGGAGGTTGTAACGGCGGATCTCCATATTGTCGCTCCCCACTCCGGCTGTTTCTTTTCTATCCATCTCAGACATCTTTATATCCTCCTGATCATGAGCATTTTTGCTCTATATCCATTATAGTCTTTTGGTGCTTAAAAATGAACGAACAGTCTATTATGATATAGATATAACATATCATTATAAGATCGAAATGACCCTGCGGTAATTTCTCCGACTGGTGATCAGAAAACAAAAAAGCAGTTCAGATGAACTGCTTTTGAGGTGCCGGAGACCGGGGTCGAACCGGCACGGGTATCACTACCCACGGGATTTTAAGTCCCGGGCGTCTGCCAATTCCGCCACTCCGGCGCGTGGTTCCTCGGGGACTTGAACCCAGGACCGACCGGTTATGAGCCGGTTGCTCTAACCAACTGAGCTAAGGAACCATGTTCGATTAAATAATGAATGCCCCAAGGCCGGAACCCTGTGGCATCAATGAGACAGAAGCTTATAACGTTTAAGAGCCGGTAGGGGGACTCGAACCCTCAACCTGCTGATTACAAATCAGCTGCTCTGCCAATTGAGCCATACCGGCTAACTGCCGCCAAGTTAGACAGCTTTAGTAGTATAAGTGAAATAGTCGGTTTTGTCAATAGCTATCTTTGGGATGCATTTATGATAGAATGGTACTATGAACGATCACAGAACACCAAGATCCGCATATTATGCACTTGCGGCCATAGCGGCAGCGATACTGCTCGCCGTGCTCCTTGTGTATGTGATGATCCGGATGTACCTGCCGGGTTTTATTGAGGCGGTCCAGACCAGGGATGAGACTATTGTAGAAGCTTATTTTGATTCCCTGGGACATCGGAATACTTACCTGATCATGGGATTGTTTGCTTATCTGCAGGTGATATCGATCGTGATCCCGGCAGCACTGGTACACGTTGTTGCCGGTGCGGTCTGCGGCAGTGTCAGGGGAACTTTGATCGTTTATGTTGCTGAGATCGCCGCTCACATGACGGTCTTTCTGATCGCGCAGCATGCCAGACGTCTTCTTCGGTATATTTCCGAGGAACGCCCGACATTCGGAAAACTGCTGGATACGCTGCAGTTTTCGGAAAACCGCACATACTATATATCCATGGCGTTGCTTACACCGGGTCTGCCAAATTGGGTCATTCCCTATGCTGCAGCCAATTCACGTATGAAGTGGTACACTTTTTTGCTGGCGCTGATCATTGCCCTCCCGCTGCCGATCTGGTTTACCTGTCTTGCTGCGGATCTGTTGACGCAGGGAGACTGGGTCTTCAGTATCATGAGCATTGCCGGACTCTGGCTATTTGTCGGTCTTTTGTTTATCGGCCGAAAGCGGATCCCGGACCGGCTGTGGGATATCTGGTACAGGATCAAAGCAGTGATTTCTTCACGGAACTAGTATGTCATGCGCCGAGATCGATAGAAGAGATATCGAAAGGAAGCGCACTTAGCTCATTATGGAGAAGATGGAGAAATGCTTTGACTTCCGGAGCGTTTCTTTTCTTCCTGTTGCAGGTACAGTAGATGATCCTGCGGGGGACCTCGAATTGGGGCATCAGGGGGCGCAGCTGGAGATCATTCAGGAATGATCTGGCAACGCTGTCGGAGACAAAGGCCCATCTGTCTTTCTGCTGGAGGAAATACCTGAGCTGTTCCATGTTGTCCAGATCCAGTTTGGGACGGGTATTGCGGAAATAGCTTCGGTGCCATGTCTCAAATGCATCATCCCATGCAATATAGATCTCATTATTTTCATCAAGATCCTCGATCCGGACAGTTTCCGGGTATCCGGAATCAGCAGCGCAGATCAGACGGATCGGCTCCAGCAGGATCGGTAAGGATACCAGCTCCTGTGATTCGAATCTGTTGGGAGAAAACAACAGGTCTGCCTGTCCCTTTTCGACCAGGGGCTTACTTTTATCGTTATTATACTCCGAGACTATCAGATAGATCTCGGGGTGGGTCTGGATAAACTTTTCATAAACGGGCATCAGCAGATAGGTGCCGATGCTGTTGATCGAAGCGACCCGGAGGCGTTGCTCATAATGGCTCCCCTTAAGGCTCCTCATCTGCCGGACGATATTCATGTACTGCTCGGCAAGAGAATAGAATTGCTCTCCGGCATCAGTTACTTCCAGCGTACGAGCTCCTTTGCCGCGCAGAAACAGCGTATACCCAAGTTCCTTTTCAAGGGTCTGAAGACGGGCGCTTAAGGAGGACTGGCTGATAAAAAGCTCCTGTGCGGCAGTGGAGATCCTTCTGGTTTTATAGATAGCTAAGAAAGCTTCGATCTCAAGGTTCGTCATGTTGCATATCCTTTAAAAGCTATATAATGGAATGATCAAGAGTATTCTATCCGAAATGGATCAATAATGCAATATATACTTATACGGGTATATGTAAATTGATAAAAAATTACCTGGACATGAAGGATACAGTCAGACTACCTATGGGCAGTATGTTTTGGAGAGTGTGACAGTATGGGAAGAAAAGTAACCTACGGATATGATATGGACCTGAATGTCCGCAAATTGTTCCGCAGGGACAACACCTTATTTGATTACCTTGCGGATTTTCATACGGTTTATCTGGACAGCGGCCGCAGCTGTATCCGCCAGCTTTGCCAACTGATCGAAGGGCGTGAGATCCTGGTACCCGCATTTTCCTGCTTTGCCGTGATCCATGCCTTTGCCTTCGGTGTACGACCTGTTTTTTATAATATCTTTGATGATTTCAGCATTGATGTTGCTGATCTGGAGGCGAAGATCGGACCGGAAACTGCCGCTGTCTACTTCAATAATTATTACGGACATCTGCAGTCCGCCGAAACAGTGAAGACTGTCAGGGAACTGGCAGACAGTCACCGGCTTCTGGTATTTGAAGACAATACACAGAGCATTTTTTCCACCGGGATCCTGGCGGGTGACTATGCCCTTTCTTCTACGCGCAAATGGTGGGCAGTGCCGGACGGAGCTGTCATCTATTCCGGGAATGAACTGGATGATGTTTTGTGGGGAGGACTCCGGCAGGATTCCAAGCAAATGGATAAGCTGTATCCGCAGACTTTAAAATCCATGCTCCTGAAACACTGGATAGACTATCCGGCCTCGGGGGTGGCGGATATGTTTGCCGAAGTTGAAAATGAGCTGGATGAGTATACCGCAAACGGGGAAGTGTTCCTGATGAGTGATTTTACGCATTTTATCTATGAATGCAATTCTTATCCCGACATGATCCTGAAGCGCAGAGAAAATGAAAGATATCTTCGTTCCCTGATCACGAATCCGTATATCCGGTTTCCTTTTGAGAATTTCCGGGAAGGAGAGTGCCCGTTCCAGCTGCCGATGTACTGCGAGACCCGGGATGATCTCACCAGATATATGACCGAGACTTTCAATATCTTTCCGTCGGTACTGTGGCGTACGCATCTGTATCCCGAAGTCAGCGGGATCGGGAATACCGCAAGAATGGGGCGGGAGATCTTTTCCCTTCCTGTGGATCAGCGCTATGACCGTGAAGATATGGAATTTCTGGCAGAAGCACTCAACAGTTATCGCCCTGCATAATATATAAGGAAGAAGACTATGATCGAATTGAAACAGCTGCAGTTTTTCACTGCCTGTGTGGAAGAGGGTTCCTTCAGCCGCGCGGCGGAGGTCTTATATACATCTCAGCCGAACATCAGCAAAGTGATCCGGGAACTGGAGCAGGAACTGGGCATGCAGCTTTTTGAACGCGGCGGCCGTGGGATCTCTCCTACGGCAGATGGAAAGACACTGTACCGTTACGCAATGGAAATGCTGCAGCGGGAACAGACGATCGCCGATCTTTCCAAAAGCCGTCGGGCTAATACTCTGCGCTTAAGCTTTAACCAAAGCCGTTCCATTGCCCGGGCAATAACGGATTACCGGGATTCACGTCCTGAGGCTGTGGATATGCAGCTGCTTGAAGGCAATACGGAATCGGTCCTGCGTGATGTGGAGCAGTACCGCAGTGACCTTGGATTCGCCTTTATTATGGATGTGCAGATGCCGGCGTTATATTATAATCTGCAGCGCCGCGGCATGCATTGCGAAGTATTGCATCAGACCAACGTCTATGTCAGCATGGGTGAAAAGAATCGCTACAGCCGCAGCAGGATCATCAAGGTCCGGGAGATGCTGAATCAGAACTACATCCGTTACAGTGACGACTTTTTTTCTTTGGAAAACGGACTTTGCTCCATCCTGCCGGTCATGCGGCCGGCAATGGAACGTGCGCTTATCTCGACCAGCGGTCAGGTGATCCTGAACCTTTTGGCGGATACGGACCTGTGCAATATCTGTGTGATGCCGGTATTTGCGGTGCGGTTATATGAAGGCGTCCGAATGGCGCTGATCGAACCCGGGATCCTGGCCAACCATGTGTGCATCTTTCGCGAGACGCCGTCGGGAGAAGCAGCGGCATTCCTTGAATATCTCAGATCCAGGTACCGTCAGGAACTCAGGATCACAGGGAACGATCGGAAAGAGCCGGTCTGACCCGGGGCAGCATTATCAGCCGGAAAGGCAGATATTACAAATCGTTATATGTTATACATGACCAACTGTGTCTACCAGCACATCCGGACCTTTGCTATAGTTATGTGGAAGCGAACAGTTGAACGCTCATACAAATGTAATAGTATTAATACGATGTTATAGCAAAAGAAGAAAGAGGATGGCAGATATGAGTGAAACAAAAAAAGCACCGTTAACTTTGCAGGATATCAAAGATGCGCAGGTCCGGATCAAGCCGTATGTGAACCGTACTCCGCTCCTGAGAGAGGAAGACATGGATGAAGCGCTGGGCTGCCATGTTTATCTGAAGCCCGAAATGCTGCAGGTCACCGGCGCGTTCAAAGCCCGCGGTGCTTTTAATAAAGTTCTTTCCCTGACAGAAGAAGAACGGCAGAGAGGCATTATCTTCAGTTCTTCAGGCAACCATGCCGCGGCGTGTGCGTATGTCGGAAAAATGTTTGGAATCAAGGCATATGCAGTCATGCCGAAGGATACACCAAAGGAAAAAATCAGAAATTGCGAGAAGCGCGGCGGTACCGTTATTCTCTGGGAGCGTGACTATCAGGCGAGAGTTAAAAAGGTAGCTGATGAGATCAAAGAACATGGCTATACTCTGGTACACGGTTTTGATGATTATACGGTCATGGCGGGACAAGGCACCATCGGTCTCGAGATCCTCGAAGACGAGCCCAAGATCAAGACAGTAGTCGTACCGATCGGCGGCGGCGGACTGATCTCCGGTATCTCCACCGCGATCAAGGAGACCGATCCCTCCATCCGTGTCGTAGGCGTACAGGCAGCAGCCAGCTGCGGCTATTATCTCAGCCGCCTGAACGGCCGTCCGACCCGTATGACATCCCAGCCGACACTCGCAGATGGCATCGAGTGTTCCTACCCGACTGAGAATCCGTATCCGATCGTGGACAAATATGTCGATGAGATCGTGATCGTAGGCGAGAAGGAGATCGCCGAGGCAGTTACTCTGATCGGACAGAGAGCACATCTGGTAGCCGAGCCTACTTCTTCTGTCGTTGTGGCAGCACTGCTCGCAAAGAAGATCGTGGTCAGCCCCGAGGAAAAGGTAGCTTGTGTTCTCACATCCGGCAACTATGATATCGACCTGATCGGTAAGTTCTATAAGGGAGAGGAAGTCGAAGGCGTCGACTGATCAGAAACTTGAAAGGCTCCGGTCATTCATAATGATTACGAGCTGTGAAGGGACAGCAGAAAGAGAGACGAATGATGAATACAATATTGCTGAGCTATGATGATGTTGACAAGCTGTGTGATCTGGATGAGATCTACAGGGCAGTAGAGCAGAGTTTTGCTTCTGTCAGCCTTGGAAAGGCTGTACAGCCCCCGATCCTGAATATTGTTGAGCCGGGCACCCACAAGGGCGGTGACTTCAAAGCCTGCCTGGACACAGAGGCCGGCTTTTACTCCATGAAGGCTTCCTTCGGAGGGTTTACGGATAATGCCGCATTGGGGCTTCCGATCGGAATGAACATGGTCTACCTTTATGATGCGAAGACAGCATATCCGGCGTGCATCATGTATGCGGATCATATCCGCAATCTTCGTACGGCGGCAGGCGCGGCGATCGCCAACAACTACCTGGCGCGTAAGGATGCGAAGGCTTACTTCGCCTATGGCGCAGGCCGTATCGGCAAGGCTGCTTTCCGTGCCACTATGCGGGTAAGAGACCTCACCGACTGCTATGTCTTCGGATGGATGGAAGGCGAGAATGATGCTTTCATTAAGGAAATGCAGTCGGAATTCCCTCAGGTCACCTTCCACAGCTGCGCGACGCCGGAAGAAGGCGCGCGGGCGGCTGACATCATCGTTACTGTTACACTGGCGCGCAAAGGCCCGGTCATCATGCGTGAATTCCTGAAGCCCGGTACACACGTGACCGCGATCGGCGCTGACGGACCTGACAAGCAGGAGTTGGACCCGAAGTGCCTTCTTGGCACCAAGGTCGTCAATGACGGCATCGAGTTCGCGTCCAATAACGGGGAAACCTATCATGCGATCCAGGAAGGATACCTGAAGAAGGAAGATATCCATGCGGAGATCGGCGAGATCATCATCGGACGTAAGCCCGGCCGTGAGAATGATGAGGAGATCACTATTTACGACACTGTCGGTATGGGTGTGATGGACCTCGGCATGGCTCTGGCGATCTATAAGAAAGCTAAGGAGCAGGGGATCGGGCAGACATTCAAATTCATCTGAAGAATAAGCAATAACTTATCTGTTAAAAAGTGCTAACGTAACGTTAGCACTTTTTATATAGAGACTGATAATTGTATTTTTAGCCGTAACTTATTATACTGATACTATCAAATATCCCCCCACGGGGGATAATGCGGAAAGGATAATGGTTATGGCTGAAGAAAAGGCGAAGGCAAAAGCGAAGAAGAAGAGTACATTTTTCGGACTCGAATGGGAGGTCGTATGGTTCGCACTGGTGGACATCGCGCTGATCCTTCTGGGCATTTTGAATGATTACGTCCTGCATTTGGTTCCATTTCCGATTTGTCTTCTGGCGCTCCTATTCGGCGGATTCCGCTGCACGAAGGACACTGTGGAAGCTACCATTGCCAAAAAGAAGATCACTGCCGGCATGCTGGTGGTACTGTCCCTGATCGGCTGTATTTATTGCAAGGAGTATCTCTCCGGTGCATTGGTAGCCTTTATGATGATCATCGGTGAAGTCCTGGAGGACATCACCATGATGAAGACCAAGAATGCGGTCGCGGAGCTTGTGAAACTGGTTCCTGCCAAATGCCGCAAGCTTATCGATGGCGAATTCCAGATGGTCTCCATTAAGAAGATCCGGAAGGGCGACATTATTCAGGTCCAGGCCGGTGAGAAGATCGCTGTCGACGGTGTTATCCAGAAGGGTACTGCGGCGATCAATGAGGCTTCCATCACCGGTGAGTCCATGCCGGTCGATAAGACTGTCGGCGATAAGGTCTTTGTCGGTACGCTCAATGAAAACGGTGTGATCGAGGTCGTAACAGAGAAGCTCGGCGGCGACACCGTCCTTGGCAGGATCATCAATACAGTTCGTTCTGCACAGGACGATAAGGGCAATGCACAGAAAATCGCCGACAAGTTCTCAGAGTATTTCCTTCCGATCGTACTAGTCTGCTGTCTGGTCGTCTGGCTCCTGACACATGATCTTCTCCGCGTTATGACCGTATTGGTCATTGCCTGCCCATGCGCTCTGATGCTGGCGACCCCGACGGTCGTTATCGCGGCTGTCGGTAACTCCGCAAAGAAGGGCGTTCTGATAAAGGGCGGCGACGCGATCGAGAGCGCAGCCAAGATCAATGCGATCTGCCTTGATAAGACAGGCACCATCACCAAGGGTACTCCCGATGTCGTTTCCACATATATCGTACCCGGTGTGACAGAGGCGGATTATTACAAAGCCATCGCCATGGTCGAGAAGAATTCCAGTCATCCGATCGGTAAGGCTATTATGAAGAACCTGACGACGGGCGGCAAGATCGATACTGCTTCGATCCCTAACGCGGAGTTTGAGATGCTGTACGGACGCGGTGTCCGGGCAGTGGACGGCAAAGATACTTACGAAGTATCCAACCGCAAATGCCTTGAAGATGTAAAGACTGTTCCTGCAGGGGTGGAAGAGTATCTGCAGGAGAACGAATCCAAGGGGCGTACCGCGATGATCGTCATGAAGAACGGCGAGATCATCGGCGGCATATCTGTAGCAGATACGATCCGTGACGGCGTGAAAGATACCATCGCGAAGTTCAAGAAGGTCGGCATCGACCATGTGGTCATGCTTACCGGAGACAATGAATATACGGCAAAGGCGATCTGTGAGGAAGCCGGGATCAGTGAATTCCGTGCAAACCTTCTTCCGGAGCAGAAGCTGGATGTCATCAAGGAGCTGCAGGCACAGGGCCTGAAAGTTGCCATGGTAGGTGATGGTGTCAATGATGCACCGGCGCTTGTACTGGCGGATCTCGGAATCGCAATGGGCGGCGCCGGTACAGATGTTGCCATAGAGTCTTCCAAGCTGACATTGATGTCCGATCAGATCACACAGCTTCCCAGAGCGTTCAAACTGTGCCAGAGAGCATACTTTATGATCAAGCAGAATATCATCGTGTTTGCTGTATGCGTTAATGTGATCGGTGTTCTCCTTTCCGGATTGGGCTTCCTGAATCCTATTGCCGGCGCGATCATCCACAACTGCTCCTCGATCTTTGTTGTTCTGAACTCCGCGAGACTGCTGACCTGGGAGTGGGACGGAAACTAAGAGTTTCACATAAAAATTAATAACTTGCAGTGCAAAAAAAAGAGAATATAATTAAAGATAACGGTCCGGCATCCGGTGCTGAATGCGCCGGTCGGGACCGATATCCCGTATAAGATCTTATATTTCATAACAAGGAGGTACTTATTATCATGATGCATGAGGGTAAACATGGCATTCTGGACGGTTTAGAGGATCTCGACGATCTTTTCGGCGGTGACGACGAAGACGAAGAGGAAGAAGACGAGAAATAATAAAGAGTCAGAACATCTGATCCCACGGGTTAGAAGCCGTGGGATCTTTTTGTGTGAAGAGTTGTTCAATTGTGCATTCTTAACAATTAATTTCAGAATTAATTGTAATAATATACGAAAATGCGGCTGAACAAAAACAGACTCCTGCAAATTGTTTACAGAAATAGTATTCGATGATATATTAAATATAACTTTTTGCACTGCATGCGGACCTGATCGGATCCGCATGAGTACTACATGCCGATCACTTCTGAGGGAGAGTAACCGCCCTCTTAAGTGTGGCGCAGCAGATTCTGAAATCAAGATCTGCGGAACAGTAGTCCTCTATTGTCCCGCAGATCTTTATTTATTGCAACCAAACACTTTTTTCAAGGAGGTAATTTATGAAAAAACTCATGGCGATGTTACTGACCGCCACCATGGTAGCCGGACTGGCAGCCTGCGGCGGTTCATCGACAGCAACGACCACAGCAGCTCCAGCGGCTCCGGCAGAGACCCAGGCAGCGGCTCCGGCAGAGACCCAGGCGGCGGCTCCGGCCAATGCGGGTGGTATTTTCCATTCCGTAGAGGCTTTCCCGTATGCTTCCCTGGATGTCCATAAGGATTATTATTCCTGGCACACCCAGTTCTACGGCATCAGCGAGACCCTCTTCAGAATCAACGAAGATCTCTCTATCACTCCGTGGCTCGCAGAAAGCATCGATGTCAACGACAATGTCGCAACCATCACCCTGAAGGACGGCGTATGCTTCTCCAATGGCAATGCTCTGACTGCAGACATGGTAAAGAGAAATATCGAGAGACTCGGTACCGAGAACTCCAGATATGCTTACATGCTTGACTGGAATATCGAGTGCCCGGACGACAAGACCATGGTTGTCACGACAGAGAAGGCTTATCCGACCCTGATCAATGACTTCGCTACTGCTGAGACCGGCATCATGGATCTGGACGGCACTGAAGATTTCGATAAGAATCCGATCTGCACCGGCCCCTTCAAGGTAAAAGAATTCATCCCCGAGGGTGACTGTACTGTAGAGCGCAACGATAACTACTGGGGCGGCCCGGTCAACCTTGACGGCGCGGTATTCTATAAGATGGGCGATGAGGAATCCAAGCTTCTTGCTATGCAGAACGGCGAGATCGACGGCTATGTAGATATTGCTGCTGCATCCGCAGAGATCTACGGAACCGATCCTGACAGCTATCAGCTTTTCACTGTTCCGACCCAGAGACGTGTGTATGCATACCTGAACCAGAATCAGCTTCCGGACAGTGTACGTGAAGCAATCGTACTTGCAATTGACAGAGAGCAGCTTGCTGCATACATGAACGGCCTGATCTCTCCCGCTACCGGCGCATATGCACCGGAGACTCCTTACGGCAAGGTGCAGCAGCCGATGTGGGATGTTGCCAAGGCTAAGGAGATCCTTGAGTCTGACGGCTACACCATGGGTGCAAACGGCATCTACGAGAAGGACGGACAGCCCCTTAATCTGACGATTTCCTGCTACGCTAAGCGTTCTGTTGATACTGTTGCCCTTCTTATGCAGGAGCAGCTGAAGGCAGCTGGTATCGGTATCGAGCTTAAGATCGAGGAAGATCCCGATGGTACTTACATGAGCTCTCATGACTACCAGATTGGTATGTACGTTTCCATAACCGACAAGACCGGTGATCCGATGAACTTCCTGGAAGGTACCATCAAGAGCGGCGTGTACATGGAAGTTGCCGGCTTCGGCAATGCTGAGACCGACGCTATGATCGACGAGGTCCGTTATGAGACCGATGCCAACAAGAGAGCGGAGATCACCAACGCTATCATGCAGAAGGTCTATGATTCTCATGACATGCTCTTCATCGGTACCTACAACAAGAACTCTGTCCTTAAGGCAGGCGCAGTAGGCCTTGGCGTGAACAACCCGATGCAGTTCTACGGCATCGATGCCAACACTTCCCTGTGATATCTGCTTTGACACAGGAAACCTGATCCATGATCACTTGGATCTGCTATACCGGGCGGCCTGACCGCCGCCCGGTTTTCTTACAGACAGGGGTGATAAGGTGCTTAGATTTACTATCAGACGACTGATAAACTTGATACCCGTTCTGCTGATCCTGACCTTTATCGTTTTCAGCCTTATGTATCTGACGCCCGGTGATCCGGCGCTTATGAAGCTGACTTCACAGGGCACGGCAGTTACGGATGAACTTCTGGCGATCGAAAGAGAGAAGATGGGTCTGAACCAGCCGTTCCTGGTACGTTATTTCAACTGGGTATTGGGAATCCTGCACGGCGATTTCGGTGTGACCTATTCTGACGGACAGCCTGTGCTTCCCAAGCTGCTGAACGGCTTATTGTACACAACGATCCTTTGTATCGCCGCGACTGTTTTCTCGGTAATCATCGCAATTCCGCTGGGAATTGCCACTGCAATCAAAAAAGATACGCTTTTCGATAATATCGTTCGTATCCTTACCTTTACCGGCAATTCCATGCCGAACTTCCTGATCTCCCTTTTGCTGATGTATTTCTTCTGCATTAAGGTGAAGATATTCCCGGTTATTGCGAAGGCGAGCGTTTCCGGACTCTTCCTTCCTACACTGGCTACGTCTATTCCAATGATTTCGAAATTTGCCAGACAGACCAGAGCAGACGTTCTTGGTCAGCTGGGTGAGGAATATGTCATCGGCATGCATGCGAGAGGAGTAAAGGAGCGAGTGATCCTTTACCGCAATGTCCTGCATAATGCCCTTGGCGCAATCATTACCATCGTTGCTCTGCAGATCAGGACGTTGATGGGCAGTCAGATCGTTGTCGAGACGATCTTCCGCTGGCCCGGTGTCGGTTCCCTCATCATGAATTCCATCAAGGCACGGGATTTCCCGGTCGTGCAGGGTGCCGTACTGATCCTCGCCACGATTCAGGTTCTTGTAAACCTTGTGACGGACCTCAGCTATTGTCTGATCGACCATAGAATCCAGTTGGAGTAAGGGGGGTGAAGATCGATGAGTAAAAAAGAAACTAAGACACTTAGCAGAAGAGAGCTGAAGAAGCGTCAGCTGCAGCGCAAGACGCTGATCCTTACTGCCATCGTCGCGGTGCTTCTCTTGATCAGCCTTTGCGCCCCAATGCTGATGACACATGACCCGTATGCAACCGATCCCTTAGCGATGAAACAGGCGCCATCAGCAGCTCATTTCTTCGGTACGGACTATCTGGGACGTGATGTTTTCTCCAGAGTCCTTCTTGGTGCGCGAACCTCTATTTTTGCAACTCTGCTGCTGGTCGTGATTTCATTTGTGATCGGCTCTGTGATCGGTATTATCTGTGGATACTACGGCGGATGGGTCGATAATATCCTGATGCGTATCACGGATATTCTGCTTTCCCTGCCCCAGCTGGTGTTGGCGATCGCTGTAGCCGGCATCATGGGCGGCGGTTTAAGAAATGCGTTGATTGCGATCGGTGTTACAAGCTGGACTTCTTATGCGAGACTGGCACGAAGCCATGCCATGCGTATCCGGCGGCTGCCCTATATTAATTCGGTACGTATGACCGGGTGCGGTGATATACATATCCTTTGGAAACATGTCTTTCCGAACCTGATCGGTTCCATGCTGGTCAATGCGACTCTGGAGATCGGTACCACGATGCTGAGTATAGCAGGTCTTTCCTTCCTTGGTTTGGGCGTTGTTCCACCGGAGGCAGAGTGGGGCTCCATGGTTTCAGAGGGCAGAGCGTATCTTCAGTTGGCACCCTGGACTGTTTTCGCGCCGGCGCTCGCGATCATGATCTCTGTCATGATCTTCAACTATTTCGGTGAGAGCGTCTGCGACCTTGCCAATATCAATGAGGTGTGATTATGGATGATAAATACTTACTCGAAATCAACAACCTCACGGTTACCTATGGCCAGTTCAAAATCATCACCGAAGTATCTTTCAAGGTCAGACCCGGTGAGATCGTCTGTATTGCAGGCGAGTCCGGTTGCGGCAAGTCCACGCTGATCAAGTCTGTATTAGGTCTTAAGCAGCTCGGCGCACAAATCACCGAAGGTTCCGTGATTCTTGATGGCAGAGATATCACCCGTCTAGGCGTTGAGGAGCGCAGACAGATCCTTGGCACTCAAATCGGTTATGTGCCGCAGAATACCAGAGGTTCTTTCAACAACATCCGAAAATACGATGTTCAGTACAAAGAGACGATGAATGCCCATAACCTTCCTTTTATCCGGGAGGATGCCATTAAGCTGTTCAAACGTCTCAATTTCCCAGATACCGAACGTCTGCTGAGCTATGAGCCCTGGGAGATGTCTGGCGGTATGAACCAGCGTATGGCAATAGCTCTGGCGGTTCTTCAGGGACCCAAGCTGATGCTCGCTGACGAGGCCACCTCGGTTCTGGATGTTACTTCCCAGAAAGAAGTTATCGAAGAACTTGCGCAGCTTCGTGATGAACTTGGCTGGTCCATCCTTTTCATTACCCATAACCTGGGTGTTGCATCCCACATTGCAGACCGGCTGGGTGTCATGTATGCCGGCCGCATGGTGGAGTACGGCGATATCAGGAAAGTTCTGGATGATCCGATCCATCCGTATACCAGGAACCTGCTTGCTGCGATTCCCGGAAAAGACAGGAAAATGCCGGTCGGTCTGGAAGGCCGTCCGCCGTTGGACGGCGCGGAATGGGAAGGCTGCAACTTTGTTCCACGCTGCAAATATGCATGTGAAGAGTGTAAGCACAAGAAATATAGTCTTAATGAGATCGTACCCGGCCACTGGGTCAGCTGCGCAGAAGGGAGGGGCGAGAAATGAGTGAAGCTCCTTTATTGGAAGTCAGAAACGTAGCCAAAGCCTACGGCAGAGGAAAGAGAAGACACGAAGTCCTTAAGAACATCAATATCACCCTGAACGAAGGAGAAGTCCTGGGCATCATCGGTGAATCAGGGTGTGGAAAATCAGTACTTTTGAACCTGATCTCCTGTCTGGAGCCGGTATCCGGCGGTCAGCTCTTCTTTAAGGGGCAGGAGTATACCGGCAAGAAGCCAAAGGACGTGTGCCGCTGGTTCCAGGTCATCTTCCAGGATTCGGAAGCCGCTTTCGACCCCAAGATGACGATCCGCGAATCCATGCATGAGAACCTGAAGCTCCTTGCGGAGGGTACAAAGAACGCTAACCAGCGTATCGAAGATATGGTCTCCATGATGGGACTCGCTACAGAACTTGCAGACCGGTATCCGAGACAGCTTTCCGGCGGCCAGGTCCAGCGTATGGCGATCGCCAGGGGCCTGGTCACGGAACCGAACATGATCCTCTGCGATGAGATCACATCTGCATTGGATGTATCCGCGCAGGCAATGATCCTGCAGTATCTGTACGAGCTTCGTAAGAAGAGAGGCCTGACCATGATGTTCGTTTCCCATGACATGGCACTCTGCGCGACCTTCTGCGACAGAATGGCCATCATGAAGGATGGTGAGATCGTCGAGATCGGCACACCGGAGCAGATCATGGATCATCCGCAGCATGAATATACAAAACTGCTGCTGGATGCAGTGCTGTATACCAGATAAAGTGATTGATCAGGAGACTGTTCCTTCGGGGCAGTCTCCCTTTTTTTTAGAGGAATTGACATTTGAAAAAGATCCACTATGCTTGGGTGATATGTCTTGGATGTGAACTGATGATGTTTTGCTGTAATGGCATCATCTTCAACGTCTTTTCTGTCTTTCTCCCGTTTATCAAACATTCATTTGCTTTATCTAACACGCAGTTTTCCGTGATGATAACCTGCCGGTCTCTTAGCAGCCTTTTGTCCATCTCACTGTGCGGAAGTTATTACCGGCATCTGTCATTGCGCACAGGCATGTTTCTGGCTTCGATGATCTGCGTGACCGCACTGTTTTGCTATACATTTGCGGGCTCATACAAAGTCCTTCTTGCAGGTGCTGTTCTTTCCGGACTTGGGTATGGTCTGGGCACCAATGTACCCATTGCCATGATGCTTGGAAGATGGTTTGTTTACCGGCGTAATTTCGCTATGTCGCTGGTATCTATGGCGACCAGTATCGCTCTGGTCGGTTTTCCCAGTGCTGTGACCTGGCTGGTCGGGAAGTATTCTCTGGGATATGCCCTGGCACTTGTGGCGATCCTCGACTTATGCGTGGCTGTCGCAGGTATCAGCCTGCTGCGAAATCATCCCGACGATCTGGGACTGCTTCCCTATGGGAAGAGTGAGGACAGCAGCGAAACCCATGAAAGAGAAGCGGAGCAGACGGTGGATAATACGAAGAAGCGGCAGCCTGCCAGGATGCTTCATTCCTGCGGTGTAACAAAAGAAGACTGGCTGCTGTTGGGGCCCGCAATTCTGCTGCTTGGTGCAGTCGCATGGACAGCTGCAGGATATATGACGGTCCTGTTTGATTCGATCGGAGTGCGCCCTCATCTGATTGCTATTTCGATGACAGTCTACGGAATGAGCCTGTTGGTTGCTAAGCTTATCTACGGCTGGCTGACAGATGTACTCGGTTCGTACCTCTGCAACTGGTTTTATTGCCTGATGTTGATCCTGGGTTGTATTCTGCTGTGCATGGGCGGACGGTTTCCCCTCGCTGTATGGCTTGGGTCCGCGGCACTCGGCATCGGTATGACGGTATCGATCGTCGGACTTGTAGCATGGGCCGGTGATCTGGGCACGTCGGAACAGTATAATACGCTTATTCAGAGGTTTCAGTTCCTTCTTACGGTCGGAGGGATCCTGTTCACCACAGCGCCCGGTGTGATCGCTGATCATGCGGGAGGCTCATATATTCCCGCATATATGATTCTGGCAGTGTTTTCGCTCTTATTTACAGTATCGATACAGCTGCTCTATTACAGAAAAATGCATAACGTTTAACAAAACGTTATGGCTTTTTACAGACAGTTTGATAATTTACCATGAAATCTGCATTTGATAAAATGAGTACAGATGGGTACAGATCCATTCCGACATAGAATCCTGAGGAGGTTTTGAGATGGCGTCAAAGAAAAAAGGATGTATCGTCCTGAAGAAAAACAATCAGCTGAAAGTTACCTATTCCCACCGTAACTCCGAGCTCCCTCTGCTGGGACAGAAGATCGTAAAGTGGGTCCGTAAAGCCGGTCCGCAGGCGATCAGTGAGTATTTTGACAAGGTACAGTTGGTCAAAGAAGAGGAGCCGATGACTGCGGAGCAGATCGAGAGCTATAAAAAGTATATGCCGGAACAGCTCTGGAAGGATGATCTGACCTGGCCGGAGGCACTCGCGTATACAAAGAATGCCGTTGCTCCCCTGAAGGACGAGTATCCCTGGATGGTCGACTATGCCGGATTCAACGGTGCCTGGGTCAACCGTTACAGATACATCATCGATCTTGACGAAAATCTATTCATCGTTGTCCGCGGGGGAATGGAACTTCTGTGCCAGCCGACCGATGAGTTCACAAGCGAGTGCGTATGGTTCGACAAACTGTCTCACTGTGAGATCGGACGCTTCCCGCTGGATGCGATCCCTGAGGATTGGGAGGAGCAGTGCGACAATTACTGGAAGAACAACATCATGATCGTTGCTGTTGATTTCAGAAAGAATAAGGCAGCGCTCGAATCGGAGTGGATCCAGTCCTTCTCAAAGGGCGGTTATAACGATGCCGATTACGACTGGGAGAAGATCAAGTTCTTCTATGGCCAGAACGATTATAATGAGCGCTTTGATGACACGAAAAAGTAAAAATGGTATATAATAAAAAGATCCGGCAGTGATTCCGGATCTTTTTATTCAGGAGGCAGCCCAAGATGAAACTGCAGCAGCTGGAATACTTTATTGCCGTCAGCAAATACGGAAGCCTCGGAAAGGCTGCCGCTCAGCTTTATACGTCCCAGCCCAATGTAAGCAAGGTGATCCATACACTGGAGACGGAACTCGGTCATCCGTTGTTTGAACGCACTACCCGCGGACTTCGTCTTAACAGTTACGGAAAGGCGATCTATGAATATGCGAGTGATATCCTGAAAAATGCCGAACTGATCGCCGGAGCATGCTCGGATGTAAGCTACAGCAGCTTTCACGTGTCGACGTATCAGAGCAATACGCTCGCCAGACTTCTGGTTCAGCTCTATAAAAGACTTCCGGAGCTTCGGATCGAACACCGGCAGGGCAATGTCGAAGAGGTGATCGGAAATGTGGAAAACGGAGTCTCGGAACTCGGGATCATTTATATTTCCCGGAAGTATAAACAGGCATTGCTGAATATACTCGCACAGAAACGGCTGGAATTCCATGAACTCGGAACTGCCAGGGCATGCATCAGCGTAGGCCCGGCATCTCCCCTTTATGAAAAAGACAGCATCCCTTATGCGGCACTTTCGGGCCTTCGTTATGTTCGTGGTATTCAGGACTATTTTTCTGAAGACAGCTTTACAAGCGACAACATCGGTATAGCTGCCACAGACGCCCTGCAGGCGGTGGTCTCGACCAATAATAACCAGATGGTTTCTTATCTGGTGCAGGAAACAGATCTTGCATATTTCAGTATTGACCTGACCTATGACCCGGAAGCAATACAGAAAGAAGGTTATAAGATCCTGCAGGTGACTGGCAGCGAATCCGCGATGGTGCTCGGATATATCGCACAGAAGGATTACGTAGTGTCCACAGCCGCGGAACAGTTTATCGACCTCGTCCGGCATCTGTTCTCTCCAAAACCGACAATTCAGATGTAATAAAAAGCGGCAGGCTCTGAAGCCTGCCGTATGTTATTGATACTGTATTTTTCTGACCCGCGTGTGGCTCATGCCCCAGAGCCCGATCATGATCATCACAGCCCCGCAGAAAGATACGACGGTCATCGGTTCACCGAGGAACACTACGCCGGTAAAGAGCGAAAACAGGGTAGAGACGGATGAGAGCGCTGTATACCGCGCAACAGTGAGCTTGCCTGCGGCATAATTTCCAAGCATATTGGAACCAATGGAACAAAGCAGGACGAGTCCCAGCACCGAAGCGGGAAAGACCGGGTGGGATAGCGGCTCTGTATAGGCATGAAGATCAAACTGTGCTTCAAGGAGAGCCCGGAATGTGAAATAAACACTGCATGTAAGCAACATGGCATAGGTACGTTCATAAGCCGAGAACTCCATGGCAGCGCCCCGGTTTGTAATTCGGATCGCGGAGGCGGAAAGGCATACACCGGCAAGACATACGATACCGAATGGGTTCATGATACCGAGCTGCATGCCGGTGACGGCCATCAGCAGTACACCGAGGATCGGAAACATACAGAAGAAAACTTCCTTCCGGGAAGGGTATTCATGGATAAAAACAGCCGCAAAGATAATGGAAAAGATTGGCGATAATGCCAGGACTACACCTGTATAGGTCGCATTCGTCAGAGCGATGGCAAAGCTTTCAAAGAAGAAATATAAAGGTTCAACGAGAGCGAAGAGGATCAGCGGAAGCGGCTTTTTACCGCGGAAACGTATTTTTACGCGTCCGGTGATCACCGGGATCGAGAGCAGCACGAAAGCAAGGATAAAACGGAATGAAAGCAGGGTCCAGGGAGAAGCGACGGATAAAGCCAGCTTGGTCAGGACATTATTAAATCCCCAGAAGAGATTTCCGGTGATCAGCATGATCACGGCAATACGTTCATCATTTCGCTCCATCAGGTTTTCCTTTTCGTCTGCAGTGTCTTTTTGGATCCGAATTCAAAGTATATACAATGCTGAGGGTTTTGACTCCTTCCGTTTTATTAGTGATATCCATAGCGATCAGTGATTGCATTACTCTTGTATATTCTTATAAACACGCTTGCTATTTTATATTATTGATGTATAATAAAATCATAATTGAACAGTTATTCAAGTGTTTGACAAAATACATTTTCAGAAAAGGAGTAATTACCATGAAAAAGAGCTACAAGATCGAAGTTGACTGCGCAAACTGTGCTAACCTGATGGAAGAAGCCGCAAAGAAGACTGCCGGTGTGAAGGATGCGGTTGTTAACTTCATGACTCTCAAGATGAACGTTGAGTTCGCAGAAGGTGCGGATCCCAAGGCTGTTATGCAGGACGTTCTGAAGAACTGCAAGGCCGTAGAAGAGGACTGCGAGATCTTCCTGTAATTCACTTATCATCTTCATAAAAGCCAATGGCGTGCGGTGAAAGCCGTCGTTCATTGGCTCTATTCAACTGAAGGAACGGCAGCGCAAAGAGTTACGGAACCTATGACGGTTCCCACTGTCAGGACGGGAAAACGCAGACGATAACCATATTATTTGTTCTTCTGATGCATGGCTGATCATCGTCGAGGAGTTCGTGTTATGAATAAAAAGCAGAAAAATCTTTTAATACGTATTATTATAGCGGCAGTTCTCTGGGTGCCTCTTTTCCTGATCTCTGAAGAGATCATTGAGGTTCCGTTCTTCCAAAAGTATCCGATCCTGCTGTTCTGTTTCTTCCTGATTCCATACCTGCTTGTCGGTCATGATATCCTCCGTAAGGCATTGAACGGCATCAAAAACAAACAGGTCTTTGATGAGAACTTTCTGATGGCGATCGCTACCATCGGCGCGATTGCCCTGGGCGAGTATGGCGAAGGCGTTGCCGTCATGCTGCTGTACCAGGTGGGAGAGCTTTTCCAAAGCTATGCTGTCGGCAAGAGCCGCAAGAACATCAGCGAACTGATGGATATCCGTCCGGACTATGCCAACATCGAGCAGGAAGACGGTACTTTGGAGAAAGTCGATCCTTATGAGGTCGAGGTCGGCAGCATCATCGTGATCCAGCCCGGCGAGAAAGTCCCGCTGGACGGTGTGATCGAGGAAGGAAATTCTGCCCTCAACACATCCGCGCTTACCGGCGAGAGCAAACCGCGTGAAGTTGCCGTGGGGGATGAGATCCTGAGCGGTTCCATCAACATGACCGGTGTACTCAAGGTCAGGACTACGACAGAGTTTGATGAGTCGACTGCGTCCAAGATCCTGGATCTGGTGGAGAATGCTTCCTCCAGAAAGTCGAAGTCCGAGAACTTTATAGCGAAATTTGCAAGGGTATACACCCCGATCGTGTGCTATGCGGCATTGTTCCTTGCAGTAGTACCGCCGCTCTTCATCATGCTGACCCATGTCGGTGCGCATCATTATGCGACGACCGGCGCGATCTGGGCTGACTGGGTACTGAGAGCATGTACCTTCCTGGTCATCAGCTGTCCCTGTGCTGTCGTCATCAGCATTCCGCTTTCTTTCTTTGCGGGAATCGGCGGTGCCAGCAACCAGGGTATCCTGATCAAAGGTTCCAACTATCTTGAGACTCTTTCTGAGGTAAAAGCTGTCGCATTTGACAAGACCGGCACCATCACCAAGGGCAACTTTGCGGTTACCGCGGTGCACCACAGCCCGGTAGCTGAGCAGGAGCTTTTGGACTATGCCGCACATGCAGAGTGCCACAGTTCTCATCCGATCTCCCTTAGTCTGCAGCAGGCGTATGGATCTAAGATCGATCCCACCAGAGTGACCGGTATCGAAGAGATCAGCGGACACGGCATCAAGGCTAAGGTAGACGGACGAAATGTCGCGATCGGTAATGAAAAGATGATGAAGCTGGTGGGTGCGGAGTCTCATCCCTGCCACCATGTGGGTACCATCATCCATGTAGCGATCGACGGAGAGTATTACGGACATATCGTCATCACCGACGAGCTGAAGGAACATTCCAAGGAAGCGATGCAGCAGCTGAAGAAGGCAGGCGTCGAAAAGACGATCATGCTGACCGGCGACGCTGAATCCGTTGCGAAGAAGGTGGCGGAGGAAGTCGGACTTACCGATTACCGTGCTGAGCTGCTTCCCGCTGACAAGGTCACTGCAGTGGAGGGTCTTCTGAAGGACTATGCCGGTACAAACAAGAAACTGGCGTTTGTCGGTGACGGTATCAACGATGCGCCGGTCCTGGCACGAGCAGATATCGGTATTGCCATGGGCGCTCTGGGATCCGATGCCGCGATCGAAGCTGCGGACGTCGTTCTTATGGATGATGATCCCTTAAAGATCTCCAAGGCGATCAAGATCTCCCGCAAGTGTCTGGGCATCGTAAAGCAGAACATTGCGTTTGCGCTCGGTGTCAAGCTTCTTTGCCTGATCCTGGCTGCTTTCGGCATCGCAAACATGTGGCTTGCGATCATCGCCGATGTCGGTGTCATGATCCTGGCGGTCCTCAATGCGATCCGTTGCCTCGCGGTGAAAAATCTGTAAAAAGTGCCCGTCCTCCGGGCTGCATGCTTATGATATGACAGGACCCCGGTATGTCGCTTATTGACATTCCGGGGTTTTATGCTTTATATTGATTGAAACGTTTTGAGAGTGGGAAAGGAGTCCCTGATGAAGACAGAGCTGTCTATAGACAGAATTACAGAAGATAAACTTTACGATCTGGCGGAGCTGTTCAAGGTCTTCGGGGATTCCACGAGGATGCGCATTTTGTTTCATCTGTTCGAGACGCCGGAGGTCAATGTCGGTGATCTGGCGGAGGCTCTCAGCATGACGGTATCCGCGATCTCACATCAGCTCAAGATCCTGAAGCAGTGGAAGCTGGTCCGATCCAGGAGGAATGGCAAGCAGATCTATTATTCCCTGGCGGATGAACATGTCAGGCTGATCATCGAGATGGCGATGGAGCATATAGGAGAAGATTAAGGGAAGGTCTGTAATATAACAGGTACGGCCACCGGTTCAACCGGTGGCCGTATTTTTTAATTCTCCAACTCAGTAATATAATCTGTCAGCCTGCGGATCACTTCCTCCCTGGGAAGCATGTCCTCCTCCGCTATCCGGTATAAGTACTCCCAGAAGGCGGAGACCATATTGGTTTCATTGATCCCGAATGCAGTCGTTGGAGGGACTGCGCTGATAAGCTGTGCAGCTGAGCGCTCTTTGACATTGAGGATGATCTCGGACGGTACCTGCGTCGAAAGGACCACCTGGTAACAGGATTCGCGCTTCAGAAGGCGAATCGTATTTTTCAGATGCCGGGCGAGCAATTCTGCTGTATAAGTCAGGTATGGCACATTATAAAAATCGCTTGCCGGAAGCTTGACCATGCCGGCTTTTACGCAAGCGGGATCCGGCAGATGCAGGATCTCTGTCACCTTTCGGCCGGCTCGCATGTGCTCACGAAAGACGCTGTATGACCGGGAATGCCGTTCACTTAACCGTTTGTCATCACAGCCTGCCTGCAGTTCCCGCATCACTCCCTGGGGCATGGTACCGTAAGAGGGCAGTGAATGAGCTGTGATCAGCTCGGCAGGAAGGCGTTCAAAACGGGACTGATCCGAGAAAAACGTCCGGATATTCCGGCTGTTATATATTTGCATAAGAGGCTGGCAGAGACCGAGGTATTCTTCATATTCCTGCGCAAGTGCTTTTACAGCCTGATTATCCGTGATCAGGATATTGAGCATACTATCGGTCCGCTGTCCGACAGAGTTCGAAATCAGCGCGGAATCGCCTTCTGCTATAAAGAGAGAGCGATGGTACACACCGTCCCTGAGGCGGGGATAGTAATACGGCTCGATAGCACCTGTCATATAGAGCGGGATCCATTTGGATACAGCCTGAAGCATCTCGTTGCTGTTGCGGGTGATATTGTGAGGGATCCGGATCCGGCTGCCGGTATTTAAAAGATGAAACAGAAGCCCTGCCCATTTTTTGGCAAATGCGGGATCTTCATACAGCCAGGACATTTCTTCATCGGAATAGAGCAGCAGACTGAATGACTTTCCTGTCTTACAGAGCCTGCTGAGGAACGCTTCCACAGCATTGCGTTTACCGTCATTTCCATAGTAAAACCAGGCTTCGGAGGACGCTTTTCCAACATAGGTTCCGGACAGAACCGGATCAGCCGCGGGAAAGGGGTCCTGCCCGGACAACGAAGAAGCGGAGTGAGCGTCCGGCTCTTTTCCGGTGAGGCTGCTTGCCTGAGAAAACCCGTCAAGAAAGTCCCGGACATAGTCCGGAGATTTTTCGTTTTTGTTGCTCAGCCATTCGATGAGCATCTGCTCCAATGCTTCTTTCGAATCCGGCAGCGTCTCTCCGGGACATAGTACTTCCGCCAGTGCATCCAGTTGTTTGGCATCTTTTATATTCCTCCCGAAGTAACCTGCGACAGCCCGTACGAACTGAGGGGTCAGCGGAATGCTGCGTTTTCCCCTGCGGATCCTGCTGATATAAGAGGGATCAAAGGAAATGGCTTTGCTCAGGACACTGTTCTTCGTATCGGTCAAAGTCATCAGATAATCCAGTTTGTTTTCCATAAAGCTATATATCCCTTCTGATATCACAGAGGCTTTCCGGGTACCTTAACGGCTTTCCGAAGACGTGGGTTACCCGTTAATCATAAACGGATGCGCGGCTTTTCACAAGAGTCCATGACAAAAACTTCAAAAATATTTACATTTCCACTGATACATCGGACAATACTAATGGAAGAATGAAATGATGCAGAATGCAGCGAGTTTTAGGGGATCGACCCCAAAACCCGCCTGTTTGCGTATATTTGTACGTTGAGGGAAACACTTTATCTTATGCGGGTTTCCGAATATCTTAACTTTTCGGACGGTCTGAAGACAAAGAGCTGTTTTACAGGAACTGTAAACAGACGGTTCAGCTGTGTGAACGAAGAAAAAACGTGACAAATTAATGATAATTCAGGAAAAAATGACAAAAATTTCAGGATTTTCATGTCAAGTAATAAGGAGGAAGCAGTATGAGTCAGTTTTGTGAGAATTGCGGAGCTCCGCTCCCCGACGACGCGAAATTTTGTGAAGCCTGCGGTGCAAAGGTGTTGCCTTTGGGAATGGCGGAAGGACAGGGATATGCAGAAGGACCGGGGCAACCGGAATATAGACCGGAACCTGCACAGAACATACCGCCTTCACCAGCGCCTGTCTATCAGGATAATCCTTCGGGTCCTGCGTTTACAGGAAATACAGGAAAACCGGCTCCTGCTGCGCCTTCCGGTCCGTCCCGTCCCGGCGGCGGTTTTCCGAAGATCGCCCTGATCGGCGGTGTAGTGGCACTGGCTGCGGTCGCAGCTGTGTTTGCGCTGCGCGGAGGCAAGAAAGAGCCGGGCACCGAAGCGGAAAGCACTACGATCCAGGCAGAGACTACGATGGCAGCCGGCGGTACATCCGGTGGTTCCGTCAGCCAAAGCACGGACGGTACTTCGGACGGATCATCCGACTCCGGCACTGCCGGAGCTGTCGGCACCCAGGGGGGTCTGACTGCGGCAGAGCAGGCAGCTCTCCTTGAGCAGGGGATGAACGCGATCAGCGGCGGTGTGACGACAGGTGATCTCTCCAAGATCAAGGTCCCCGAAGGAGCCCAGATCAAGACAGATGCTATGCTGACCGACCTGATCGGTGACTACAAGGGCGAGATCCAGATGACTGTGATCGAAGGCTATGAGGACATACCCAACGTGCCGGATAATTTCCCGGAGATCAAGAAAGAGGCGCTGAGTACGCCGAGGAACTGTAATCTGAGAATCGAAGAGGATGGAGGCTGGGACATTATCTTTTCACTTGTCGGCATCATGGATTTGATTCTGATGACTACGATGATCCGGAGGAGTTTACGCCTGCTGAGATCGACGCGCTGATGATCACGACCACCTCGAACGGTATGTATCATGCCAAGATCGACAAATCTTTCGAAGATGAGAAGTCCGGAGGCGGACATGTCAAGATGGACCACATCGGAGCGTACTGTGTGAACGGAGATGACAAAATGATCGCCGGCGATTTCGCGATGACCATGAGCATGGCTGATGCGGAGATCAAAATCGAAGGAGACTTCCTGGTCCATAAACTGACCGAAGACTATCTCGAGACACAGACAGAAGCTTACGAACAGGTGCCGGCTACCCAGCAGACAGAGACTGAAGCCGAGGATATCGGCACTGCGAGCGGGAGCCTGGGCAGCACCGGACAGAGCACCGGCAGCGAGACTGGCGGCAGCACGAGTACCGCTGCCCTCGGCAAGAAGGCAGAAGCCCTGGCAAAGAAGAATGAGAAGAACGGGAGCTCACCCTCCGCTGCGGGTACGAATTCGGGCATTCCTACTGTCACCGGCGGTAAATGGATCCAGATCGCCAGCGTATGGTTCTACGAGAAGGACGGAGATCTGGTCAAGAACAGCTGGATCAATGACAACGGTGTCTATTACTACGTGGATGAAACGGGATATATGATCAGCAATGCCTATACACCGGACGGCTACTATGTGGGCGCGGACGGCAGCTATGATCCGAATGCCCCGCAGAATAAATCCGGCGGCGCGACATCCTCTGTTGCGGGGACACCCACGGGCGATGCAATGGCAGCGATCGCCAAAAAGCTCTCTACTGATGAGCCTGCCTATGCGACGGAGTTTGACTGGTTCCTCGACTACGTCAACGAGACCGGATACGGCAACGCCCAGGTCATTACTGATCCGAACCGCGCGACCAGGATGACAGACCTGCAGGAAGCGCTGAACGGTGGTTGGAAGGCATTCATCTGTACGAAGAAGGGCGTCTACGGTTCTGATGTCGAGCGCTATCTCAATGCAAATATCGATGCGGCCGGCGGTAAGTTCAATATCACCCTGAACTGGAAATACCTTGTCGAGCCGAACGGGGAGACGATAGAAGAGAAAGGCAGCAGTGTCTATCGGGGCACGTATGATGACCTTGAGGGAACAGCGACAGCCATGACGGATGACTCAAAGATCGACTTTGACGCTTTCTACCTCTCAAAGGATGGACAGACAGAGTACGCCGTCGGTACATTCACCTGGATCTCGGGTGAAAAGGACAGCATCGCCCTGATGCGTAGTGCAAAGTAAAGCTTATCAACAGCAGTGGGCAGACCGGGACTTCGAAAGCCCGGGCTGCCCGATTTCGATGATGATGCGGTGATCGTTGGGAGGACAGGTATGGCCAGATTTTGTAGATACTGCGGAACAGAACTGCGGGAAAATGCGGCTTTCTGTGAAGGCTGCGGTAAAGCCGTACCGAAAATTGAGCCTCCAAAGTCAGGCACACAGCAGCCGAAGTTTTGCCGGTCCTGCGGCAAAGCGCTGGCCCCCGGCGCGAAATTCTGTCGTTCCTGCGGCTGGAAGGTGGGGATAGCAGTGCAGCAGGCACAGCAGGCAGCGCCGGCTCCGGGAGGACAGCAGGCTCCGCACACCGGAACTCAGCAATATACACAGAATGCACCACAAGGGAGCCGTCCGCAGAAGACGGCTTCCCTGCCGCGCTCTTTGAAGCCCCTGATCGCCCTGGTCACTGCAGCGGCAGTCTTTGTTTGTTTCGTCTATCCGGGCTTTGTTCGGACAAAACTCTTTGGCGGACCGGAGACCCATGCCGTTTCCGGCGGGAATACCGGGAGCGGAAGCAATGGCGGCAATACCGGAGGGAACGGGCAGAACGGCTCAAACGGTTCCGGTATCAGCGATGAACTGGAGGGGATCACCCTCGAGGAAGTGGAAGAGGTCCCGACGATAGTCGGAAATTCCAAAGCTTTTGAGCTGAATCCGTGGCAGGGTCTTCAGATCTCCGCAGAGGAGAATGCCCTGGACTATGACCGGGAATTCAAGGTCAGCCGTTTATCCGGAAGAGAACTCGACAGCGTCAGCGAAACACTGGAGGAGAAAAATGGCGCGCTGCTGATGGCGTTTGACCTGGATGCGGGACTGAAGGCAGACGAGTACCTTCCGGGTTATTACAATGTCAGTGTCGACTTAAGTACACTGGGTGTGCCGGAGGAAATGTATGATTCAATGGTAGCGTTCAGGATCGATGAAAACGGAGAATACTATGAATATGCCTCCGAAGTCACCGATGGTGTGCTTTCCTATAAGTCCCGCCAGAACAGCATCGAAGGTGTCGCAGCCATCGTGATCACGTTGGGCTATACTGCTTACACGCTTTACTATAATGCGACGGAAATCGAACGATACTATAAGGGAAAGGAAACAGGCAGTTATCATAAAGAAGGCGACAAATTCAACATTATCTGGGCGAAGGACGAACTGGGAGCAGTAGATGCGACCTACGAAGAACTGAAAGAAGAAAAGCTCAAGCTGCTTAAAAAGGCAAATCATAGATTTCCCAGGCCTAACCCGGATGAATATGAAAACGGAAAAGATGCCAAGGGTCGGACTTATGATGAGGCTGTGGCGGAACGGAACCGCCAGGTGCTGACAAATTTCTGTGAAACAGTAAAGACTGACACTGTAGTTCAAACCCTGGAAAGTAATCTGAGAGCCAAGAAGATCTTTCCGGATATCATCGAACAGGTCGCCCAGTCCGCCCGTTATGCGTATGAGTTCCTGAATTCACCCATTTACAAGGTCAGGATGCACTCATATACCATTAATATCTATCTGCAGGCACTGAATACAGGCGCAGACGCCGAACAGAAGGTGGTCTATATGCGCAATCCCTATATCGTCGTGTCCCTCGGCGTGATCTTTCAGTCAAACGTAGGCGATCAGAGCGCAATCAATCAGGATACGCTGCCGCTCACGCTTGCGCATGAAATCCTGCATGCCTGCCAGCATGAGTATTACACTGGGGAAGTCATCGGACGGGGTTCGAACGTCCGTCTGTTTGAGGCGGTCGCCGCAGCTATGGAACCAGACGCATACCGCTACATGAATGAGAAAGGCTATTTCAAGGTCATCGGTGGTCTGGATCTTGATAAGCCGGAAGACTGGGAGACTTTTCTTACCTACGCCGCCGGCAGGAAGTGGGAAGAGTACCTGGCCTGGGATTTTGACCAGAATCCTTCCGACCATCTGCAGGATTCCGGTTATCTTCTCGGCTATTTCATCGAATACCTGAACAAGTACTATAAATGGCATAGCACAAACTGGATCATGCTGAATTATCAGGCCTTCCAGTCATTTTCGAAAACCATCAAGAAAGCCTATGGGATCTCTGATTTTCTGTACCCCAGGGCCTGCGAGAAATTCCTGCGCTGGATGCGGGAGAACCGGATCCCGATCGATAAATATTCGGTGACGGACACAAAGCTCTGCGACATCCTTGATCTTCCGGATCTTGACCCGAAAAAACCGGTCTCAAAGTATTCTGAGCCGGCGTCTTCGCCTGACATCAATTATCCTTTCCTCAGAACACACCGGATCCATCGCAGCGACGAGGGTGTGGACAGTTACGGGATCCTGACGGTGCCTTATACGCCTGAGGATAAATCGGATTTCCTTCACGAATACCGGCCCCGGCCCATGGCGTCTGTCTTAAAGAAGGAGGAGCAGAATAAGTCGGCAGATCTGTCAATCGCAGGTATCATAAAAGCCGGCGAAGTGCTTTACCATGATGAGAAACCGTTCAGGACGCTGGATTACACGCAGCTTTACGATCTTAAGGACATCGGGCTCGGTGAAAACGGCGTCTATACCTACCTGCTCCTCAAGCCTGCGGAGCCGGAGGTCAACGTGGATAAAGAATTGCTTTATGTGACCTTGAGGGGTTACCCGGACCAATTGGCCAGGGATGCCCGCAATGAAGAGTATTATCTGAAGGAAATGGACATCGGCCTTGAACTTAAGATCGTGCGTGACGACGAAGAGGAGTTTGAGATCGAGGAGCTATATCCCGTAGAGGATTGGGAGAAAAAGATCACCTTGGATACCGGCGATTTCACGGGCGGCTACAGCGGGGAAGAACCGGTTTTCCATGCCCAAGTGAGAGAGTATATCTGTATTGGAGACGAATATGTTTACGGTCCCTGGTCCGAGATCGAACCTGATATCTACGGCACATGGGAGGTTGAAGCCGCTATGCAGGAGTTCAACATGCCTATGCTGGACGGCCTCGTACAGCAGCAGGGGCAGATCATAGGAAGCCTCGGCGGCCAGGCCAGTCAGGAGGCGCTCGAGCAGGAACAAAATTATGTCAACCAGTATTTCCAAATCGAGGGTCAGTATGCGAAGCAGGTGAGCAGGGGGACGATGGTCCTGCGCCCCGGAACGAAGGATGGCCTGGTAGCGGCTGCCGTGAAGTATGAAGAGGGACCGGTACAGACTTTTGAGGGTCCCTTCGACAAGACGACCATGAGGCTTACTCTGAACCCGACGAATACGGACTATGCATTTGAAGGCGCTTCGAAAGAAAGGAACGCGGAGAACAATGCCTACCATCAGAAGATCGAAAGCGGGACTTATAACCTGGCAGACTTTGGACTGGCTGCAGGTATGGAGCTTCTGATCTCAAAGGAGACTGATCCGAACGATCCAAAGCATCCTGTTCTGACCTTTGCCGGTATGACAGAGCTGGACAACCAGTTTGTAAAAATGAAAGCCGACCTGAGAGGTACCAAGATCTCGGACGAGACGACATCATTGGGAGGAAACTAAGTCATGAAAAAGCATACATTATCTGATAGGGTCTGGACAGTTGCAGCTGTATTGCCGGTCTTCGCATTGGTCATCATTCTGGCAGCCTGCGGGGGCAAGGAAGCTGCATCCGGCGGCAATGGATCCGGTGGTTCCGGTTCCGAAAGTACCGCAGTATCGAACGATGCCCCGGGCACTGCCGGCTCCGGCAGCGGAATTTCTGCTTCCGGTTCCGGTTCGACAAATACCGGTGCCGGCAGTGCGGGCGGTTCCGATTCCATGGGACAGGCGGCACAGGCATTTGCATCCCAGTACGGGGTCGACATGCCCGACGGCATCGTTTCCCTGGCGGATCCGAATGCAATCTATGACGCCGGCAGCATGATCCAGATGGACGGAACAGAGTTATATATCAGTGCGGAGGAAGCTTCCGACTGGATCGATTCCAAAACCGGGCTCTCTGACGGCATGAAATACATATCCGTTGAACTGGAGCTTACCGATTACGATGCCGGTATGGTAAAGGAACTTCCTGCGCCGGAACATTACTATCTTATCGAGGCGAAGGATGAATATGGCAATCTCGTGGACTTAAGCGCTGCGGGCGGTACCGACAGCATGCTCCGTCCGGTGACGGATATGCCGGTATCCGAGATCCGCTCGGATGCAGACCAATACTATTGTTCAGCGGAGCCCTACAATGGTGGGGAACTGGACCGTTGGCTGCTATATCAGGTGCCGGAGGAGACCCGCGAGGTCGTGATCGCCTGTTGGCTGACGGACCAGTTCTCCCAGCCGCATAATGCAGCTTTCCGGTTAAACGTACAGGAAAAGCACGAGAACCATACCTTCGAGAACATGGAAGGGATGGAGATCCAAAAACTTCTCGATACTTCCGAACAGCCGACCCTGGAGGATTTTGCCTGGTATACCAGCCCCTCGGTATTTGCGGACAGAACCGTGGGTGATTATCGTGATCCGGAATATGACGCAAGGGAGTATCTTGGTGGCTGGAAGTGTTATATCTTCCGGGATGCCCGGACAGCCGGCAGAGGGTTTGAAGCACATCTTTGCAACCTGTATGTAGACAATTACCAGCCTGAGGATGAGTATGAAAAAGGTTACGTCGATGTTCGGATCGACTGGTATCTGGGTATTGACGGAGAAGGGAATGTCATAGATGAAAGCGGACTTTCCGACGCCGTGTGTACCCATGAGGAATTCTATTACAACCGCATGGAAAATGAGGACAGCAGTTATCCGTTTGCAAGCTTCAGCTTTGAGTATACACAGGATGCTGCAATCGGCCGTGGCAGATATGTAAACGAGAATAAGGAAGAGTACATGATGGCACTCGTCCGTCCGGATGGAGAAAAGATCTGGATCATGGACGGAAGCAGACCCTCACTGACGGTGATGCCGGGTACTTCGGATGTGCCTGTTCCCGTCAGCCTTCAGCCGACAGGAAGTGCATCAGCCAATATTACAACAGAAAGCAGCGATCTCCCTGCGGGTATACCCGGAGGCGCAACAGAGGCTGTAACGCAGACGCAGCAGTCCGATGGCAGCAGCGGCAGCAACGCTGCGGCATCCGGAGAAGTAAGCCTGGATGACTTTAACTGGTACTTTAACGATGAATTCCCGATCGACGGCAGACCGCTCACGGAACTGCAGGATCTCGGCGGCAAGTGGAAGGGCATCCTTAATGTAGTGACCCCGGTCGATGGGGAGGACCAGTGCCGGATCATGGTCTGCGATGCGGAAGTCCAGTACATGGGATATAAGGTGACCGTCCTTCTGCATCCGACGGAAACACACGAGTTCATGGTCAGTGATCCCGGCAGTATAGAGTCCAAAAAGCTGAATGTGCCGGACAACATCGTCATGAACGGTGACTGGGATGACGATCCGGGATATTTTGATGTCACCAGTGAGACAAGCAGCCTGAATATGATGGTCTACGACTTTGTGGAAGCCGGCGGTATGCAGTATGCCCTCGGCACTGTCTATAACGGCGAGAAGGAGATCGGTGAGGTCGCGATGGTACGATAATGATCGGGAGGGATCTGAATGCCCAGGTTTTGCCGTAACTGCGGTTCGGAGATTCCGGAGGGTGCAGCTTTCTGCAGTGGCTGCGGAAAGAGTGTTCCTAAGGAAGGACCGCAAAAGATCGAAGTGAATACACCAAAGTTCTGCCGCAGCTGTGGAAAGCCGTTGAGTCCCGGTGCTAAGTTTTGCAGGGAGTGCGGATGGAAAGTTGGGCCATCTTCCGGTACGGGTGGGAGAGGTCCTGTGACTGCTGCACAAGAAACTGCTGCCGGCCAATATGCCGGTTCTGAAGGCGGAAAGACCCGGAAACGTGCTTCCTTCAAGCCTGTCATAGCTGTTGTGACGGCACTGGCTGTTTTTGTATGTTTTGTTTATCCCGGATATGTCCGGACGAAGCTGTTTCCCGGCGGCACGGCGCACATTACGGAAACCGAAGGTACGGGAAACGGATCAGGCGGCACAGGGATCGGATCCGGCAATACCGGGGCCAACCCCGTTTCCTCAGGAAGCGGAACGCCTGTTTATGATGGGCCGAAAGCAGAACTGGTGATTCCCGCATCCGAGTATAGTCTGACCGGAGGGGCAGACCAGATCGTCCTGAATCAGGATAATTCGCCGGGTGCAGTTGCCCTTCTTTCAGTGCGCTACGATACGAAGGAAACGTCGAATGCACCGGAACAGAAAGCGGAGATCACCACAGAAACGGGACAGGCATCCTTTGATGTTGCCGGCGGTAAGCTCGAGGTAGAGATCTTTCCGTGGAATCTGGAAAATGAGACGGATGAGCTGATCATACGCGAGTTGCCGGTGAAAACGGATCCGGAGAGCGGACAGGAACTCGTTACTTATGATATTTCTCTTGCTTCCGGACAGCATACATTCCAGACCTCCAACATGATCAGGATCCCGAGGACGGCCGCTCCGGATCAGGATGGAAGCGTAATATGGTTTGATGAAGAGCAGGGCCGATGGCAGCCGGCACCTTTTGAGTACAGCGAGGATGGCACCTGTTATGAAGTCTATCTGGACCATTTTACAGATGTCACCGAACTGAAAGGTGATAAGAACGCTGCATATTATCTCGGGCAGGAAAAAGATACGCCTTTTATCTATAATTATGTGAAAGGCCTGCCGCCGGAGATGCAGCCGATCAAGGTGACGGCAAGCAGTCTCGCGGGATATCTCGACACAAAAAAAGACCTGAGTCATTTTCTGTATGACGGTGTAGGAGATGCAGCGCTGCCGGGCATGGTGGCGGACCTCTACGGAATGGATACCGCGCTCGATGCCGCAATGGGTCTGACAAATGAAGGTCTGGGTCTTCCGTATAACGCGAAGCTCGTCTCCACACGTCTCGGGAATCGTTATTTTGGTAAAGACGCGGCAGGGGGAAAGCTTTCGGCGATCGGCCTTACGCTGGTGATGGGGAAGGTCCTTTCCCAGTACTGGCATGGCGGCTCGTTTAAGGATGCTCTGGATAACAATGCCAAGGATCTTATTGCAGCTTCACTGCAAACGATGGGAGAATATGCGCCCAAGATCATTAACTGGGCCATGCGTTCTAAGATCTTCAAGCCGCTGGCGTCTATTGGAACAAAATGGGGCGGTGCTCTTTTGACAAGGCTGGGATGGGGTACAGCTGCAGCAGCAGTGCCGGTCCTTGGCAAGGCGCTGGTGGTCATAGGTACTGTTGTGGCGGTCTGGAGCGTTACGGATTATATTTTGGGCAAATTCCCGCCGGAAACACCCTTTGATCTTCCCCAGATGGCGTACAGGGAATACCTGATCTACCCCAGGACCGTCCGCGGCTATGAAAACCTGTCGATCCAGTATACCAAGGGCTTTAATGATGCCATCATTTCCATCGTCAACAATTCCGATCCGGCGCGTCCGGATCAGATGATGGAAGAGATCGCCGTCCTGTATGATGATTTCTTCAACGGCTTTTTTAATCTGAGCTTTCAGGAGCAGGCGGGCTGGTATGAAAAGATTTTCTACCGCTATACGGCAAATTCGGATCGTGCCATTTCGACCAAGGAGGTTCCCTATACCGGAATCAGCGAGTCAAAGAAGAAAGAGTATATCGAACTCTATTCTGCTTATCTTCATAAGACGACGGACATTGTGCTGCAGCGGAAGATCCGGGATGACTATGAAAAAATGAAGGCAAACCTGCTCTCGTATCTGCAGACCGAATTGGTGCCGGCAATGAATGCGAGGCTCGAGTTTCTCGCGATCGACGAAGCCATTGCCGCAAAGACCAGAGAAGATAAGCATATGACCTTCGACAAATCCAGGTATTCCCGTTATAAAACGGGAAAGTCCCTGGACGAGTATGCCAGTGAAATGAAGATCCGCTTCTTTACGGAAGACGAGGATACCGGGGAACGTAAGTTTATCACCATGCCCCTGTTCCTGCCGGCCGACGGTGCGTGGGAAGACTACAGCGCAAAGCGTTTCCAGCCTTACCCCAGAGAAAATTCCGATCTCATCTATGAGTGCACGGCATATCATTTTCTGCAGATCGGTTTTCCGGACGGGGTGCTCTTCGTAGGGGACAATACCCCGGCAATGCCCGATATCCCTGTCAAGTTCAGCATGCCCACACCCAACCGGGACGGCTCTTATATGATCGTCCTGAAACTGGCAAACGAAGATATTTACGGGACCTGGGAGATCGAATCCGCCATGAAGGATTTCCACATGCCCATGTTCGACGGACTCGTGAGTCTGCAGGGACAGATCATGGGTAATCTGGGAGGTCAGGCGCCACAGGAGGCGGTAGAGCAGGCACAGAACTATGCGAATCAGTATTATCAGGCAGAAAACCAAGTGGCACAGTCTGTTGCGAAGGGAAAAATGATCATACGCCCGACGGATCATGAAAGCCTCGTAGACGTATCAGTCAAATTTGAGGGGGAAGCGCCGCTCCAGGAATATGATGGTTCCTATAACAAGCAGACAATGGAATTGATCCTGAGTCCGAAGGAGACCCTCTATTCGTTTACGGGAGCTTCGGAAGAGAGGAACGCTGAGAACAACGCTTACCATCAGAAAATCGAGAGCGGAACGTATGATCTGAGGGATTTCGGTCTTGTGCCAGGTATAGAGCTTAAGTTTTCAGTAGGCACCGATACCGAGCACCGGGCCATGACATTTACAGGTGAAAGCGCGTTGGACAACGAGTATGTGACCTACACATCCGTACTCAGCGGAACAAAGATATCGGACGAATATTAACGGGATTTATAAGATCCATCAGGAGGTATTTATGGACAGAACAGGAGGAGGCGGAAGCCGGCAGCGTAATACGACCAAAGGATCGGCCAGGGTATCCACAAGAGGCAGCGGTCTGGGCTTAGGCGGGCCGGTCGGTAATTCCGGCGGGTATAAAAACCGTCCGGGACTCGGAGACCGCGGCGGCGGAGGCGGATGCAGTCTCGGCTGCCTGCCGCTGGTGGCAATTGTCTGTATTGTCGTACTGCTTGCTGTATCAGGCGGCAGTCCGAGCAAGGCGCTGCAGATCGTTTCCGATCTATTTCATATTGCTTCGGAAAAAGTCGAGGATGGCAGTGTCCAGGAGGGCATCGATACAGGTGTGGAAGCCCTCAAGGAAGCTGCGCAGAACATCGATATCGATGGCCTCAGGGAAGTCGCCCAGAATCTCGGATCCGGCTCGGGCAGCTCGGGAAGCAGCAATCTCATTGCTTTGGGAGAAAGCGATGCCATTACCATCAGCCAGTCCGCGAAGACACTGCTGACACGCAGTTATGCAAGCGGCATGCTGGCCCCTCTTTCCGGTGAGAGCGGCTATATCCCCAGCATTGACCAGGCGGGGATCTTTTCCGGTGCTGCGGGCCTGATCGCGGGAGCAGCGGGCTTGAGCGGGGACAACTACGCATATACCCCCGGCGAGCCGCTGGACGAATCCAGGTTCGTCTGGAGCACCAATAAGAGGGGACAGCATGTCCTGCATCTGACAGACGCGGAGTGGGATGCTATCGAGTATGTCAAACTCAACGTCTTTGTAGACACGGGGGAGGCATTTATTGACCTCGGCCTGGATAACCTCTATGACTTTGATGACGATCTCAATCTGATCGGCGAATACGACGGGACATGGCCCTCGCTCGACAAGCACGTGGTCGCCTACTACCAGCTGGACGGCTGGCATGAAGGAAGCCAGTACTGGTCCCGTGGTTATATCCCGGCTTTTGTCAACGCACAGCACGCCAACCTGATCCTGCGCTTTGACAATAAACATCCGAAGGGCCAGATCCTGGGTGTCAAGGTGATCACCGACGGCCCCGGCGGCGACATGCCTGCGGACGAGATGTGTGACGGTCTGATCCCGCTGAATGACGGGGATACCGTGGAGCCGATCTGCGATGTCTATACCTATGACGGCGATTTCATTGACAACTATTTCCTCGGCCCGGCGTTTACCGTCGGTTCCGATGTCGAGATCGCCAATATCCGCCTGGCACAGGATACTGTCACAAGCGTGGCTTATCGTCTGACGGACTATGAGGGTCGCCACTACTGGACCCCGCTGATCGAGTAAGACTGCTGAGCCTGCCGGACAGATGATCCCCGCGCCGTGATGGCAGCGCATGCATTTACCATGGTGAGAAAAAAGAGGACATATGAAGCAGAAAGATACAACTGCATATCCGGGCCTTGGCAGATATTTACGGGACTATCTCCGGCAGAGCCTCTCTGTGTTGAAGAACCCAAAACAGCTGCTTCCGACGATCGTATTGGGCGTCATATGGCTGGTGCTTGGAATTGTCGGGTCCAATTTCTGGGAGCTTCCGCTTCCCCTTTGGATCCTGAGCTTCCTTACCTATGCCCAGGGCGGCCTGTACGGCGGCCTCCTGGCAGCCGCAGGCGGTATCGTGGGCAAGGTCGTGATCGCAGCTTTCTTAAATGCGATGATCGTTCCGCTCTTTCAGGGAAAGAAGCCTTTCTCGGGCGTAGCTGGCGGTATTACCGGGCTTTTCAGGGGTGCTGCAGTACAGGGGCTTAAGGAAGCCTCTCCCTTGACAGGGGGCGCGGGAGCAGCCCTGCTTCTCTACGGGTTCATGAACAGCCGGCAGGATATGCAGGAAGCGATGGTGGGTATCGTGGCCATCATCATGCTGCTGAAAAACATAGGCACGAAGGGCGGCTTTATGACGGGTCTCCTCTTCAGTGCGGCACAGACTTTTAGCAGAGGCAGAACACCTTCCCGCATCACCGTGGACAGGATCCTGACGGGGCTTACGATCGGGTTCACGCTGGCAGTGGCACTGACGCTGCTGCCGTTCAGGCCCTGTGTATGGACGGGTCTGGTACTGTTCGTTGTCAGCATTGTCCTTGCATTTTTTGGAAAAGGCGGTAAAGAGCCCGTGAACAAAAAGGCTTCTATGGCTAAGCCTAAGAAAGGACAGAAAGCATTAAAACTGAATCTGCTTGCCATGCTCTTTGTGAGCGGTATTTTGATGGGTTCTGTCATCATGGGAAATGTCATTACCGCATATGCCGCAGAGCAGTGGGTCGATCCCTGGGAGTACTATGCGGCAAAAGACATCTCGGAGCTTTATCCTCATCTAAGGACAGATAAACCAACCCAAATACAAGTCACACCGATGTGCTACAGGACAGACGATCCCGAAAAGACCGTAGCTATTTCGGAAGCCACCCCTCTTATTATTGATCTTACAAAGAATGCAGAAACTGAGTACCGTACAATTGTCGGAGGAAATGCCGCAGGGCAGAACGGAACCCTGTTGATCATGACATTCACAGGAGATCCTTCATCCGAAGATCTGATGAAGGTGGATGTGACCTGGCAGGGATATGCATCTCAGAACAGCTCAGGATCACAGCAGAAAAGCTTTGAAAACTGCAAAGTATATGTTGATGAAGTCTGGAGCAATCTTTATCCGCACGCAATGGAAGTGGACGCTCACGCTGACTGCTCAGTCTCACTTACGATTGATAGTGTTTACATAAATGTAAGTTCCGGCGGGGGTCAATTAATCGACCTGGGCCCGTATTTGGATAATGAATTATATGAAGTTAGCGCAGATGACAATATATATGGAAAGGGCGATAAGGAGGGACCATTTAAAGCCTGGGCCGAGCAGACATGTTTACCAAACGATATAAAGGGCATGATTACCTATACTGTAAAGAATAAAGACAGCGGTAAAAAAATCGTGTCCCAGAGCTGCTGGTATTATCTCAGATGGCCTGAAAACGTAGAAAACAGAGAAAAATCTGTGAAAATGGGCGATGGAACAGCGACGATCCGTCCGCCCGCATCCATGATACGGGAATACTATGCGAATTATTACAAAAGTAAGAGCGGCAGGAAATCCGTTGAAGAAGTCAGGAAATATGCGATTAATTATGCGGTAGCTGAATCCATAGCGGCGAATATCAAAATTACTGATGAAGAAGTTGCACAGGTCATGAAGGGAGTAGACAGATTCATGATCGGTGATGTGCCGGTTTATCACAAAGATGATGGCAATACAGCCAAATATGTGATGGTACGAGAGTTTCCGGAGATTCCCCTGTGCTACTATGTTGGTTTGGCAAAAGGCAGCGGAAAAGATCTTGGCGCCGTCAAAAGAAAACTTAAGGAATACCTTAATGTTGCAGTTTCCATGCCGTTATATGTCGAGTGGTTTGAGCCGGAATGGGCGCCGGGATATGATCCGGATACGGGCAAGCTTTCCGAAAGCGGTTCCTCCGGCAGCAATGGCAGTACGGACAATTCCGGAAGCTCCGGCAATTCCGGCAGCATGGGCGGTTCGATGTTCGGAAGCCTGTATGATGATGAGGAAGCTGATTATGACAGCGGATCCGATGCGGGGGCAGGAGACGCCTGGACGGAAGCCTATTCCGGCGGCGATTCATCGTCCAATGTTTTCACCGATCCGGGCTATTATGATCTGAATAATGGCCATCATGCCGGGTATTATGATGAATACCTCTGGGATCATCATGTCGGTGGTATGGATTCCGCGCTGCGGACCCTGATCGGCTGGGTCTTCAGCCTTCTGTTCGCCTGCGGCGTCGGCGGTACGCTCGGCGGCGGGATCGGCGGAGCTATAGGAGGTTCCGTGGGAGGCGCCACAGGCGGATTCCCAGGTGGTCCCGGTGAAGACCTTTCTTACGAGGGCGGAGGCGGAATTCCGGATGGTCAGGTTCCGGGAGATACCGCCCCAAAAGATCCTTACCACTGGGACAACCCTGTTCCCAAGGGATGGAAAGTGAACAGTGAGGGAGACATTACCTACAAGGACCCTGCCACCGGAGAACGGATGACTTACTACCTGACGGGCTACGATCCGGAGACCGGAGAGCCGCAGTACCTGAGTGAAAAGTCCGGCTTTACCTTCGGGGAGTCCACGCTCCGTGAGAATTATGATGACCGCGGGCGCAATGCGGGTACGCTCCGGCAGGATTACGAGACGGGTCAGCGATGGCAGCAGGAGCAGCACGCGCAGAACCAGGCCAGGTGGGAACAGGAACGTGTGACCGGCAAGACGGAGATGTCAGAAGCCTGGAAACGTGACCAGGAACAGATGTCGAAGGAACAGTACATCGAGAAACTTGCGGAGAAGTACGGCAAATCCGTCGATGACCTGAAGGGAATCAAAAAAGAAATCATCAAGGAGCGTGTGGCGGCAGAGACCGAGCAGCAGGAACAGATGGCAAAGGATGCCTGGCTGGAGTTCGGAGAGAAGACTGCCTCCCAGATCGAAAGCGTGGCGGATACGTCCATCAATGTCCTTGGCGAAGTGACCGGCCCTGCAGGCAAGACGATCAAGAATATCTATACCTTCGCTAAACCCGGCCTGACCAAACTGGCGGAAGCCGGCGCGCAGGGAAAGGATGTTTATGAAACCATGACGATGATCGCCCAGGGTACGGCTGAGGGCGCGATCGGTGTGCTGCAGAATGAGATCGACGGCTTTGGTATGGCGATCGGCGGCGATCTGGTCAAGACCGGTCTCGATGGAGTGGTAAATGGCAAGTCCATGGATGAGATCACGGCGGATCTCACCCAGACGGCATACCAGAGCTCACTGAACTACGGTATCGGCCAGCTCATAAGCAGTGCGGGCAAGAAGGCGTCCGATAAGTTGACGGCCGGAAAGTCAATGGAACTCGGCAAAAACATCGATGCATACGGAGATTACGGCGTCAGCTGGAAGAACATGTCCGTGGACAAAGCAAACCAGAACATGGCAAAGATGCGCATCTCGGACTACAAAAAGATGACGGCGGAGATCACAAAAACAGAGAACTGGACCAGCGCTGTTACGAATCTTTTCAGTGACGTATTCCAGAAAAATGTGACCGGACAAGCGACGGAGCTGATCGGAGAGACTGCCAAGGCTGAGATGCAGGGTTTCCTGAACGACAGCGGAGAAGTGATCCGCAGATACAAACGAGGCCAGGATTTTTAAAAACGGAGAAAAAACGAGGCCATTTACTGTGATTTACGGAGGTAGGAACGATGGCACAGAAGGAAAAAAAGGGACCTATGACTGCTCTGTGGCTTGGACTGGGATTTCTGGTCTTTGCTGCGATCATTCTATTTATAGCATACCGCATGATATTTCCTTCCGATAACGGAAGATGGGATCCGCTTGGCGGCGCGAAGATCAAAACACAGGAGATATGGTCCGCGGACGGATTGTCTGTATCGGTAACAGGTACGGGACGTTATACCAGCGGAAGCCAGGAGAGGGATGCTCTCTATCTCAAGGTGAAGAATGATGGAAGCAGTGCAAAGATCCTGCGCTGTACCGCATTATCCGCAAACGGCGGTGCAGCAGTGCAGCCGGAACTGAAGATCGAGGCTGCGCCGGGCGCCTCCACGGACGGCGTGTTGCTTTTCGACCGCAGCGGTCTCTACGATATGCAGATCATCTACGTGGGAGAGATCGAACTGGAACTGGCAGCTTATGATGCATCTTCCATGGCGGAAACAGCACGCTCCGGAAAGATCACGATCAAGACCAATAAGGCAAAGAAGGCAGATACGCCGAAGTTCCTGTATAAAACAAATGAGTTTTACAATGCGGACGGCATCAGTCTTGCCACAGCAGACCTTTCCGTTGCTTACACCGATACCAGCAGCGCGCTCCGCTTCTACGTGGAAAATACATCCGGCAGGGACATCCGTATCGTTCCCGGTGATGTAAAGTTCAACGGGAAAGCATATGAAGTCGCCCGCAAGAATGTGGACGGTTCGGTTTACGACACACGCGGAGTGGGAGAGGGATATACGTTCCAGAATGGATCCAAAGGCAGTTTCTATTATGAGCTGGAATGGGAACCGCTCGAAGACGTCCTGCCGCTGGATATGATGACGGGCGTCTGCCGGATCTATGACAATGTCAGCGGCCAGCTGCTGAAAGAGGCGGAGTTTACGTTTAAACCATAAGCAGAAAAATCAACCGGAATATTGGAGTGATTCATAATACATTCCGATACGGGCTTAGGGTGACTATATGAAGCAGAATAATGGTTCAACTGCATATCCCGGACTGGGAGCATACCTGCGGGACTATCTCCGGCAGAGTTTTGCCGTCCTGAAAAATCCGAAACAGCTGCTTCCGACGATCGTATTGGGCGTCATATGGCTAGTGCTTGGAATCGTCGGGTCCAATTTCTGGGAGCTTCCGCTTCCCCTTTGGATCCTGAGCTTCCTCACCTATGCCCAGGGCGGTCTGTACGGCGGCCTCCTGGCAGCCGCGGGCGGTATCGTGGGCAAGGTAGTTATTGCCGCTTTCTTAAATGCGATGATCGTTCCGCTCTTTCAGGGAAAGAAGCCTTTCTCAGGCGTAGCCGGCGGTATTGCCGGGCTTTTCAGGGGTGCTGCAGTACAGGGGTTTAAGGAAGCCTCTCCCTTAACAGGGGGCACAGGTGCGGCCCTGCTTCTCTACGGATTCATGAACAGCCGGCAGGATATGCAGGAAGCGATGGTGGGGATCGTGGCCATCATCATGCTGCTTAAGAACATAGGCACGAAGGGCGGCTTCATGACGGGCCTCCTCTTCAGAGCGGCGCAGACGTTCAGCAGAGGCAGAACACCCTCACGCATCACCGTGGACAGGATCCTGTCGGGACTAACGATCGGTTTCACCTTGGCAGTGGCATTGACGCTGCTGCCGTTCAGGCCCTGTGTATGGGTTGGGCTGATCCTGCTCGTTGTCAGTATTATCCTTTCATTTTTTGGAAAAGGCAATAGATCTCCCTCCGATGCAAAACCAAAGAAGAGCAAAACTGCTTTTTCACAAAGAAAAACAAAGAAAAACGACAAACTGAATCATTTTGTCCTGTTCCTGCTGGCAGGTACTATTATATCCGGTATCCTGGCTGCAACTCCATTCAGCGCACATGCGATGGAGGTCTGGTCGGATCCGTGGAAGAAATATGAAGCAAAGGATATCGCGGAACTGTATCCCCATCTGATGCAGGACAAGCCGCTCATGATCAGTGTGGCGCCGGAAGCGTATACGGATACGACAAAGCTCCCGATCGAGCTTTCAAAAACAGACACCTTTATCATTGATCTGTCCAAGGATGCAGAGACAGACTACGGGGTAATGTTTTCGGATCCGGAATTAGAGAATGTTTTCTACGCGGTCAGTGTACGCTTTACCGGAGCTCCTTCCGGCAGCAACCTGATGAAGGCGGATGTGCAGTACCAGCAATATGCGGGAGAAGACAATGAGTTAAAGCAGGATAAGTATGTGGAAAACTGTCCTGTCATATGGGATAAGGTCGTAAATAACGATTATCCCCAGGCGGTCACAGTGGATACCGGCCTTGGCTTTACGCTTGCCCTGCAGTTGAAGAGTATCTGCCTTGAAGAAGAGGGCAGGATGCAGGGAGAGCGACTGGATTTTGAATCCTATATGAAAGATCCCCGCTATAAGCTGAGAATCTCCAAGGATTATGACTGGAGCGAAGTGGGAAGCCGGAGCGAGTGGGGAGACGTTCTGGGACTTGTTGACTATAATGCAAGCTGGGACGGGCTTCGTTATTCGGTGCTCGACACGGAAAACTACAACCGGGAGATCGTACATCAGGATGTACGTTTCTATATGAGGCTCCCGAAAGTGGTAAAGAGTTACTTCCCCGAGGGCGCTACCTACCCGAGATGGCATTACAGAGAAGAGTGGCACGATAATGACTGGGGCTTTAATCCCAATGGAAAGCTTGTGGTGACGGCGGATGACAGAACTCCCTGCGGGCCGATGCAGGAAGGCTGGGCGGAATCTGATTTTGATTATTACACGGATTTTCTTCTTTACCACGATAACGGAAAACCATACACATATGACCCGGTATATATCCATTCCTGGTGGAAACTGTATGCCGGGCGCGACATATACTGGGGGATCGGCAGATCCTATGATCCGATAAAGAAAGAAACACCGGAGGAACAGATCCAGCAGAGTATACAGAATACACTGGCACGCGAGCAGGACAGTTACCTCGGATATTCCCTGGGAAACTTTTTCAGAGGCAGGGAAGAAGAACTGGACGAGTTTGATATTGATGAGAATACGCATGTTTATGCGAAATACGTTCATACAATAGGGGATTCTGTGGAAGCGGAATACGGGGCCTCATATGTCGATGGATATGGAAACCAGTATATTCTGTACCGCATGATTCCGGAACTTCCGTATCAGTACCTGAATATTACGGTAAAAATCGAAGGCAGGATCGATACGAGGCAAGGAAGAAACGGCAGGCCGGAGAGGCCCGAAGTGGATGAATACAAGGATCAGTTTTTTGCGTACTTCAACGGATATCCCGAACAGGCGCTGCAGGCGCTCGCAAAGGAGCCGATATACATTGAATGGTCTGAGCCTGTGTGGGCATCCTCTGCGGGAAATGCTTCCGGTGCCGGTAACCCCGGCAACATCGGAGGATCCCTGTTTGGCAACCTGTATGACGATTATGACGATAACGGCGGATCAGCAGGTTATGACGGGATGGAAGATGATACTGGGAATGATCCGAATTCCGGGAACCAGCCTCAGCCGTTTGATCCAGGTGATTATTATGATCTCCATCAGTATTATGATGACTGGGAGGATCATGCCGATCCCTTTAACTCCGCGACGAGAACCTTTATCGGCTGGTTTATCAGCATGCTGTTCGGCGGCGGGTTTGTTGGAGGCACTCTTGGTGGCGGTGCAGGTGGAGGACTTTCGGGTGGTCCGAATGGTGAAGGACCGGACTATGACGGCTCCGGAGAAGGTGAGGATGGTCTCAGGGGAGATTATGAGGAGCAGGAAGATCTGTCTGAGGAAGAAAAGCCCCCTGTCGGTCCCTATGACTGGAACAATCCGCTTCCGAAGGGCTGGTATAAAAACGCGGATGGGGATATCAGCTATAATGACCCGGCGACCGGGGAGCGGATGACCTACTATCTGGAAGGATTTGATCCGGATACCGGGGAACCGCAGTATCGGAGTAAAAAATCAGGTTTTGAGTACGGAGAATCCCTGCTGCGGGAGAATTATGATACCCGTATGGAAAATGCCTCCACGCTGAGTCAGGACGCTGCGACCGGCAGGCGCTGGGCTGAAGAACAGCATCAGCAAAACCAGGCGAAATGGGATCGTGAACGCGAGACCGGAAAAACGGATACATCCGAAGCCTGGAAGAAAGATCAGCAAAAGCTGCGGCAGGAACAGTACAGGGAAAGAGTCGCCGAACAGTACGGCAGGAGTGTCGATGATATCAAGGGCATCAAAAAGGATATCCTGAAAAACCGCCAGAAGGAAGCCGAGGAATACGGCCGACAGATGGCAAAGGATGATTGGCTTGGGGCGGCAGAGAAAACAGCTTCCCAGATAGAGACTGCCTCTGATATAGCGGTCAACGCCCTTGGCGAAGTGACCGGTCCTGCGGGCAAGGCGATCAAGAACGCTTATACCTTTGCAAAACCTGGCATGACAAAGCTTTCGGAATCCCTGGCGAACGGAAAGGATGTCTACGACACCATGACTGCTGTCGCACAGGGTACTGTGGAAGGCGCGGTCGGTGTACTGCAGAATGAAGTCGACGGCATCGGCATGGCTGTGGGCGGTGATATGGTGAAGACCGGTCTGGAAAGCTATCTGGAAGGAAAATCGCCGGCTGAGATCGCGCGGGATATGGAAAAGACCGCTTACAAGAGCACGATGACCTACGGGATCGGACAGGGAATCGGCGCTCTTGGAAAAAAAGCTTCCGATTCTGCGACAAAAGGCCTGAAAGACCAGCTGGGAAAGACCTCCAAGTCTTTTGACAAGATGGGTTCCTGGAAGAACATGGCCGGCGACACTGCAGGAAAGACCCTGGGCAAACAGCAGCTGGCCTATCAGAAGGCGATGAATGATAAGATCGCGAATGTGGAGAACTGGAGCAGTGCCGGTACCAATCTTATCAACGATCTGTTCAACAACACCGTCGGAGATGACCTGACAGATATCGTTTCGGACATCAAGGTGGCAGAAAATCAGACGTTTATGAATAACTTGGAAGCAGCACAGCAAAAATATGGTTCGATTGCCGATAAACCGGGAAGCGGGACCGCTTTCAGGAGAAAGAAAAGCTGAGATAAGGAGGGCTTATGAAACATTATAAGACACTGATGAGTGCGCTTGCGGGGGCTATGCCGGTATGTATGACCTGGAAACTGGCAGGCACGGAAGAAGGCATGAATGCCCGGGATGTGTATGCACTTGCCCTCGAAGAAGGCGGAGATGAAGAGGAGCTGCCGGAACAGGATTTCTATGTGGTCTCAGCGGAAGGCGCCATTGGCCTGACGACGCGTTATGAGTATCTGACCCGCTGGATTTTCATACCGGTCATGGGAGAAGAAAAAGAAAAAGAGATGGAGCGCCTGCGAGCAGAACTTCGTTTCGACCGGGATACAGCCGCTGCAGAAGCTGCCGAAGCGGAAGCCCATGCAGCTGCGGAGGCCGAGGCACAGGCAAGAGCGCAGGCAGAAGCAGAAGCCCGGCCAAAGATACAGCCTGCAGGAAGCCGTTTCTGCACTTCCTGCGGCAAGCCCTTGAATCCCGGCGCAAAGTTCTGCCGCAGCTGCGGAGCCAAAATTATGTAAAGACGTGACAATCAGTCTTTTTATTTGATATACTGAGACAGGGAGGTAATCAAACTATGATCTTTTGTGAGAATTGCGGACAGGAGATTCCCGAGGATGCGAAATTTTGTGATTACTGCGGTGCACCTGCAGGATCTGCACCCGATATGGAGGCCGGCGAAAGCATTGCGGCAGAAACGCCTGCCGAAGAAACGGCATTGACGGAAGCGGAAATTACAGAAGCGGCCGTTGAAGAAGGGCCGGATGAGGGCGAGGTGATCGATAAGCCTTCCGTCAAAAAGGGCGGGAAGCGTAAAAAAGCCGCCGGAGAGATCAACAGTGAAGAGGAGATCAAAGGCCAGAAAGTGACAGAAAATGTCTATCTTTGCCCGGACGGCAAATATCGCTGGACGTATGAGTTCGATATGCTTCGGAATCCGACGCTGCTTGTCACGATCTGGAAGGTGATGGCCCTGTCTTTCGGCATTGTTATCGCTTTTATGCTGCTGGTCACTTTATTCAGCGGGGATTTCAAATACTGGAATGCAGAAGATGCCTTCAGCTTCTTCCGTGGCTTCCTGCTCCTTCTGGTAGTGCTGATGGCAATTGCTGTGGTTGCATATCTGATCGTTGCAAAGATGTATGGCTGGAGATATATGGTGCTCTTTACGATGGATGAAGGGGGCATTGAGCACAGGCAGATGGCTAAACAGTTTGAAAAGGCTGAGGCGATCGGATGGCTGACAGCAGCAGCGGGCCTTGCCGCCGGCAGGATCGGGATGGCAGGTACCGGTATGCTGGCCGCGACCCGGAGCAGTTCCTTCTCCGAATTTGAGCTTGTGAAAACAGTAAAATCCGTCCGGCATCGTCATACGATTTATGTCAACCAGACGCTGCTCCACAACCAGGTCTATGCGGAAGCACCGGACTTTGATTTTGTGCGCGATTACATTATCCGTCACTGCACAAATGCGAAGCATGTCAGCTGATATTGTTTCTGTTTTTATCAGGCATGCTGTTGTATCAAAGCCACAGGTATTGTAAGATGAAAAGGCGTCCGTAAGGGCGCCTTTAACTAATGTAATGCGCAGAGATCGCGGGAACGGAATAGTAATTACCATGCAGCAGATCAAAGACTGGCTGAAACAGCTGATAGATTATAACACGACTATGGATGACGGAGATACGGCAGCGTGTGCGGCATTCATTGTCAATACTGTGCAGGATATAGGGATACAGGCAGACATATATAAGACAGCCTGCGCATCGGGTAAGCCTGCACATCATGTATATGCCAGCGTTCCAGGCAGAAGCAGGGAGACCATTCTGCTCCATGCCCATATGGATACCGCATCCTATGACAGGAACAGGTCCTGGCATTTCCACCCGGATCAGGGTACAGAGTACCGGGGATGCATCTTTGGACGCGGGGCACTTGACTGCAAGAGCCAGATCGCAGTCTGGATGCAGTTGATGGCGGATGCGGCAGCGTCTTCGGCCTTGACAGGAGAAACCGGGACAGAGACGTTATTGCTTCCATATACGCTGGCTATGCTCGTGACCGACCGCGAGGAACAGGGAGGAGAGGCCGGCCTTGACGCGCTGATGAGGGAGTGCCCCGAACTTTTCGAGGACATATGTCTGGTGATCGGAGAGGGAGGAGGCTTTCCGTTTCCGTTCAGGGATCGCCTGTATTATACTTTCCAGACCGGGGAACGGGAGGATGAAGACAGCAAATCCGGTCTGGCGGATCCGGGACCGGCAGGCTCCGAAGACAGCAAGCAGGACCGCATCCTTCAGACGGGTGTCGATAAGGGTTACTATGCACCGATGATCCTTGATTATTGCCGCGAGTGCGGGAGCATTGCGGGCCGCCGTCTTGATACGGAACCGCTATATAATGGCATGGAAGAATGGTTCGCAAAGGCTCCTGATTCGAAGGTGTATTCCGTATATGGGGATGTTTTCCGTAAAGCGCTTCAGAGTGAAGTTCCCGAAGCGGAACTGATGCCGTGCATCACTCCGGGATACAGCGATAACCGCTGGTTCCGAAAGCGCGGGATCCCAGTGATCGGCTTCTTTCCGCTGGATATAAGAAACACTCTGTCAGGGATCCACGGAGTGGACGAATACATCAGTGAGCGATCCCTGCATCTTGCTTATCATGTTATGCTGCGTATTCTTAAGGAGATTCGGATATAGTTATATTCAGTTTTCAATTTACAAACAAGCGTCTCGCTTTACAAACTGGCACCTCGTCTTACAACTCGGCCAGTCAGCTGCTCTGTGTGCTGAGTCTGCGTAAAAATGGAAATAATATTGATATATTGATATATATTTGATATAATATGGATATATCAATATAAGCGTAAAGGAAGTACACATATGACGTTACAGGAGATGAGGAAGAGAAAGGGCGAGCTGGGGTATAGCTACGAAATGCTCGCTGAGATGGCTGAACTGCCTCTGAGTACGGTGCAGAAGGTATTGGGCGGTGTGACGAAGCATCCGAGGAGGAAGACGATCGAAGCACTGGAGCGTGTACTGACCGGCAATCAGGAAGAATACCTTCGGAAGTATAACTGGGATGACCTGCGGGAAAAAGACCCCGAGGCATATGAGCGAAAAGTGCAGAAACTGATCGCAAAATTCGAAGGGAAGCCGTATGATGAACGCCCGGTTCCGTTGTCGTGGTATACGGGGCAGGAGACAGAGGCTTCCTGGCCTTCTGCAGGCCGCAATATGGTAATGGAGCCGCCGGCGGCCTATGAAGTTCGAAAGAAGGAGGCACAACAGGAAGGAAAGTACCATTCGTTCAAAGAAAAGGGCAATACCATCTATGATTATTATGCCTTACCGGATGATACCAGGGTCGAATTGATCGACGGTGTGTTTTATGATAACTCCGCATCACCGACGGTCGTGCATCAGGCACTCGCCGCTAACATTTATCGCCGCATAGATGATTGCATTAAAAAACATGGTGGTAATTGTGTAGCCTTTATTGCTCCCCTGGATGTCTGCTTTGATGAAGGAACCATGGTGCAGCCGGACGTATTTGTTGTGTGTGACCGCAGCAAGATAAAGCGACGTATATTCGGTGCGCCCGATCTTGTGATCGAGATCGTGTCAAAGACTTCAAGGCAGAGAGATAAGTCTATCAAGAGGTCAAAATACTGCAGATCCGGGGTTCGGGAATACTGGATCATAGATCCGGAAAAGAAGACGATTGTGGTCGAGGATTATGAACATGAAGATGACACGTTTATCTATGGATTTCAGGATCGTGTGCCGATAAGGATATCGCAGGGAAAGTGCGAGGTCGATTTTGCAGTGATTTATGAAGAAATAGCCTTTCTTTACGATGCGGAGAGCGAAGAAGAGGAGACAAAGCTCTCATAATCATGCCTGTATATCAGAGACAGGAACAGTATAATGGGCCAAGGAGCAAAAGCACTGATTTCAAGACATGCCCACCTGTCGGGCAACTCATTTACGAGGTAACAACTATGCTGACACGTGAGAGAGCAACAGAATTAAACAACACAATGGTCACGGAGGAACACCTGCTGCATACGGCGGAGCCGCTGCGGGAAGCTGGCATGGATGTGAAGGACGTTGCGGCGATCGTCATCGAAGGAATGAAGGAGCATGCCGCGGAGCTTGGACTGCAGGGAAGCGAAGAATAATATCTATATGGAGAAAGGATCCGGCGTGAATGCCGGATCCTCCTGATATCAGTGGCAGTGTGCGTTGTCGCCTGCCGCTTTCTTTTTGCGCAGGTCCGGATGGGTGTAACGTTTTCGGCCGTGTGTGGTCGTACCGTATTCCACGGCGCCGCAGCGTATGCAGCACATGCAGTGCTGGCATTTGCCGGTGTTCCAGGATGGATACCCGTCCAGCATGGTGATCGCCTGTACAGGACAGCGGCTTGCGCAGGTCCCGCAGCCGACGCAGGTGTCATCGATCCAGAACTTATGTGTTTTGACTGCTTCCAGGTAAATGGGAGCCATCTGTTCAGTGAGTGCACGGGCCTGGCTGCTGATGGTGATCTTATGATCACTCTCTTCCCAGATCTCATCCTTGATGAGGGCCAGCTGCATTTCCGCTTCCTGCAGGGTCTTCTGCTGATCTTCTTCGGAAGGAATATCATACATTACCACATAGTTGGCGACCATATGCACTTCCCAGGCCGCATTCAGCTTCAGGCGGTTTTCTGCCAGCAGGCTTTCGGCCTTTTCCTGGCAGAGGCCGGACAGGCCGCCGCAGGTAAAGACAGCATAGATATAAGACGGAACAATCGAAAAACTGACCTTTTTCATAAAATCCTGCATCATCAGCGGAAGGTCACAAAAATAAACAGGACAGACAAAACCGACCGCTTCGCCTTCGTCCGGATCAAAAGAGGGGAGGGAGGACTCTTTCATCAGATCAGCTATATTGAAGATTTTCTCATCAGATCTCGCCAGTGAAAATGCAGCATGGCGTGAGTTGCCGGTTCCGGAAAAATAAAAGATCATGGAAACCTCCTTTTACTACAATGAAAAAAGCATTTCTATCTGCATCATACAGGAACGGGTTTGGGTAGTCAATGTAATCTCCTGAAAAAGAAAAAGCCTTCCGGAGACCGGAAGACTTTTTCAGGGAGAAATTTTAAAATCCGAAACAGTTGTGATCCGGAGATGAACTTAGTGAATATCAGGCACCATATGGACGTAGGCGAATTTGATCTGCGGTACTTCACCCCTGACCTTGGATGCGATCACCTGCGTTTTGTTGTACGCATCCTTCACGGGCATATCGGGATCGATCCTGACATAAATATCTGTATAGAACTTCTCGCCGAATTTTCTCGTAAAGAGCTTTTGTATGCTGTTAATGCCTTCCAATTCCGCAATGGCGCTGTTGACGCAGTCTTTGATCTCATTTTCATATTCGTCGTCTGCGGAAGAGTCAAGCATCTTACCAATGGCATCCTTGATCGTACCGGCGCCGACGCCGATGATCACTAGACAGATAATGATACCGGCGATCTTATCCATGACGGGATATCCCATACGGGCACCGGCTATACCGATGAGCGCGCCGACGGAAGAAAGCGCATCACCGCGATGATGCCAGGCGTCTGCTTTAAAAGCTGTGGAATGCACGATCTTTGCGCAGTGCATGGTATACCAGAACATGCCTTCCTTGACAGCTATAGATACAATGGCAGCGACAAGAGCGATCACACCCGGAGACTTTACGACAGTATGATTAACGATGGACTCGTAGCAGCTGAATCCCACGCCGGCACCGGTGCCAAGCAGGATGACACCCAGGATCATGGCCGCGACACACTCCAGACGCTCATGTCCGTAAGGGTGTTCCTTATCCTCTCCCCGGTTGGCCATCTTTACGCCGTACCAGGCAATTATCGTAGCAAATACATCGGAGAAAGTATGGATGGCATCGGAGACCATGGCCGTGGAATGTCCGAAAATACCGGCAAATATTTTAAACACTGCCAGAAAGACATTTCCCAGGACGCCGACTTCCGTCATCTGCTTGACAAGTTTGTCATATAATTCCTGGCTGACGATCTGTGACGTGTTTTCACGGTTGCTCATAATAATAACCTCTATTTGCAATATACCCATATGGGTATAGGTATATGCGCACACTTATAATAAGTCGGTTGGGTCATGTTGTCAAGTAAAAAAAGGTTTTCAGCGAAGTTAGTGACAGGTAAAAAAGATTAGCCCAGACTACCAAAAGTTAGCCGCCGCGACATGTTGACATACCCACCAGGGTATGCTATAAATGAAACACAAACTAATTTGCACTGCATATGTTAATTGCAATCTAATCATTACAATACATACCTACAGTACAAACTGAGCAGGCGGTGACTGAGTTCATTAGCCGGGTCTTTCAAAAGACAGCGGAACATAACTGATAATATGATTCTGCGGGACAGTAGTTACTTATTGTCCCGCAGTTTTTTGTAAAAAAGCAAGCTGCGGACAGGATGACCGCAGCTTTTTTAGTGCATAAGCTCCGTAAACAGCTGTTGGTGTAAATGCAGAGAAAAGAAAGACAGAGACCGGGAGACACCTAAATGAGCGATTATAATATCAAAGAAGAGCAGATCGACATCGAGAAAGCGATACATCAAATGGCTGCCGTAGGCATTATGGGCAATGTCTTTCTGGCGGTCTTCAAACTGATTGCAGGTGTGTTCGGACACTCAGCTGCGATGCTTTCCGATGCAGTGCATACTCTTTCGGATGTATTTGCTACATTGATCGCCTACATCGGAGTACGTGTTTCAAAAAAGAAGGCAGACCGTGAGCACCCGTACGGGCATGAGCGGCTTGAGTGCGTAGCCTCGCTGCTTCTGGCTTCCATCCTTCTGCTCACCGGTGTGGGGATCGGATACGGTTGCCTGCAGTCTATCATTTCCGGATCATATAAGGAAATGGTAGCTCCCGGAGTCATTGCTGTGGTAGCAGCGATCGTTTCCATTGCTACCAATGAAGCTATGTTCTGGTATACGATGTATTATGCCAAAAAATGCAGATCCAGTGCGTTCAAGGCAGATGCATGGCATCACCGTTCCGACGCGCTTTCTTCCATCGGCGCACTGATCGGTATCGTCGGAGCACGTATGGGTTTCCCAATCCTGGATCAGATCGCCGGTATCGTGATCTGTATCGTTATTATCGGCGTTGCTGTCAGCATTTTCAGGGATGCGCTGTCCAAGATGCTGGATACCGCCTGCGATGATGAGTTCGAAAACGAGCTGAAGGGATTTATTACTGACACCGCGAAGGAACTGGATGATTCGATCGGCCTGGATGTGCTGAGAACAAGAAAGTTCGGCGAGAAGATCTATGTCGATGCCGAGATCAGCGCCGATGGAGATATGACTCTGAAGGAAGCGCACGATATAGCAGACGGACTTCATGACAGGATAGAAGAACAGTTCCCGGACATCAAACATGTAATGATCCATGTCAATCCGGCAGGATATCATTATAAACTGGGGACAGATCTGTAATAACAGGGTTTTGAAACAGTCTCCGGCTTTGGTTCGCTGATACCGCAATATGATCAATTACGGGACAATAACAGTGCAAAAAGTTAAGATCGGGCGGACCAAAGCCGGAGGCCGTTTCAGAGCCTAAAGGATTATCTCATTATAGTGGTCGCAAAGAGTGCAGTTTCTATGGTTGACGGAAACTGCATTCTTTGCAATTCAGACCTGTGCAGGAAAGGAAATCAAATGTTTTGAAACCTTGACAAGGAAGAACGCGATTTGTACAATAAAGTCTGTACACAGGAGGGGGATAATATGATTCAATGTATGGATTCTGACAACCTGCATCGCAGACTTTCCAAAATATTGGGACAGATCAAGGCCATAGACCGTATGATCGATGAAGACATTCCCTGTGAGGATATTCTGGCACAGATCAGCGCCGCCAAATCCGCACTTAACAAAGTAGGACAGGTGGTTCTGGAGGGACATATCAATCATTGCGTCGTCCAGGCAGTAGCAAATGGCGATGATAAGGAGATCGAGAATTTTACCAAAGCCATAGAGCGCTTTGCAAACATGAATTAAGAGATACCGATCATATTTCACGGGACTATATGCGGATCAGCCGCATATAGTCCTTTTTGTGTGGGATATCAGTCATCGCATATGTCATTCAGTATTTGTTCCGCCGCCTTCTTTTTTGACATTCTTCCGTCCATTGCGAGCTTCTCCAGATACCGGTGGGCATCCGGTTCAGTCATTCCCTTGGTCTCGATCAAATGCCATTTTGCGCGGTTTACCAGCCTGATCTCATCGATCTTTTCCTCTACGGTAGCCTGTCTGGCTGCCATCCGTTTCATGCGTTCCAATGTAGCGCAGATCATATGAAATGCCTGAGATACCATTCGTTCTGTGACGGGTTTTGAGAGCACCATGACACCATGGGGCTCCGCCTTGGCGCAGGTCTCCTCATACACATCACTGCCGGTCAGCAGCAGGATCCCGCTGTCGGAAGTATCGCAGAGCTCAGTCGCGAGACGCGTGCCATAGTCGTCGGGAAGCGGTGCGTTGATCACGATGATATCAAAATGCTGGTCGGAGAGTTTGCGGCGGGCTGCATTGACAGTGCCGGCTTCTTCGACAGGCCAGTAGATATTGACGGGAAGAAGCTTCCGGAAGGCAGTATTCAGTTTTTCAGATGCGGAAATGAGCAGTACGCTGTAGGTAGAGTCCCGAAAAACCAAACCGATCCCTCCTTTCTTCCGCGTGATCCGTACGACGGCGGCCGTTTAATAATTACTGCAGTACTTGCCTGTCAGGGCTGCCGGCAGGCATTTTCTGACAAATCCGCTTGCAGCTGCTGTTTTGCGCGCTTCCTCGAGTGAAGCCGGGAGGCTTCGGAACCCGTTCAGGACATCGGTGGATGCATTGAACAGATTGATATCAGTACTGGGCGGCAGGACCAGCTCGTGATCGATTCCGAACATCCCTGCCCGCATCAGAAGAAGAAATGCCAGGTACGGATTCGCTGCCGGGTCTGCCGATCGGAGCTCCATGCGTCGGCGGCCGTCCGGTGCTGCCGGGATCCGGATCAGCTGGGAACGGTTTTCCGCGGACCAGCTGATGTACTTGGGAGCCTTGAACTTTCCGAAACGCTCGTAAGAATTCTCAAGCGGATTTAAAAACGCGGTGATGTCGCAGACCTTCTCCATGATGCCGGCGATCATTTCCGACAGGTGATCCTTTCCGTCCTCTGTATGGATGGAAATATTGATGTGCAGGCCGCTGCCCGGATACCCCGGCAGAGGCTTAGGAGAGAAGTCGGCACAAAGTCCGTGACGCGCGGCGATCGTTCGTACGACGGCTTTGAAAGTGGTGGCATTGTCGGCGGCTGTCAGAGGATCGGAATATTTGAAGTCGATCTCATTCTGCCCGGGACCTTCCTCATGGTGGGAACTCTCTGGCTGGATGCCCATCTGTTCAAGCGTCAGCTGTATCTCCCGGCGCACGTTTTCTCCCCGGTCTTCCGGGGCGATGTCCATGTAACCTGCGTGGTCATGAGGGATCCTCGTGGGTTCGCCCTGTTCATCGAGATGGAAGAGGTAAAACTCCAGCTCGGACCCGAACCGGAAGTACATCCCCTTTGCTTCCGCTTCCGACTGCGCCTCTTTGAGGAGCCTGCGGCAGTCTGCGTCGAAAGGACGGCCGTCCGGATGCCGTATATCACAGTACATCCGGACCACACTGCCGCTTTCAGGCCGCCATGGCAGGCGGGAGAGAGTGGCAGGATCCGGATACAGGAAAAGATCTGACCGTGCTTCATCCCCGAATCCATTGATCGCGGATCCGTCGATCGCGATACCGTATGAAAAAGCACGCTGCAGCTCATAAGGCATAATAGCTATATTTTTCTGTCTGCCGTAAATATCGCAGAATGCCAGGCGGATGAATTTGACATCCTCTTCCTTAACATACTGGATCACCTCGGGAACGGTATATTTCATGATTTTTACCTGCTGCCTTTCCTGGTTTGGGAGACTTTGTCACTTTTGTTACATTAAAATATCATAGAACCTGATCGCGCGCCCGTCAATGCGCGCATACTATTTTTAGCCGGGAAATGCAGATTTTTTGACATTACCCGGAAGGTATGTCCCAGGGAACCGGAAAGTCTTGCAAATCTGTTCCGGATAGAATAAACTAAGGAATAATCTTAAGTGATGAATATCGATTTCCATATGAGGAGACGGACAGAAATGACAGATAAATATGAGTCCCCGCTTTCACAGCGGTATGCATCCGAATATATGCTGCATCTGTTTTCTGCGGATGTTCGTACAAAGACCTGGCGCAAAATATGGATCGCGCTTGCGGAAGCGGAACATGAACTCGGACTTCCTATCACTTCGGAACAGATCGAAGAGCTGAAAGCCCACATTGAAGATATTGATTACGAGGTCGTCCGTAAACGGGAGAAGGAAGTACGCCATGATGTTATGGCCCATGTATACGCCTATGGCAAGGTGGCTCCAAAAGCAGCCGGTGTCATTCACCTGGGTGCGACCAGCTGCACCGTTACCGATAATGCCGACCTGATCATTTACAGAGAAGCGCTGCTGCATATCCGCAGACAGCTCCTCAGCGTGATCAAAGCACTCGCGGCATTTGCGGATAAATACAAAGCGCTTCCCACACTGGGATATACCCACTACCAGCCGGCCCAGATGGTGACGGTCGGAAAGCGGGCGACGCTGTGGATCCAGGATCTGGAGAGCGATCTTCATGAGCTTGATTATGTCGTCAGTTCACTCAGGCTGTTGGGCTGCCGCGGAACGACCGGCACAGAAGCCAGCTTTTTGGATCTGTTTGAAGGCGATGGATCGAAGGTCGACGAGCTGAACCGGAAGTTTTGTGAAAAGTTCGGTTTTGCCGAAATATTCGATGTCAGCGGACAGACCTATCCGCGGAAGACAGACAGCCGTATCCTGAACTGCCTTTCCTCTATTGCGCAGAGCTGCTACCGCATGGCGAATGACATCCGTCTGCTGCAGCATGACCGTCAGATAGACGAGCCGTTTGAGGAGAACCAGATCGGCTCTTCGGCGATGCCTTATAAGCGCAATCCGATGCGCTGTGAGCGTATCTGCTCCCTGTCTCGCTATCTGATGGCAGATGCCATGAATGCACCGATGACGGCATCGGTCCAGTGGCTTGAACGTACGCTGGATGATTCGGCCAACCGCCGGATCTCCCTGCCGGAGGGGTTCCTGTGTGCGGATGCGATCCTGATCATTGCTGCCAATGTCGCAGGCGGCATGCGCGTCAATGAGAAGGTGATCGAAGCGGCAGTCAATGAATATCTGCCTTTCATCGCGACCGAAAATATCATGATGGAAGCTGTAAAGCGGGGAGGGAATCGTCAGGAACTGCACGAAAAGATCCGTTCATGTTCCATGGAAGCCACCAGACGGATGAAAAACGGTGAGAAGTCCAATTTGCTGGATCTTCTGGCGGCGGACCCGGCATTCGGTATGACGAGAGCAGAGCTCGATGCGGTCCTGGAGCCTTCCCTCTATATCGGCCGTTGCCCGGAGCAGGTGGACCGCTACCTTTCAAAGCTGCAGCCGCTTCTCGCGGATGTGGAAGAAAGTACTGAAGAGATATCGATTTAATTCCGATTTCCGATACACGATCAAGGAGTATAACACAATGAACAATGCATCTCCTCAGCAGTTTACCGGCGACACCCAGTATGTAGCGTCAGAGGATCTGCTGGCTACCGTCAACATTGCCATGACCCTGCAGAAACCGCTGCTCATCAAGGGAGAGCCCGGTACCGGAAAGACCATGCTTGCAGCCGCTGTGGCACACTCGCTCGGAAAGCAGCTGATCATCTGGAATATCAAATCTACCACCAAGGCCCAGGACGGACTATATGTATATGACGTGGTACAGCGTCTGTACGACAGCCAGTTCGGGACACACGGCGTAGATGATATTGCCCATTATATCAAGCTCGGCAAGCTCGGTGAGGCATTCAGCTCTGACGAACAGGTCGTGCTGCTGATCGATGAGATCGATAAGGCGGATCTTGAGTTTCCGAACGACCTTCTGTGGGAGCTTGATCAAATGGAGTTCAGCATCCCCGAAACGAAGCAGACGATCCGGGCTAAACAGCGGCCTATCGTGATCATCACGTCCAACGCGGAAAAGGAACTGCCTGATGCGTTCCTTCGCCGCTGCATTTTTCACTATATCGATTTCCCGGACAAGGCGCAGATGGAAGAGATCATCCGGGTGCACTTTGATGATCTGGATGAGCGGCTGCTGCAGCAGGCAATGAACACCTTCTATATGATCCGGGATATCCGCGGTATCGACAAAAAGCCCAGCACTTCGGAGCTGATCGACTGGATCCGGGCGCTGCAGGCGGGCGGGATCGATCCTTATGAAATAGAGAAGAAGATTCCCTTTGCCGGCGTCCTGCTCAAAAAAGATAAGGACATGCAGACGCTGGAGAAGAACACGAGGTAAGCATGTTCCATGTTTCTTGATTTTTTCTATGCGTTAAGAGATCATGGGCTGGATGTTTCGGTCGGCGAATGGATGACGCTCATGGAAGGACTGGAGAAAGGTCTGCACCGCTCCAGTTTTTCGGGTTTCTACCATCTGGCACGGGCTATCGTGGTCAAGTCAGAGGCGGAATTCGACAAGTTTGACCAGACCTTCGCCGAGGTATTTAAAGATGTACCTTTTGAGGGACCGGTCCCCGATGAGGTGATGCAGTGGCTGCTCCATCCGAAGGAGGACCTGCATGCGGATCTGCAGGAGCTGATGATGCGCACCGGAGGTCACGACGGTACTTTTGAGGAGCTCCTGCGCATGATGGAGGAGACCCTGAAACAGCAGGACGGAGAGCATAATGGCGGTACCCGGTGGGTCGGCACCCAGGGAACGACAGGTTATGGCAACAGCGGCTGGTATCCCAATGGCATCCGAATCGGCGGTGAGAGCATGCACAGGACTGCGATGACTGTCGCGACCGAACGCAGATACCGGGATTTTCGGACTGACCGGACGCTGGATACAAGGCAGTACCAGATCGCGTTCCGGAAACTGCGCAGTTTCAGCACCCAGGATCCTTCCGCGGAGAAAGAACTTGATATCGACGGAACGATCTCAGATACCTGCAACAATGCCGGAAAGCTGAAACTCCGTTATAAAAATCCGCGTAAAAATGCTGTCAAACTCCTGCTTCTCATGGACAGCGGCGGATCCATGGACTGGTACGCAGGTCTTTGCAGTATGCTGTTTTCCGCAGCAACGAAGTCGAATTATTTCAAGGAACTGCATACCTACTATTTCCACAACTGTATCTATACAAACCTGTATGAGGAGCCTACGCTCTCGGGACGCACATCAGTGCCGACAGAGTGGGTGCTCAATAACTACGGGAGAGATTACAAGGTCATCATCGTCGGCGATGCAGCCATGAATCCCCATGAACTGGTCGAGCGCCGATACGACTGGAGGACCCGGACGTACGATGAGCTTACCGGCCTGGACTGGCTGTATCGTTTTCTTGCCCAGTATCCGTATATGATCTGGCTCAATCCGGAGCCGCTCCCGGATTATCAGTCATTCTGGACCAGGACCCATACACAGCTGGCACAGATGTTCAAGATGTATGACCTTTCCGTGGACGGGCTGGACCAGGGTATCAAAGCGCTGATGTCCAGACATTAGTATAAGAGCAACCATATTAATCATTCGAAATGCAGAAGTGTCCGGCAAAGGCCGGACCGCTGGGAGAGCATCATGGAACAGCAGACTGCACCTGCCGCAAGACCACCCATATCAAGGATCCGAAAACTGTATTTTTTCAGACTGGCTACACGCATACTGATCTTTTTGGCCTGTGTCTGGGTGTATTTCAATAAACGGGAAATGCTTCAGATCCTGTATGGCTTCAATTTCTTCAAGCAGTTTTCGGTATTCCACATACTATGGCTTCTTTGGGTCCTGGATATGCTCTGGCAGCTGATCCCGTCGGCTTACAAACATATCAGCCTGGGATCGCAAAAGCTATTCAGGATCAATTTCCGGCCCATTGTGGAAAGGATCAACTATCCGGCATTGAAAGAATATATCATCAGCACCACCAAATCTGCATACAAGGTGTTTATCATCTGGGCAGTCATGACAGCTGTAATCGGCCTGCTCTTCTTTACCGGCATCATAGACGGAGATATTATTTTTCTGATTTCCGTATTTTTCTATGTATGTGATCTGATCTGTGTGCTGATCTGGTGCCCGTTCAGGCTCATCATGCGCAACCGCTGCTGTACGACCTGCCGGATCTTCAACTGGGATCACCTGATGATGTTCGTTCCGCTGGCATTTATACCGGGATTCTACACCTGGACATTGCTGCTGATGGCACTGGCTGCCTGGATGGTCTGGGAGCTTTGTGTGATGATGTATCCGGAACGTTTCTGGGAAATGACGAACGTGGCGCTGCAATGCAGCGAGTGCACGGATAAACTCTGCACGCAGTACTGCCAGAAACTGCGCGGATAAGAGCATGTGATCCGGATGACCGGAACGCGGGAGAGGCTGCCGGAGCGGCCTCTTTTTTTATGCGTATTTATGGAGGATATCGTAAATGCTTGACAAGTAAACACTCGTTTACTATACTTTAGTAAACGTTCGTTTACTTTCCGGAAAGGCTGTTACTATGGATAACATGAAAGAAAGGATCCTTCGCACCGCCCTTCGACTGTTTGCCGCAAATGGATATGAAGCCGTGTCGGTCAGTGACATCGCGGGGGAGCTTGGCGTGACAAAAGGCGCGTTATACAGGCACTACAGGAATAAACATGACATCCTGGACAGTATTGTGAGGCGCATGGAACAGCAGGACGCAGAAAAGTCCAATGATCATGCGCTTCCGGGAGAAGCCTTGACAGAAGATTCCCCTCCGGACACGCTGGAATCGTATCAGAGCGTCTCATCCGGGAATATCATTGCGTTCAGCAAAGAGATGTTCCGTTATTGGACCGAGGACGAATATGCGTCATTGTTTCGGAAAATGCTGACCTTGGAACAGTTCCGCAGCAGGGAAATGGGAATGCTTTATCAGCAGTATCTTGTATCGGGGCCGGTCGGCTATGTAACGGATCTGTTTACTTCCCTCGGGATCCCGGATCCGGAAAAGAAGGCAGCGGAGTATTACGCCCCGATGTTTCTGCTCTACAGTATGTACGACGGGGCAGTAGATAAGGCTGCGATAACCGCGCTGGCAGACGATCTCCTGGACGATTTCCCCGAAAACGCTTCCCGGCAAAAGGCGGAAAGCGGGAAAGGCCAAAAGAGAAAATAGGAAGAGAATATGAATAAAACAGGTATCATTATCAGGAATGAAACAAAGAGCGACTACCGCGCAGTTGAAGAACTCGTCAGGGAATCATTCTGGAACGTATACCGGCCCGGATGCTATGAACATTTTGTCCTGCACCGGCTGCGTGATGACCCTGCTTTCGTTCCGAAGCTGGATCTCGTAATGGAAAAAGACGGCAGACTGATCGGACAGAACATGTTTATGCGTGCTGTGATAAAAGCGGATGATGGGAGAGATATTCCGATCATGACGATGGGGCCGATCTGTATCGCACCGGAGTACAAGCGTCAGGGCTACGGGAAAATACTGCTGGATCACTCTCTTGAGAGAGCGGAGATTTGCGGATGCGGTGCGCTATGCTTTGAAGGCAATATAGAGTTTTACGGAAAGAGCGGTTTTACGTATGCCAGGGAATTCGGTATTCGTTATCATGAACTGCCGGAAGGTGCGGACGATTCCTTTTTTCTATGCAGGGAACTGATCCCGGGATACCTCGATGGCATCACGGGAGTCTATGCGCCCCCGGAAGGCTACTATGCCGCAGAGCAGGATCCTGAAGCATTTGCGGCATATGAGGCTATGTTTCCACATAAAGAAAAGCAGAAACTGCCGGGTCAGTTATTTCAGTGACAAGGCGTTTACGATCCGAGCATTACGAGCCTTCCTGCCCATGCCATGTCTGCCGATGGCAGACCGCTTAATAAAAAAACATGAGGGAATGATTTCCCTCATGTTTTTTTCTTCAGCATGTTGCTGATCTGATTACTTATACAGGTTGTAGAACGCGCTCTTGCCGCGATACTGGGCGACGTCACCAAGCTCGTCCTCGATCCGCATCAGCTGGTTGTACTTCGCGATACGGTCGGTTCTGCTGGCAGAACCGGTCTTGATCTGGCCGGCGTTGACGCCTACAACGATGTCAGCAATGGTGGTGTCTTCGGTCTCACCGGAACGATGGGAGACGACACAGGTATAACCATGGCTTCTTGCCAGTTCCATAGCATCAAAGGTCTCAGTCAGGGTACCGATCTGGTTGACCTTGATCAGGATGGAGTTTGCAACGCCAAGCTCAATGCCCTTTGCCAGATACTTCGGGTTGGTGACGAACAGGTCGTCGCCGACCAGCTGGATCTTGCTGCCAAGGCGGTCGGTAAGCTTCTTCCAGCCATCCCAGTCATTCTGATCCAAACCGTCCTCGATGGAGATGATCGGGTACTTATCGCACCAGTCTGCATACATGTCGATCATTTCCTCAGTGGTCTTGGTGCCCATGCCGCTTCTGGACAGTTCGTAGACACCCTTTTCCTCATTGTAGAACTCGCTGGCTGCGCAGTCCATGGCAAGGCAGATGTCCTCACCGGGCTTGTAGCCGGCCTTCTCGATCGCTTCGACCAGGAGCATCAGCGGCTCTTCGTTGCCGTCCTTGCAGCTCGGAGCGAAACCGCCTTCATCACCGACATTGGTGTTGTATCCTTTAGCCTTCAGGACCTTGCGAAGGTTGTGGAAGGTCTCTGCGCCCATACGAAGGGCTTCCTTCACATTGGGAGCGCCGACAGGCATAAGCATGAACTCCTGCAGATCAACGGTGGAGTCAGCATGCTTGCCGCCGTTGATAACATTCATCATCGGGACGGGAAGGACCTTTGCGTTGATACCGCCGAAATATCTGTATAACGGCATGCCATAGTAATCAGCTGCAGCGCGGGCGCAGGCCATGGAAACGCCCAGGATCGCGTTGGCGCCCAGCTTGCTCTTGGTCTCTGTGCCGTCAAGCTCGATCATGGTCTTGTCAACGAGCGCCTGATCGGTGCAGTCCAGACCGATCACTGCGGGAGCAATGATATCGTTGACATTCTTCACCGCGGTAAGGGTGCCCTTGCCGAGATAACGGGACTTGTCGCCGTCTCTGAGCTCCAGAGCCTCTCTCTCACCTGTGGAAGCGCCTGACGGAACCATCGCTCTGCCGAATGCGCCGCACTCAGTAGTGACTTCGACCTCAACCGTGGGATTTCCTCTGGAATCCAGAACTTCACGGCCATAAACCTTCATAATACGAGACATGGAATAATTCCTCCTTCTGTCATAAAATTTGCAAAATGCTCACTGCCTGCTATTATCCTCTTTTTTCGGGAAAAAGGCAAGCAATACATTTAAAGATGTGGTAGAATTGTTTCCAAACGAAATTACAGGGCTATGATCCAGGCGTGTACCGGATCATGGTCAGCTGAAAAAGGGAGATCTGTACTATGGCGATAGAAAAAGTAAAAGCATATTTTGCGCAGTTCGGGATGCAGGATCGCGTGATCGAGTTTGCCGAATCAAGCGCGACGGTAGAGCTGGCAGCACATGCAGCCGGAGTTGAGCCCGGAAGGATCGCGAAATCCCTGTCCTTCAAGGTGGATGACGCGCCGATCCTGATCATCGTGGCCGGAGATGAAAAGATCGATAATTCAAAATATAAGCAGACCTTCCATACGAAAGCCAGGATGCTGACCTTTGACGAGGTGGCGGAACTGGTCGGACACGCTGTCGGCGGTGTCTGTCCATTCGCGGTCAACGACGGTGTGAAAGTGTATCTTGATGAATCCCTGAAACGTTTCCCGACCGTTTTTCCGGCAGCGGGCAGCAGTAATTCCGCGATCGAGCTGACACCGGAGGAAATGGAGAAATACGCACAGAACTTTGTAAGCTGGGTGGATGTCTGCAAACTCATGTGATCCCCGGGACAGTTATCTTTGATCAGAAGGAGAGTAAAGATGGAACGCTGCGACAATGATATGCCGTTTCTGCTGAAATATGAGAATGTAGCCTGGTATGAGGACGGACGCGTCCGGATCCTGGACCGGAGGGAGTATCCCACAAAGATCAGTTTTGTGGAGTGCACGGATTATCATGAGGTTATCCAGGCGATCCGGGATATGGTAACGCAGAGCACGGGTCCCTATACGGCCGTTGGTATGGGAATGGCTCTTGCCGCCTGGCAGGTGAAGGACAAAGGCCGCGCGGAGCAGGAGGCCTTTCTGCGTCAGGCCGCCGCGGATCTGGCAAACGCACGCCCTACCGCGGCGCACCGGTATGGCAAGATAACGGGACACTGTCTGGACAATGCGCTGAAAGCCCTGGAGGAGGGCAAAGACCCTGTACAGGCTTGTTTTGACCGTACGGTGGAGTCACTTAACCGCCGGTATTCCACCATGCAGGTGGTCGGGGATCATCTCTGCGATATCATTCCTGCAGGCGGTACTATCCTGACCCAATGCTATGCCGAGACTGTTATCGGGACAGTGATCCGGGCAGCACGCCGTACCGGAAAGGAGTTCAAGGTGTATTGCGCCGAGACGCGTCCGTATTTTCAGGGAGCCCGCCTTACATCCAGCTGCTTTGCGTCCATGGGTTTCGATACGACGGTCGTTTCCGACAACATGATCGCATGGACCATGCAGAACCGCGGCATTGACCTGTTTACTTCTGCGTGTGACACCATGGCGCTGGACGGATGCATAGCCAATAAGGTCGGCACTTTCCAGATCGCGATCCTTGCAAAGTATTTCGGGCTGCCTTTCTATGTGACCGGTCTTCCGGATCGGGACAAGGAGAGCAGGGATGATATCGTGATCGAAATGAGGGATCCCGCGCAGGTGCTCTCCGCACGCGGCATCCGCAATTCCCTGCCGGAAGTGCATTCTGTCTATCCCGCATTCGATATTGTTCCGCCGCACCTGATAACCGGTCTGGTCACGGATAAGGGCGTCTATGTTCCGGAATTGATCCGTCATTATTATGACACCCCGTATGCCGAGTATTATTGATATTGTTTTGTATTTCCGATGTTTATCCGTCAACCGGATTTTTATGATAAACGGTCTGCAGATCCAAACAGGCCGTTTTTTAATTTCAATTAGTAACTTATTTATACACAAATAGGCGAAAAAGGGAAATTGACAAGTTACCGTTTCGTTGGTATATTGGTGACACTTCAGACATCTGCCCATTCTGCATTTCGAGTCTCTGAGATAATCACTCCGACTCCCTACGACAATTAATCAGGAAAGAGACAATATGTATGAAAGTCTGATTGGAAAACGGCACGTTCTGTGCGTGCTGTCCGTGTTTTTACTGTGCACATTTTTTACCGGAAAGGAGGTATTTGCAAATGAGAGGACAATAGAAATATCCATCGCAGAAAGGAATAACGAAAATCGGATCAAAATAGATGGAAATGAGTTGGGCGGCAGCATTTTGCTGCTGCCCGGCTGTGAGGTACGAACGGGGATCCGCATCCAAAACGCTACAAAGGATGATCTTTATATTCACTGGGAATGTCTGGCCGACAAAAGTGACACGGAACTGTATCGTTATCTGCAGCTTCGTTTATATGACGAGAAAGGAAACATGGCATACGAGGGTACGGTCGGGGATCTTTCATTCACAAGCGGTCCCCGACCGGGACGCAGTACCGGGACCTGGACTGCCGTGTTGCTCGTTCCGCCCGAGACAGATAATGTCATTGCCGGTGACGAGCTCGACTTTGACCTGGTCTTAAACTTCAGTGATAATCCGGCTTTTGAAAACGGGGAAGATCCTGCCTCCATTCCGGACAGCAAGGGAACAGGAGGGTTGGGGCACCGGTATTATACTTCAGCGATGATGACCGGTCCCGCAGACTTTGCAGCGGGGAAAACTTTGAAAGACGAGAACGGATACCCGCTGGTCACGAGCAGATACCGCCGGGACGGTATCGGAGCACCGCGCTGTGGCTATGCATTCGACCGGGAATACTCCGGCGGCGGATCATGGAATGTATACGCGGCGCCACTGGAGATCCTGCTCCATGGTATCGACAGCGGGGAGTGGGTCCTGGTGGATCGGGAAAAACACCACTGGAAATACAGGATGCCGGACGGATCTTATCTGAAAGGAGGATTTGCCCTCGTCAGAAATCCGTACAGCGCAAGGGCAGGCACCTACCGTTGGTACTGCTTTGCGGAGACCGGCATCATGGCAGCCGGATGGATCCGGACAGACGGCGACGTCTGGTATCACGCCCATGAGATCCCTGATGGGGAGCTCGGAGCGCTCGAGACCGGATGGATCACGGATTCCGAAGACGGTGCTCTGTACTATACGAGCGAGCAGACCGCAGCCATGCTGTCGGGATGGGTCGGTTTCCGGCAGGACGACGGCAGTTATAAGTACAGTTACTTTGCCAGGCCGGAAGACACCTATCGGCGCAACTGGTTCTACAGCACCGCGATCGGACGATGGGTCTACGATCGTCTCGGTCATCGAAGTTATGGATCCATGTACAGGGACGAAATGACACCGGATCACTGCAGGGTGGACCGGAACGGTATACGGACGGAGCAGGAAGATGAAGCCCCGGAGAGGAAAAAACAGGAACAGAAAGCGAATGACAGGTAATGAACGTAAGATCCGGAACCTCTGCCGGGTCGCTGCAGACGCGATACTGACAGTGATCACGGCTGCGGCATGTCTGGTGATGGCTTGTTGTATATACATGGCTGTGCGGGAACATATAACAGGAGAAATGACATTTGCATTCGGGTATAAGCCGGTCATGATCGAGACAGGATCCATGGAACCGTCTATACAGACAGGCGCATATGTCCTGCTGAAGAAGGCAGATTATTCTGAAGTCAGAGAAGGAGATATCATCACGTTTTATACAGATCGGGGGTACGTCACACACAGACTCGTCGGGATCGATGAAAAGGCATTCAGGAAGGGCGAGGAAGCTTTCCTGATCACAAAGGGCGATGCCAACCGCATTGAAGATCCGGAACGTCTTGATCCGGCGCGGATCAGAGGCAGGGTGACACATATCCTGAATCCGTTATGACCACGAAGTACTGCATGACTGCAGTTGTAGTATGAAAAGAAAGAGGACTATGAAGCATAAAATGAATAAAAGAGTGGCAGCTGTGACCGCGGCGCTGGCTGTCGCACTGGGAACTGCCGCAGTGTCCGCAGCTTACTGGACGGACAAAGAAGTGATCTCATCGACAGTCAGAGCTATGGATATCGGTATCGCCTATGATACGGAAACGACCGGTTTTGATGAAGATGATCTGTTCGTACCGGGTGACAGCAGGCCGTTTTCCTTTACTGTGATGAACACCGGAAGCGTGTCCGTCGACATCAAACCGGTCATCACGATCACCAGTAATAAGGTGATGACTGAAGGTGGATCGGCTTTCCGTATCGTGGATGCACAGGGAGGAAATATTACGGGGTATACAGCAGTATATCTGGATGAAGAAGGAAATGAAGTGGAAGCGGGAGAGCCGTATTACACGGCAGAGTATACGCTGGCAGACAGCATGACCCTCGCGGGATCAGAGCATGATGACCCTCAGCGCGGGGAAGTCTCGGATTCGGCTGATTTTGCATACAGACTCAAACTGAATGAGGAGTCAGGCAACGATTTTCAGGAAGCGGAAGCAACAGTCACCGTCAGTACGTATGCGATCCAGCACCGCAACAGGAATAATCAGACAGACGAATGGATACACATCGCAGCAGCAAATTAAGTTTTTTGAAAAAAGGGACCGTTCTGGCGGCGGCAGGGCTTCTTGCCCTGTGTGCCGTCAGGGCATCCGCCTACTATACAGACCGGGTCTTCGCGGACAACGGAGCAAAAGCTGCTTCCCTGCGCTTTTCTATCCAGGGACATGGCGCGGAGGCAGATCTACGCGAAGACCGTGACCATTTGCTGCCTTTTTCGGAAGGGGACAGTTTTCGGGTGACTTTCCGGACCAGGTATACCGGTAATACGGATTGCTATGTTCTGCCGAAGCTTGGGGTGGTTCTGGGCGGAACATCGGGCAGGGAGCAGATCCGACTGGAGCGGGAAGGTGCGGAAGCATTGTTTGAAAACGGTACGGCGATACTGATCTCAGACCCGCAGCTGGTCCGTCCGGGAGATTTGCTGGAATATACGTATAGGATCGCGATCGACAAAACAGAAAGGGATCTGCCGCTGACAGCCGATTATGCCTTTTCCCTGGCAGCTGCCCAGAAATCACTGAATGAATTCATAGAGGACGAAACAGTAAGCAATCAGGAGATCTTTGAGGAGATCCTTCGCCGTTTTAACCATGACGAAGCCGAAAATCATATTCATGGATTTACGGCGTATATCAGACCGGAAGAGGTGTGGGAAACGGCCGGAGGCGAGCAGCTTTCTGCAGGTCAGACCCACATCGTGGAGCTGGCTCCTGAGGTATTGGAGGGAAACGGACCGGATCATGAAACGGTCTGGTATCTCGGAGCAGAGACAGGAGACGAGACAGAATACTTCGCCGGAAGAGAGGCCCGTGGGCTGGCTCTTCGTCTGTCACCCGCGCAGCCGGAGACTGCTGTCCGGTATGAACTTATAAATGAGGCGGGCATTGCAGCTTCGCCATGGTATATCGTCCGACTGGACGGAGAGGATGTGTATTACAGTGAACAGGACTATACTCCGCAGTATGATGAGTAAGCTGCTTCTGCCCATACTGGTAGTGGGAGGACTTCATATCGTGTCACAGGCTGCCGTTTCGGGGACCGGGACGCCGGAAGATCCGCAGACAGGAACAGCAGCTGTTGGCGATATTATTTATCCTGATGTCTATGTAAAGAACCTTACAGAAGTCGATGGTACGGAAATAATCCTTTCGGGTCTTTATACGCCCCGGTATTACGGAGTGCATTTTTTGACAGCGGGCGGAATGTTTCCCGACGGGAGCACCGGGACTGTTCTGGAGCAGGTCTACGGGGAGATAGTTGAACTGCCGGAAGACCCTGTCAGGGAAGACAAATGGTTTGCGGGCTGGTATATGAAAGGCAACCGGCAGCAGGAGATCTCTCCGGAAGAGAATGCAGAGCTGCTTTCCGATACTGTTGTTTATCTGCTGGCGTCGGATGATCCCGCAGACCTGGCGGGAGCAGAGCCTGACGAGGAAGGCCGTCCGACGGCAAAGGCTCTCTGGAGAACGAATGTCATTCCGGAAAGCGGTCAGGGGATAAGTCCGGGTCAGGATCCGGGCGCTGCAGATCTCTGGGATGAGGAACACTTCAACAATCATGTGATCGAATGGATCCGGGACCTGCCGGAAGAAAATGACTACAGGCTGCAGCACGGAAAAACTGCGTTTCAGTACGGCCGGGTCACCCTGGACGCGGAAACAGATGAAGCCGTGTCTTATACATGGTATGTAAAAAGGCGGAATGATCAGGATTATTTACGCCTGGAGGAGAACAGTGCGCGTCTGACGCTTTCGGGACTTCGCCGGGAGGACCACGACAGCTGTTACCGCTGTGTAGTGTCGGTCGGTACAAGGGAAGAGCATATCTCTTATGAAACAAAGCTGACGGTCTTCTGGCTTCCGGAGATAAGCGGTATTTCTGTCAGAGCGGACGGAAAGGAAGCGCTGTATGCGGAAACATAATGAAATAAGGCTGGCGTTTCTTTTTGCTGCTGTGCTCGTTGTGTTCTGCTGCTCCGCCGGCCGCGCGCGGGCAGAATATGCGGACGGCATCTTTCCGGCAGGAGACTGCTCCGGCAACACGGCTACCCCGGGAGAGTTTACTGAGAGAGAAAGGACACAGAGCGACTGGTCTGATGAGATATATGAGGAGGAAGCATCGGACCTGTTTGACGGAATAGATGAGGAAGCGACGCCGGGTTCGTATTCGGAAGAAAAGGCGGAACAGGCAGCCGCGGCAAGAGCACTCGGATATGCCGTATACAGTACGCAGATGCAGCTTTTTTCCGCAGACGGGGACAGGTCATCGGATCAGAACAATCTCGAGTGCAGTACCCTGGAAGCATATGCGGTGCTGACCGGTCCGGATTCATTTGAGGTACATCTTTCCGTCGCTGCGGAGCCGATGCGTTTTTACGGATTTGAACTTGGAAGGTCGGAGCACATGGATGCGCTCAATGTTTTTATGGAGGATCCGGATGTGATGATAATGATCCCGGATTATTCTACGCCAACGGCTGCGCCGGCGGTGGAGACAGTCCGCATGGGCGATGTGCGTATCGTATCGACGAACATTACGCGCGGACGTTATGGCAGGAGCCGTGCCATAGAGATCTGCTGGACTGTCAGCGGGACGGACGCAGCTGCTTTCGGCGATATGCTGATGGGGGATACATTGTTTCTGAATCTGGGAGGAGAGTATATCCTTCCGGGGGACGGTGGGGAGGATGTCTGTTCGCACCACGGTCCGGTCGAGGTATCCGGCCTTTCTGATGCTGTCCGTAAGGCCGGCTGCGCTCATGCGGAGAGGGTCTGTGAGCCTTTGGACGCTCGTGAGCATAGCGCGGTGTGCATGTCCTGCGGTTATGAGTTTCCGGCGGAGGAACATGAGATCGCAAACGGACGATGTTCGGCGTGTGGTTTTGAGGTGATCGTCAGCGGGGAGATCGAACACATCCTGAACGGACGGACAGTAACGGAGACGTACACCGGTGTCGAGGAGAATCCTCTTGTACCGCAGCGATTTGCCGGATATTTTCCGCCGGATGCCGTAATGATCCCGAAGGGAGGAGGCCCGCTTACAGTGTATCATGATCCGATAGGGTACCGGATCGTAACGGACGAGGAGAGCTTTGATGTGTTATATGACGAAAGCCTTTTCCTGGCCGGCGGCAGCAGAAAAGGCTTTGAATTTGAAGGATATGAGGTCGTGGACGTGGTCAGTCCATAAGGAGTTTTCTGACTTCGGACAGGCGGTCGCGGAGCCGGATGGCTTCCTCGAAATTCAATTCGGCGGCAGCTGCGCGCATCTGCTTGCTTAAGGCGGCAGAAAGGGCTTTCAGTTCCCGCGGATTCATGGATTCGATATCCTTTTCAGCCCGCCCGGTATCTTCGGAAGCAGCCTTGGAGATGGTCATCAGCTCACGCACTGCCTTGCGGATCGAAACAGGTGTGATGCCATGCTCTTCATTATAGGCGCTCTGCACAGCCCGTCTCCGGTTGGTCTCATCGATCGCGCGCCGCATCGATTCCGTAACCGTATCGGCATACATGATCACATGACCGTCCACGTTTCGGGCAGCACGTCCGATCGTCTGGATCAGTGAAGTCTCGCTGCGCAGGAAGCCTTCCTTATCGGCATCGAGGATCGCCACCAGAGATACCTCCGGAATATCAAGGCCTTCCCTCAGCAGGTTGATGCCGACCAGCACATCGAATACATCTAGACGCATGTCCCGGATGATCTCGCTGCGTTCAAGAGTGTCCACGTCCGAATGCAGATAACGGACGCGGATACCGGTATCCTGCATGTACTTGGTCAGATCCTCGGCCATCTTTTTGGTCAGTGTCGTTACCAGCACTTTGTAGCCTTTTTCGGTCTCCTTATGGATCTGTGAGATGAGATCGTCGATCTGTCCCTGCACAGGATGGACCTCGACCGGCGGATCCAGGAGTCCGGTCGGGCGGATGATCTGCTCAGCGCGAAGCAGTTCATGATTATATTCATAAGGCCCGGGCGTAGCTGAAACAAAGAGCATCTGATCGATCCGTGTCTCAAATTCCTCAAAGTTTAAGGGACGGTTGTCAAGCGCGGAAGGAAGACGGAATCCGTAATCCACAAGGACTGTTTTACGGGAATGGTCTCCGGCATACATAGCCCTGACCTGAGGAATCGTCATATGTGACTCGTCAATAATGATCAGGAATTCCTTCGGGAAATAGTCGATCAGGGTATAGGGAGGCGCGCCGGCGGGGGATCCTGCCAGATGACGGGTATAGTTTTCGATCCCGGAGCAGATACCGGTCTCCTTGAGCATCTCAACATCGAAGCTGGTGCGCTCACCGATGCGCTGAGCTTCGATAAAACGGTCCTCGGAGGTGAAAAAGCGCACACGTTCCTCCATTTCCTCAAGGATCGCGTCACAGGCACGGTCCATCTGCTCTTTGGGAACCACATAATGAGATGCGGGGAACACGATACAGTGATTCAGGGAGGCTTTCACATGACCTGTCACCGAATCGAAAGAAGAGATGCGGTCGATCTCGTCGCCGAAAAATTCGATCCGATAAGCTTCTCCGCCGGAGTAGGAAGGATAGATCTCCAGCACGTCTCCGTGCACACGGAAGGAGCCGCGCTTGAAGTCCATTTCATTGCGCATGTACTGCATGTCTACCAGACGTCGCATGATATCGCGCATGTCATAGGTCTGTCCCGGACGGAGAGAGACTGTCATGTTTTTATAATCGATAGGGGAACCCAGGCCATAGATACAGGAGACCGAAGCAACAATGATCACGTCATCCCGTTCTGACAGGGCGGCTGTTGCGGAATGACGCAGCTTATCGATCTCATCATTGATGGCTGAGTCCTTTTCGATATAGGTATCTGTCGAGGGAACGTAAGCCTCCGGCTGATAGTAATCATAATAAGAAACAAAATACTCTACGGCGTTTTCGGGAAAATACTCTTTAAATTCACCATAAAGCTGCGCTGCCAGGGTCTTGTTATGGGCAATGATCAGTGTCGGCTTTTTCAGCTCGCGGATCACATTCGCCATAGTGAAGGTCTTTCCGGAACCGGTGGCTCCAAGCAGGGTCTGGAACTGGTTGCCGGCGCGAAATCCGTCTACGAGTTCCCGGATCGCCTGCGGCTGGTCACCGGTAGGCGCGTATTCTGAATGTAGTATAAACTCTGCCATCAGGTACCTCATGCGTCCTGTATTTTGATATGAAATGTCCGACACAAGTATAGCATAGAAAACAGGAATCAGCTTTACTTATTTCCGGTGGTTGTGCTATGATTGTGTGCGATGTGATTGAACAGATACAGGCGTTTTCAGCCTGTTGTATAATGAGATCCCTCTGGAGGGGTCACAGGACATATGAGGTGAGAATATGGGAAAAAGACCTGCAGTTTTAGTGATCATGGACGGACTCGGACTCCGTGAAGAAAGAGAGAACAATGCGGTTGCTCTGGCGAATACACCGAATCTTGACCGGCTGATGAAGGAGTGTCCCTTTGTTAAGGGATATGCCTCCGGACTGGCGGTCGGACTGCCGGACGGACAGATGGGCAATTCCGAAGTCGGCCATCTGAACATGGGTGCCGGAAGGATCATCTACCAGGAACTGACGCGCATTACCAAGAGCATTGAGGACGGAGATTTCTTCCGGAATCCGGCGCTGCTGGAGAGCGTGGAGAACTGCCGCAGGCACGGCACGTCGCTGCATATCATGGGACTTCTGTCCGATGGCGGCGTCCACAGCCACAATACGCATCTTTACGGGCTCCTGGAGCTTGCGAAGCGGGAAGGACTGAAGAAGGTATATGTCCATTGCTTTATGGACGGAAGAGATACACCGCCCGAGAGCGGCATCGGTTATATTCGTGCGCTCGAAGAAAAAATGGCGGAACTCGGCGTCGGCGAGATCGCATCCATCAGCGGCAGATATTATGCCATGGACCGGGACAAGAATTATGACCGCATCGAGAAGGCGTATGACGCGCTGACGAAGGGGATCGGCGTACAGAAGGATTCCGCCGAGGAGATCATGCGTTCTTCTTATGCGGAAGGGGTGACTGATGAGTTCATCCTTCCTTCCGTGGTCATGAAGAACGGGAAGCCGGTCGCTACCATCGGCGCAAATGATTCGATCATCTTCTTCAATTTCCGTCCTGACAGGGCCAGAGAGATCTCCAGAGCGTTCTGTGACGAGGAGTTCACCGGCTTTGACCGCGGACCGAGATTCCCGGTCCAGTATACCTGCTTTACTGATTATGACGAGACCATTGCCAACAAGTCCGTGGCTTTCCTGAAGGAAGAGATCACCAATACTTTCGGCGAGTATATCGCGGCAAATCATTTGAAGCAGCTGCGTATTGCGGAGACGGAGAAGTATGCGCATGTCACGTTCTTCTTCAACGGCGGCATCGAGGTGCCGAGCGAAGGGGAGGACAGGATCCTGATCCCGTCTCCCAAGGAAGTTCCCACCTATGATCTCAAGCCGGAAATGAGCGCGCCGGAGGTTTGCGAAAAGCTCTGCGAGGCGATCCGCAGCGATAAGTATGACGTGGTCATTTGCAACTTTGCAAATTCCGATATGGTCGGCCATACCGGTGTCCTTGAAGCGGCGATCAAGGCTGTGGAGACAGTGGATACCTGTGTCGGAAAGGTATGTGAGGCAGTGAAGGAGATGGACGGCGTGATGTTTATCTGCGCGGATCACGGCAATTCCGATGTAATGGTCGATCCTGCCACAGGCACACCGCATACGGCGCATACGACCAATCCGGTCCCCTTTATCCTTTTCAACGCAGATCCGGCTTATCGTCTTCGTGAGAATGGTGTTCTTGCGGACATCGCTCCGACGATGCTGGAACTGATGGGACTTCCGCAGCCGGCGGAAATGACCGGAAAGTCACTTCTGGTCAAATAAAGCATTCTGCCATCTTTCGGCAGGCATACAGGTAAAGATCATAACCGCCCGATGTTCAATAACAACGGGCGGTTATTTATTGTACAAGAGTATCAGAAATTGAAACGACCTTTGATGTATGCCGGGCTGGCACTGATGTCCGGCACAATATGCGGCATACAGGAGATGCCGGTAGTTGTAAAATATGCCGCGTGTCTGCTGATGGCTGCCGCGATACTGAGGGTCTGTGTGTTTTCACAGGAAAGCGCTTCTCCTTTCCGGATAAGGCGCATGGAGGCAGCGCTGATCGTCTGTATGTTTATACTCGGATCGGTCAGAGGAGCTTTTGTTTCCTCCATGTTTCATACACCTGAAGCAGAGCTGTTCTTTCGGCGGCATGAGGCAACCAATCCGGGACAGTTTGATTATGCCATGTATCTGAAAGGGCAGGGGATCTGCAGTGAGGAGTCATACCTGGCATTTCGCGGGAAGGAACCGGAAGGAAACGGCTTTGCGGCAATGATCATCCGGCCTCTGAAAAAAGTCTCCGGAAGCTTTGCCAATATACTGGATCTTGGACTTGATCCGAAAGACGCCGGGATCTATAAAGCGCTGCTTCTTGGAGAAAAAGATGCACCGGATCCCAAAATAAGAGATCTTTACCGAGCCTCAGGGATCTCTCATCTGCTCGCTGTAAGCGGACTGCATGTGAGCATACTGGGGATGGGAGCTTTCGGCATTCTGCGAAGACGAAAGTTCGGCAGGATCGGGTCCGGTCTTGCGGCAGGCATCCTGGTCTTCGCATATCTTCTGATGATCGGGGTCCCCGGGTCCGGTCTCCGCGCTTTTGTCATGCTGCTGTTCGCTTTTGCTGCAGGGGCGGCAGGCCGCGCTTACGATATGAGATCCGCGCTCTTTGCGGCATTGATCCTGATGATCCTTCAAAACCCGTATCAGCTGTTTCAGAGCGGGTTTCAGCTGTCCTTTGCCGCTGTATTCGGGATCGCATTTGTCGGTGAAGAAACGGTACAAAGGATAGAGCGGTTGGCGGAGTCCCGTTCGGCAAGGACATCCGGCGGCAGGCGTATCAGAAGGTTGAACAGGCTGCCGGGATGGGTGAAGATACTGATCGTAAGCATGAGCATACAGCTGGTAACACTCCCTGTCACCATCTGGCATTATTTTTCGTTCCCTCTTTATGGCCTGTTCCTGAATCTGATCGTTGTCCCGCTGATGGGCATAGTACTTATATCAGGCATGGGAGTACTGGCCGTGTTAACGGCGTGCTCCTTTCCGGCAGCAGTCCTGTACGGGACCTTTCAGCCAAAGCCCGGGTTACTCTCTGCTGCAGCGGCAGCACCGGGCCACTATATTCTGCAGTTCTATGAAAAACTCAGCAGCCTGAGTGTGCAGCTGCCCTTTTCTTCGATTCTGTTTGGGCGTCCGGAGCTTTGGCAGATCCTGGTGTATTACGCGGTACTTTTGGGTGCGTTGTATCTGACTCTGAAGATCCCGGACAGGGCGTCCGCGACAGCAGGAAGCGAAGGGGACCGCGTTCGGGGATATGGCTGCAAACGCGGCGGCCTGCCGTGTATCAGGATCCCCGTACTTTTTGTGATACTGATCCTGAACACAGTGACGCTGCGCCATATAACGCCTGCAGGCGTTACGGTAACAGCTCTGGATGTGGGTCAGGGTGACGGTTTCCTGATCGAAACAAAGGAGCATACGGTACTGATCGATTGCGGATCATCGGGCAATACCCAGCTGGGAAACCGGATCCTGGCGCCGCTGCTGTACTCCAAAGGGATCAGCGCGATCGACTGCGCACTGGTCAGCCATGCGGATACAGACCATATCAATGGTCTGACCTACCTGATGGAAGAAGAGGACGGTGTCTGCGTGAAAAGGCTGATCCTGCCGGGACCGGCACGTGGACATGAGAAATATGAGGCGCTGGTGAATGCCTTTCGCAGGCAGATGCTGTCAGAGGAGGCGGAATCATATCTTACGGATGGGAGAGAGATCCTTTCGGACGGAGCGATGCGGATCAGCTGCATCTATGCCGGCACCCCGTCGGAGACAGAGGAGATCAACTGCCATTCCCCGGCTGTCCTGTTGGAGAGCGGGGCTTTCAGAATGCTGTTTACCGGCGATATGTCAGCGGCGGAGGAAGCCGAAGTATGCCGCCGGTGGGAAGGGGCATATCCCGGGAAACATATTACAGTGCTGAAAACCGCCCATCATGGCAGCGATACTTCTACTTCCGTAAGACTCATGGAAACCATGCATCCGAAATATGCGGTCATTTCGGCCGGGCGCAGCAACCGGTACGGACATCCCTCCAAGGAAGTAACAGACAGGCTGTCGTTTTATGGAACAGGCGTGTTGGGGACTTATCAGGACGGTGCTGTTTTAATACATGTCAGGGACGGCAGGATGCGGATCCGTTCCTTCCCGGGAACCGCAGCACAAACAAGCGGCAGGATACATCGGCAGATGCCGGTTGTAAAAACGCCGGAGTTGACTTACAATAAATCAGAATAAGGAGTATCTGACCTGTCATTCCGGACAGGATCATAAAGAAAGTAGGATGAGCCTATCATGAGTAAGATCAGTGATAATCTGGTATATGTGGAGCAAAGGATCAGGGAAGCCTGTGAAAGAAGCGGACGCCAAAGGGATGAGGTGACGCTCATCGCTGTCAGCAAGACGAAGCCGGTTCCGGACCTTGCGGAGGCATTGCGCTGCGGTTATGATGTGTTTGGCGAAAACAAGGTCCAGGAGATCCGCGATAAATCACCGATGCTGCCTGCTTCGGTGCACTGGCATATGATCGGACATCTGCAGGCAAATAAGGTAAAATACCTTATCGGTACTGTTGACATGATCCATTCTGTGGATAATCAAAAGCTGGCAGAAGAGATCGAGAAGCAGGCTGCAAAGCATGATGTGATCATGGATGTGCTCTGCGAAGTCAATATGGCAGGAGAGGAAAGCAAGTTCGGACTGACTCCTGAAGAGACCCCTGCGTTTGTCCGTGAGATCGCTGCTCTGCCGCATCTCAGGATACGGGGACTGATGACGATCGCGCCATATACGGAGGATCCGGAAAGCAACAGGGTATATTTCAGAGGTCTTCGGGAACTGAAGGAGCGCATCAATGCTGCCGGGATCCCGGGCGTTGCAATGGACATACTGTCCATGGGAATGACCGGAGACTATGAAGTCGCAATAGAAGAAGGGGCCACTTTTGTTCGGGTCGGTACCGGGATCTTCGGGGAGCGGAATTATAATATATGAAGAACCTGATCCTGATCTGCGGAGATGAAGAATATCTGAAAGAGCAGAAAAAGAATGAGCTGCTGAATACCCTGGGGGCATCGGGCAGCTTCAATTTTAATGCTTTCTCCGGAGAAAATGCGGATCTGGATGAGATCGGACGGCTGACCGGCACGATGCCGCTTTTTGAGGATCACCGCACGATCCTTCTTTCTGATACGGGCTGGTTCCATGGCGCGGCGGATGAAGCTGTGACGGATATGCTTGCAGGGATCCCTGACAGCACCTTTCTCATTTTTTATGAAAAGGAAGCCGATGCGGGAAGCAGGCTTACCCGTTTCCTGAAAGAAAAGGGGGAGATCTTCCGCTATACCTCTACAGACAGCAAAAAAGGACGGGATGCCTCTGCAGCGAAACAGGATGTCCGGAGCTGGGCAAGGGACTATCTGCGTGAAAATGGCAGGAAGATAGACGGACGGGTCCTCAATGATCTGGCCGAGATGACGGGCTATGACATGCAGAATCTGCAGACAGAGCTGGAAAAGCTGATCTCTTATACTGCCGGACGGGGTCCGGGCGCGCTCGTGACGCAGGAAGATGTAGACAGCATCTGCTCCCGCACACTGAACGACCGCGTATTTGAAATGATGAACTATAAGCTGACAGGCAGAAACCAGAAAGCGGTAGAACTGCTGGAAGAACTGTTTGCCCTCAGGAATCCCCCCCTGCGGATCCTGTATATCATCGTCAGACAGTACACACAGGCATATACGCTGAAGGAGCTGCAGCGCGAAGGCCTTACGGATGCCCAGATCATGGACAGGATGCAGATCAGGGACTGGCTGCTTCGCAAACTGAAAGAACAGACCCGGAACTGGTCCGCGGAAGAACTGCACATGCGTCTGGAACAATGCGCGGTGATGGAAACGAAGGTCAAGAACGGGGATATGCCGGACCGGCTTGCAATAGAGATCCTGATGGCTCAGTAAGATAATGTTTTATTTGCCGTTATCCGTATTCTGTACTTGACAGAAAAATAGTTTATCATTAAAATACTTTTGTTTGCACAAAACTGTCCGTGTCCGGGATTAGTGGAAACGCATATTTTGGGAGAAGGAGGTGGAATACTTTGGCAAACATCAAATCAGCAAAGAAGAGAGTTCTGGTAGCACAGACTCGTACTGAGCGTAATAAGGCAATCAGATCCAAGGTCAAGACTTTCGTAAAGAAAGTCGAAGCAGCTGTTGCAGGCGGCGATAAGGCTGTTGCGGAAGCAGCTCTGAAGGCGGCGATCTCCGAGATCGACAAGGCGCAGAGCAAGGGCGTTTATCACGCAAACACTGCTTCCAGAAAGGTCGCGAGACTTTCCAAGGCAGTTGCATCCATGCAGTGATCCTGCATACCTGGTTTATATGATATGACGAAGCCCCCGGGACTAACCCACCTGAGGGCTTATAGTTCGTACTAAGGGATCAAATTATGGCAGATTCTCAGTTTGATCAGAGCATGATCAGAAACTTCAGCATTATTGCCCATATCGATCACGGCAAGTCCACCCTTGCAGACCGGATCATTGAGATGACCGGTCTCTTAAGTTCCCGTGAGATGCAGGCCCAGGTCCTGGATAATATGGACCTTGAAAGAGAACGCGGCATTACTATTAAAGCGCAGACCGTACGTACTGTTTATAAAGCCGACGACGGAAAAGAGTATATCTTTAATCTGATCGACACCCCGGGGCATGTGGACTTCAACTATGAAGTATCCCGGTCATTGGCTGCATGCGACGGCGCGGTGCTGGTCGTGGACGCGGCCCAGGGGATCGAAGCACAGACGCTTGCCAATGTATACCTTGCCCTGGATCATGACCTGGAGGTGTTTCCGGTGATCAATAAGATCGATCTTCCTAGCGCGGATCCGGACAGGGTCGCGCATGAGATCGAAGACGTGATCGGCATCGAAGCTGAGGATGCGCCGCGTATTTCCGCCAAGACAGGCCAGAATGTCCATGACGTACTGGAGATGATCGTAAAGAAGATCCCGGCGCCGGTCGGTGATCCCGAAGCGCCCCTGAAGGCACTGATCTTTGACTCCGTTTACGATCCCTATCGTGGCGTTGTTGTGTTCTGCAGGGTCAAGGAAGGCACCGTCCGCAAGAACATGAAGATCCGGATGATGGCGACCGGCGCGGAGTATGAAGTGACAGAGACCGGCGTGATGGGTGCCGGGGAGTTTTTCCCGACAGGAGAGCTGAAGGCCGGAGAGGTCGGCTACATTACAGCCAGCATCAAAAATATTCAGACCACCCGGGTCGGTGATACGGTGACAGGGGCAGATGATCCGGCTGCAGAGCCGCTGCCCGGTTATAAGAAGGTCACGCCCATGGTCTACTGCGGACTGTATCCCGCAGACAATGCCAAGTACCCGGACCTGAGAGACGCGCTTGAAAAGCTCAAGCTGAATGACGCATCCCTCTTCTATGAACCGGAGACTTCGGTGGCGTTGGGTTTCGGTTTCCGTTGCGGATTCCTGGGACTGCTGCATCTGGACATCATCGAAGAACGCCTCGAAAGAGAGTACAACCTCGACCTGGTGACAACGGCACCTTCCGTTATATATAAAGTCCATAAGACGGATGGAACCGTGATCGACCTGACCAATCCAACAAATCTGCCGGATCCTTCCCAGATCGAGTTTATCGAAGAGCCGATCGTCAATGCGGAGATCATGGTCACCACCGAATATGTCGGATCTATCATGAAGCTTTGCCAGGAGCGCCGCGGCGTCTATCTTGGCATGGAGTATATGGAGGAGACGAGGGCACTTCTCAAATATGAGCTGCCCCTTAATGAGATCATTTATGATTTCTTTGACGCCCTCAAATCCCGCAGCCGCGGTTATGCATCCTTTGACTACGACCTGAAAGGATATGCGAAGTCCAGTCTGGTGAAGCTGGATATCCTTGTCAACAGGGAAGCCGTGGACGCGCTGTCCTTTATCGTATTCGCGGATTCCGCCTATGAGCGGGGGAGAAAAATGTGCGAGAAGCTGAAAGAGGAGATCCCCCGTCAGTTGTTTGAGATACCGATCCAGGCTGCCATCGGCGGCAAGATCATTGCGCGGGAGACCATCAAGGCGCTGCGCAAGGACGTGCTCGCCAAATGCTACGGCGGTGATGTATCCCGAAAGAAAAAGCTTCTGGAGAAGCAGAAGGAAGGGAAAAAGCGCATGCGTACCTTCGGCAATGTCGACATCCCGCAGCAGGCTTTCATGAGTGTACTGAAGCTGGACGATGAATAAATATACATTTTAAGTGCATTTTTATAATATAATATTGACAAGTCTGTAGGTTGATGTATAATGGCACAGTGATACTTTAAACGAGAAGTATCCGTGAGTATCTGATGAATCTGTCCGGCAGAGAGCAGGGCATATCCAAAAGGGAGGAACTATATTATGAGAAAAATGATGAGCGCTGCACTTGCAGCAATGATGATGGTCTCACTGGCAGCCTGCGGATCTTCCGCACCGGCTCCGGCAGAGACGACGGCAGCACCGGCTACCGAAGCCGCGACAACGGCAGCTCCGGAAACGGAAGCAGCTACCGAGGCAGCTACAGAGGCAGAGACTGAAGCCGAGACCGAGGCGGCAGCTGCTGAGCTTACGACTGTTGAGGACGGAAAGCTGACCGTAGCCATGAGCCCGGACTTTGCACCTTATGAGTTCTATGCGATCGGCGAAGACGGCACCCCGACACTGGCGGGTTTTGACGTATCTCTCGCAGAGCACATTGCGGATCATCTCGGCCTTGAGCTGGAGATCATTCCGATGGACTTTGACGGTACGATCATGGAGCTTTCACAGCACAATGTCGACCTGGGTATTTCCGGTTATTCACCGTCACCCGACCGTGCGGATGTTATGGATTTCTCCGACATTTACTATACCGGCGGACAGTCCTTCGTGTGCCTGCAGGCCAACAAGGACAAGTTTACTTCCCTTGAAGACACCAATAAGGCTGATCTGACAGTCGGCGCACAGGTGGGTTCCATCCAGGCTGATCTTGCCAAGGAGAATTCCCCGGAGGCTGATCTGATCCAGATGGCGAAGGTCACCGACCTGATCGCGGAAGTCCTGAACGGCAAGATGGATGGCGCATACATCGAGACTCTGGTAGCGGAAAGCTATGCCAGGAACTATCCGGATCTCTGCGTTGTGCTTCCGGTTCCTTACGATCAGGAAGGCTCTGTCGTAGGCGTCAACAAGGGTAATGAAGCTCTGCTGGCAGGCGTCAATGAAGCGATCCAGGAGTGTCTGGCAAACGGCCAGATGGAAGACTGGGTAGCCAAGGCCAATGAGCTGGCTTCCGGCGAGATCTTTGAGGGCATGATCGAAGAGTGATCATCTTCATCAATAATCAGACTGTATGATCGGATTTCCTCTCCCGGACATTTCGGGAGAGGAAATCATTGCATATAGAGAGGAGTTTTTGCGTGTTTACTGCTGCGGGATTTCAGAAAACCTGGGAGTACATCGACCTGTTCAAACAAGGCCTGGTATGTACGGTCTCCCTGTCCTTGCTGACGGTGATCTTCGGCTTCATACTGGCGCTGTTTCTTGCGGTATTGCGTCTGTCCGATATCCGGCCTTTCCGTGCGCTCGGGATCGATGCCGACGGTCATGAGATCGAGGACGGACCGAGAGCCGTCGTGAGCCGGTTCAATCCCCTGAGCTTTATCGCAACGGTTTACGTGGAGGTCTTCCGCGCGACCCCGATGCTGGTACAGCTGTTCATTATTTATTACGTGGTATTCGGTAATATTTCTCTTCCCACGTTTAAGCTGTTCGGGTTTATCCGGTTTGAGCGTTTCCTGCCGGGTGTTGTCGCGCTGGCCATGAACTCCGGCGCCTACCTTTCCGAGATCATCCGCGCCGGCATCCAGTCCATTGACGGCGGGCAGACAGAAGCCGCCAGGTCGCTGGGGCTTTCCCAGGTGCAGAACATGCGCTACATCATCCTGCCGCAGGCGATCAAGAACATCCTTCCGCCGATAGCGAACGAATTTGTTACCATCATAAAAGAGTCTTCTATCTGCTACACCATCGGTGTGCAGGAGATCATGTACGCGGTATCATCCACCAAAGGCGCGACCTATCGTATCGCAGAGCCTCTGATCATCGCAACGGTGGTATATTTCTGCCTGACCTTCCCCACATCTAAGATCATTGCATATTTTGAGAGGAGGATGAGCCGTGGAGATAAGAGATGAGGTCCTGATCTCGGTACATGACCTGAAAAAGTACTACAACAAAGGCGTGATCAAAGCACTGGACGGTGTGACCGTAGATATCAACAAAGGGGATGTCATGGTCGTGATCGGACCGTCCGGATCCGGCAAATCCACTTTTCTGAGAAGCCTGAACCTGATGGAGCATCCCACCGGCGGCACTATCGTTTTTGATGGGGTGGATATCACAAAAAAGAAGATCCGAAATGCCGAAGGACAATGGGTCAAATTGGATATCGACAAGCACCGCCAGAAGATGGGCATGGTGTTCCAGCACTTCAATCTGTTCCCGCATATGACGATCATGGATAATATCATCCTGGCGCCGATCCGCGTCAAGGGCATCAGTAAGGCAGATGCGGAGAAGAAAGCGCTGGAGCTTTTGAACCGTGTCGGACTGGCGGATCGTGCCAATGCCTATCCGATCCAGCTTTCGGGCGGACAGAAGCAGCGTGTGGCGATCGTCCGCGCGCTTGCGATGGAGCCGCAGGTCATGCTTTTCGATGAACCCACATCCGCACTGGATCCCGAGATGGTCGGCGAAGTGCTGGATGTTATGAAAGAACTGGCACACGAGGGAATGACCATGGTCGTCGTTACCCACGAAATGGGTTTTGCCCGCGAAGTCGGCAACCGTGTCCTGTTCATGGCAGACGGCAGGCTCCTGGAAGAAGGGACGCCCTCCGAGATCTTCGGTTCTCCGAAGAATGCCCGCCTGCAGGATTTCCTGCGGAAAGTATTGTGATCGTTTCGAACCTATCAGGCCCGTGAAATATATCAGCCCGGTATATTTCACGGGTAATTTATAGGAGACTGAAAATGGAAGACCAAAAAGCTTTTGCCATCCGTGAGATCGAAAATAAACAGGATCTTATCTGCCGTGTTGCTGATGACATCTGGTCTCATCCCGAGCTGTCCCTGCAGGAATTCCACGCCTGTGAGCTATACTGCAGGGTACTGCGGGAAGAAGGCTTTCGTGTTGAAAAAGGGATCTGCGGCATAGAAACGTCATTTGCTGCCAGTTATGGAGAAGGGGGCCCCGTGATCGGGATCCTTGCGGAATACGATGCGCTGTCCGGCCTTTCGCAGAAAGCATTTGCCGCGGAGCGGGAGCCGAGAGATGTCGGGAATACGGAATCCGACTGCGGACACGGCTGCGGACACAATATTCTGGGAGCGGGTGCTTTGGCTGCCGCGATCGGCGTGCGGGCGTTTTTGAAAGAAACAGGCACTCCCGGTACAGTCATTCTTTTTGGGTGCCCCGGAGAAGAGGGCGGCGCCGCCAAGGCGTTTTTTGCCCGGGACGGTCTGTGGAGCAAACTCGATGCCGCTTTGACCTGGCACCCCGATGATGCCAATGAAGTCGTTACGGGAAGCAATAATGCCTGCATACAGGTACAGTACAGTTTCCACGGGATCGCCGCTCATGCAAGCTCGGAACCGGATGTCGGAAGGAGCGCATTGGATGCGGTGGAACTCATGAATATCGGAGTACAGTTTCTACGGGAGCATATGAGCGACCGCGCGAGGGTGCACTACGCGATCACGGATGCGGGCGGGCGAAGCCCCAATGTCGTGCAGGCGGAGTCGACCGTTCTTTACATGGTTCGTTCAGACAAGGTCGCCGAGGCTGTGGCACTTTTATCCAGAGTCGACAAGATCGCGGAAGGCGCTGCACTGATGACAGAGACGCGTCTCACCAGGAAGTTTATCGACGGTACGGCGGAGATCGTTCCCAACCACGTGCTGGAACAGCTCCTGCAGAGGAATTTCGAGAAGCTTGGAGTGCCACACTATTCGCCCGAAGAAATGTCGTATGCGGATGCGCTGATCCGGACATACACCTCCGGCACGAAGGCGCCGGGACTGGGAAGCGGCGTCAGCGCTGATTATGCCGAAAGAGCTGCGGCTATGCGCGGAGGGCGCAGCATGAATGATTTCCTTCTTCCTCTTTTTGACGGAGCCGCCTTTAATCCGGGGTCCTCAGACGTTGGAGATGTCAGCTGGCTGACACCGACTGCCCAGATACATGTGGCGGCATGGCCCAACGGATGCCCGGGACACAGCTGGCAAAGCACTTCATCAGCCGGCAGCAGCATCGGACATAAGGCCGCCCTCCACGCCGGCAGGGTACTGGCTGCGGCGGCATTGGAGCTCTTTGCGGATCCGCAGCTGCTGGAAGCGGCAAGAATGGAATTTCAGGAAAAAACGAGTAAAGGATATACATGCCCGATCCCGGCGGATGCCGCGCCGGTCGTGGCGGATTGAACATACGCGGGGACTGCTGTTCATGGTCTTATTCCCATGGCGGCAGTCCTTTTTTGCGCTTATCGGCACAGTCCTTCCGTCCTGCGGCTTACGCTTCTCTTACAATGTCTTTAACTGCCTTGCATTCAAAAAATTGGTATGCTATATAAATGAATACAACGGGAATGATCCGGAGGATGGTATTAATGAAGCAGCATCTGCGTTTTGGCATATTGGCAGCGGCATTTTTGACCGGTGTGCAGCTCATAGCGGCGCCGGCTTTTGCTGCGTCTGACAATGTGATCATCGGGATCCATAGGACTGCAGCCGACCTTCATGAAAAGACCAATAATTTTGATGAGGAACCGGTCCTTGGCGGCGGGGAGATCCGCTTTCTCGAGAATCGCGGAAACATATGCCAGCAGCTGTCTGCTGTGATCCGCAGCAGTGACGGGCGTGTCATTGTCGTGGATGGCGGACAGGAAGCGGATGCGGAGCACCTTTATTCGGTGCTCCGGGAGTACGGCGGGGTCGTAGATGCCTGGCTTGTGACTCATCCGCAGACAGACCATGTGGGCGGACTGTGCGCCATGCTCAGGGATCATCGCGGTGATATCGATATCCGCGGGATCTATTATAACTTCTTCGATTACGAATGGTATGAGGCGGTCGATCCGGAGGAGGCCGGCATGGTCGCTGCATTGTTCGGCCAGCTTGCTTCCGTAGACCCGGAACGTCTGCACGGGGATGCCGGAGCGGGGACGGAAGTGATCCTGTCCGATTGTCTTTCCTTCCGTGTCCTCAATGATCCCGTCAAAAGCGAAGGATCCTATGCGGTCAACAGCTCCGGCCTTATGTATGACATTACGGTCAACGGCAAGCATCTGATCATTCTGGGGGATATGGGAGAAGAGGTAGGACGGCGTCTCATAAGCGTTATTCCGCTGTGGGATCTTACCGCGGATTACGTCCAGGTCAGCCATCACGGACAGGATGGTGTGGGAGAATCGTTTTACCGTGCGCTCAGGCCGCAGAACTGCATCTGGCCGACGACTTCCTGGATCTATGATGTGGAGAATATAAATACACGGATGAAGACGGTACTGACCAAGAACTGGATCTCCCGTCTGAATGTTCAGAACAATTACGTTACCATCGGAGACGATGTGATCATCAGGTAAGGACCATGCTGAAAGTAAGTATCCTGGTCGTAGGACCGGTCATGACAAACTGCTATATCGTGAGCGATGAGAGCGAGGCTGTGATCATCGATCCCGGCGAAAACGCAAAAGGGATCATCGCAAAGCTGCAGCAGCTCGGAACGGAACCTGCCGCGATCCTCCTGACGCATGGGCATTTTGACCACATTACTGCAGTACCGGCGCTGAAAGCCGCCTATCCGGACCTGCCGGTGTATGCATACCGTGAAGAAAGGGCTCTTTTGGAAAATGCCGTCTTAAACGAAAGCGGTTCCATGGGGACCGGCGGCATCGTGCTGCAGGACGTGCATTATCTGGAGGACGGAGAGGAGCTGCAGCTGCTTGGCGAGACCTGGAAAGTGATCGCGACACCGGGACACACGATCGGAAGCTGCTGCTACTATCTGCCGTCATCATCTGCCCTGTTTTCCGGAGACACTTTGTTTGCCGGGGACTGCGGCAGGACAGATCTTGCGACAGGCAGTATGCCGTCCATTCTTCACAGCATCCGTGAGGTGCTCATGAAGCTTCCGGATGACACGACGGTTCTTCCCGGACATGAGGAAATGACTTCCATTGGTGTGGAACGAAAGAGAAATATTGTAATGCGAATGCGCTGACTGATAAGGAGGCACATATGAACAAAACATACAGATCCGTATTGCTGTGGGGCGTTGCGGCACTTGTGTGCCTGATCGTTCTTGCAAGACCGTCCTATGCGGCCAATATCTCGGAACTCCCTGATTTCAGACCGGGACCCGGAGACTATTATGATGTATCCGGCAGGCTTTATTCCCTGGATGGAAAGCTTCTGGTGGAAGCAGACGGAGAGATCGTGGATACAGAGCTGGCTCTGGAGATCAAAAACCGCGCTGCTTTGGCAGCTGCCAACGGACTTGGCACTACGGTGAGTGCAGCCGAAGTTGAAGAAGCT
>JAFSRP010000048.1 GCA_017446045.1 Lachnospiraceae bacterium | reverse complement strand
GACAGACCTGGGAAGGAATGTTTGTCCTTACAAAGATCGATAAGGATCACTACCGGGTATCCAAGGACGAATACGGAGAGGTCCGGACCGCTCTCCTGACCCGTGATTACGCTTATGACAGGGAGCAGGGACAGTCTGACCAGGCGACTTTCGTCATAAGCAACTGCAGCGGATACTACCATGAAAGTGATCTGAATGATGCCGGGTATATTACCATCGTCGGAGAGGAACTCTATACCCACGGACTCTTTTATGAGGGAGACAGTCAGTGGGAGGCTGCCGCGATCTACGTAAAGACCTATGGCTGATGCCGCCGGTCTGTCCGGAAAACCGGCTATAACTGAACTCTGAAAATACAAGGGAGATGCTGAGGCATCTCCCTTGTCTGTGGATAGAGCTTAACTGAATGATCATCTTCCGAGATAAATGGACTGCTTCGCCAGGATCAGCTGGCAGATCAGATCATTATACGGAGTCGGAATACCGTATTCACGGCCGATCCTTGAGACTGCGCCATTGATGATCTTGATCTCCGTCTCCTTCTGGTGGCTGACATCCTGCAGCATGGAACAGCGATTCATGCCTGTATCGACCACCACCTGGAAAGCGTGCGCAAGCTCCTCTTCCCTGTCCAGCCTGCAGCCGCTTGCGATCGCCACGTCGATCGCTTCATTGACCATAAGCTTTGCTGCTTCACGTCCATACGGATTGTCATTGACAAAACTATTCTGGACATCCAGCAGGGCGCAGATCGCATTGAGCGCCACATTGACGAAGACCTTGTGCCAGATGACTTCCATGACGTTGTCCATAACTTCGACATCAAACCCGGCTTCACGCAGCGCCGCTGCCGCTCTATGGGCTTTTTCGATCGGTGCTTTAAGCGTTCCTATGAAAGTCGTGCCCGAACCTGTATGCTTCACATGACCCGGTTCCAGTCCCATGGATCCGAAAGAGGTATTGCCGATCACGATCTGATCCTCCGGGATGACTTTTGCGATCTCATCATAGTTACCGATGCCATTCTGAAGAGTCATGACGATCGTATCCGGCCCGATCATGGGAAGCGCATTTCTGCAGGCAGCCTCAAGGAACATATATCTGACGAATACGATAAGGATATCGACCACGCCGATCTCCTTCGGATCCGTAGATGCCATCGCCGGCGTAAAAGAAACCGTCTCTCCGGTCCCCATGCCCGGTACACATTCATCGATCAGGATACCGTTCTTTTTCACCGCCTCGATGACCGGCGGAAATGTGTCTACTACGCAAACCTCGTGTGCTTTGGAAAGATATCCCGCATAAATGCTGCCGATCGCTCCGCATCCCAAAAAACCAATCTTCATTTTTCCCTCCTGATCATTTTTAATACTTCATACAGCACCTTGCAGGACTGTTCTTTTCAGACCGGCCTCTGCATTTCCTGCTGTCTCCTGGATCCTGTTTCTCTGCTCTTCAGGAACATATACATTCATGCCCTGTTATAATTGATTATACCCTATACCCCTGTCCTTTTGGAAGAAAAATCCCTTTCCGGGATATTCTTTCATTCATCACTGACTCGGGCCGACAGCTTTTAAGAAATATTCTTTTCTATTTGCCCCGCTTCGGGTGGTTGTGCTGCTGGTTGTGTTTGCTTTAGTACACGAAAAAGGGCCCTTGTCTAAGGCCCTTATCTTGCGTAGCGGAAGGGGGACTTGAACCCTCGACACCACGGGTATGAACCGTGTGCTCTAGCCAGCTGAGCTATTCCGCCATATTCATCTCCTGGGGCCTACAGGGCTCGAACCTGTGACCCCCTGCTTGTAAGGCAGGTGCTCTCCCAGCTGAGCTAAGACCCCGTATTCGCGTTGCGAACATTGTAATAATATAATTATAACCGCCAAAAGTCAAGCGCTTTTTGCAAGTTATTTCAAGACCCGGTCAGTATTTTGATAAACAAAAGCACCAATACGACCAGAATGATCGGGCGTACGATGCGTGCGCCGTTTTGCATTGCCATACCGGAGCCGATATAGCCGCCTGCCATGTTGCAGAGCGCCGCAGCTATGCCCAGGGGGACCAGAACCTGTCCATTCAGCAGGAAGATCACCAGGGAAGTAAGGTTGGTCGTCAGATTGATCGCCTTGGTCTGTCCATTCGCCTGTCCGATGCTGAGCTTCGCAAATACAGTAAAAGCTATGATCAGAAAAGTGCCCGTCCCCGGTCCATAGGTCCCGTCATAGATCCCAATCAGCAGCGCTGACAGACAAGCCACAAGATAAGTTCTCCGATCATAGTTGACACGACCGGTACCGTTGTCATTAAACAAATGACGGTTCAGTACGAAATAGGCGGCTATTGGCAGCACAGCTATCAGAAGATACCGCAGGATACGCTCATCCATCTGCATAGAAATATGTGCGCCTATGGATGAACCGATAATCGCCATTACGATCGCCGGAACTGCAAGTTTGAGATCGATGAGTCCGTTTTTTGCAAAACGTGTTGCGGCTACGGCCGTTCCGCAGCAGGAAGACATCTTGTTGGTGCCGATCGCAAGATGGATCGGAAGACCGGCAAAAAGATAGGCGGGAAGCGAGATCAGTCCGCCCCCGCCTCCGATGGAGTCCACCAGTCCCGCCAGGAACACCATCGGACAAACGATCAGAAATGTGATAGGAGTCAGTGTCATTTGAATACTGCCTGAATTAATTAAACCCGTAGATCCTCCTGACGATACGATAGATCGTATCTGTGACCTTGAGATCCACTTTGTGGCGTGCGTTGGAGATCCTGCCGAAAGGACGGTACCGCAGTTTACGATAGACCGCCTTGTCTTTATCCTTCAGGTAATTCCACAGCTCATCCCGCTTTGCCAGATTCTCCTCAGAGCCTGAACGGATCGCCAGGATCGAGGAGATCGCCATCATGATCTCAAAGTAGCTCATCATATATTTGCGGAGTTTTACCGGCTGCACCTTCATCAGGTCATGGCTGGAGAGCATCATCTTGGTCACGCGGATCTGCTGGTCGATCCTGCCGATCATGATCTTCTCATTTACCGACTGATCCGCCCGTCCGATGTAATACCGGTACAGCTTGATGTTCATGTAGTAGACCCGTTTCACATAGGGAAGCGGATAGTACACATAAAGGTTATCCACATAAAAAGTATGTGCCGGCAGACGCAGCCCGCAGTCTTTCAGAAGCTGTGTCCTGTAAATGACGGAATGCATCAGGATATACTGTCCTGCATGAAAATGCCGGATCCTGTTCCAGTCGAACACACAGTTCATCGGAAGAGCCGTCCTATAGGCCATGACCTTCTTATGCCGCGCGCCCTCTTTGTCATAGACATAGTTGCAGATCAACATGTCCAGCGCATTGGATTTAAAGGAGAATTCTTCCAGTTTATCCAGCACGTCCTGCAGACCTTTCGGATCCAGATGGTCATCGGAATCGACCACCTTGAAATACAGACCGGTGGCATTTGCCAGGCCTGTATTGACCGCCTCACCGTGTCCGCCATTTTCCTGATGGACGGCTTTGACGATGCCGGGATACTGTCTTTCGTACTCCTGTGCGATCTCCCAGGTGTTATCCTTTGTGGAGCCATCATCTACGATAATAACTTCCACCCTTTCCCCGCCTGTCAGAAGAGACGCGATGCTTTTCTTCATATATGCGGCCGAATTATAACACGGGACCGCAATGGATAATAGTTTCATATCGTTATTCCTAATCAATGATCCTCGCCGTGACCCGGTGCGGCAGGCAGACGATCGGTTCATCAGGCAGTACCACCAGACCCGTATGTACACAGATCAGGTCGGGACAGTCCGCTTCTGTACAGCGAAGACCCACATTTCCATGCGCGTCCTTCTCCATAACGAATACGTTGCTGCCGCCGTTTATTCCCTTGATCCTGATCTCACCGTCCGCAATACCTAAAGATCCGTGATAAACTTCCTCCCCGCCTACCGAGATCACGACAGTGCGTGCCTGATTTGCAGGCGCGGCTGTACGGTGCAGAGCAAAATACAAAATACACCCCGCCAGTATTACAAATATGAGTATCAGGTCATTTTTCTGTTTTCTGCTCAGGGTTCTTGGCGTACTCATCGTTTTCCTGTAAAAATACCCGGTTTACGGAAGCTTTACCGATAGAACGCGCAGAATGCCTTGTAGGTGTGATAAATATCCAGTTTGGATGTGACCTCGAAAGGCGCGTGCATAGCCAGCACAGGAACGCCAAGATCCACGGTATCGACATCCATGTCACCCATGAAGAGCGCGATCGTTCCGCCGCCTCCCTCATCGACCTTGCCCAGCTCGCCGATCTGCCAGCAGACGTTTTCCTTTTCCATGCAGTTGATCACCTTGTACATGGTCTCTGCGGAGGCATCATTGGAACCTGACTTCCCCCTGGCCCCGGTGTACTTTGTCAGGACAGGACCGTGTCCGAGAAAGCTTGAGTTGTTTTTTTCGAATACATCCGCAAAAGTCGGATCATATGCAGCGTTCACATCGGAGGAAAGGCATATGGAATGACGGTAGACCTCCCGCTTCCTTGCACCGGCAGATTCACACAGATCTTCCACAAAGTGGTCCAGCGCATGAGATGCCATTCCGGTATTGCCTTCGGATCCGATCTCTTCCTTGTCGGTAAAGACAGTCACCGTCGTAAAGGTCGGATCCTTTACGGCAAATGCCGCCATTGCCGCAGTATAGGCGCAGACCTTGTCATCCTGTCCGTAAGCACCCACCAGCGAACGGTCCAGACCGATGTCCGATGCCTTGTATGCAGGCACCATTTCGATCTCGGCTCTGGTGAAATCCGCCTCTGTCATTCCGAAGCGCTCATGCAGCAGTTCCAGTGCCTTCAGCTTGAATGCTTCTGTTACCTCCTCATCATGATACGGTATGTTGCCGATAATGATGTTCAGTTCCTCTCCTCTGAGGCCTTCATTCAGCGGACGCTGATTCTGCTTTGCGGAAAGATGCGGAAGCAGGTCAGAAACGATAAACTTCGGATCCTCTTCCGCTTCACCGATACAGACCTTCACCTGCGTGCCGTCCTTCAGCATGACGACCCCGTGCATGGCAAGCGGGACCGTGCCCCACTGGTATTTCCGGATCCCCCCGTAATAATGCGTTTTGAAATACGCGATCTCATCCTGCTCATAAAGCGGGAAAGGCTTGAGGTCCAGACGAGGGCTGTCGATATGCGCAATATTGAAGCGGATCCCCTCTGCCAGGGAATTCTTTCCGAAAGTGACAAGAAAGATGTTCTTGCTACGGTTAACATAATATACCTTTTCACCGGCATTGTATTTCTTTGCCGGATCAAAAGCGGAATATCCGTGATCGATGGCAAGCTTCTCCAGATAAGCGGTGCACTCCCGTTCCGTTTTGGAACTGTTCATGAAGACTTTGTAGTCCTCGCAGAACGCAAGTGCCGGTTCAATATCTTCGGGATGTGTCTGGCCGATATGTTTAAACTGATACGCCAGCCGGTCTTTCAGCTGCTGGCCTGCCGATTTTTCTTTTGCTTCCATGTTTGCTGCTTTGCTCCTGTTAAAATTGTTTCCTTCTTCTGACGGCTCAGGATCTTCCCAGGGAGATCACGCCGGTACGCTGCATTTCTATGATTCCGTAGCTGCGCACCATCTCGATAAAATCGCTGATACGCTCAGGTGTTCCATGAACTTCGATCATCATGGATCTGGGGGATACATGCATGATCCTTCCTTCCATGATCGAGCAGATCTCAATCAGTGTACTGCGGTTGGCCGGTGTGCACCCGACTTTGATCAGCATCATCTCCATGGAAACACTGCGGTTCTCCTCCAGCCGGCGGACTTTGATCACGTCCGGCTTCTTGTTGAGATGCTTCTCGATCTGGTCGATCGTCCGCTGATCTCCGGTAGAAACGATGGTCATGCTGGAAACGTCACGCTGTTCGGTCTCGCCGACGACCAGACTGTCGATATTGAATCCGCGGCGTGCAAACAACCCGGAGATCTGGGACAGTACACCATCATGGTTTTCCACAAGAACTGAAAAAATGCCTTTCATACCATCCCTCCTTAAATAACGTTGTTTGACGCGTCGATCTCACAGACCATGATGGCCGCGCCGTCATGCTGCAGAAAACGGTCTATCTCCTCCGGCATGGTCTCATTGCTGTCACAATGATAGTAACCCATGTCGTAAGCCTCCGCGACCTTGTCATAATGCGGATAATCGAACAGCTCGACACCGCTGTAGCGGGAACCGAAAGCCTTTTCCTGATGCTCACGGACAAGCCCGAGATACCGGTTTTTCATGACCAGGATCTTGAGAGGAGTTTTATTGACAGCAATGGTTCCAAGCTCATACATACTCATCTGGAAAGAGCCGTCACCGCAGACTGCCACGACCTGTTTGTCCGGTGCACAAGTCTTCGCGCCAAAGGCAGCGGGGATGGAATAGCCCATCGTACCCATGCCTCCGCTGGTGAGGAACCGGCCTTCTTTCATGACATAATTATCTGCGCTCCAAAGCTGGTTCTGACCTACATCCGCAACATAGATCGCGTCCGGATCCATCTTTTCGGAAAGAACTTTGACCAGTTCCATGGGATTGACTTTATTTTCGCTCCACTTGCGCTGGTCCACAGTGCTGTGCTTGATCTGCTCCAAAGTGCCGATCCAGTTTTCATCGCATTTCGGGAGATCCACTTCGTTGAGCATTGTGAAGATCTCTTTTACATCTCCTACCAGAGGCAGTGTGGGACCAAGCACTTTGCCGATCTCGGCGGAATCGATATCGATATGGATCACGGATACCTGTTTTTCCAGGCTTTCCGGTTTCGGCACCGCGCGGTCTGCAATGCGCGCACCGACAATGATCAGCAGATCGCTGCTCATAACAGCGCGGTTTGCATACGGTTTTCCGTTGTTTCCAAGCATACCGAAGTACATGGAATGGTTCTTGGGCAGCACGCCGATACCCATGATCGTGGAGACCAGCGGTACACGGTTCTTTTCACAGAACTCTCTTACCTCCGGTTCTCCATGTCCCAGGATCACACCGCCGCCTGCGCAGATCAACGGCTTCTTTGCCTTCCGGATCGCCTCGATGACTTTGTTCATCTGCTGGGCATTGATCTTATGATTGGGCTTGTAGCCGCGCATCTCCACACTTTCCGGGTAAGCAAAGGGCTTATTCATCTCGGCCAGCTGGATGTCGTGAGGGATATCGATCAGTACGGGACCCTTGCGTCCGGTCGACGCGATATAGAACGCCTCTTTCATGATATGCGGAATATCATCGGCATTACGAACCAGATAGCTGTATTTTACGAATGACTCTGTTGCGCCGCGGATATCCGCTTCCTGGAACACATCCCGCCCCACAAGATGGCTGTCCACCTGACCGGTGATCGCGACCAGCGGAATGCTGTCTGCATATGCCGTAGCGAGCGCCGTGATCAGATTGGTGGCGCCGGGACCGGACGAAGTCACACAGACCTGCGTCTTTCTGGAAATACGCGCATATCCGTTTGCCGCATGTCCGGCTGCCTGTTCCTGGCGGACCAGGATATGCCGGACAGATGATTTTCCGACCGCGTCATAAAAAGGAGCGATTGCCACTCCGGGGTATCCGAATATCGTTTTGATGCCTTCCAGTTCCAGGCATTTCACCATTGCCTCTGCACCGTTCATTAATAAATCCTCCATCCTGTGTCAGGGAGTGCGGCAGGTCCTGCAGCGGACCTGATTATAACTTGAGCATCAGCTCCTGGCTGCGCGCAATGAATGCAGCCATTCGTTCCTGGCTCAGGCCATTTCTCTGAAGAAGCGCCATATCATAGAGCTGTTCCGTGATCTTTCTTCCCAGTTCAGACGGCTCTTTGACATCTGTCTCTGTCAGCAGCCGCTTTACCAGTTCATTGTTGGAATTCAGCACCAGTGTCTGCGCATCCTTGCCCATATCGCCCATACCCATACCGTATGCGGCGTACATCTTCATCATTTCCTGCATCCGGCGGCCGTCTTCGGACATCGTCATGAGTGAAGCCACGGATGCATCTTTCAGGCTTTCCACCTTCACATCCAGCTCTTCATCATTGAGGACCGCGCGAAACAGGCTGACCAGCTTATCCCTGACCTCTGCGTTACTGTTCTCTGCCGTCTCTTCCTTGAAGCTCTCGGTCAGGTCCGCATCGATCCTCACAAAGGAAAGATCATCCTTCTTCTGCTCGAACCAGGAGATGAAAGGTGTGTCGATGGCATAAAGCATCATGACCGCGTTCTGGCCGGCGTTTTTGAACATCCGGATGTACTGGCCCTGTTCCTTTTCATCGGTCACATAGAAGATCGTCTCCTTCTTCCGATCCGTCTCCTTTTCGTCCTTTGAAGGCTCCGCCGGTGCTGTTCCGCCTTCAGCCTCCTCTTTTATTTCTTCCGCGCCGTCTCCATCTTTCTTCAGATACTCGTCCACGGTCACATATTTCCCGTCGAGATCCTTAAAGATCACGGCATCCTTCATCTTGTCGCCGAACTTTTCGTCTTTCAGGCATCCGTACTTAATGAAGGGACTGATATCATCCCAATATTTTTCGTAATTCTCCCGGTCTACCTTGAACATGCCCGTCAGCTTGTCGGAGACTTTCTTCGTGATATAATCTGAGATCTTCTTTACAAAGCCGTCATTCTGCAGTGCGGAACGGGACACGTTCAGCGGCAGGTCCGGGCAGTCGATCACACCTTTCAAAAGAAGGAGATACTCGGGGATCACTTCCTTGATATTGTCCGCAATAAAGACCTGGTTGTTGTAGAGCTTTATCGTACCTTCCAGGTTCTCATACTCGTTGTTGATCTTCGGAAAATAAAGGATGCCCTTCAGGTTGAACGGATAGTCCATATTCAGGTGGATCCAGAACAGCGGTTCCTTGAAATCACGGAATACCTTGCGGTAAAACTCCTTATACTGTTCCTCTTTCACCTGGGACGGGCTCTCATTCCAAAGAGGATGCGTATCATTGAGGGGCTTTTCGATCACCTCAGCTTCGACCTCTTTATAGTCTTTGATCTGGTCCTCCGCCACAGGCTTTTCCCCGCCTTCGACCTCGATCGTACCCGTCGATTCAGTCTTCTTTTTGGCGTCCTCTTCCGCCTTTTTTCTTGCCTTTTCCTCTTCCTTCGCGGCATCCTTCAGATAGATCTCCACCGGCATGAAGGAACAGTATTTATCCATGACCTCACGTGCCTTATACTCATTGCAGAACTGCAGTTCTTCTTCATTGATCGTGAGCGTAACGGATGTGCCGTGGGTGGTCCTCGTGCCTTCTGTCATCTCGAAGGACATGCCGTCCTCAGATATCCAGCGGACCGGCTCCGCACCCTCCTTATAGGAAAGCGTATCGATCTCGACCCTGTCCGCCACCATAAATGCGGAATAGAACCCGAGACCGAAATGACCGATGATCTGGTCCTCATTAGCCTTGTCTTTATATTTCTGTAAAAAATCAGCCGCGCCGGAAAATGCGATCTGGTTGATATAGGAATCCACTTCGTCCGCGGTCATACCGATACCGTTATCCTCAAATGTGATCGTATTGACCCTTGGATCTACCGTCACATCGATACGATATTTTTCTCCCTCCGGCGCAGTATACTCACCGATCAGGGAAAGCTTCTTCAGTTTGGTCACCGCGTCACAGCCATTGGAGATCAGTTCACGATAAAAGATATCATGGTCCTGATATAACCATTTTTTGATGATTGGGAAAATATTCTCGCTGTTGATACTTAAACTGCCTTTTTTGCTTGTCATTGCTGACATGTTTACCATCTCCTTAGTTACTTATATGTATCTATATGAACGCCTTCTCATAAAGATCAAAGAAGTTGTCCACTGTCGATCCTGTCGGTGTCTGAAAATCGATCTCGTTCCAGAAACGTTCCGAAAACCGGATCCTGTGTTCCTGGCTGTATGGCGCAAATTCTGCCTGAAATGCCTGATTGTTCATGGCCCGCTCCAGCCGGTTCTTCCGCGCAAGTGTGGCGTCCTTGGAATAACCGTCAACGCATTTGATGATGTAATACATCTCCCCGATCTGCAGGATGTTGGAGATCTGTCCCTCTTCCAGATCGAATGCCGCGCGCTCGATCAGATCTCCCCGGCTTCCGCGCATCAGAGTCTCCTCAATGGTCTCCGTCTCCGTATATCTGCTGGCCAATGAGTTAAAATTGGCCCCGTCGATCTTTACACGCTTCAGGATCGCTTTAGCCTTTTTCAGGTCCGCTGTCCCGATCTGCTGGATCTTGATGACCTTTGCCTCCGAATCACTGATCTCGGAACTCACGGCTGATGTTATACTCGTCACAAGTTTGTTGGCTGTGTAATAGTCTGTATACAGCTTCTGGACATCCAGACGGTCACATCCGATGTACGCAAGATCTTCCCCGCTGAGTCCCGCCATGTACTCATCCGTGAGCTGGCGCAGCAGGTCTCGTTCCTGACTGGTGACCGTAATGCCCCGTTCCTCCGCAAGCATGCAGAGAAGCTTGAGCTGTTCCATGAACTGTTTGACATTCTGGACCGTCAGTTTATCAAGACCTGTGTTGTCTTCGCTGACCGTGATCCGCCAGAGATCTCCGGAATACACGGACTCGTAACGGTTGCGTTCATTGGCGATCAGGATCATTGCCTGCGGGCTCGTATATTCTTCTACTTCTTCCGTCTTTTCTTCCAGTTCCAGTCCACGGCATCCCCACAACGAAAACGCCGCCAGAATGATCAGCAGCGCTCCCACGAGTCTCTTCTGTTTTTTGAACAGGTTACAAATCATTTTCTATGACCCGGTGCCTGCCGGGATCTTTTACCGTATCCTAATGGGCGAGATTGTTGATCACTACGCCTACCAGCACTCCCAGGATCGCGCCGCAGACTACCTGCAGCGGCGTGTGTCCTACCAGTTCTTTTAAGTGATTTTCCAGCACCTCGCCCTCCCAGGCGAAAGGATTCTCCTGCAGCAGCGCATTGAGGACTTTGGCCTGCTTTCCTGTCTCCAGCCGCACGCCCATCGCGTCGTGCATGACGATAATAGCCAGCACGGCGCTGATCGCAAATTCAAAAGAATTGATCGAATAAAGATAGGCCGCTGCTGTCGCCAGAGAACACACCGTGGAAGAATGTGAACTCGGCATGCCGCCGGATCCGATCAGGCGTTCGGGCACGAAACGATGCTCTATCCTCAGGATGATCAAAGTCTTGATGATCTGAGCCAATGACCAGCCGACCACGATCGTCACGATCAGCTGATACTTCAAAAGAAATTCTTTCATCCGGCATTTCTCCTCTGGGCTTTTCCCTTAAGAGCCAGTTCTTTCATTTCATGTGCGTTTTCACGTACTGCTTTTGTGATCTCCGCGCCGCCGAGCAGCCTTGCAAGCTCAAGCTCGGCTCCCTCCATGTCAAGACGTTCGATCTGTGTCTCGTTTCTTCCGTCAGTCTCGATCTTCCGGATCACATAATGTACATCCGCCATGGCTGCGATCTGCGGCAGATGCGAAACGCAGATCACCTGATGCTTCCGCCCTATAACATCCAGTTTTTCGGAGACCTTCTGGGCTGTGCGCCCGCTGATCCCCGTATCGATCTCGTCAAAGATCAGGGTCGGGATCCTGTCTGTCTGTGCCAGCACGGTCTTGACCGCCAGCATGACACGGGACAGCTCACCGCCCGAAGCCACCTCACTCAGGTTCTTCATAGCTTCTCCCGGGTTGAGTGAAGCCACAAATCCGACATCATCCGCGCCGTCCGCTGAAAGAGTTTTTGGCTGGAAATCCATGGCCAGTCTTGCTTTTTCAAATCCCAGATCTTTCAGCTCGGTAAGGATAGCATTGCACAGCCGTACAGCTCCCTGCTTCCTGGCATTTGTCAGTTCTTCGCAAAGTGCCGCCAGTTTATCGTGCGCTGCCTTCTGTGCAGCCTCCGCCTTCTGACGGTCCTGCTCATAGTTTTCCAGTTCCTTCAGGCGCTGTTCCCGTTCCGCCTTATATGCCAGGACTTCGGGAATGTCCCGTCCGTACTTTGCTTCCAGGGACCGGATCAGATCCAGGCGCCGCTCAGTCTCTCTCAGCTCACTGCCGTCCGTTTCGACGCTCTCGGCATAGGCACTGAGATCCTGCAGCGCGGAATCCAGCATGGACTGGATATCCATCAATTCATCATAGATCTGCTTCAGGTCCTGGTCATACCGCATCGCATGGCCCAGCTCTGAGATCGCACGCCCTGTGTCACAGGCGGACAGTTCCCGATAGGCACCGCTGACCGATTCCATGATACTTCTGGCATTGTTCAGCTTGCGGTATCGGGCAGCCAGTTCTTCCTCCTCGCCGGCTTTCAGCTGCGCGTCTGAGATCTCCCGGACTTCATATCCGGCAAGATCCGCTTCCCGAAGTCTCTCCTTTTCATCGAGTCCGAATCCTGCTGCGGCTCTGACAGCCTGCTGCCACCTGACAAAGGCCTCCCGTACCGACTGCCTGAGAGCACTTGTCTCTGACGACATATAGTCGTCCAGGATCGCAAGGTGCATCCGGCGATCCATCAGGGTATGAAATTCATTCTGCCCATATATATCGATCAGCAGTGATGTGACTTCTCTCAGCTTGCCGAGCGTCACAGTTTCATCGTTGATCCTGCTCACGCTCCTGCCGGGCATGATCTTCCTGCTAATGATCAACTGACCGTTTTCGTCAGGAAATATATCCAGTTCCTTAAGCAGTTCCTTTTTTTCCGGATCCACATCAAAAAGAAGCTCAATATAAGCATATTCCGCGCCGCGCCGGATCATATCGCCCCGGACTCTGCCGCCCAGGGCAAGAAGCGCGGAGTCAATGATCACGGATTTACCGGTACCTGTCTCTCCGGTCAGGATATTCAGGCCTTTGTCAAAAGAGACAGAGGCCTTCCGGATCAGCGCAATATCTTTTACATTCAGCTCCAGCAGCATATTTTTACCCGTTATCTACCAGATCTCTTATCCTGGTCATGACGTCCAGACATCCGTCAACCGTACGGACCGCGACCATGATCGTGTCATCTCCGGCAATGCAGCCCACCACTTCTCTGAACTGCATGGCATCGATCGCTGCTGCCACAGCCATCGCCATGCCCGCGATCGTACGGATCACGAGGATGTTTTGCGCCATATCCATAGACACATAACCTGTACGCAGGACGTTCAGGTATTTATGGGAAAAATCTTCATTGGGACGCACGGCACGGTAAACAGCCCTGCCGTCCGGTCCGGCGGCTTTTGTGAGCTTCAGTTCCCGGATGTCCCTCGAAACAGTAGCCTGGGTGACCTCATATCCCTCCTGGTTCAGTCGGGTGCAGAGCTCTTCCTGGGTCTCGATATCATATTTGCCGATCAATTCGACGATCTTTGCCTGTCTGCCTACTTTCATAACCTTATTTCTCTTTCAGACGCTCATCGGCATTATCAGATTCATTCAGAATGCCGTTCAGTTACTATACCACCCGCATCTTGTCTCTCAGTGTATCAAGAAAAGATGCTTCCTTCAGGCGAATGAACCGCATCGCATGCGAGGAACGGGTGACGATAACTTCATCGCCTGCGCGCACTTCTGTCCCGTCTGCCCCATCGCAGGATACCAGAAGGTGATCGCTGACCGGAACGATACGGACCTTGTCTCCTGCCGAAAGCACGATAGATCTTGTATTGATCGCATGCGGACAGATAGGCGTCAGGATCAGGAGCTTTGCCGAAGGAGACGCGATCGGACCGCCAGCTGACAGAGAGTAACCCGTAGATCCGGTAGGGCTGGACACCACCACACCGTCCGCGCGGTAGGTGTTCAGCAGAGTCCCGTTGACATATACTTCATATTCCATCATATGGACAGAATCGTTTTTGCCAAGAAGGACATCATTCAGCGCAAAATCGCGGAAAACATTTCTCCCCTTCCGGCGTACGCGGGCAGCCAGCATCATGCGCTCTTCGATCTGGAAATCATCATTGACCAACCGCTCTGTCAGCGTATCAAAGTCGCTGATCTCCGATACTTCGGTCAGATAACCCATATGTCCCCGATTGATGCCAATGAAGGCGACCGGCCTGCCGAAGGCTGCTCTCGCCGCCCGCAGCATCGTACCGTCTCCGCCGACCGTGATCACGCAGTCCACATCCGACGGGATCTGAAAATCCCTTCCCAGATAGCCTTCATACACGTCAAAGCGCACACTTTCACCATAGCTCCGGAAGCGTTCGATCAGCTTCTTTTTTGTGTTCTGTACTGAGACATTGGCATTTTCACTGATTATGATATAAAAATTCTTCATGGCTCCTGCTGCCGGCCTTATCTGTCCAGCTCAGCGTGGGCGCCGTCTACGAGCGCCGCGATCATTTCCTTTGTCCACGGATCTGCTGCCATACTGCCTGATCTTTCTCCTGTTTTTCGCAGATGGATCAGGTACTCTATATTCCCTTCGGGGCCCTTTACCGGACTCCATGTAAGGCCCAATGGCAGAAATCCCAACTCCCGGCTCAGGCCTGTGATCCGTTCCACTACACTGCAGTGTATCCTGCGGTCCCGGACCACACCTTTCTTGCCGACTTCTTCACGGCCTGCCTCAAACTGGGGTTTGATAAGGCATACCATCTCTGCGCCATCTCTGAGAAGCGATCTTGCCGGCGGAAGAACTTTATCCAGGGAAATAAAAGAGACATCCACAGAAGCGAAATCCAGCTGTTCCCCGCCGATATCATCCGGTACCACATAACGGATGTTGGTCTTTTCCATACAGACCACACGCTCGTCATTGCGCAGCTTCCAGGCAAGCTGTCCATGCCCTACGTCCACGGCATAGACCTTCGCGGCCCCGTTCTGCAGCATACAGTCCGTAAAGCCGCCGGTAGAGGCCCCGATATCCATGCAGACCATGCCGTCCAGCCGGATGCCGAAGGTTTCCATAGCTTTCTCCAGCTTCAATCCGCCGCGGCTCACGTAACGGAGCCCTGTACCACGCACCTCGATCTGTGTTTCCTCCCCGTCGGGAAAGGATCCGCCCGCTTTATCTTCTTTGACACCGTTTACGTACACAATGCCGCTCATTATGATCGTTTTTGCTTTTTCCCTGCTTTCCGCGAGTCCACGCTCAAACAGCAGTACATCCAGTCGTTTCTTTGCCATCACGATTTCCGGTCAATGAGATACACCAGGAGCTGCTCCAGGAAAGGATCATGTCCGATCTTCCCAATGATGTCCAGAGCCCTCCGCGTATAGTTTTTCACATCGGCAGCCGACTGCTCCATGCCGTAATAAGTCAGCCAGGTGACCTTGCCGTTGGCTGCATCAGACCCGATCGGTTTCCCCAGTTCACCTTCGGAGGCGGTCACATCAAGAATATCGTCCTGGATCTGGAAGGCCATGCCAATGCAGCACGCGGCCTCTTCCAGCTGTCGGACGGTCTCTTTATCCGCACCTGCAAGTACCGCGCCGATCATAAAGGATCCTTCGATCAGGGCACCTGTCTTCAAGCGGTAAATAAATTCCAGTTGTTCTTTGGTGGGCTGCTTTCCGGTAAGCTGCACATCGACAGTCTGACCGCCGATCATACCGTAGATCCCTGTCTTGCGTGCCAGGACGGAGATCGCCTCCGCCTTCGCTTCCGCAGGGGCTGCAGAACGGGATGCCGTTTCAAACGCATAGATCATCAGCCCGTCTCCGGCCAGCGTCCCCATATCCTCACCGAATTTCGCCCAGGTACTGGGAACGCCGCGCCGCAGCACGTCGTTGTCCATGCAGGGAAGGTCGTCATGCACCAGCGAGGAGGAATGGATCATCTCCATAGCTGCCATAAAAGGCGCAAGGACCGCCCGATCATCCTCTGTATATGTTTTATTACCACGGCAAAGACAGTAAACAGCCTGCATCATCATCGGACGCAGCCGTTTGCCTCCGTTGATCACGGAATAATTGCATGCCTCGAATATCGTTTTCTGAAATCCTTCTTCTGCCGGCAGAAAATTCCGGATCTCCCGGCTGATCATCTCTGACCGGTTCTTCATCTCTTCCTTAAAAGACATTGCTTCAGGACTCCTCTTCGTTCAGTATACGTATTTTTTTCTCCACACGGTCGATCCCGGCCTCCGCCCGGCGGATCAGCTTCAGACCTTCTTCGTAAAGACGGAAAGAATCCTCCAGACCGGTCTCTTCATCTTCCATCTTCTCAAGGATCTCATCCAGCCTGTCAAAGCTTTCCTCGATCGTCATTTCCTCCGCGGTCCCCGCCGCGTCAGTCATCTGATTCTTATCCGCTTCCATAGCTCCACTCCTCTGCCGCGACCACATCCGATACGATCCTGCCGTCCCGGACATATGTCATCATCCTTGCACCTTTCCGGACATCCTGAACTGAGCGTATACTCTTTCCGCGGTCATCCGTGATATACCCGTATCCGCCGCCCATTTTTTTGAGCGGTGAAAGACCATCCAGCCGGACTGCTGTTACCTGCAGGCGATGCCGCCGATCCTCCAGCACGCCCCGCATGCGCTGTCTGAGCGCATCCGCAGTCCTCTCTGCCTTCTGGAGATACCTCTCTGTCTTCCTTTCGATCAGCTGACGCATGCTGCCCTTCATCGCATCGAGCTGCTGCCGTCTGTTCTGCAGGACACTTCGCGGGGATAGCCGCTGCAATCGTTCCTTATCTGCATTCACCCGGGCTTTCAGAAGCTGCAGGCGCTGTGTCATTTCTTTTTCCAGGGCACTGCGGTAGGCTCCGAACTGTTCCTCCAGCACATCATACTCAAAGCTGGCCAGTTCAGCTGCCGCGGATGGTGTCGGCGCCCGCCGGTCTGCCACAAAATCCGCGATGGTAAAATCTGTTTCATGACCCACTGCTGAAATGATGGGTGTCTCTGCTTCAAAGATGGCACGGGCTACACACTCTTCGTTAAATGCCCACAGATCTTCGATCGATCCGCCGCCGCGCCCCACGATCATGACATCCAGACCCATCTTATCCAGCTGCCGGATTCCCCTTACTATGCTTTCCTTTGCCCCCTCTCCCTGCACTCTAGCAGGGTACAGGACCAGTTCAACATACGGATCGCGCCGCGTAGCTACGTTGATGATATCCCGGACCGCCGCGCCTGTAGAAGCTGTCACGATCCCGATCCTCCGGCTGTATCGGGGGATCGGCTTTTTGTAGATCTCATCAAACATCCCCATTTCAGCCAACTCTGTCTTCAGCTGCAGAAAGCGCTCATACAGCTCTCCTGCGCCGGAAAGGCGGCAGTCCCTGACATACAGCTGATAGGTCCCGCTTTTCTCATACACCGTGATCTGACCGGAAACATCGATCTCCTGACCGTCCTCAAGACGGAAAGTCAGCCTTTCCCGCTGTCCGGAAAACATCACACAGCTGATCGCCCCGCCACGGTCTTTCAGAGTGAAATAGATATGTCCCGAAGAATGATACTTGCAGTTGGAGACCTCGCCCCGGACTGTAATGCGTGAGAGCACGAAATCCCGGACAAACAGATTCTTGATATACGTATTGATCTGTGTGACAGAGTAGACCTGCATAGACCTTGCCGCCCGCTTTCTTTTCCGATCTTTTCCGGAAACTTAAACGGCAAAATGCGCCAGCATTCCGTTGATGAATGCCGGTGCGTCGTCATTGCAGTATTCCTTGCTCAGTTCCACAGCCTCGTTGATCGCTACCTTTACAGGTACACTGTCATCATACATGATCTCATAGAGAGCCAGACGGAGGATATTGAGCTCCGCCTTGCCCATCCGGTTGGTCTTCCAGCCTTCCGCTACTTCATTGATCCGATCGTCCAGCTCCGGGATCCTGCGGCTGACCGCCAGTGCCTTTTCAGTGATCTTTCTCCGATCGGCATTTGAAAGAGCTGCATCGCAGGAATCATCCACATACTGGTTGATCAGGATCTCCGGATCTACGTCCGTCTGAAACCCGATGCCGAAAATACACCGGAATACCTGTTCTCTGATCTGATGTTTATCCATGATATCTATACAGCCTGCCTTTTATTCCACAGTCCGTGTATCAATGCCGGCAATACTGACATTGACTTCACTGACGTTAAAGCCGGTCATGTTCTCGATCGTATTTCTGACCTTTTCCTGTACGCGTGCACTTACTGCCGGAATGCTGTAACCGTATTCCACAATAATGGAAAGGTCGATCTGGACCTCTTCTTCCTCCATATTGATCTTGACGCCCCTGCGCAGATTCTTCACGCCAAACATGGAGACCAGGTCATTGGTAATGTTGCCGGCCATACTCGCTACGCCTTCTACATCTGTTGCCGCGAGCGCCGCAATGCACAGAATGACATCGTCTGCGATCTTCACGCTCCCGCGAAGTCCATCCGGCTGATTGACGTTCTTTAAGCTGTTGTCTGCCATAGGAAACCTCCTGTAATCATAATTAATTAGTATAACACATATCGAATAATTATGCATTATATTCATATGTATTCGCCGCACTGCGGCTCAGACCCATACCCTGTCCCGGAGCTTCTCAAACGCGGCTTCCTTGATCCCGTTGATCCGCATCAGCTCTTCAACATTCCGGAAGGCGCCGTGTGTTTCGCGGTAAGCCAGGATATCTTCCGCCTTTTTCTCCCCGATCCCGGGCAGGGTCATCAACTCCGTCCGGCCTGCCGTATTGAGGTTGACCTGGCCCTGATGTGCTTCTGCCTCAGATCTCCTCACTTCTTCTGCTTCCTGCAGGGCTTTTTCCAGATATCCCTCCTCAGCGACAGCAGTCAGCTCCTCCCGTACGATCACACGAACAAGCTCTCCGAGCTTTGCCATCTGCTCTTCACCGAGCTCCACGGTATATGTGCCGCACTGCCCGGACTCTGTATGGGACTCCTGTTCGGGAAGCGGATCCCGGGTGCCTTCGGCATCTGTGATCCCGGTGTCAGTTTCACCCGATCCTGTATCCGTTCTCCGACCCGGCTCCGCCCGTTCCTCAGATACCGGGAACGTCTCATCTTCGATGATCGTTTCATAGCCGATGGTGCCGGGTCCTTCTCCACCGGCGATATAAAAAGCAGCCGATGCAAGTACTCCGGCTGCAATGATGATATATTTGATTGTCTTCAGATCCTTCATATCCCAGCCAGGACCGGAGGCTGTTCACACTGTGCGTATTATACTACCAGTTCTTCCCGGATAAGGCAAATGAAATTTCTGTAAACTCTGCTTTATACCGCAGTGCCGGAATATGCCCGGCTTATTCGCTTAGCTGGGAGGTGCAGTGCGGGCACCGGGTCGCATTGATGTTGATCTTGGTAAAGCAGTACGGGCATTCCTTCTCGGTCGGAGCTTCCTCAACTTCCGGCTCTCTGGCCTTTTTCATCTCACGGAGCTTGTTGACATTTTTAACAACGATAAAGACGACCAGGGACAGCAGAAGGAAGCTGATCACGTCGGTAATGAAGGAGCCGTATTTGATCAGAGCCACCTCACCGGCTTCTTCCACGGTCTTATAATGCTCGCCGTTCAGCGCTATAAACATATTGCTGAAATCAATACCACCGGTCAGAAGGCTGATGATGGGCATGCAGATGTTGTCCACCAGGGACTTCACGATCGTTGTGAACGCACCGCCGATGATCATACCGATTGCCAGGTCGACCATGTTGCCGGTAATTGCAAACTCTTTAAATTCCTGTAAAAACTTTTTCATCAGGGCCTCCTTTGTATGTCCTTTATCTGCCGGATAATACCGGTACTATATGTAGTGGTTCCTGTCCCTTAAGAACAGTCCGAATACATTATAAACGGATTAATATGGTTTTTCAATATAGCTGTCCGAATTACTTTGCCTTCTCCAGGAGCACTTTCAGTTCATCGACACTGAACGGATATTTTTTTGCGCAGAAATGGCACTCCATTTCAATATCCTTTCCTTCCGCTATCATCTCCTCCAGGTCTTTTCTGCCGATGCTGATCAGTGCCTGTTCCAAGCGCTGTTTGCTGCATCCACAGTAAAAAGAGCATTCCTGCTTCTCGTTGATCTCGAGGCCCATATCTCCAAGGATCAGCCGCAGAACATCTTCCGGCGTCATGCCCTTGTCCAGCATGGCGGTCATGCTTTCCAGTGTCCCGATCTTTTGCTCCAGACGGTCGATCACCTCGTCAGGCGCTCCCGGCATCAGCTGAAGAATAAATCCTCCGGCCTGGCGCACAGTGTTGTCTTTATTCATCAGGACCCCCAGCGCCACCGAAGAAGGCACCTGCTCGGAATTCGCAAAGTAATAGGTCAGATCCTCCGCGATCTCGCCGGATACAAGGATCGTCTGGCCGATATAAGGTTCCTTCAGTCCGGTGTCACGGATCACGGAAAGTACGCCAAGATCCAGGGCACCTCCTACGTCAAGCTTGCCTTTCGCATTTGGCGGAAGCATCACCTGCGGATTATGCACGTACCCTTTTACGTGCCCTGCGCGGTCTGCTGTCACAAGCAGTCCGCCGATCGGTCCGTCACAGTTGATGCGGATCGTCAGGAGATCCGGGTCATTTTTCATATCATAGCCCATCATAAGAGCTGCCGTCATGAGGCGGCCAAGGGCAGCCGTTGCCACCGGGGATGTATTATGATGCTGCCGTGCCGTCTCAACCGTATTTCTTGTCGTCGCCGCGAATGCGCGGACGAAACCGTCCGCTGCTGTCGCTCGGATCATATAGTCTTTATTGTCATTCAAGGTCGTCATTCCTTTTGTCTGGAATCCTCCATATCTGCCGTAATTCAGGTGATTTTTATACCTTCCGGATCTGATATAATTCTTCTTCTGTGAGAGGCCGGTACTCTCCTGGTTTTAAAGAATGATCCAGTGCCAGCGGTCCCATGGAAAGGCGCTTCAGATACGTCACAGTCAGTCCTTCTGCCGCAAACATCCGTTTGACCTGATGGTATCGTCCTTCCCGGATCGTGATCAGACAGGCCGATCCGGACACAGGCATCATATCCGCACCCGGAATCTCTATCTCACAGGGCAGCGTCGGTTTATCGTCGCCAATGTCCACGCCCGCCATGATGCGCTCCGCCGCATCCTTTGTAAGCCTGCCGTCCAATTCTGTGTAATAAGTCTTATCGACATGCTTTCTGGGAGAAAGGAGACGGTGGGCAAGCGCGCCGTCATTCGTGATCAGCAGCAGGCCTTCGGTGTCCTTGTCAAGCCTTCCCACAGGAAACAGGTCACTGCGGATCCGGTCTTTGATCAAGTCGGTCACGCAAGTCTGGCTGAGGTCTTTCAGATCGCCCGGAATGCGGGATGCGGAGATCACGCCCGCAGGCTTATAGAGCATGTAATACTCAAAAGCCGCATATCGCACTGCCCTGCCGTCCAGCAGCACTTTGTCGGCATTTTCGTCCACTTTCTGTCCGGGATCCCGGACCGTCTGCCCGTTTACCGAGACCCTGTGAGATCCGATCAGTTTTTTTACTTCACTGCGGGTGCCGCATCCGGCTTCCGCAAGATATTTATCGAGACGCATCTGTCAGAACCTTGATCTCCGGTATGATATCACTCTTCCACTCGTTTATAAGTGCAGAAACAAAAATGTATTCCGTCATGTTCCTGCATTTCTCCTGTTTCTGTCCGTTCCCACTGCGGATCCTCATCAAGGTTCGGAAACCAGGAATCCGCCGGTGCATCTGCCGGAGGCAAATAATCATTGACCGTCACCAGGCAGATATCGGTATAAGGCAGAAGTTTTTTATAAATGGAGGCGCCGCCGATGACATATACATCCTTCCCGGCTGCTCCGGCTTCTCTGCACAGCAACACCAGGTTTTCCACAGATGCGGCAATTATTACAAGAATCGTTTCAGGAGTGTCACTGCTCTTCTCTCCTGCTGACTGAGGGAAGGCATCCGAATGTCTCTCCTTCATCAGCCGGACAGTTTCTGCAACACCTTCTGCGGTACTTCCATCGATCACGGCGTCCGCCGCTGCTTTGGACTCCTCCGGGATCCTGGAGAGATCTCTCGTCAGTACGATATTGATCCTTCCCTTAAGCGGTTTCTTCCCAGGAAAGCTCTCCAGAGTCTTCCGTCCCATTACGACGGTCTTTCCTTTCGTCACGGTACGGAAATACTTCATATCCGCCGGGATATACACCAGGAGATCATTTTCTCTCCCGATAGCCCAGTCCCGGTTCACATTGACGATCGCTTTCATCACTGATCACACTGCGATCGGGATATTCTTGATCTGCGGACCGGTCTGGTAATTCTCCAGCCAGACATCATCCGGCGTAAAGTCATAGAAATCCTTTACGTCCGGATTCAGATGGAATACCGGCGCCGGATAGGGTTCCCTCCTGATCAGTTCCTCGATCAGCGGCACATGCCTGTCGTAAATATGGGCATCCGCAATCATATGCACCAGTTCGCCGGCCTCCATATCACAGACCTGCGCGATCATATGCACCAATACGGAATACTGCACCACGTTCCAGTTGTTGGCGGCCAGAACGTCCTGGCTGCGCTGGTTCAGGATCGCATTGAGGCGGAGCCTTCCCGTCTCCGGATTCTTCGTGCAATTAAATGTCATGCTGTAGGCGCAGGGATACAGATGCATTTCATGCAGGTCCTGGAAGTTATAGATATTGGTCATGATCCGCCGGCTGTAGGGGTTGTGCTTCAGGTCCCAGATCACCCGGTCCACCATGTCGAACATGCCTTCCTTGTACTGATGCTTGACGGACATCTGATAGCCGTAAGCCTTGCCGATCGAACCGGTCTCGTCTGCCCACTCGTCCCAAATATGACTGTTGAGATCATGAATGTTGTTGGACTTTTTCTGCCAGATCCACAGAAGCTCATCCACTGCGGACTTTAAGGCAGTGCGCCGCAGCGTCATGATCGGGAACTCCTTGCTTAAGTCATAACGGTTGCAGACACCGAACTTTTTGATCGTATATGCAGGCGTCCCGTCCTCCCAGTGAGGCCGCACCAGCTCCCCGGAAGTATCCTGCCCTTCGTCCAGGATCTCTCTGCACATCTTTATAAAAACATCATCCGCGTATGCCATGTTTGCTATCCTTTCTTTAAAAAAACCCTTGCGATGCCCTTCATCGCCTTGACCAAAGTATAGCATTTCCCGGCTGAAAGATACAGCAAAAAAGTACATCCGTGTACAGAAATCAGGCCAATTATTTTATTTGACATTACGGAAATATCTGATATAATATCATTTGCGTCTGATGACGATGCGCTAGTAGCTCAATTGGATAGAGCGTTCGGCTACGGACCGAAAGGTTGGGGGTTCGAGCCCTCTCTGGCGCAGAAAGAAAGGCTGTTGCGATCTGCAGCAGCCTTTTTG